>DAOUDE010000110.1:0-3757 GCA_034431475.1 Thermomicrobiales bacterium | reverse complement strand
GGCTGCGAATGCACAGCCGGGTCCATCGTCATCCGCGCTCTCCGCGCCAACGGCGGCCACCATGCCGCCGGAGCTGCCGCCCCTCGTCGTCTCTGACACCGTGAAAGAGGCGTCATCAAACCACAGTGCGCGCTCCTGCGCAACTGCATCGTTGTGGCCCGTAAGCGCGCGTGCAGACGCACGCCGCTCTGCATTTCGGCGTATTGACAGCATTGCAGCGGACACGGAGGCTCATCTCAGGGACACGAGCCTGGACAACTCCCAGCTACAGGGCGGCAGGACTCGCCGCGCAGGTTGTCGCACGCTGCCGTGCGTGCCAGGGGGAGTTGCGCACGGCCTCAATGCAAGAAGGAACAGGTCCCCTGCTCGGGCGGACCATGCACGAGCGTAACAATGGGGCATCGGTCTGGTCTTCGGAAGGTGCTGAAACCGCCGCCTCCTGGAGGCGCCCCGCATGGATCAGGCTGCCACAGTTCCGCTTGCGTTTGCCGCTCCTGTAGCGCGGCGTGGCCCGGCTACGCCTGCAATAGCCGGACGTAGGCGTCGCGATCCGGGGCGATCTGGATCATGGATCTCAAACGCGCCCGCGTTGTCGACCGTCTCTCCTGTTACCGCTTCCTGGCAAACCACGTGCGGTTGCTCCTGCATGCCCCTTCTACGCTGCCGCACACGTTGCGCTTGCGGCAGGTCGCCGCAGGAACCGAGCGGCTGACCCTGGAGACCCTGCGCCTGCGCCTGATCAAAATTGGCGGTCTCGTCCGGCAACTGGTCATCCGAGTCCACCTGCGTCTCGCATGACACCATCTCGGCGAACCCCTCTGGCGTCTGCTCGCGGCGCACGGAGTCGATCATGAATAGTCCGGGCTAAGCACAGGGTTCCATCGTGTGGGAGCCAGTCTCTGCGCGAGTCTGTTGCAGCTCAGTGCGCCCGTTAGCTGGGCGATATCCAGGGACTAACGGCGCTCTAACGGCGCCCGGTGATTATCTCCCACGTCAGAAGCGATGCACGGCGCCCTGACGCAGACCACCCGATTCATTCGAGAGAGAGGCAGGCATGGAACTTCACCCGCATACCACGCTTCTCCGCAAAATCGCATCACGCCGTCTGCGCCAGCAGCGTGACGGTGAACCCGTCAACTGGCTGCACGTGCTGCCACACGACGCCCTGCAAGCACAGACAGCAGGCGCAGCTCCGGCTCGTGGAAACACGATCCTGACCCGGCGCGAAGTCGAGGTCTTGCGCCTGGTTGCACGTGGTTGGACTGATCGCGATATTGCGGAGCGGCTCTACCTGAGCCGACGTACCGTAAGCAATCACGTTTCGAACATTCTCGGAAAACTGGATGTCCCATCGCGCCGTGCAGCGGTGGTGACAGCGGTGCGCCTGGGGGTGCTGTAGTCACCAACTCAACATCCTCCACGCGACAGCGCCGGGCGGCCCGATTGGTCCACCCGGCGCTTTTCGTTACCTGGGGGTTGCAGCCAGGTGAGTCGTTGACCGGCAATCTGGAAATTGCGCCCCGGCGTTGCAGCCGCCTCCGGTGACCCGGCGGAACCTGGGAGGCCAGGTTCCGCCGGGTCGGACGGGCTAGCGCGGGCTAGTTGCCCCGGCGCCGGCGATCCCGGCGGCGCTCGCGGCGGTTGTGGCGACGATCGCGCTTCTGCTCGAGGTTATCGGACGGATCGCCGTTCCCTTCAACAACGATGTCCCTCGCGGTTGGCAACGTGACGTCTGCAATACCGCCGTTGGCGTTGCCCCGGCCGTGGCGATTGTTGCCGTTGTCATTGTTGTTCTTGCCCTTGTTGCGGCGCCGGCGATTGCTGCGCCGGTTGCGGTCACGATTGCGGCCTTCATTCTCATGATCGCCGCCGTGGCCATTCCCGTTCCCATTTCCGTTGCCGGCCATGGCGGGAAGCTCGCGGGCAGTCACTGCGGCGGCCAAAGCAAGCGCGCCGACTGCGGAGTTGCTGATGAGTGAGCGACGAGAAATCATGGTCAGACTCCTTGCGAAAACGCTGGTGATTGACGGGGTCTGCAACGAGATCGAAACCGAAGGGGAAATTCGGATCGCGGGATGAAGGCCTCCTGTCCATCCGCGCTGCGTGAACGCTGAAGCGAATCCGATTTCGATCTGCGTCCATGATGCGCCTGGGGCCGGGTGGAAACATCGGCACCAATACTCAGGTCTATACACATCTCGATACCGATTCGCGGGCATGCAGCGAGCCCGCAGGAATGGCATCCTGCGGGCTCTTCGCATGCTCAGCTTGGGCGGCGCATCAACGCCCCTGTGCGGCGGTCATCCGAGATCAGGAGGCCGCAGCGCTGTCCACCCCGTTGGCAGTGAGCGTCTGATCACTGGGAGATACATCCTGGGCCGCGTTCCAGGCGAGAGGATCGGTGTGGAGACCAAAGAGCTCCTCCCCGTCAGAAGCGCCGTCGCCATCGGAATCCCAGGTGAAGGGATCAGTGCCGTAGATGTCGAGCTCGTCGCCGTCCGCCACCCCGTCGCCGTCGGTGTCAGCATTGTAGGGATCCAGCCCCAATTCCAGCTCGCGCGCATCGAGCGCATTGTCGCCATCCTGATCGGCATCCGATGCGACGGCGGTGGTTCCGGAGGTCACATCCGTTTCTTCCGGAATGTAGGAATCCTCTGGCACGTACGGGTCTTCAGCAACGTACGAGTCCTCGACATACCCGGTGTCGTAGACCGGCTCCGGGGCATAGCCGCCTTCGGTGACGTTGACAACCGGAGGCGTGTTGTTGTTCGTCACTGAAATGCTTGAGGGCGGCTCATCGTAGACGCCGTACGTGCCATCCGGACCAAGCAATGCCGCCCCGCCGCCACGCGTGACGTTCCCGGGAGCGGCCGACGCATCGCCGGTGCCCCGGATAGCCGCATCACCGTCAGAGGCTGTCACGCGCTCCGTCGTGGTCTGCGCAGACGCATGCTGCATTCCGCCCGCGAGCATCAGGCTCACGCTCAGGGCCACGATGAGTCGCTTCACGCTCGATCTCCCTCTGGGCACAGTCGTTCGTCTACCTGCGTAAACGGCCCGGCGCGCGGCCCGGTTTCCTGTATGACCACGCCGTTGGTCACCCTTGTAACATGGAAGGAGCGATGAGCCGTCGTACAGGGCACAGAGTTCACACCCTCGGGCCTGAACCTTGCGTGCCCGTTCACAAGAGCCCGCTCGCCTTGCAGGACGAGAGACTGCATGTCAAGAACGAACACCCAGCACCATGGTCTGCCGCCCGAGTCATTTGACCAGTTGCGCCACGACCTCCTCAATCCACTCGCCACCATTCGTGGCCGGGCGCAACTGCTTTCACGGGCGGTGGAACGCTCGGGCAGCATCGACGACGACGAGCGCGCGCGGCTGCTCCGTGGCCTCGCCGCCATCGACCAGGCGGTGCGCACAGCAGTCGAGGTGCTTGACCGCACCGAGGCCTCTCAGGCCCCCGGTGATCGCTAGAGCGCAAATGCACAGACCTGCGCCGTACGTGCCAGCGACATGTCGGTCCAGATCGCCGCAGGACCGGAACGCTTCCAGTTCGTTTGGTCGGGAATCGGTGCCGGGAGCGGGATTCGAACCCGCACGGGGTCACCCCCGTCGCATTTTGAGTGCGATGCGTCTGCCATTTCGCCACCCCGGCAAAGGTGCACGCCGTAGTCTACTCCACGCTCTCGCTCGTTGATTCCACGCCACGGCTTGGGGAACTGGGCAACGTGATTCCCAGATCCGCGCGAGCCTT
>DAOUDE010000109.1:0-18770 GCA_034431475.1 Thermomicrobiales bacterium | reverse complement strand
ATGTCGGAGCCGTTGGCGACAGGCTTGGTGCGGCCATCCTCCGGAGCGCCGGGGATGTCGATCACCGTCACCGCACGCGGGGTGAGGGTCACCAGGCTGGGGTCGCCCAGCACCACGGCCGCCAGCGGATCCCAGAAGTCGTAGCAGCCCGCGGCGATGGACGCGGCGTTGGTCTCCAGCAGTGTGGCGACGAACTCAGCGGCGGGGGTAGCTTGCTTGGCCTGCAGCTTCGCCACGAACGCCGGGGTTACCGGCGCGTCGTTGGTGGCGTCCAGCGGGACCAGCGTAATCGGCACGCCAGACTCGAAGACGAGCCGCGCCGCGTGCGGATCGCTGTAGATGTTCCACTCGGCGCTGGCCTACGCGTCGCAGGCGTCGGTGCCGATGCAGTCGTTGGGGTCGTTCTCGACGATGGCGCTCGATGCCGAGATCGTGACGTCGCCGTCGTCCGTGCTGAACAGCCCGCTGCCGGTATCGGTCGCCGTGTTGTTGGTGACGGTTCCAGCCTGCATCGTGATCGTGCCGCTGTCGGTGTAGATGCCGCCGCCCGCCTTGCTGGCGGTGTTGCGGGTGATGGCGCTGTCGTTGAGGCGCAGCAGCGGCGAATCGCCCCCGACATCGCCGCCCTTGTTGCCGCCCAGGCCCAGCCCGGCCAGCCGCCGGCCTGGGCGACGGTGCCGGGCCGTCTGGGAAATACGTATTTCTACCAATAGCCCAGCCGGCATCTCCCTCCTAAAGTGAACGCAAGACAGCCGTTCACGTGGGCCGTCGCTGCCAGCAAGAAAGGAGCACCCATGGAACCGACGCGATTCGATGCCTTCGCACGCGACCTCGGCACCGCCAGGAGCACGCGCCGCCGCGTCCTGTTTGGCGCCCTGGGCGGCGTCCTGGCTGGCGCGGGGCTGGCGGCATCCGGGGAGGCCGGCTCCCGGTCACACCGGCGGCGGCAAAGGAAGAAGCGGAAATGCCTCTTTGGCCAGCGCCGGTGCAAGGACCGGCGCTGTCACGGCTGCTGTAGCGACAGCGACTGCGGCGGCAACGTCTGTGAGTCCGGAACGTGCAGCGCGTGCCCGCGTGGGCAGCGCCCCTGCCGTGGCGGATGCATTCCGGCCGACGCATGCTGCGCGGATAGTGAATGCACTGGCGACCGGGTCTGCGTGAACGGCGCCTGCGCCTGCGGGCCCAACCAACGCGTGTGCGACGGGGTCTGCATCAGCAACGACGCGTGCTGCGGGACCGATTGCCCCGTCAAGACCTGTGGCCCCGAAAATTGCGGCGGGTGCTGCGACGGTACGACCTGCCGGGATGGGGACAGCCTGAACTTCTGTGGGCGAGACGGGTTCATCTGCCAGTCATGCGGCTTCCGCGAGACGTGTGACGGGAGTGGGTGCGTGTGCGAGAAGGAATGCTGCCGCGACCTCGACTGCATCGGCACGAATGTGCGGTGCAACCAGCAGGGAATCTGTGAGAGCTGTATCCCCGACGGCGCGGCGCTCCCTGGTGGCTGCGGCATTCAAACGGTGAGCCTGTGTTGCAGCGGCTCTTGCACGGGCGCAGTCTGCGGCGAGGCGTGATCCCGCGTGACGCAGCAGGGGCGGCAGCGCGCGCTGCCGCCCCGGCCACGCGTGCCCCCGGCTAAACCCGCTCCTGCTCACGCTGCCGGCGTTGGTTGCCGCACCGTGAGCGGTGCTGTGACGTGAGGTCCGGGACGCCCGGGCGTGTCTGTGCAGCGCCGGTCCCGGCGGGATCTGTTCGGGAGGATGTAAGAAACCGCCCCGGCAGCGACACTACCAGGTATGACGACGCGCGCGACCCCCGCCGGTGACGAGGCTCCCCCGCCGGAGCACCCGGAGCCGGGCCACCTGCATGCCCTCCCGGCGCCCGCCGCACCCCCAGCCGATGACGTGATCCTGGAGCAGATCCGGGAGACGGTGCGGCGGGTGACGGCGGCGTCGCTGCGCGCGTCATCAGCCAGCGATGCCCTGATCAGCGCGGAGGATATCGCCCAGGAGACGATGGCCACGCTCCACGTGCAGCGCGACCGCGAGCCGCCCGAGAGCCTGCTGGCGTGGGCGCTGGGGGTGGCGCGGCTGAAGCTGCAGGCCGCGCGGCGGCGCTCCCACCGGCGGGGCCTGCCGCAACCCCTGGCCTACGCGGACCTGGCCGATGCCGCGCGCAGCGACGAGCAGGTGCTGGAGTTGCTGCACTACGTCTGGCTGCTGGATCAACTCGCGCCGCTGGACCGCATGATCGTGCAGGGCCGCCAGGCGGGCTACACCTCCCGCGAGCTCGCCCGCGAACTGCAGCACATCGGCTACCCGCACCTGACCGCCAACAACGTCGATCAGCGTTTCTACCGCGCCCTGAAGACGTTGCGCCGCCGCCTCACCGCCGAGCAGGACGCCGGGTGACGCAGAAAGGCTCCGTCGCCATGAGTACCCCCACGCGCCCCGATGGGCGCACCGCGAAGATTCTGCCGCTCCGCACGCGGGAGCAGGCCGAGGCCGCCGCCCTGGCCCGCTACTGGGATGCCCGGCTGGCCGGCCGCCCGGTGGCGGAGACGGAGCTCGATCCGGAGCTGCGCGACATGGTGCATCTGCTGGAGCACTACCGCGCGGTGGCCGGGCCAACCGCGCCGCCGGCCGCCACCTCTCCCCCCTGGCGGCCCGTCCACGTCGCGGCGCTGGTCATGCTGGCCGCCGCCTTCCTGCTCTTCACCAGCAACACGCTGCTCTCGCCGCGCAGTTGGCTGCTGAGTTCTGCCCCGGACCCGGACTGGATTCCCTGGGTCTCGGATGACTGGCTAGGTGGGCGCGCGCTGCCGGCCGGGAGCATCATCTCCCAGCTTGTCGCGCCCCTGACGATGCGCGAGGAGTTCCCGCATGGCGCGTAGGTTGAAGCCCTCCGTTCCGGCGCTGCCGGCGAAATTGCCGAACCGGCTGCCGGCCATCTCCCGGCCGCACCTGCCGAAGCTGCCCGATGCCAATGCGCCAGATGTGTTCGAGGAGATGACGCTCCTCGAGCACATGGAGGAGCTGCGCGACCGCATCGTCAAGAGCGTGCTGGCCATTGGCGTGGCGTTCATCGCCGGCGTGTTCCTGGCCGGGCCGCTGCTGAAGCGGCTGCAACTGGAGGCCAACGCCATCGGCGGCTTCGATGTCGTCAGCCCCACCGATCCGATCACGCTCTACTTCAAGGTGGCGCTCTACGTGGCCATCGGGTTCGCGCTCCCGGTGCTCATGTGGCAGTTGGTCGGCTTCCTGCTGCCCGGCCTGACCGGCAAGGAGAAGCGCTTCCTGATTCTCTCGATGCCGTTCGTGATCGTGCTCTTCCTGCTGGGGGTGGCGTACGGCTTCTTCTTCGCCGCGCCGCGCGCCCTCACGTTCCTCTCCAGCTTCATGAGCGATCTCTACGAGTGGTCGCCGGAAGGCGGCGAGGTGATCAACTTCTTCCTGACGCTGATGCTGGGGCTGGGCCTGGCGTTCCAGCTCCCGGTGGTGATGTTCATCCTGGCCAAGCTGGGCGCAGTGACGCCGCAGAAGATGCGCTCGTTCCGCAAGTACGCGGTGATTGTGCTGCTGGTGCTGTCGGCGATCATCACGCCCTCCACCGACCCCATCAACATGGCCGTCGTCTTCGTGCCGCTCTACCTGCTCTATGAGGCGGGCATCCTGGTTTCCACGCTCTTCGCGCGCACGCCGCTGGTGGTGCGCGAGCCCACGGCAGAGGCGGAGTGAACGCCCCTCGCCTCCGGCCCCTCTCCTTTCCTCCTTGCGCAGGGCGAGGGGAGCCCGTTCGCGAGGCCACCCCCGGAGGTGCGGGCTGATGCGCGCGCCACACAGGCGTCCCCACGCGCTCCTGCCCGGCGCGTGGCTCTGGCTACTCGCGTTGGCGTTGGCCACGGGCGGCATCCTGCTCGGCATCCGCAGCGACGACTACCACCTGGTCAACCGCTCGGCGGCGGTGCTGCTGCTGGCGATTGCGCTCGTCTGCGTGCGGGAGATCCTGGGGTGAACGGCCCTCACCGCAACCCCGCTCACGAGTATCGGTGCGGTGACGCGTCGCCGGACCCTGCTCCCACCCGCGCAGGTTTGCGGCTGTCGCCCACCCTCAAGTGTCATATCTGATGCGTGTCGAAGGATCTCGTCTCGCCTCCCCCACGGTCCGCTATACCACGCCCCGTCCCGCTCATCCTGACCCGTGCTCCCGCCAACCACGCGGGAGGGAGCGGCGGGCGGGGAACCGGCTGGGCCGCTGGGTCGCGGCTGTGCTGAGATCCATTGCCTGCGGGTGGGCGGATACCTCGGATGATGGCGGCTGGCGACGAGATCCTTCGACAAGCTCAGGATGACACGCGAAGGTGGGCGGACACCTCCGACCGGCGCGGTCTGGAATGAGAACCTCCGACAAGCTCAGGATGCTGCCTGAAGATGGATGACACCTGAGGGTGGGCGGCACCTCGGGGCGTCGCCGCCGCCTGAGGCGGGGAGCAGGGTGGCGGCGGTTTGACCCTCACCCCCAGCCCCTCTCCCCGTGCGCAGGGCGAGGGGAGCCGATCCGTGCAGCCGGGTCCAGGAACCGGCGCGCCGAGACCCGCGCCGCCCGCCGCGTACGTTGGCGCCGCCGGGCGTATACCATCAGCCCCTTTGGCGAACGTTCCCCCAACATTCCCAAATATTCGTTGCCACTGCGGCGAAACCGGGTTGGTGCGCTATCCGTTTTCAGTGGTGTGAGAGTATTCCGTGTCGGCAGCTCTGCCTGCACGTTTTGGGAAGGGACAGCCCTCTTGCCCCATTCGGGAGCGCCAGCAATGAAATGGTACCGATCACTCTTCAGCCTGGGCGTGGGCGTCAGCCTCGCCCTCTCCGGCGGCCTCGCAATTGCGCAGGAAACGATCAACGCCGATGGCAACTCTGGCGCGGCACACCCCGGTAGCCCGGCGGTGGATGCCGACGGCCCCACGGTGGTCTACGGCGATGTGAACACGGGCCCGGGCACCAACAACATCGGCCCGCCGCTCAGCACCACCAGTGGCAGCAGCAACGTCCCGGTGGTCCCGGTGATCCCGGGCGCGGATATCTCCGCCACCGACGGCAACGCCGCGGCCATCGGCCCAGGCAGCGCCACGGCCGCGCCGGGCACGGTGAACGGCGGCTCCCCCGGCACCTCGCTGCTCGGCCCGGATGGCACCTACTCCGTCAGCGATAACCCGGATTCCAACGTCAACGTCGGGAACAACGACCCGTACGTGCCGCTGGATCCGGCTCCGGTCTACGACGACACCACCTACGTGGAGCCGGTCGAGAACGCGCCGGTGGACACCGCGACCGCGCTGGATTCCGACAACGATGGCATCGCCGACGCGGATGAGACCAACATCTACGGCACCGATCCCTACAACTGGGATACCGATGGCGACGGCCTCGGCGACGGCGAGGAAGCCTTTGTCACGGGCACCAGCCCGGTGACCTGGGATGACACCAGCGGCACGGCCGCCAGCGACGGTAGCACGGACGCCGCCGCCTCGGAGCTTGCCACCGACAGCGCCGCCACCGGCGATGCCGCCGCCGACAGCGATGGCGACCGCCTGGCGGACGCCGACGAAGCGGCCCTGGGCACCGACCCCGGCAACCCGGATACCGACGGCGACGGCTACTACGATGGGGATGAAGCGGCCCTGGGCAGCGACCCCTTCGACGCTGGCAGCATGCCGACGGCGTAGGAAGCCTCTGTCAGGAGAAACACGCACGGCAAGCCCTGCTCCCGGACCGGGAGCAGGGCTTCCTGCTGTCCGGGACCGGGTAGCTGGCCCGCTGTGGCGCAGGAAGCTCAGCGGCGCCAGTTCCGGCCCTCGTCCCGCAGCCGCTCGTTGCGGGGCGTATCGCGGCCGCGCCGGTTGCTTCCGCCGTGGTCAGGGCCATGCCGGCCGCGTGCGCCGCGCTGCCGGTGCTTCTGCTTCTGCTTGGCCTTGTGCCGGGACTTGTGCGTTTCCTTCTGCTGGTCACGATCGCCACGGCCGGGTTGACGATGTTGCCCGTTCGCGTTCGATGCCAGGGGAGCCGCCGGTGATCCCGGATTCGCGGTCCAGTCCGCTCCGCCGTCCATGGCGGGGTTGTTGGTGCGCTTGGTGCGGCTCGTGCCATTGGTCTTCATGGTGAACAGCTCGGTGTTCGCATTGCTCCTGGTGCGCACGGCGTAGACGATCTGCCGCCCGTCCGGAGACCAGGCGGGGTCCTGTTCGTAGTCCTGGGGGCTCGTCGTGCGGTTGGCGAGGTTGGAGCCATCGGCCCGCACAGTGAAGATATCGGTTTGCAGGCTTTGCGTGTCGCTGTTGCCGTCGAAGGCGATCCGTTGTCCATCCGGTGACCACTGCGGGTTATCTTCGATCAATGGGAGATCGATCAGCGTGCGCCGGTTGCTGCCGTCCACGTTCATGACGCTGATGGCTGTAGCGCCAAGCACCGTGTTGACAAAGACAATCTGGCTGCCGTCTGGCGACCAGTCAGGCCGATATTCCGTCGTGTTTGGCGTGTTGGTGAGGGGAGCCTGGTTGCTGCCGTTCGCATCCATGGTAAAGAGATCGGTGTTGGTCGCGGTCACCGCGCCGTAGTACACGATGCGTGAGCCATCCGGAGACCAGCGTGGGCCGTGAACGGATACCGGGTTCCTGGTGAGGTTCACCTGCCCGCTGCCGTCAGCATTCATCACATGGATATTGGCATTGCGCTCAAACGCGATCCTGGCGCCATCGGGCGACCAGGCGGGCGCGAGGTCCCCCACCGCGTTGAACGTCACCTGCGTGAGCGTCTCTCCGCTCAAGACGTTGAGTGTCAGCGTGAAGATCTCGAAATCGCCCTCGGGGTTGGCGGGCGTGACCCTGTTGCTGCTGAAGACGATATCGCTCCCGCGCGTGAACTTCGGGGGGCCCTTGACGATAGGAGGCACGCGCGGCAGGGCCTGCCAGGCCGGCCAGAGATCGTCGCTCGGGTCGTTGGTCAGGTTGGTCGGGTTTGCGCCGTCGGCGTTCATCGTCATGATCTCGCCAGTGGCGCTCCCAGTCCCGGGAAACTGGCGGGTGAAGACGATCTGGAAGCCGTCCGGGGACCAGGCCGGATCACCCTCGCTGGTTGAGCTGTTGCTGAGATTGACCGGCGCCGAGCCGTTCGCCTGCACGCGGTAGATGTCGATCTGGGTTGCCTCGGTGCGGGCAAAGATGATCTGGGCGCTATCGGGTGACCAGTCAGGATCGTAGTCCTGGCGGCTGCCGTTGTTGGTCAGCCGGGTCGCGTTCGCGCCGTTGGCATCCATGGTGAAAATGCCCCAGGCGCCATCGCGGTTACTGGCGAAGGCGATCTTCGTCCCATCCGGCGACCAGGCCGGGGTATCGCTGTTCGATGTGCCGTCGGTGAGGGCCGTCTGGTTGCTGCCATTGGCGTTCATGGTGTAGATGGCCGGGAAGCCGCCAGCCAGGCGAACGAAGGCGATCTTCGTCCCATCCGGCGACCATGATGGCTCGATGTCGCTGGCGGCGCTGTTGCTGATGTTGGTCTGTTGGGCGCCATCGGCGCGCATGGTGAAGATCTGCCGCCCGCCGTTCCGCGTGCTGACGAAGACGAGACGGGAGCCATCCGGTGACCAGGATGGGGCGAAGTCGAGCGCGGCGTTGTCGGTCAATTGCTGGATATCGGAGCCATTCGGCGCCATGGTGTAGATCTCGGAATCGTCACCGGGGTCGCCAGAGGATGGACGATTGCTGGCAAAGGCAAGGCGGCCGTTGCTGCCCGGAATAGCCGCCGCAACGGGAGCAACCGGCATGGGAGGAAGTAGACCGAACCCGGCGGGCCACATGACCGAGAAGGCCAGCAGGGCCATCAGCAGCTTGCACGGTTGTCTCACGTGGGTGCTGGTCATTCGTGAGATCCTCTCACGTGAGTGTCGAGATCATCAGTGAAACGCGGCCCCGGCCGCTGAGCGCAGGGCCAGCATGGTGGACCCTCGCGGTCATGACGCACGGCCTCGCGGTGACTTGTGGGGGTGACGACGGGGCTCGTGCCGTCCGTCACGGGCCGCATCGCGGTCCCGCTGCTTCGGTTTGCCATTGTCACGCTGATGCTTGCCGCGTGCGCCGTGCTTCTTTCCCTTGCGTTTTTTGTCCTTTTTCTTGTCCTGCTTCTTGTCGTGCTTCCCGCGATCGCCACCAGCGGACGGCTGACCCTGGCCATGCTGGCTCGACGCGAGCGGCGCTGGTGCGGCCGCTGGCTTCGCGGCCCAGTCCGGGCCGCCGTCCATGGCGGGGTTGTTCGAACGGTTCGTGCGGCCGGCGCCGTTCGCCTTCATGGTGAACAGTTCGTAGTTGGGATCACTGAACGTGCGCACGGCGTAGGCGATCTGCTTGCCGTCGGGCGACCAGGTGGGCCCTTCCTCATAGTCCCGGGAACTTGCCGTGCGGTTGATGGGGTTGGCGCCATCGGCGCGCGCCGTCCAGATGTCGGTCTGCAGGCTCGGATTGTTGTCGTTGCCGTTGCTGCTGAAGGCGATCTGTTGGCCATCTGGCGACCACCTGGGGTGATCTTCGTTCAACGCGAAATTGATCAGGATCTGGCGGCCACTGCCGTTGACGTTGATCACCCCGATGTAGGTGTTGCCAGCCGTGGAGCTGACGAAGGCGATGCTGACGCCGTCGGCCGACCAGTCAGGCCGGTATTCGAGTTGCGTTGGCGTGGTCGTCAGCGCGCCCTGCGCGCTCCCGTCCGCGTTCATCGTGAAGAGATCGGTGTTGCTCGGGCTGACGTCACGGGAGAAGACGATGCGGGCGCCAGATGGCGACCAACGCGGCCCGTGATCACCACGCGGGTCGTTGGTAAGGTTGACCTGGCCGCTCCCGTCGGCGTTCATCACGTAGATGTCGCCGCTCCGCTCGAAGGCGATCCGGGAACCATCCGGGGACCAGGCTGGGCCCAGGTCATCCACGGTGTTGGCGGTCAACTGCGTCACGACATCACCCGTCAGGGGGTTCATGGTGAGCGTGAAGAGCTCGAAGTCGCCTTCCGGGTTGCCCGGCGTCACGCGGCCGCTGACGAAGACGATGGCGCTGCCGCGGCTGAACTTCGGCGGGCCCTTGACGATGGGGGGGACGCGGCGGGTGGTGGGCTGCCAGGACGGAGCCTCGTCCTCCCCGGAGTTCGCCGCCGGGGTTTGCGGATTGCTGCCGTTGGCACGCATGGTCACGATCTCGCTGCTGCCAGCGATATCCGCCACGAAGGCGATCTCCGTGCCGTCAGGCGACCAGACCGGGTAGTACTCGTTCCGGGCGGCATTGGTGAGGTTCACCTCGTCCGAGCCGTCGGCATCGACCACGAAGATATCGTTCTGGAACCCAACCTGGCGATAGAACGTGATCTTTGTCCCGTCGGGTGACCACGAAGGGTCACGGTCGGCGGTCAGGCTGGCCGGGAGCACCCGGGTCAGGTCGGAGCCGTCTATCAGCATGGTGTAGAGCGCGAAGGTGCTCCCCACCCGCCCCTCGAAGGCGATGCGGCTGCCATCCGGGGCCCAATCGGGTTCGCTGTTCCAGGATCCCGTGGTGATCTGGGTCTGGTTGGCGCCGGTGCTCTGCATGGTGAAGATGTTGGTTTGCCCGCCCTGGAAGCGCGTGAAGGCGATGAACCCACCCCCGGGCGCCCAGGTGGGCAGCGCGTCTCGGCCGGATCCACTCGTCAGTGGCGTGGGGTTGCTGCCATTGGCGTCCATGACCACGATGTGGTCCGCGCCATTGGCGTAGGCGATCTTCTTGCCATCGGGCGACCACGCGGGCCAGCGGTCGTCGGTCGTGTTATTGGTCAATTGCTGGAGATCCGCGCCGTCTGGCTGCATCGTGAAGATTTCGAAGTCGCCCGTGGTGTTGGCCGCGGTGTTCCGATTGCTGGCGAACGCAATGCGGCCGTTGTCGCCGGGGGAGGAGGCTGCGACAGCGGGTGCGAGCGGGCCCGGCCGCGGCATGTGCCCGGCGGGCCACGCGAGCGCCAGGGCCAGCAGCGCCAGCAGGAGCTGGCATGGTCGCCTCAGGTGGGTCGTAGGCATGGGTGGCGTCCTCACACGTGGGCAGTGGCCAGGCTACCGGCGACGTGTTGCCGGCGAGAAGTCCCGGTGCACGGTGCGTTCGAGCTGTCGCCGCATCCTGGCCCGATCTGCCGGTGCGGCGGTGCTACCGCGTGTGACCGGGCAGGCAGCCAGGCAGACGCCGAAGAAGGTATCGGCAGTGTCGCTGCAGCACGGCACATTGGCGCACGTCTCGCCTGCGCCGCAGTCGGTATCGGCATCGCAGGCGCTCGCCGCCGGGCAACCCTCGACCCGGTCGAAGTCGCCGCAGAAGGGTGTGCCGGCCGCGCTGGTGGTGCAGAGGCAGAAGCCATCGCCGCAGAACGCGCCGCCGACCGTGCAGACATCGTTGTCGGCGGTGCAGGTGTCGGTCGTGCAGGCGGCGGCCGGATCGCAGGTATCGCCGGCCGCGCAGCACTGGGTGAAATCGGGCGTGGAGCAGAAGGTGCGCTCACCTGTGCAACTGCAGAGGGTGGTTTCGCAGGCGCAGCCTTCCGCGAAGCATGCCACGTTCTCAGTGCAGCAGATCTCGCCGCACAGGCGGTCAGGCACGCAAACGCACGCGCCGTTCTGGCAGACATGGTTGGCGCCGCAGGTTCCACAACTGCCGCCGCAGCCATCGCTGCCGCAGGTCTTGCCAGTGCATTTGCGCGTGCAGCCAGGAGGCGGACAGGCGCCGGGCGTGGCGCCCTGGGACAGGTATTTCTTCTTCTTCTTGCCGGAGGCCGTGATCGTCTGGCCGTTCAGGCAAAGCGTGACCTTCTTCTTTTTCTTCTTCTTCGCTGCGGCCAGGTTCGGGGAAAAGACAGCGGGGAGCGAGACGAGCGCACCGCCCAGGACGGCGACAGCAGCCCGCCGCGAGCGAATTGCTCCGACCCGTCGCGCGAGGTGATCAAAGGCGGCATGATCCATGGGTCGCTCCTCTCTGCGGTTGAACCTGCTGGCATTCTGGAGGGAGCCGTTCCGGCGCACATCCGTAGAATTACGGAGTTTGCCGATCATTCCCGAGAGGTGGAGTGATACACGGCCGCACCCCCGCCTGTCCGGCGCGTGGCCGCAAATCTTCGCACAGCAACACGTACATCGCGGCCTTCTTGCGCACGCCTACACCTGCCAGGCGGCGCTGCGGATGGCTGCGGCGGCCTCTGCCAGGCGGAGTCCTGCGGGCCGTGCCAGACCTGCCAGGCGGGCCAGTGCGTGGCCGCCGCGGAAGGCCCGGCCTGCGATGTGGATGGGCTGTGTCTGGAGAGCCGCAGTACCTGTGATGGGCAGGGCCACTGCATCGAGACCCGGGTGATCTGCCAGGATTCAACGCAGAACTGTTGCCCGGACGGCGCATTTGCGGGCGAGTGCCGGCGGCCGGGCGGCGCGCCCTGCCCGGTAGCCCCGCAGTGTTGCAGCAACGCCTGCTCGATGAGTGGCTGGTGTGAGTGATTGACCCTGGCGATAGACGAGGATTCTCGGACCGGAGGACCCTCACCCCCAGCCCCTCGCCCTGAGTACGTGCGCAGGGCGGGGGAGGACCCTCACCCCCAACCCCTCTCCCTGCGCACAGGGAGAGGGGCTTTTGGCGGCGACCTCGGAGGCCAGTTCCGCGCTCAGCACGTCAACCCTGGCCCCGGCGCGCCAGATGCTGGCCTCGCCTGCGCCGATCGGCTCCCCTCTCCCTGCGCACAGGGAGAGGGGTTGGGGGTGAGGGTCCTCCGGCGACCGCCCGGCCCGTTTCGCGACACCTCACCCGCTCTCTACGTCCTTGCGCGGGCAAGAGGATTGACGACGCATGGAAGCATCGAAGCTGGAGCAGTTGCTGCGGAAGGCCGCGCGGCAGGTGAGCCGCCGCGAGACGCTGGGCGCGCTGGTGGGCAGCGCGCTGCTGCTGAATGACCGGGGCCAGCTCGAGGCGACGCAAAAAGGCGGAACGGCGCACTCATCGGCATCACCCGCCGCCCGAACGCGCGCAACCACATCCAGTTCAGGAGCACCCTGCCGGCGCCTCCCCCAGGGCTGATCCGCCCCTGGCCGCATCATCCAGGGCAGCGCCCCGCGCCGCACCCCGGCGGCCCGCTGCCCCGGAACAGGAGACGGCTGAAGAAGGTGCGGTTCCGCGCAATCACCCAGTAGCCCGCCTCCACGGCCCACAGAACGGGGCGGTGGCTGGCCAGCCGCACCAGGGCGGGCCGCCAGCCCACCTGCCGCAGTACGAAGAGCACCGCCCGCCCCGCGGCGAGGTGCTGCCCGCCGGGGGTGATGACCTGCACGGCGCGCTCGGCCTGGCGGCGCAGGGCGGGGGTCATGGGTGGCGCGGGAAGCGCCTGGTAGGGCACGGCCTCGATGCGCCCGTCGTGGTCGTGCCGCAGCAGCCAGCCGACGGCGTTGCGGCAGAAGCCGCAGTCGCCGTCCCAGATCAGCAGAGTGGATACGTCGTCAGGCATGGCCAGGTCTCCCGGGTTTCCGCTGCCGTTGCGGGTACGTGCACGATGCGCGCCACCCCCGGCCCCGAACCGAGCGGACCTCCGGGCGTGGCCGTGATGTGCGCGCAACCGGTACATGGCCCGGCAGATCCAGGGGATCACCGGCGAAGCAACGTCGGGTCGTGTCGTCGGCGGAGCGCGCGTGCACCAGCGTACGCGCGACCGTGCAGGCTCCGCCGGGCGGCTGACGCTGGCCCGGTACGCCGGGAGAGCGTACCGTGGCAACCCGCCGCTTCGATCATGTTGCCCGTTCCCTGACCACCACCGGCACTGGCGGCGGCATCATCAACATGAACGCGTTCGCATCTCCGGCCGCCATCACCTTCAACGCGGGCAACGAGATCATGCGCAACGCGGCAAACGACGCCGGGGGCGGTGGCGGCATCTCCAACGCGGCCACGGTGACGTTCAACCAGCCCATCAGCGCGTAGCATCCGCCCGGTTGGCTGCGCGGAACCCTCACCCCCAACCCTTCTTCCTGGGCGCAGGGCGAGGGGCTTCCGGCGGCACCAGCGTCGCCAGCATTCTTCACGACCTCCGCCAGTCAACTGCGCACTGGGAGCCGCGCAGGGCGAGGGGTATCGCGGCGCGGACAGGGGTGTCCGCTGATTCCCGGATTTCGCGCGAAAACCCCGCACGTTCTACGGGTCCCCTGGGCTGTGCCGCGCCATATGCTGGCATCCGCAACCAGTGTGCGTTGGACCGCCATTGCTACGGGGCTTTGCCATGGATGCTGCTGCCTTCGATGCCCTCTCCCGCGTGTTCTCTGCGCCCGCTCCTCGCCGCCGCCTGCTCGGGCTGGCAGCCTCGCTGCCGCTGCTGGGTGGGGTTGCTGCCTGGCTCGATGCCGATGACGGCGCCGCCAGGGAGCGCCGCCGCCGCCGCAAGCAGCGCCACCAGCGGCGCAAGCGGCCCGGCGCTCGCAAGCCGCACTGCAAGCCCCAGGGCAATGGGAAGATCTGCGCCGGAACCTGCGGGCCGGTGAAGGATCGCCGGACCTGCGGCAAGACGGTCGATTGTGGCTCCTGTGACTGCCCTGCCCCCTGCGGGGAGTGCTTCATCTGCCAGGGCGGGCCGAGTACGCCCGGCGCGTGCGTGCCCGACCCCGCGCAGGTGGGCGATCCCTGCGGCAGTGACGGCCAGGTCTGCGCCGCCAACGGCGGCTGCGCCTGCGAGGCTGGCACGTGCGCCAACCCGGCGCCGATCTGCGTGGACGGGGCGTGCGCGGCGTGCGCGGCGAGCGGCGACTGCCTGGCGGAGCAGATGGGGGACCTCTGCTGCGCTGGCTCCTGCTACGACGGGGTGTGCTGCGACGATGATGTCTGCCTCACCGATGCCGCGCCGGATTGCGTGGATCACGCGTGCGTCTGCGCGGGCAATGGCAACGCGGCGTGCACCGGCGACGAGGTGTGCTGCGCGGACGGTTGCGCGAACCTGCAGACCGACCCGGACCACTGCGGCGACTGCGCGGAAGCGTGCCCTACCACCAAACCCTTCTGCGTCGCCGGGGTGTGCACGCCCTGCTCGGCCTCGCGGCTCTGCCCGAATGGCCTGTTCTGCCAGACGGATGGCTCGTGCGTGGCGAGTTGCACGGTCTGCCAGACGGCGAGCGCCGGGCTGTGTGTGAACACGGCCAGCCTGAACCACACCTGCACCTCCCCCTGCCCGAGCGGCGAGTGGTGTGATGCGGGCCAGTGCGCCGCGATTGCGGCGACGGTGAACCTCATCGACTGCCAGAGCGTGTGCGGCGGCAGCGCCACGGTTTGCGGGGAGACGGTGACCTGCCCGAGTTGCGGCAGGTGCTCGGCGCAAACCGGGTGCAGCGCGAATACGTTGCAGGATGGCCCGCTCGGCCCCGGCACCTATTGCAGCCTCTCCAACGGCGGCCTGCCGTGCACCACGAATGCCGAGTGCGCGGCGCCCTATGCCTACTGCAACACCGGCTCCGGGGGCGGCGACCACTGCGCGCGGATTTGCCCGTTCTCCTGAGCGGGCGCGGCCTGGCCCTCCCCCCCCTCTATCGGGCCGCCGCGCCATTTGCTAGAGTGTGGGGAACTCCACACGGATCAATCGATGCAGGCGAAGGTTGCAGGAAGGCGGGGTTTGGCGATGAAGCGAGTCACGCAGGCTGTACTGGCCGGGGCGGCAATCGTGGCGCTGATGGGCACGTCGACGGCCTCTGCGCGCGACACCTGGATCGACATCGCGGCGGCCGGGAACGGCGGCATCGCGGGCGCGAACGCCGACGGCGGGGCGGTGACGGTGGGTGATGTGAACAGCGGCGGCAACGCCGGCAACAGCATCGCCGTCGGGAACACGACCTACGGCGGCGTGTACGTGCGTGGGGGCACGGCTACCAACCGGGCCGCCATCGGGGTCTCCACGGACGGCGGGACGGCGATCGCCGATGCGGCTGGCGGGGACGACAACCTGGCGGCTGTCAATTAGGCCCGCGAGCACGTCACCGAATCCAGGCGCTGAGCGCGGGGAGGGTTCCACACCCTCCCCGCCGCATTCCTGGCGACGTTTGCTCCAGCTTCAACCTCATGGTGGCCGCAGTGGGGTGCGCGCGCTGCATCAACATCGTCATGCTGGCCATGGTCGGCTATGCTGCGCCCGCGACAGAACCACCACGTTATGACATCTTGATAGACGCTGATGCGTTGAGGAAGCGCGTGCGCATGGAAGAATCAACGTTCGATCTTCTCCTCCGGCAGGCCGCCCAGCGGGGCACGCGCCGCGCGGCGGTGGGTGCGCTGGTCGGTGGAGCACTGGTGCTCGCCAGCCGGGGCGAGAGCGAGGCGACCGAGCGGGCGAAGCGGCGCAGGAAGCGCAAGCGCCAGCAACGTCGCCGGCAGGCCGCCGCCACCTTGCGACCCTTCAAGGTGCGGGTCAAGAATCCCGGTCTCACGACGCTTGACCTGCAGTTTGTGAGTCTTTCGCAGGTCGGCTTCAGTCCCTGGCGCTGTTTCAACCCGGTCGAGCAGAAGCTGCTTGCGGGGGGCGAAACGGTGTTTGTGACCCAGGAGGCCAATGGCTCTTCCGTCCCCAATGGCTATCTCCGGATCAACGGGACGTACTACATCGAATTCTGGAATCTACCCTTGCACACGCCGGCCGTCTCGGCGGCGGTCAATGGCGTATCGATCGCTTCGCACCGGAAGCGGAAGCCTTGCCCAGCTCGCGGCACCCGGGCGGTGAACGACACGGCAGTGGATGAGGGGCGGAGCTTCACCTTCAGGATCTACGACAAGACCTTCACCGTCTTCCGGGCTGCGGATACGAACTACAAGGAATTCACGCTGACGCTGCCGACGAACCTTTGATGGCTTCCCTGCTCTCCTGGCATACCCTGCGGCTCACATCCCGGGGCGTTCGCCAGGGAGGAAGTCATGGAATTGGGCCGCTTTGATGCCTTGACCGCCCGCCTGGAAGAAGAAGCATTCGACAAGCGGGAGCGACGGCGCGGCGCGCGGGCTGAGCGGCTGGCGCGGTGATTGGGCAGGAGGTCGTCTCCTGAAGCGCCAACGGCGGCCACGTGGCCGCCGTTGGCAACCTGACATCAAGCGCCTCCTGGTCTGTTGCGAGCAACGGCCAGAACCGCGCCGCCGGATGCCGTGCCCGCTACGGGCAAACCGCGCTTTCCGGGCACGTCTGGTTATTGCAGCAAAGGTCACGACCGGGCTGACACGGGTTGCCAGCCGCAATGCAGCAGCGCCCGTTGACGCTGCGCCCCTGGCCCGAGTTCTCGCGGTCGCAGCAAAGGGCGCCATCACCCTGGTCGGGGTAGCCGTTGAAAATGCAGCAGCGTTCGTCGCCATTCGGCAGGAAGTCGTGGTTGCTGGTGGTGCAGGCGTAGCGGCTTGGCCAGTACGAGAAGGTTGAGCCTGGCGGCATGGAGCAGCGGTACTCCGTGGAGCCAACGTACTCCTTGGGCGAGCAGATGGGCTGCGGAACCTGCCCCTTGTACCGCGACCCGGCGACCTTGCAGCAAACCTGATCCTGGCGGCAGAAGTCATCTTCGCCGTTGCGGGCGCAGGATGGGCTCTGGCAGAGGCCGTAGATGCACTTTTGCCCGGAGGGACACACCCCACAGGCGGGATCCACGCATTGCCCGCCCACGCAGCGCTCATTGCCCGTACACCCGCCGGGACAGGAGGTGGCCTTGCCCTTTTTCTTCTTCCGCTTCTTCTTCTTTTTGGCCGCGATGTTCGAGGCGTCCTGCCAGCGCAAGATGAGCCCAGTGCTGGCCAGGCCAGCGAGGCGGCGACGGTTCCAGCCGGTAGCCAGTCCGCGCGAGAGACGGTCGATCAGTGCCTGGTCCATGGGTCCCCCGTTCGTTGACGACATCGGCGGAACAGCACGGAGCCGCCGGTGCGAGGTGGGCCGCCGGTCGGTGGGGCCGAGTCTGGCGATCCGCGCCTGCTACGTCGCCCAGCTTGCGGGTTGGACGACTCGCGCACATCCGTGAACCCCGCCATTTTCTGACCACATGCCAGGGTTGGGAGGCCGAAACGATAAGAATGGCGCCAGAAACGCTAAACTCAGAGGACGGCGCGGACCGCCTCAGGGCGTGAGGCAGGGGCGGACGCAGGCGCCAGGACAGCAGAATGGCTTGTCTCCCTTGTCCACGCAGAAGACGCCCGGAACATCGGGGAACTGGGCCTCGCAGTCGGCGGTGGTATCACACACGCCGCACGGGGGGTCCAGTTCTGGCGTCGCGGTTGAGCCGCAGCGCACCTCGCCTTCCGTTGACTGGTAACACGTGCAGTCTGCGCTGAAGTTGCAGCCGACCACGCTGATGCAGGAATCGGCGGCTGGGGGGCAGTTGCCCTGCCACACCACACACTGGCCGTTCAGGCAGTGTCGTCCGGGGTACTGGGCGCAGTCCAGGTCCGTGCAGCAGACGGAGTTCCCGGGCAGGCAGGCGTTGGCGGGGCACTCGATTTCCCCGGCCCGGCAGGCACACGTGCCGCCCTGGCAGGTCTTGTCGCCCTTGCAACTGCCGCACGAGCCGCCGCAGCCGTCGGGGCCGCAGGTTTTCCCGCCGCACCTTCGCACGCAGGGCGGGCATTTGCCGGCGGTGGCGCCCTGGCCGAGATAGCTGTTCTTCTTCTTCTTCGGGACGGTGATCGTCTGCCCGTTGAGGCAGAGCGTGATCTTCTTCTTGCGCTTGCCGGCTGCCTCCGTGAGCCCGGCCAGCCCGGCGATCCCGCCCGCCAGCACCCCCAGGAGGGGGCGGCGCGATCCGGCCTCCGCCCAGGTGCGAACGAGGTGGTCAAAGCGGCTCGCGTCCATCGTGCTCCTCCGGGAGATTGACATCGACTGCTGAGCATCATAGGGAAGGCAGGTCTGGTGACACATCGGTAAAAATACGCATTTCGTCGCGTTTTCCGGGAGCGGCGGGGCCGCCGCGCCGGGAAGAGGCTCGCGGCACGTGCGCCCCACACGCGCCGCCCGGATGGTAGCGGAACCCGGACGTTTCCCCATAAGGTCAGGCCCCGCCGGCTGAAACATCGGGCATCTCCCCGATGTGTGCGGCCAGGCTGCGGCATACCCTGCATCCAGCGGCTCCCCATGCAGTGCGGTACCAGCCCGGGAGCGACCAATGAAGGGACATGCCAATGGATCATGATCGCATCGATGCTCTTGCGCGCGGTATGGCCGGGGTCTCCCGCCGGGCGGTGGCGGGGGCGCTTGCCGCCGGTCTGGCGGAACTGGCCGGGCCGCGCTTCACGGCCGACGTGGAAGCCAGGAAGCGCCGCCGGAAGCAGCCGCGCAAGGGGCGGTGCCGGCCAAATTGCGCCGACCGCGCCTGTGGCCCGGATGGGTGCGGCGGGACCTGCGGCGACTGCAGCGCGGGCCAGGTGTGCGCCGGGGGAACGTGCTGCCAACCAGAATCCCGCAGCGCGACTTGCGCTGGCCGCTGTGGAACGTGGCGCAACACCTGCGGACGGCCAGTTGCGTGCGCAACCTGCCCGGACGGCCAGGTGTGCCTCGGGAACGGGAGCTGCGCGATTGCCTGTACCGACAGTGGTGCGTGTGGCATCTGCGGCTGCAGCAACCCGGATATCGAGGGTGCGCAGCACTGCATTTCGGGGCCGCTGCAGCCCCTTGTTCGCTGCGCCGCCACCGCCGATTGCCCGCCAGGGTCGCACTGCCAGGATATCGGGAACGGCGGGGTGTGTATCGAGCTGTGCA
>DAOUDE010000108.1:0-131668 GCA_034431475.1 Thermomicrobiales bacterium | reverse complement strand
CCTCATCGTTGTAGTAGTGGACCGAGGCGCGCACGATCAGCGCCAGGCCGCGCGCTTCCATGTCGAATCGCGTGGAGGAGGTGGACGAGGTGGTGACGTTGATCGCCTGGCGGGAAAGGGCCTGCTGGATCTCGCTGGCCGGGTGGCCCTCAACCATGAAGGTGACGATGCCGCACTGCTCCGTGCCGATATCGGTCACGGTCACGCCGGGGATGTCGCGCAGGCAGGCGCGCAGGCTGCCGGCCAGTTCCTGCACGCGCGCGTAGATGGCGTCCAGGCCCCAGCCCATCGCGTAGTCCAGGGCAGTGGCCAGCCCCACCTTGCCCGCGTAGTTCGTCTCCCAGTTCTCGAAGCGGCGGGCATCGTCGCGAGTGATGAACTGGTCCGGCGCGGTCCACTGTGCCGCGTGCAGATCGAGCATCGGTGGTTCCAGTACGGGGATCACCTCGCGCCGCACATAGAGGAAGCCAGTGCCGCGTGGCCCACGCAGGTACTTGCGGCCGGTCGTGGAGAGCATGTCGCAGCCGATGGCCTGCACATCGACCGGCATCTGCCCGACCGACTGACAGGCATCGAGCAGGTAGAGCACCCCGGCCTCCTGCGCGACCTGGCCCACCTCAGCCGCCGGGTTGACCAGGCCGCCGTTGGTCGGCACGTGGGTCATGGCGATCAGCTTGACGTGGTCATCCATCATGTCGCGTAGCGCGCTGACGGAGAGTTCGCCCGTTTCCTCGCTGGGGATCACCTCCACGCTCACCCCGCGCTGCTCGGCCATCTGCAGGAAGGCAATGACGTTGCTGGCGTACTCGGCACGGGCGGTGAGAATGCGGTCACCCAACTGGAAGGGGATGGCGTAGAAGGCCATGTCCCAGGCGCGGGTGGCGTTCTCGATGAACGCGATCTCGTCCGGGTCGCAGTTCAGCAGCTCGGCGGCAGCGGCGTAGAAGCGCTCGATCTGCGCCTCCTGCCGGTCCGCCGCTTCGTAGCCGCCGATCTGCGCTTCCAGGTTGAGGTAGTTAACGGTGGCGTCCAGCACCGGCTGCGGCATCAGCGCGGAACCGGCGTTGTTGAAGTGCAGCACGTTGGCCGTGCCGGGCGTCTCGGCCCGGGCCCGCGCGATATCGATTGGCATGGTCTCCCTTTCCCCAGGTTGTCAGGCTGTGCAGCATACCGCCGTCAGCGCAACGGCCGCGCCATGATGATCTCGCCGTCCTCCTCGCCCACTGGCACGAAGCCGAGCGAGGTGTAGAGACGCTGCGCGGGGATCTGGCTTGGGGTCACATGCAGAATGGCCCGGGTCAGCGTTGGGTCTCCCTCCAGGTCAGCCAGGATGGCTTGCAGGAGGAGGCGTCCGACGCCACGCTGCCGGTAGCCTGCGGTGACGTACATGCTGACGACCCAGGCGATGGAGGCATCCCCGGTGATATCGTCGCCTCGTAGCCCACCCACAAGGCCCACAACATCGTGCCCGGCACGCGCCAGCAGCAGGGTGACGCCGGGACGGCTCACCCAGGCGCGCCACTCGTCCTCGGTGCGGCCAATCGACTCGGCATAGGTGGAGCCGAACGCTTGCGGATCGCGTAGCAGCGCCTCCAGCCGGATATCCCGCGCCGCCTGCCAGTCATCCACCGTGGCGATGATGATTTCGATGTCGCTGGCGGCGGATGGTTCAGGCACGGTCGTTCACCTCACGCTTGCCGGGCGCAACGATGATGCTGGACGCGAAGTACTGCTCCTGAAAAGCAACAGCCGCCGCAATCTCATCGTGGGAAAAGGAGGCATCCGGCGGCGCTATCACCAGCTTGTCCTCCACATCATCCGCGCGCGCGACCAGGGCGATCACCACCCCCTCGAACGTCGCGAGGGGCACGTCGACCCCGAGCACATAGACATCGACTGGTGCGCCATCACCCGAAACAGTCCCCGGCAGGAAGCCATAGTTGACCTGGTAGCGCAGATCGGGATGGCGCGGGTGACGCGTGCCGAGTGGGCGGTCGATGACCACCTGGGCTCGCTGCCCGAGATATGGCGTAAGGTCGCGATCTGGCATGGTTCTCGCTGATCCGGCGTGGAAACACAGGTGATGGGCAATGGTGGCACGTCCTGACAGGTTTGCCACGTACTATGCCGATGGCGAATCACACAGAGCATGATTTGGAGATGATTCATGGCAACCTATGTACTCGTTCCCGGCGCGTGGCTGGGCGGCTGGGCCTGGCGCGATGTGGCGGAAACCCTGCGCGATGAGGGGCACGAGGTCTACCCGGTCACACTGACCGGCCTGGGTGAGCGCGTCCACCTGGGGCGGCCCGAGGTGGACCTGGAAACGCACATCACGGACGTGGTGAACACGATCCTGGCCAATGACCTGGACGAGGTGATCCTGGCTGGGCACAGCTATGCCGGCGCAGTGGTGACCGGCGTGGCAGACCGGGTGCCGGAGCGCCTGGCGCGGGTGGTGTACGTCGATTCCGCGCCCCTGCCCAACGGCATGGCCATGGCCGATTTCTACCCGCCGGAGGCGCGGGCGGGCTTGCAGGAAACGGTGGACCGGTACGGAGACGGCTGGAAGCTCCCCTTCCCCGGCTGGGAGATGCTCGGGGCAGACGCCAGCCCGGCGGGAATCAGCGATGAGGATCTGCTGCTGATCGAGGCGCGGGCCGAGCCGCAGCCGTGGGGCACCTACACGCAGCCGCTGCGCCTGGAGCGGGCGGAACCGGCCTGGCAGGGCACGATCATTGCCTGCAACGATGTCATGGGTCTGGCGGAGGCGGGTGTGCCGGAGATTACCCAGTTCCAGCAGGAGCCGTGGCAGTGGATCGAGCTCCCGACCGGCCACTGGCCGATGTTCTCCGCGCCGGAAGAGTTGGCGGAGATCCTGGACTCCCTGGCGCCAGACGAGGTGGAAGCCGATTGAGCGAAACCGTGGGAGTACTGTCGCAAGCGAATGCCGACCTCGCCCTGGCGCAGCGGCGCGTGGATGCCCTGTTCACGCGCGATCGCCAGGGCGACCTTCTCACGCTGAACGAGCTGGAGCCGGTTCCCCCGCCGACGCCGGCCCCGCGCATCTACCTTGGCCTGACGGCGGGCGGCAGCGTACGCGCCTACCGGCCAGATGTCCCGGCCGCGCTCCGTGCCGCCATCGAGCGGCTTTGCGAGGATGTCGCGCCGCTTGCACGGGAGGCATGGCTCCCTGCCCTGCGAGCGGTGTTGGCTGCCTACGAGCCCGACGGGGAGTGGGGCATATCCACTGGCCCGGCGTTCGTTTTCCCCGGTGTGATGGGGCTCTCGGCTGAGGTTATCGCCATCGAGCCAGGGCAGGAGTCTCTGCTATCAGAGCACTTCCCCTTCACCGCAACCTGGCTGCGGGAGCGATGGCCCTGCTATGCGGTTGTCATCGATGGGCGCGCGGTCTCCATCTGCTACAGCGCCCGCCGCACCGCTGTCGTCGCGGAGGCAGGCGTGGACACAGCAGAGGCATTCCGCGGGCGAGGCTACGCCGCCCTCGTCACCGCCGCCTGGGCGAACGCGATTCGTGCTGCCGGCATCACGCCGGTCTACAGCACGAGCGATGAGAACCTGGCATCACGAGCCGTGGCGAGGAAGTTAGCCTTGCGGCAGTTCGCGTGCGATGTGCAGATGAGCTAGCGGGTGTTCGCAAAGGGGCGTCGGACACGTCGTGCCAGCATGAGCATGGACATGGCGAGGTAGATCCAGACGTCCTCAGCGGCAGTTGCTCAAAGTCCTTACTCAGGCGCCGCCAGCGCCCGAGCCAGGCGAAGGTGCGTTCGACCACCCAGCGCCGGGGGAGGACCTGGAGATCCCTCGGCGCCGGGGCGGTTCCTGATCGACGCCCTCGCTCTCGCGGGCGGTGAAGCCCGCGTTGCACGTGACCTTGCCCTTCCCGTTGCTGCAGGTGGCCTCTATGCCGCACTCGGCGTCATTGCAGCACGCTCTAGTGAGGATAGCAATTGAGAACGATGCCCGGGCCGCAGGTGGGCTCCACGCACCTGCCGGAGATGCACTGAACGTTCGTGTCGCAGGGATTGCCGCAGTCCAGCGTGCCGCCGCAGCCGTCGGCGACCGTGCCGCAGGCACGATCCAGGATCAGGCAGGTCAACGGGGTACAGCTAGGAGGGTCCGGGGGGCAGGTGGGGCAGGGGAAGGTTTCGATGCAGATGCCGCAGTTCCGGGTGCCGCCGCAGCCATCATCGAACGTGCCGCAGGTCTTACCCAGGTCCGCGCAGGTTGCCGGCACGCAGAAGCAGGCCCCATTCAGGCACGTTTCCTTCGCGCCGCACTTCCGCTCGCAGCTACCGCAGTGATTCGGGTCGTTCGCCAGATCGACGCACTCCCTCCCGCAGCAGCCCTCGCCGCTGCCGCATTGCCCGCAGAGCGACGTGCAGACCCCCGCCACGCATGTCTGGTCACTCGGGCAGGCTTTCCCACAGGCCCCGCAATGGGTGGTATCGGTCTGCAGTTCGACGCAGGTCGACTTTCCGGTCGAGCCTGCGCACCTGGTGAAGCCCGGCTGGCACTTTTTCGGCTTCTTGTCCTTCTTCTTCCTGCCCTTCCTGGCCGCGACGGACACCGGTGCAGCAGACAGCGCGACCGCGACACCGGCGAGCAGCGAGCGACGGGAGCCGAGACAGCGCGCGAGAGCGTCGAAGCGAATGTCGTCCATGACGTGCTCCAGGAGGCTGGTAGAAAGTTGTCGCCGCCGACGTTGGCGGAGCGTATTGCACGCTACCAGCGGCAAGGAGCTATGTCAATCATGACACCCGTATTTGCCAGGGAAGGCGGTCGTGTGCTGGCGCCCCGGAACGTGCACCGCGATGAAACACGTCAGGATGCGCCACTCACCCGCAGCACTTCCCTCACCACCGCATCCAGCGGCAGGCTGGTGTCGATGACGTGCGTGGCGGAGCGGCGCAACAGCGGCTCGATCTCCGCCTGCAGCGCCAGGGCGCGGGCGAGTTCGGCGGGATCCTTGCCGAAGACATTGGTGGTGCGGGTGGTCAGGCGCTCCGTGATGAGCTCGGGTGAGGCCGTGAGCAGGATGACGTGCGTGAGGGCGGGGTAGAACGCGCCCTGGTTCGGGGAGCACCCGGAGAGGAAGATGACGGGGTCCGGGCGGTCCAGCAGCGCATGGATGGCGTCCTCCTGCCAGACCCAGTCGCGGCCGGGGCCGATGCCGGTTAACGCATCTTCCGGGGCGGAAATCTCGGCGGAGTACCCCGGTGCGTCAGCGTCAACCGCCACGTAGCCAAGTGCAGCCAGCCTGGCGATAACCGATGATTTGCCGGTGCCGGACATGCCGGTGAGCAGGATGCGCTTGCGGGCGGTGGCTGCTGTTGGTGTCGTCATCTCGCTATCCTACCGGTTCGGCAGAACACACCGATCAGGTGGATGCACCGAGAGGGCAGGCGGATGACTGACGACCTGGCGGTATTCGGACTCGCGCGGCGCGAGGTGCGCCTCGTTCCGCACGATCCGCGCTGGGCCGAGGCCTACCGCCGGGAGGCGGAGCGGCTGCGGCAGGCGCTGGGCGTGCACGCGCTGGAGATTGCCCACATCGGGAGCACAGCCGTTCCCGGCCTCGCGGCCAAGCCGCTCCTGGACATCATGGTGGGCATCACCTCCCTGGAGGAACGGGGCGCGGTGATCCCGCTGCTGGAGAACGCTGGGTACGAGTTTCGCCCGCACGACACCCTCCCGGAGCGGCTCTTCTTCATCGCGGGAGCGCCCGAGGCACGGCGAGTGAACCTCTCCCTGGCGAAATTGGGCTCCGCCTTCTGGCGAGATCACCTGGCGTTCCGGGATATCCTGCGCGCTCGGCCCGAAGTGGCGGCTGCCTACGGCCGCCTGAAAGCTGACCTGGCTCAGCAGTATCCCGGCGATCGCCTGGCCTACACCGCCGCCAAGGGCGAGTTCATTACTGGGGTGCTTGCGGCAGGAGCCCAGCAGGTGGGCCAGGCCGGACAGGGGACGTCATCCAGGGAGGCATCGAGCCGGCGCGGCTGAACCCTGTGTCGCGCCGTGCCGCGCCAGGCGGGAGCCTGAGCTGGTCCGGCACGCGCGGGTGCTGGCAGGTTGCGGGGCAGGCGTACCTGGCCGTGCGTCAGTCCGCAAGCACCACTGGGCCCCGTGCCTCGCGCCGCTGTTGCAGCATGGCCGGGAGTGCGCCGGTCAGCCAGAGCAGGATCGGCCCGCCGATCCCAACGGTGGCGCCGGCAATGGCCAAGGTCAGTGGCGGGCCAATGGTTTCCGTGAGCCGGCCGACGACGATGAGCGCGATGGCCCCGCCGATGGTGACCACGGCGGTCCAGGTGGCGTACATGCGCCCGCGCAGGGAATCCTCGACCGATTCCGCCAGGTAGGACTGCATGGCGATCACGGCCCAGGCGTCCGTGAAGCCGAGCGCCAGCCAGCAGGCGAAGAGCACCGGCAGCGGCGGCGTAAAGGCGGCGGGGATAAGCGTGAGGGGCGCCAGGTAGCCGATGGCCATCAGGGCCGGGCGGCCAATGCGCCGCTCGACCGGGCGCGCCACCAGGGCGCCCATGGCGGTGCCCCCGGCAAAGCAGGCGGTGAGCAGCGAGAACGCGGAGGCTGCATCGCCGCCAAGGTGCAGCGACTCTTCCACATAGACCAGCGCAGCCACGAAGAGCGAGGAGAACACCAGTTGCCAGAGGGCTTCCACGGCGGCGGTACCGCGCACGATGGGGTTGTGCCAGACGATCCGGAGACCATCGCGCATCTCCTCGCGCACGGCCTCCAGGGTGCTGAGGGTGGGGGTGTCCGTGGTGGGCGACGCAGCGGGGAGGGTCAGGCCGACCAGGATCGCGGCGGAAAGACCAAAGCAGATCGCCTGCGCGCCGAAAGCGGGCCCCGGCCCGGCCAGGGTGACGATGGCGCCCGCCAACGCCGGGCCGATGACGCGCACGACGCTGCCGGCGACCTGGGTGGCGGAGAGCGCCGGCACCAGCAGGTGCGGCGGGGCCACCATAGGCACCGCCGCCAATTCCGCCGGGCGGGCAAAGGCGTTGCCGATGGCGATGAGCACGGCCAGCACGCCGACCTGCCACGCTTCCTGTGTGAAAGGCATGATGGCGACCAGCACCATGCGCGCCAGATCGCAGACGATCAACAGGCGCTTGCGGTCCAGGCGATCCGCGATGACGCCGGTGATGGGCGCCAGGATGATGCGCGGAATCAGTTGCAGCACGAAGATGAGGCTCAGGAGTTCCGCCGAGCCGGTCATGGCGAAGGCGAGCAGGGGCAGCGCCACCAGCGCGACCGCCTCCCCCAGTTGCGCGACCAGTTGCGCCAGCCAGAGACGGCGGAATGCAGGAACCGCGAGAATGTCGCGGAACCCGCCCCGGGTGGTGATATCCGGGGGCTCGTGCTCGGCGGCAGCCGCATCAACGCCGGGTATCGTCTCGACAGCGATGGAGGTTCGCTCCTTGTTGCCTCTACTCCCGTGTGGCCTCATGGCACGATAGCTGAAAGCCCTGCTGCATGATGGCTCAGGACAGGAACCCGTGATGACGCATCCGGATCGCCCGCAGGAACTTGTGGCGCACAGCTATGACGCCATCGCCGAACGGTATGCCGCCTGGACCGGTGATGCGCTGGCAGGTGCGCGGCAGCGCTACGTTGAGCTTCTGCAACGCGAGATTCCACCGGGTGCCCCGGTCCTCGATCTGGGGTGTGGCACGGGCGTGCCGGTGGCCCGTGCCCTGGCGACGCGGTACCGCGTCACGGGCGTCGATGGCTCGGCGCGCAGCATCGAGCTGGCGCGGCAGAACGTGCCAGACGCCACCTTCCTGCAGGCCGACATGACGCAGGTGGAGTTCCCGTCTGCGTCATTTGCGGCGGTGATCTCCAGCTACGCCATCATCCATGTGCCACGCGTGGAGCACGCTGCCCTTCTGCAACGCCTCGCGGGCTGGCTGCAGCCGGGTGGGCTGCTGATTGCCACCATGGGCGCGGTGGAGAGTGAGGGCATGGAGGAGGATTGGCTTGGCGCTCCCATGTACTGGAGCCACTTCGATGCCGGAACCAACCAGCAACTCGTGACGAACGCCGGGTTCGAGTTGGTGGAAGCGGCGCTCGATACCGCCGATGAAGATGGGCAGCCGATCACCCACCTCTGGATCGTGGGGCGGAAACCGCGCTGAACGCCCCCGAGTTGTCAGGACAGGGTAAGCAATGATCAGCAGCCCACGGAGGTGACTCCCCTTGCACAGCGAAACCACGTCAGCCGCCCATGGCGCAGCGTTCTCCCGCCGCCATCTGTTGCGGCTCCTCAGCGGTGCCGCCGCAGTCGGGTTGTCGGTGCCGGGAGTGCCGCGCGGCAGCCGGGCGCAGGAAGCGCTGCCCATGGCCACCCCCCGCGCGCTGGGACCGGCCCTGCCGCCGGAGCTCCAGGAGTACGCTGCCGATTGGCCCGCCCCACAGCAATCCCTGGCGGCACACCGCGCTGCCACAACGACGATCTCCCAGGCCACGGTGGCAGACCTGGCCGAGGCGTGGCGCGTGCCGCTCACCGTTTCGGGCGGCTACGGCACGGTGACGGCGATCCCCCTGATTGCCGGAGAGGTCATCTATCTCCAGGATATGGCCAGCAACGTCCTGGCTATCGACCGCGCCACGGGCGAGATCATCTGGCGGCACGACTACGACAGCTTCAGCGCCGGGCCGAATGGCGTGGCGCTCGGCTATGGGCGCGTTTACGGCGCGCTCGGGGCAGACCCAGAGGTCTTCGCGCTCGATGCGGCAACCGGGGATGAACTGTGGCGCACGCGGCTCTCCGCCAACCCCGCCGAGTTTATCTTCATGCAGCCCGCCGTCTACGCCAGCGTGGTCTACATCGCCACCTCCCCCTCGGCCTACATCGGCGGCACGCGCGGCATCCTCTTCGCGCTCTCGGCCGAGAGCGGGGATGTGCTCTGGCAGTGGGATACCACCACGGACAACCTGTGGGGTCAGGCGCGCGTGAACGCGGGTGGCGGGGTCTGGTATCCACCCTCGGTCGATGAGGCGGGCAACATCTACTTCGGGACCGGTAACCCCGCGCCCTGGCCGGAGTTCGCCACCGCGCCGGATGCCGGTACCCGGCCGGGCCCCAACCTCTACAGCAGTTCGATGGTCTCGCTCGATCCGCAAACCGGCGCGCTGCGCTGGTACGTGCAGGCGAAACCGCACGACCAGATCGATCACGACTTCCAGCTCACGCCAGTGCTGGCAACCATTGAGATTGACGGGCAGGCCGTGCCGCTGGCCATCGGCTCGGGCAAGGCGGGGCTGGTCATCGCGGCAAATGCGGAGACGGGGGACGAGGTCTGGCGGGTGCCGGTGGGGGAGCATAACACTTACGGGGATGGCGCAGAACTGCCCGTGCCCTCCGCCACGCCGGTGACCATTCTGCCCGGCCCGTTCGGTGGTGTGCAATCTCCCCTGGCCTTCCAGGGTGGTGTGCTGTTCGTGCCGCTCATCAATCTGCCGCTCACGTACACCGATATGGCCTCGGAGCTGGACCTGCAGACCGCCCAGGGCGCGATGCTGGCGCTGGATGCGCGAAACGGTGATGTGCTCTGGCAGACAGAGGTCCCGACGTTCGTCGCGGGTGGCGCGACGGTCGCGAACGATCTCGTCTTCGGGGCCGGGCTGGATGGCCTGGTGCGGGCGTTTGCTGCCGCGACGGGCGATGAGGTGTGGCAGTGGCAGGCACCGGTGGGGGTCAATGCGCCGCTCGTCATCGCTGGCGATCTGCTGCTGGTTCCCGCCGGTGGGCCGTTCTTCCCGGCGACCGACGTGCCGCCGGGGCAGGGTGCGCTGATTGCCCTGCGCCTCGGCGGCGTTGCGGCAACCCCGGCGGCGAACCCGGTCAGGTAGCCTAAATCAGGCCGATGGCTCCGGTGGAGAAAGCACCTCGTGCGCCACGCGGCAGATGCGCTGCCAGCGGCGGGTGATGGTGCGCTGTGGCACGCCGAGCTGGTGGGCGATATCGCCCGGCCCACGCCCTTCGCGCACGCAGAGATCGAGCACCACGGCGTCTGCCGGGGAGAGGCGCGCTGAAATCGCCTCCAGCAGTGCGTGGTACTCGGCGTCGCGCAGGTCACGGCACACGGCGGGCAGATCGGGCGGGACGGCGTGCCGTGCGGGTGGCCGTGGTGGCCCCAGGCGGCGTGCCGCCAGGCGCAGCCGCCAGGCGAAGTGCGCCGAGATGTAGGACACGTACGACTCCGCGCCCTCCCAGGTGGCGGTGAGATCGCAGAAGACCAGGAAGGCCTCCTGGCGCACATCTTCCTGCACCCACGGTTGGCCATCGCGCCGGGGACTGGCTCCCTGCCGCGTGGCGTGCGCGCACCCGCTCACCGCCGGCTCCAGGCGGGCCTCGAGCGCGCGCCAGAGCAACTGGTTCGCGGCCTGATCGCCCTGGCGGGCGCGCTGCGCCAGCATGGTCACCAGCGCCTCCTGCCTGGGGGTAATTGCCTCGTCCGGGTGCAAAAGCGGCACCATGACGGGCAGCGGCGGCCAGGCGTCCGCCGGTGTGGCGGCGGGCTCCGGCGCGACGACGCGCAAGTAGGCGGGGCGGGACGAGTGCGAGTGCGACATCATGACCTCTCCTGGTGCAGGGACCAGCCACTGCGGAGTAATGGTGCGGCCCACCGGAGTTGCCGGCGGGGGTGCGCTCTGGCGCTGGAGAGGCTCAGCGAGCCACCACGACGGCTACCGGTCTTCCGGGGCAGCGGCATCCTGGCTCAGATCGAGCCGGTGCTCGCCACCACAGCGCGGGCAAACCGTCTGCACGGAGCCGCGTATGTGCCAGTAGCGGTCCCTCGATTTGATGTGAATGAGCCCATTGGCGCCATAGGTGGCGAGCAGGACTGGCGGCTGCTGACAGCGGCACTCCCAGCGCACCAGGGGCGCGCCACTGGTTGCACGGTGATGCACCCCGGCTCCGGCGTTGGTCATGATCCCGTACCTCCACGATCAGGAATCAGAACAAATGTTCTATTCTGTGGAGTGTATGGAGTGGCCGGGACGCTGTCAAGGGCTCCCGGCTGCCAGTAGTCGTGTTGTGTGCCGCCACTTACTGCCCGAAGAGCACCAGCCAGGCCGCAACGGGCAGGGTCGCCAGCATCAGGAACGCAAACGGCCGCATGGCCGCGCGCATCTGCAGGCTGCGCTGGGGATCACGCTGCAGGCTGCCGATGGACCAGAGCAGATTGGCGATCGACATGGCGCTGAACGAAATCACATAGAAGAGGCGCGTGGCGCCCTCGTAGAAGAAGATCGCCGAGAAGCCGAGCGCCAGCGTGAAGAGGGAGAGCACGATAAAGATCTTCGCCACCCGTGGCGACATGGGCGCCGGGATATTGGTGACGTTACGGCTGAACCACGACATGGGGCAGGTCCTTTCCGGCAAGCGCGAAGGTGAGACATGGAGGAGCCTGATGCGCACAAGCGTACGACACCCCGGCGGGAACCGGTCAAGACACCGCCCGTAGCGGCGCCTCGGCTCTCCTGCCCCTGAGTCTGCGCCACCTGGCCTGAGCCGGCTGTCAGGCCGGGCGCGGGCCGGGAGTCAATTCGGGGACACCGCCAGGTCATCCGGCTCCAGGCGCGGGGCAAAGGCGCGCACGGGCGTGAACAGGGCCGTCACCGCCACCAGCAGGATGAAGATGCCGACCGTGAGCAGGGCTTCCCGCGCGCCGACACGCGCGCCGAAGGCAGTCAGCGCCAGTGCACCGAGGGGACCGGGTACGGAGAAGACGGTCCAGAACGCGGCGGTCACGCGCCCCAGCAGGTGATCGGGGGTCAGTTCCTGGCGCAGCGTCATGGAGACGATGCCGCGCGTGCTGCTGCCGAACCCGGCAATGGCCCAGATACCGGCGATGAGCAGGGTGGACGCGCTGAAGCCGAGCAGGATGAGCGCGATGCCCTCCAGCACAAAGCCGCCGATGAGGCAGAAGCCGAAGCCCCGGGAGCGGCGCAGGCGCGGCGTGAACAGGCCGCTGAGCATGGTGCCGATGCTGGCGATGCCGAAGACGATGCCGACGGTGGCATCCGTCTGCCCCAGGTCCTCCTTCAGGTAAAAGATCATCAGGTCGGTGACGCCAGTGGAGACAAAGGCCAGCGCGCCGATAAGAATCGTCAGCCAGCGGAAGAGCGGGCTGCCAAAGAGGAAGCGCACCCCGGCCAGGAACTCCTCGGTGGCGCTGCCGCGCTCGATGGGCGCCTGCGCCGCGCTGGCGCGGCGCAGGCGCACGAAGCTGAGCGAGATGGCGGAGGCCAGGAAGGTGAAGCCATCGAGGCCAATGGCCAGCGGCGCGCCGAAGCGCGCGGAGATAACACCCGCCAGGAAGGGGCCGAGGATGAACGCCAGCGCGTAGGAGGACTGCAGGCGGCCGTTGGCATCCACGATCTGGTCCCGGTCAACGAGATTGGCGACGGCGGTGATGTAGGCCACACCGAAGAGCATGGCCAGCGCCGAGCCGAGGAGCGCCACGGCGTAGACCAGCCACAGTTGCGGCCCCAGGAGCCACCACCCCACCGGTACCAGGGCGTAGAGGATGGCGCGTCCCAGATCGCAGCGGATCATCAGCTTGCGGCGGTCGAAGCGATCCACGATCGGCCCGGCGGCGATGCCGGCGAACAGGGATCCCACGCCGTACAGGGCGGTGACCACGCCCATCTGCGTCAGGGAGCCGGTGACCTGCAGGATAAGGAGCGGCATGGCGACGATGGAGAAGGCGTCACCGATGAAGGAAAGGGTTTGCCCCGCCCAGAAGATGGTGAAGTTCCGGTTGCGGGTCAGATCATTGCCGGGACGGCGGCGCAGCACCAGGATGGTCCTTCACGCACGATGGGTTCATGGCGCTGCACAGGATAGAGGTAAGCGGGCAGGCATGTGTGATGCTGTAGAGTGAATTCGCGTTGTCATCCGCCATGATGTGTCATCCTGAGCCCGCAGGCGAGACACCCTGGGTGCGCGCACGCTGCAGATCACCGTAGTGAATCGGGCGAAGGTGGCCCGCGCCACCATCGCGCGGCTGCTGGGCGTGGAACCGGCGCTGTCGCCGGAGTAGAGCGAACTCAGCGCTCCCCTGGCCGCTGCCAGCGTGGTCACGGATCTGCTGCTTGCCCTGCGCAGCCAGGGCATCGAGATTGGCCGCCTGGCCGTGCAGAAGCCGACCCTGGCTGAAGTGTTCCTGACCCTGACGGGTCGCACCCCGGCGGAAGAACCTGCCTTAGTCAAGGACCTGCCAGCATGAGTGCCCTGGCGCGGCCCGAACCGCTGCGGCGCACACCGGCCAACGGGGTCAGCCTGCGGCAGACGCTCTACAACACCCTCATCATGGCGCAGCGCGGGCTGAAGGGTTGGCCTGGTCTGCGCCTTGCTTCTTGTGAAGTGCATCGCACGGGCATATGCTGTCGCCACCCGTACAGTGAACCGTTTGCGACGGACTGGGACGACGCTGGGCAGAGGAAGAGGCGATGGAACGCTACCAGCTCCAGGAGAGCCGCCGGCACATCTTCGTGATCAATGGTGCATCCGCATTCCTGAACCTGATGCGGGATTTGCTCCAGGATGAGCGGTACAACGTCACGACCACGAACTTTGTGCCCCGTTCCTACGAGCAGATCGCCGCGCTGCAGCCAGACGCCCTGGTGATCGATGTCGTGATTGGCCAGCAGGCCGGATGGGATCTGCTGGAACGTCTGCACGCCGAGGCTGCCACCACGGGCATTCCGGTCATCCTTGTTTCGACCAGCCCACAGCTTCTGGATCGTGCGCGCGAGCAGGCAGACCGCTTCGGCACGCACCGGTACCTGGGCAAGCCCTTTGATCTCGAGGAGATGCTGGATCTGGTCAAGGACCTTGTGGGTGACGCGTAGCCTGCGCACATGGTGCGGCCCGGAGTGTGCAAAGGGAAAGGGATAACGGAAGAATCTCCCGCAGTGAAAGGCCCACGCATGCCAGATTCTTCTCCCACGACGTTCATCTGGCGTGAAGCCGGGTTTGATCAGATGTGCCATGATCTCATGAATCCCCTGATGGTGATCCGTGGGCGCGCGCAACTCGTGGAACGCGCCATTCTGCGTTCCACCGCCTTGTCACCAGCCGAGCGCGCACACATCCTGCAGAGCCTGACTGCGATTGACGCGGCGGTGCTGGACATCGTGGAGTTGATCGACGAGGCCAGACCCTCACCCCTGGTTGGCAGCGTAGGCGGTATGGCGTCCCGGAACGGGTCGCACTCCACGTGAGCCGCCAGGCAGCGGGCCCGGGTGGCACCGCGTATGCAGTGTTCTCTGTGTGACGTTGTCACGCAGAAAGGAGCCATCCGATGGCGACGAAGATCGAGCGACGCGAAGACGTGAACCCGAAAGAGGGGCTACGCGAGTACGGCGATGTCCAGTTCGCTGATCCGGTCAATCACAAGTACCCCATTGACACTGCCGAGCACGTGCGCGCCGCCTGGAGCTACATCAACCACAAGGACAACGCGGCCAAGTACGACGCGGCCGATGTGAAAGCCATCAAGGAACGCATCAGGAAGGCCGCCGAGAAGCACGGGGTGGAGATCAGTTCGGACTGACCGGCGCCATCGCGTAGCCGCCAACCCCACGTCCACGAGCGTTCGTGGACGTGGGGTTTTGTGTCTGGGCGTACAGCAGCGGCTTGCCAGCGTGTCCTGGCAAGCAGCAGGTCGTCCTGTAGGCTGTGGATAGCGAGTATTCGTTCGCATGTGGGCAGGGAGACAACGATGGGCGAATGGCTGACAGTCGGCGAGACGGGCCATCAGGCGTATCTGGCGCGGCCGGCTGGTGGCGCTGGGCCGGGTGTGCTGGTGTTGCACGCCTGGTGGGGCCTCACGCCGGTCTTCACGCAGGTGTGTGATGACCTGGTTGCGCAGGGCTACGTGGCCCTGGCGCCCAGCCTGTTTGCCGGCGGCGCAACAGCGGGCACCATCCCTGAGGCCGAGGCGCTGCGCGATGCGCAGGATGAGACGGCGGTGGTGCGGCCGGTGCTGCTGGCCAGTGCCGATCTGCTGCGGGGCCTGCCCGGCGTCAGCCCTTCCCCACTGGGGGTCATCGGCTTCTCGCTCGGTGCGTACTGGGCGTTTCACCTCTCGCAGGCGCGCCCGGAGGATGTGGGCGCCGTCGTGGACTTCTACGGTGCGGGCGATGGGGATTTCGGGAATACGCGCGCCGCCTACCTGGGGCACTTCGCCGAGCAGGACCCCTACGAGGACCTGGGCTACGTGCGGGAACTGGAGCAAATGATCCGCGACGCAGGCCGCGAGGTGACCTTCCACGTTTACCCCGGTACGCGGCACTGGTTCGTGGAACCGAACCGCCCGGAGTACGCCCCGGAGGCCGCCAACCTGGCCTGGGAACGCACCTACGCATTTCTCGACGCAACTCGCCAGAACGCCTTACGGTGACACGTGAACGAGGGCGGCGCGCCATGCGTCGCCCTCGTGTCAGCTCTGCCTCGTGGAACGGAGCCTAGCGTGGGAAGGCCAGGGCGCTGCTATCACGCGGGGGACCGTACTTATTCGGGCCCGGGGTACCCGAGATCACGAAGAAATAGAGCAGAATCAGCGAACCGATGATGGGAACGAAGCCGATCAGCATCCACCAGCCGGAGCGGTCGGTATCGTGCAGGCGACGCACGGCGACGGACAGCCACGGGATAAACAGTGCCAGGAGGACGATGGTCGCGACAGGACCGACGGTTTGCTGCACCCCGTACATGGTGGTTTGGTACAAACCCCAGCCCAGGGCGCGGTCGATGATGCCGGCGACAATAGCAGCAATCCAGTTGAAAACGATCCACCACCAGTACTCCGAACGGAGCGCGCGTCCGCTGAAGTTGGCGTAGTTGTTGAACCCGGAACGAACCGCGTCCATGAAGTTCATGGTCCCCTCTTTCCCATGGGCGAACGCTGCGTGCCGCGGGTGCGCGCATCATGACAAGGTGGAACCTGGAACGCAAGAGACCGGCACGGACGAATCCGCCCGTGCGTGATGCATCAGCGCCAGTCGCCAGCGCCGCCCGTGGTCTCCAGCACCGTCGGGGCGTCCAGCGCCTGCGAGACGACCGTCATTGGCCCCGCCACCGGCACGAGGCCCGGCTGCAACACTCGCAAGTACCAGCCGGAGCGGCCATTGGCTTCCATGCGCTTGATGATGCCGCGCCGCCCGGTGCGCATCCCAAGCTTGAAGCAGGGGTGGCGCGGTTGGCTGACCTGGAGCAGGGCGTCGCCCCAGGCCCAGATATCGCCGATGCGCACGGCGTCCTCCAGCCAGCCGCGCGTGGTCAGGTTCTCGCCGAAGGTGCCGGGGCCGTACGGCGTCTCTGGCGTGAGCTCCGCGTTCCAGCGGGCAACATGCTCTACCGGATAGGCGTAGACCGCCTTGTCTGGCCCGCCGTGGACCCGCAGGTCCGCCTGGCGATCTCCCGCCAGGTTCAGCCAGTCGAGGTACAGCGTTTCCGCCGTCACTGGCTGCTTGCCAATGCCACTGCTGATCGGCTGGCCACGAAACGTGCCGATGATCTCCGGCTCGGCCACGTTGACCGAAACCAGTTCCACGACAGGACGCCCGGATACCGGCTGGGCTGCTGGGGTGATGATGGTTTCCAAGGAAGGTTCTCCGTGCTCCGGGCCAGGTCGCCGAGTGCGAACCGTGCATGATTCTTCCATAGGAACCCGCATGCCGGGTAGCGTGAGATTCCGCCGCTTCAACCGTGATGCCTCCTCCGGTGCGCGGGAGCGGGGTGTGCTGCCCCGGCGCTGGGGCAGCATTGGCGTGGCCGCGCCAGATTTCGGGACGCACGCTCCCCTGCGGCTCCCCTCTCCCGTGCACCGGCTCGCAGGGCGACGAGAAGCCCCTCGCCCTGCGCACAGGGAGAGGGGTTGGGGTGAGGGTCAAACCGTCACCACCAGCGCTCCGCGCGATACCTCCCCCAGTCAGCCGCGCACCAAGAGAGGGGTGGGGTGAGGGCGGTTGGCTGGCAGGCAATAGCGTGTTACCGCGGCGGAACATTCTGGTTGAAGTGGAAGAGGTTTTCCGGGTCGTATGTCTGCTTGATCTCCGCCAGCCGGGCGTAGGTGGCTGGTGGGTACGCCTCGTGGATGCGCTCGGGGCCTTCCTCCTCCAGGAAGTTGACGTAGACGCCACGCCCCTCGTGGCGCACCTGCTCCCACAGCGCCGCCGTCCAGGCCTGGTGCGGGGCGGCATCCTCGGTGGGATCGAGCCACAGCCCGATGACCGCCACGAAGTAGCGCCGCTGGCGATGCGCGAAGGCGGTCGCGTCCTCAGGAACCCGGGCCATCGCGCCGCCGAGGCCGCGGAACTGGACCAGGCTGAACGGCGACGAGGCGTTCTGCAGCGCGGCCAGCATCGCGTCGAGCGTCTCGTCGCTCAGGTCGTCGGCGAACATCATGCGGATCGACGCGGCGTGCGGCTCGGCCTGGTGCGCCGTAAACTGGTAGATGGCCGCGTGGGGCATCGGCGCAATGGCCTCGGCCAGGGGCGTTCCCAGCGCCCGTAACGACGCCACCGCATCTTCCCCGGCAGCGCGATCGCCGCTCCAGCAGACGAGGATCGATAGCCCCAGCTTGCCGGCCTGTTCGGGTGGAACGTGCGGCGCCGGCGGCGAGTACATCAGGTTGGCGATGGTCGTCAGGTCATCGGGCGCCGTGGCCACGTAGTCGAGGTAGCCACGAAGCACTTCGCGCGTGGCGGGGAGGATCAGTTCACCACCCAGGATCTGATCGACGGGCGCCAGGTCGAAGGTGAATTCGGTGACGATGCCGAAGTTGCCGCCGCCGCCGCGAATCGCCCAGAAGAGATCGGGGTGCTCTTCGGCACTGGCGGTAACGATCGCGCCATCGGCGGTAACGACCTGCGCTGAACGCAGGTTGTCGATAGTGAGCCCGTACTTGCGGACCATGAAGCCAATGCCGCCACCGGTCGTCAAGCCGCCAAAGCCGACCGACTGGGTATCACCGGTGGTCAGCGCCAGCCCGTTGGCGTTGGCCAGGTGGGCCAGATCTCCGGAGGTGGCCCCTGGCTGCACGCGCGCCGTCGCGGACGGCGCATCGAGCCGGATGCGCTTCATCTCCGAGAAGTCAACGACGAGCGCGTCGTCGATCACGCTGTAGTAGGCCAGGCTGTGGCCGCCGCTGCGCACCGCCAGCGGCAGATCGTGTTCGCGGGCGAAGCTGACCGCTGTCACGACGTCTTCGGCGTCCGCCACGCGCACAATGCACCGCGGGCGGCGGTCGATTGCGACGTAGATGGTGTGGCGGGCTTCGTCGTAGTCGGGATCATCCGGGGTGATCAGTTGGCCCAGCAGCTGGCCACGCAATGTCGCGATCGGGTCGCTCGCGGCTGCGGTGGCACGGCTGGTCAGTGGCAGGGTAGCGACGGTCATGATGGTCTCCTTTCGTTGTTCCGGTTTGTGCGTGGGCTTCGCCTTCGCGGCCAGCGGCCAGCCGGCAATCGACACGAGCGCGGCGCTGACTCCGCCGCAGAGCGAGCGGCGATCGAGCAGCGTGGCCGTGCGACGAGCGAAGGTATCGAAGGTGTTCTGGTTCATGGTGTCCTTTCGTCCGGGCATCCGTTGCCGCCGCGGACTCGGCGCTGTCGAGAGATAGCCACTCCCGGTGAGCCGGATGAGTGGCCGGCTGGGACAGCAAGAGGCGTGAAACTCCCGCGAGGCGCTGCAGGTCGAACGCTGGGCAGCGCCCCAGGGAGAAGCGTGGGCGCCAGGAATCCCCTCTTGGGAGCGATTGGGGAATGAACCGGCGCGGAGGGAGCGTGGCTCTCCCGGCGCCCTTGCGTAGCGATGCCAACCGCGAGGTGATTGGCAGGGTCAGACCTTAGCGCAATAATGGAGCAGAGAGAAGAGCCATTTGTGATGGACTTCTCTGGTCCATTTGTTGTCCTGGCGGTGTCAGCCAGGGAACGCGAGCGACCCATGCCACGACGCGCCCAGCCCACAAAGCGTCCGGACATCAGGCTCGATCCCAGCTTGCCGGCGCCGCTCGTCAAGCAGCTCTATGACCGCTTGCGGGACGAGATTCTTTCGGGCCAACTGCCGCCGGGGACGCGGCTGCCATCGACCCGCACCCTGGCAGCTGAACTCGGTGTCTCCCGCGGTACAACAGTCCTGGCGTACGAGCAGTTGCAACTCGAGGGGTATCTCGTAAGCCATGTCGGGCAAGGCACTGCGGTCTCGCACCAGTTGCCCATCACGCCGCCGTCCGACGCGCCTGCGTTTGGGGACGCGCTCGAAGCCGACAGCCGCATGGCGCCAGTGCCTCGGCTGGCGGCGCATATCCGCGATCTGCGGACAGTGCCCAACCTGCGAACGGATGATGAGGCCGACCAGACGGCGTTCCGTGCCGGTGCGCCGGCGCTGGATCACTTTCCCTACGGCATCTGGGCGCGACTCGTCGCCCGCCACGCACGGCGTTCACTTCCTGACCTCGCCTACTACCAACCACCTGCGGGCTATCTGCCACTACGGGAGGCAATCGCTGTCAAGCTCGGAATCTCTCGCGGGGTCCGCTGCACACCCGAGCAGATCATCCTCACGACCGGTGCTCAGGGGGCACTCGACTTCGTGGCACGGACCCTGCTGAACCCTGGCGATGAGGCGTGGATCGAGGATCCCGGCTACTTCGGCGCCCAGGGTGCGCTGCTGGCCGCCAGGGCGCGGCTTGTTCCGGTCCCGGTTGACGGCCAGGGGCTCAATGTCGTGACCGGCATGAGCCGGGCGCCGCAGGCCCGGCTCGTGTTCACCTCACCCTCACACCAGTTTCCAACCGGCGTGACCATGAGCCTGGGCCGTCGCCTGGCGCTGCTCGACTGGGCGCGGCACGCTGCGGCCTGGATCGTTGAGGATGACTATGACAGCGAGTTTCGCTTCAGTGGCCGTCCTCTTGAGGCGCTGCAAGGGCTCCAGGGCGATGGGCCGGTCCTCTACGTCGGGACCTTCAGCAAAGTGCTCTTTCCCACCCTTCGCCTCGGCTACCTCGTCGCTCCCACGGAGTTGATCGATGCGCTTCATCTGACCCGGCGCTTCAGCGATATTCATATCCCACTCCTGGAGCAACTGGCCCTCACCGACTTCATCCAGGAAGGCCACTACGACCGCCACATCCGGCGCATGCGACGGCTCTACCGCCACCGGCGCGATCTGCTGCACGCGGAACTGACGCGTCACCTGGGGAACTTGCTTGAGGTGCATCTCCCTGACACGGGTATGACCATCGCCGGCTGGCTGCCGCCGGGCACAGATGATCGCCGCGCCGCCGCCCTGGCGACAGCGGCCGGGATCTCGGCGAGGCCGATCTCGCGCTACAGCCTGGAGCCGCTTCCTCGCGGCGGCCTGATCCTCGGGTTCGCCGGGATCGATGACGCCGGCATTCGCGAGGGAGTCCGCCGGCTCGCGGCGGCCCTGGGTGACCTGTAAGCAGGCGTGTAAAACCTCATATCCCTGATTCGAGCCCCAGCCAGGCAAAGGTCCGCTCCACGATCCAGCGGCGCGGCGTCCGCGTTCTGGCCGGGCGCGTTCTCCCTGCTACAGTGCTGCGGGCACAGCCACCGGCAATGATTTCAGCGCTGCCGTGGCCGCCGTTCCCCGTCATGCATCACAACACGCAGAAAGGTGGAAACATGTCCGGGTTCGATCTGCGGCATTCCCGGCGGGCGGTGCTTGGAGGCGTCAGCGCCGGCGTGGCTGGCGTGGCGCTGGGGCACGGTACGGCGGCGCAGTCCGCGACGCCGGTGGCCGCTGCCTCGCCGCTGGCGCCGATTACGGCGACGCCGGATGACATCGCCGCCATCCTGGAAGAGGCGATGGCGAAGTACCACATGATGGCCGGGATCGCGCGGGTGGTGGTCGATGGCCGCGAGGTGGCAACGGTTGCGCGTGGCGAGAGCATGAACGGCGTGCCGGCGACGGCCGAGATGCATTTCCGCAACGGCGCGGTCGCCATTTCGTACATCTCGACCGCGCTACTGGTGCTGGTGGACCGGGGCGTGGTGACGCTGGAAGACACGCTCGGGACCTGGCTGCCCGATCTGCCGGAGGCGGACAAGGTCACGCTGAAGATGCTGGCGAATCTCACGGCTGGCTACACCGATTACGTCAATACGCCTGGCTTCGTGGAGATGAACTACCTCAATGCATTCCGGAACTGGACGCCAGAGGAGATTATCGAGGTCAGTCTGAAGTATGGCCGCCCCTTCGCGCCGGGTGAGAACTGGGCCTACTCCCACACGGACTACGTGATCCTGGGGCTGGCGCTGGAGAAGATCAGCGGCAAGCCGCTGGCCGATCTGCTGCGCGAGCTGGTGCTCGACCCGCTGGGCCTGGTCAACACGGTGAGCTGGAACACGCCGTATATTCCGCCGCCAGTGCTGCACGCCTACTCTGCCGAGCGGAAAGCGACCCTGAAGATCCCGGACAACATCCCGTTCTTCGAGGAGTCCACATTCTGGGATCCCTCCTGGACCCTCGCCCACGGCGCTATCCAGACAACCAACATCTACGACATGACTGCCTCGGCCATCGGCATCGGAGAGGGCGTGCTGCTCAGCCCGGCCTCTTACGCGGCGCAGATGTCGCGCGAGCTGGTTGGGTTCGGCCACAAGCAGGACGGGTGCGCCACCTGCATGGCGCTGACCGAGCGCGCCACCTACGGCCTCGGCATCTGGCTGGTGGGAGATTGGCAGTTACAGAACCCGCTCTTCGCGGGGTTTGGCTCGACCATGGCGTACTTGCCCTCCCGCAGGGTGGGCATTGCTGCCATCATGACCCCCACCCCGGAGGCATTTGACGACAAGGGGAACTATCTCGTCTTCAATCCCAGCCAGAACCTCGTCAGCAACATCGCGGCGGTCCTGACGCCGGACTCGCCAATTCCTGTGTAGAGCGTCTGTCACGACCGGTCGGGGAGGGCCGTCCGGCGTGGTGACACGCCGTGATGGCCGCTCGCTCCAGGCGGGGCAGACCTCGTTTCCTTGCCCCACAGCGCGAGGCACTCCCCGGCGATATCTGCGCCGGGGGCGTGCGGACCAGGAGGGAAATGGCCTCTTGCGACAAGGCCACCGATTGTGCCGATAGGGCTTCACATCGGCGGATTGCCACTGCCGTCCTGTCCTGGGCGGGTCGGCGCGGTATCGAGCAGAGCGCGGAGGATAGCCCGAGCTTCTGGCGGATCTTGAGCTGTGACACGGAAGCAGGTTCGGATCGCCCACAGGACAATGAGCACGATCAACGGCGGAGCGACGATGAAGACGAGACGTGAGCCGAGCACAGTCGCCAGCGCCCCCAGAGCCAGCACCGAGATCAGCGTCAGCGCGTTGTCCAGGACCTCTTGCATGCCAAAGGTGGTCGCCTGTCGAGCGAGAAGGACATAGCGGTTTACGTAGGTCTGGACTGCGGCTCCAGCCCCAGTCGATCCCAGTGCGGTGAGGATTGAGATCAGCCCCGCCGCTTTGATTTGTGGACTCAACGCGATGCCGAAGAGCTCCAGGAGGCGCAGGGGGCTCACGGGCGCGAGGAAGGGCGCCACCAGGTCGATGAACCCGAAGAGAACGAAGCCGAGGCTCAGGAGCAAGAGCGCCATGACACCCAGGGCCCGCTCACCGCGGCGGTCCATCCACCATGGTCCCACCACCGTTCCCACCATGAAGCCGATTCCGCCCGGCGCCAGGATGTAGACCGCATTGGTTGGATCGGTGCCGAGCACATCGCGCACGTAGACGGGCATGAGCGTATTGAGCCCGTCGAAGAGCGCCACGACTATTGAGCCAACCAGGATCATTGCCCCCACTTTGCGATTGGCGAGCAACCAGTTCGCGGTGTGCCGGAGGGTAGGAATCGAGTTCCTCCAATCCACGGTCCGCGCTGCTTGTCCCAGGGAGGTTGCGTGCTCTTCCGGGGGGACCTTCAAGGCCCGAAATGCGCCAAACGCGAGGATGGCTCCGGAGACATAGGCGACGGTCTTCAGGGTCCCGATCTTGATCAGGAGCGGCGCTAGCATGGTGGTGCCCAATGCGGAACCAATGCCACCGGCAACGGAAATGATCGCTGCCGCAACAGCGACCTGCGCTGCAGTCGTCACCAGCGCCGTTGCGGCCTTGACTGCTGGCGTGATGATCTGGCCGAGCATGGCGATCACAAAGATCAGGATGAGGAGGCTGGGCACGCTAATGCCCCAGACCGTGGGAATAATGAAACAGGCTGCAGCCTGAAGCGCGTATGCCGTCACCATGGCTGTGCGCTTTGACATGGCGTCGACAAGTGCCCCGCCGCCGATACCGAAGAGCAGGGCGGCCAGGTAGCGCGTTGCGCCCATCAGCGAGATGGTCACCTGCGGCGCACCGATCGACGCCAGGTAGACCATCGAACCGTAGGAAAGCGTGGCGATACCGAGGACCGAGGCCAGGCGCGACGCGACGAGCGCGCGCACAGCCGGATCGCTCAGGACTTGTCGCCGCAACTGTTGCTCTTCAGTAGCCACGGACATGCCCTCGGCGACCGGTGAATGTGCCTCTTTGGTCATCCGGACCTCCGCTCAACAATGACCTCGACGCTCCGGACCACTGGATGCCTTGAAAGGGAGCAGCCTGCGGAGGAGTTCCCTAGAACAAGGCTCCCACGCCCTTGCCGATCAAGTGGACACCGAGCACAAGCATCACCACTGCCGTTATCGCCCCCATATGGACGTTGAGCCATGTGCGCCAGGTGTCGAGGGTCGCCGCACCTGACTCCCCGCCAACGAGATGGATGAGCACAGGAACGAGCACGCCTGTGGAGCTGACCAGGACGAAGATGGCAACAGCAATAACGACGCCGCGTGTGCCCAGTCCTGATTGCCCGATGATGCCAGCCGCCGCGGCGCCGAGTGCGAGATTCTTGATGCTGATCACCGAGAGAAAGAGCCCGAGCCCCAGTGAACGAGCGAATCCGGCGTTGTCGACCATGCGCATCCAGCGTGGGGGCGCAGGTTCAACTCCTGGTGGCGGCCGGTGAAACAATGTCCGGATCGCCGCGGCGATGAGGGTGCCACCGAAAACGATCTTGGCGGCTGCGACGAGGACCTGCGTGCCCTGGGGATCGGCGGCAGATTCCCGCTGGGTCAGCAAGGCGACCAGCAACAGGATCGCGGTGAGTCCAGTTACCCAGCCGATGGTGACGGCCAGCCCATTCTTTCGGCCTTCGCCGGTCGCCAAGATCAGGATGACGACGACGATGACGATTGGGTTGAGGGCAATGCCCAGACCAAGCGGGAGCGTATCTCCAATCACACCTGCCATGCTGCCCCCTGTCTCGCATCAGCTGCCTGGATCACGGTCGCCACGGCCACAACGCGCCAGAGCCGCGTACCTGGAAGGTGCAACGGCCTCCGGAAGTCCGGTGGAGCTTGTGCATCGATCGCCGAGGAAAAGGCGCTGCATGATCCATACGGACGATACGTCGTCGGCTGGCGTCCTTGCCATTCCCCACAGCGCGGCCATTCCATGTCTGGGATGACCCTACGCCACGAACAACAGGGTACTGAACGAAACCGTGCCCAGGATGATGGCGATCCAGGCCCGGATGGCTGCCCAGTTTTCGCCGGGGATCGGAGGGGCCACCTCCTGTCCGGCCATGTCCACGTCGATGAAGGTGACGATCTGTCGATTCCGAAGCATGGCCAAGACCGCCAGGGCCACGCCAATGGCCGTAACGACAAGGAAAAGATACGGGGAGGTGATTCGATCTCGGGCCCCTCTGCACCCAACACCGCGACGACCTGCGCCAGGAACTTGCAACCTCCGAAGCCGAGGACCATGAGCGCGCCACCATGCGGAATGCGTTCCATGTCGATGACGTTCTGGGCCAGCCGAGCGCGTAACTATTCCGGACCACTCGCAGCTTCGACCCCACCGGCGTGTGGCTGATCTGGTTGACGGCGTTCCGAAACGTTCATCGCTTCTCCATGGTGGCGATTCGGACAGGGTCAGGCGCCGCTGCCAGATGCACCGGATCTCCAGCGTCGCCAACGCACGAAGTCGGTTGTCCTGGCCTCCGTCAGCCAGCCGCGGCGGCAGGTACATCCGTTCCATCGAACCGGGGAGTGGCTACGGCAGGAGAGAAGACCTCTGCTTCACTTCGGATTGAAGCGATGCAGGAGCCAGAAAGTGACGCCAATCTGGGTGAGCACCAGGTGGCAGGAAGACGATTGCGCCTGTTATCGAACATGGCCTGACTGGCTCCTCCTGCACAAGCGTCCTCGCGGCGGCCATCGGCGGGACAGTGATGCGCGCTGAAGACATCACCGCCCGGCCAAATGGTGATTCGTTCGTCAACAGCTTGGAGCAACTGTTGCGATAGATGGATGGCTCCGAGATGATGTCCCGGACCTGGGAATCAGGCACGTCTGGACGCATTGGTGACAAAGGCGCGGCGGAAATGCGCCAACGTTCGACGGAGCAGGAAAGGTCATTCTGAGCTCTGGGTACTCAGCCAAACATCCTGGTGATCTGGGGCGACGATATTGGCTGGAGCGATCTCAGCGTCTACGCGCAAGGCATCATAAGTTACCGTACGCTGAATTGACCGCACCGGGAAGGTATCGGCCGCCACCTCCAGTGCGATCACGCAAGACTCGGAATTGAGCATGCGAATGCTCCGGGCGACTCGGCAAATACGCGTCCCCGCCTTGTCCTCGCGGGACCGGCCGTTTTCACCCACATCGAGCATTCCTGACCCCGCTCGCGCTGGCACGGTTGCGTGACGGGAGAGCAGCGACTGGCTGCCAGCGGGACCCGGCACGGCATCCTGCGCACGGCGCCGGTTCGCGAGAACGCCTGTCTTAGCCTGCTCCACCCGCGAACGTTGGCAGACTTGGCACACTTGCCCGGCGGACAGGCCAGGAGGTCTCCCGCCAGGGGAACGCGGCCGTCGCTGGCTCCACCGGAGGGGCGCCGGGGCGAAACCCCCGGCCCAGTCACTGCGTCAGGATATGTAGGTGCGATGTTGGTCACAACGGGCGCGCCTGCATTCCTTTCACTCATGCCCCAGGGCGCTGGAGACCATTCGTGACTGCCGCGTTTCCCTTTTCCCGTCCATCTCGTCGCCAGGTGCTGCGCGGTTTCCTGGGCCTGGCCGCTGCCGGCCCACTGATGACCCGCCCCACTGCCACATCCGCTCAGGGCATCACCCTGCCCGATGGCCGCTACTACGACGCCTATGTTGCGGCGGCCACCAAGGAGAACCAGTTCTATCACTACACCTGCGAGTTCGATGCCGCCTGGGTGGTGTTGGCCACCTTTGGCCACGACGTGGGCTTCGACGAGCAGATCGGCATCGTCGGGCACGACACGTCCATCGAGCCCTGGTACGAAATGGGGCCGAATGGGTGGGTGATCTACGGTGGGGATATCCTCACCCGGTTCTCCGGCGACTATTACGAGAACCTGCTGGCCCGCACCACGGGCCAGGCCATGATGCCGATCTTCCAGCACTTCCACCTGCCCGCCAGCCACGTGCGGGATCAGCAAGGTATCCAGCAAACGCTTGATCAGGGTGGCCTGGTCTGGATGAAGGCCACCGCCGATTTCCTGCAGTGGGAGCCCACGACGTGGATCACGCCGTCGGGGGTTGAACTGCCGACCGTGCTCGGCAACGACCACGCCGTGGTCGTGATGGGGTACAACGATCTGGGCGTGGTGATCCGGGATGTGCTGGGGCCGACCAGCTCCAACTGGGAGCGGCTCTACGAGTACGACATCCCGTGGGAGACCTTCATGGGCGTCTTCGGGGCGCAGGGTAGCGATGGCATCGGGGTCTTGCCGCCGGGCACAGGGAGCGCGGCGGCCGGGCGCGTGGTGGAGCCTGCCCCAGCCGGGTAAGCCACGAAAACGAGGCGCATCCGCAACAGCCCATGACTTTTGGGCTATTGCCGAAGAAACCGCTTGTGACGGCGAGGCGTTAACCTCTGTAGGGATGGTGTGTCTGCCCACAGCGGACATGTCTCGTTGTTCAACACAATGCACTTGTGCCTGCTTCCGCTCGCGGGTGCAATCCTGTCCAGAGACCCGCAGGACGGCCCGCACCGTCTGTGGACAGGTTTGGAAGGGAAGGGAGCAATGCGCCGCGTCGCAGTGGTGTTTGCCAGCCTCATGCTGGTTTTTGGCATGCTGGCCGTGGTCAGCCCGGCGGTCACCGTTCACGCACAGGACAGCGGCTACGCCCCGGACGACCAGGAGATGGCCTTCCTCGACCTCATCAATGGCTACCGTGCCAGCCTTGGGCTGGGTGCGCTGTCGCTGAACTACCAGCTTGGCGCGGCTGCGGATTACCACAGCTACGACATGGCCACGAACAACTACTTCGATCACTACCTCTTCGATGGCACCGACCCCGGCACCAACATGCGCAACTTTGGCTACACGGGCACGACCACGGGCGAGAACATCGCCGCCGGCATGGCCAGCGCGCAGGAAGTGATGATCGCCTGGCAGAACAGCCCGGATCATGACGCCGGCATGCGCAACCCGAACTTCACCGAGATCGGGATCGGCCGCGTCTACAACGAGAACTCGCACTACGGCTGGTACTGGACCACCGATTTCGGTGGCGGTGGCGGCGCGCCGGTGCAGGCGGCGCCGGTGGAGCAGGCGCCGGTCGAGGCTGTTCCGGTGGATGCGGCCCCGGTTGACACCTTGGCCGCGGAGCCGCCGCCGCTGATCGACCCGAACGCGGCAGAGGTTTCTGGCAACGGCGACCTGAGCGGCAGCACCACCACCTGGCAGGAGCCGGGCACCGTGACCACGAACGGCAACGTCGTGGAACTGCCGCAGAACGCGGTGGATGCCGATGGCCGCGCCGCCACGGCCACGGGCAATAACCCGGTGGCAGATGGCACCGGCGAGACCGTCATCTACGGCGATATCAACACTGGCGGCGTGCAGGGCGAAACCGTGATCTACGAAGCGCCCTCCCTGAACGTGACGGGCGGCCCGGCGCCGGCGGCGGAGCCGGTCTACACCGAAACCACCTACGTGGAGCCGGTCTACACCGAGCCAGCCTACACCGCTCCGGTAACCATGACCGATCAGACCATGAGCGAAACCACGACCACCAACATCAGCATGGATGATGGCAACGGCCGCGCCATCGGAGGCTGACGCCCGCACAACCAGGCGGAGATGACTCACGGGAGCGGTTACCTGACCGCTCCCGTTTTCGCTGCGGAGGACGACGATGACTGACCGCGAGATGCCGGATTACGTCGCGCACAACCGGGCCGCCTGGGACAGGATGGCGGCAGACTACGCGGCGGCTGGTCGCCGCGCCTGGGGCGAGGATGCTCCAACCTGGGGCATTTTCGGCGTACCCGAGACCGAGCTCCGCATGCTGCCGGACGATCTGGCAGGGAAAGATGCCATCGAGCTTGGCTGCGGGACGGGCTACGTCTCCGCGTGGCTGGCGCGGCGTGGGGCGCGCCCGGTCGGCATCGACAATTCCCCGCAGCAACTGGCAACGGCGCGGGATCTGCAGGCGGAGTTCGGGATGGCGTTTCCGCTGCACCTCGGGAACGCCGAGGCCACGCCCTTCCCGGACGCCAGCTTTGATTTCGCCATCAGCGAGTACGGTGCGGCGATCTGGTGTGACCCGTACAAGTGGATTCCGGAAGCAGCGCGCCTCCTGCGCCCGGGAGGGCGGTTGCACTTCCTGGGCAACGGGCTCCTGGTGATGCTGACCACCCCGCCCGACGCCGACGACAGCACGCCCGCCAGCGAGCGCCTGGAGCGCCCGCTTTTCGGGATGCACCGCTTCGATTGGCCCGATGGCGGTGTGGAGTTCCACCTCCCGCACGGCGAGATGATCCGCCTGCTGCGCCAGAGCGGCTTCGAGATCGAGGACCTCATCGAAGTCCAGATCCCCGACGACGCAACCACCACCTACGAGATCGTAACCCCCGAGTGGGCGCGCCAGTGGCCGTGCGAGGAAATCTGGAAGGTGCGGAAGATCGGGGGGTGACCGGCGGGGAACATGCCAGGCCGTGGCATGCCACAGCCTGGCATCGCGTGACAAGGATGCTCCAGATCCGACGGTTCACACGTGGCCAGAGCGGAACTGGAGGGCGCGATCAGTTTCCGTAGGGGAAATCGACCGTCACGACAGAACCGTCCTCGTAGGTGCAGGAAACGTAGATGGTTCCGCCATATTCGTAGGAATCGGGGGAACCGCCGCCGTTGAAGCACCCGCCAACGGCCATGTTCGCGCCGCCGACGGCATCTCGCCGCCGCATCGCGTCGGCTGAGTGGGTCGTTGCTCCGGCCAGGACGAGCGCTACCGCGCCCACGGCCGCGACCTGCGCCAATCGACGGCGCGTTGATGATGTGCGTTCCATTGTGAGGTGCATACCCTTCTGGTGCGGATCGGCCCTCGCCAATCTCTGGCCCACATCATCCCGGAGGAGCACACCCGGCACATCGTTTGAACCATGTAGCAGCACCATGTAATTGGCGGCCGGGCAGCGCTAGACACGCGGTTGTCGCCGATGGCCAGGTCTCTTGCCACTCGCTTTACTCATCGAGGTAGAGGCAAAAGATGTGGCCGTCCGGATCGAGGTGGACGCGGACCGTCTCCTGGGGCTGGTAGTCAGCCAGGCGCGCGCCGCAGGCTTGCGCGTGGGCACACGCTGCTGGCAGGTCATCGACCCGGATATCCAGGTGCTCCATGATGATCTGCTTGCCCGGCTGCGAAGGCCAGACAGGCGGCGTGTACACATCCTCGATGTGGAACGCCAGCTTCACCTCGCCCGCCGGGTTGAGCAGCGTGACCCAGCCCGGCTCCTCCGCGCCGATCTCCCACTCCAGCAGCCGGGCGTAGAAGCGGGCCAGTGCCGGTGGATCGGGCGAGCTGATGGTGAACGTCGTGACGGCCAGGTTGCCGGGTGTCGCCATCCGTGCGCCTCCTTGACGGGCGTCAGGAAGACCCGGCGGGGAGCCGCGTATCGGTGGCGTCTTCCTGGAGCTTGATCAGGACGTCGAGCGAATCCAGGAGTTGCACGCCCGACACCGCGCCGCTGACATCCGGATCCGGCTCGTGCCAGGCTGCTATCTCCAGCCCCTCGTTCCGCAAGTCCCCGAGCAGGAGCTCGTACTGCCGGACCTCATCCTCGGTGGCGATCAGCGGTGCTCCGCCCTCCAGGCTCGCCTGCCGCTCCTGCAGGCCCGACCGCAGATCCTCCATGCGACGAAAGATCACCAGGACCCGGGGCGGCGCCGCGATGCTGGCTTCGACATCTGTCATATCCGTCATGGTGTAGCTCCTCACGCCTGGAAATGCCTGCGTGGACAACTGGTGGAAGGCTCACGGCCAGCAACGACATCCCCTGGCCGGGGAGTTCGCCGGGCACGGGAAAAGCAGCCATCTCCTGGGCAGCCGTACCCGAGGATGCAAGATGCGGTCCAGAGTAGCCACGCCCCGCGCACGACGCTGGGCCAGATTTTGCGTACGCGGGCAGTAACCGATGTCTGCCGTGAGCCTGGAGAGCACACCATGACTGATACTCCCCGACTGGTTCCCGCGAGGGTGTACCTCGCCTGGTGGGAGGCTGTGTCCGAGCGCCTGGCGCAACACCCGTTGGACAAGGGCACCAGTATCCTGCTGTGGCAGCTGGATGCCATCGGCCGCAGCAGCGACGCCACCCGGCTTGTTGCCATGCGCAACGAGACCGGAACAGGGTCGCTGCGATACATGCTGGCATCGTATCCCAATGAGCAGTTCGACTGGGAGAACGGTGCGGTCGATTTTGCCCGGACCGCGTTCCTGACGGTAGATCCAGATCTGCTCATTCATGACCTGGTCAAGATCACCGGGATCCGCGAACGCGGCTGATTCGCTCGCGAACCGTTACTGCACGCGGCAACCCTCTATGCACTGAGCCAGCGGCGGTCAGGCCGGGGTGGCGGCATGGCCGGTGAAACCAGTACGCTGCCCGCCCGCTATTGCACAGGAGATCAGCGTTCGGCAGAGCCAGGCAAAAGGGGGCGCGTGAGCACGGAGTTCCTGATCACTTCGTTGATCCTGGTGATTACGCCGGGGCCCGGGGTGCTTTACACCCTGACGGCCGGGATTTCCCGGGGGCAGCGCGCCAGCGTGATGGCGGCCATCGGCTGCACGGTGGGGATCGTGCCCCACCTGGCCGCGGCCATCTGCGGGGTGGCGGCGCTGCTGTATGCCAGCGCGATGGCTTTCCAGGCGCTCAAGCTGCTGGGGGTCATCTACCTGCTGTACATGGCCTGGGTCACGATCCGCGACAAGAGCGGCTTCACGATCGAGACCGGCGCCACCGGCTCGTCAGACCGGGAGGTGATCCAGTCCGCCATCCTGGTCAACGCGCTCAACCCCAAGCTGGCCATTTTCTTCTTCGCCTTCCTGCCGCAGTTCGTGCACGCGGATGATCCGCAGTTCCTGACCCGGATGCTGGGGCTGAGCGGCGTGTTCATGGCGCTGACACTGGCAGTGTTCGTGGTCTATGGACTCCTGGCGGCCGCCCTGCGCCTGCAGATCGTGTCGCGGCCGCGGGCGGTGGCCTGGCTGCGGCGCAGCTTCGCGGCCGCCTTCGTGGCGCTGGGCGTGCGCCTGGCGGTGGCGGAGCGTTAGCACCGGGCATGATCAAGGGGTTGACATCCTCTCGGGAATGCCATATGATGCCAATAGTCCACTAAATTGGTGGACAAAGAGGACAACAAGAGCGCAGGCAGGGACGTCGCCCTCATCCCCTCCCCGGCGGACCTGCCCCCCTCTTGGCCAAACTGAAAGCGGCGCCCTTCCCCAGCCGTTACCTCCATCCCATCTCCCAGCTCATGCCAGGAGCCCGGTCCCAGCCGGGCTTCTGGCGCGCGTGCGCGTGGGAACCGCTGCGCTCGGGGAAGACGGCCTGCAGGCCGTCTTCCCTCGAAGGTGACCATTCGCTGTGCGGGGCCGCTGGTTCAGCCTGCCGTGCCGCGAAGCGATCACGGTGACGGTCATCAGGCAACGCTTGCCCCGCTGGCTGACCGCTTCCCCTGGACACCTGGCCCCTTGACTCTCCCGCACCCGGGTGATAATGTCCACTAAGTCCATTTTGTTGGTGGACAATATGAGTTAGTCAAGTTTCTCGTGGTGCTGGAGGTTCCATGCTCGATGTCGTCACCATCGCGGGTAGTCCCGCCGCCCCTTCCCGGTGCGCGGCAGCCCTGGACGCCGCCCGCGAAGTCCTGGAGCGCCGTGGCCTGACCACCGCGGCCGTCAACCTGCGGGACTTTCCCCCTGCGGCGCTTCTCTGGGCACAGTTCGATGATCCCGCGGTGCGCCATGCCACCGCCCTGGTGGAACAGGCGCACGTCGTTATCGTGGCCACACCTGTCTACAAGGCCGCGTATTCCGGGGTGCTGAAGGCGTTCCTCGATCTGCTCCCGGCCGGGGCGCTCACCGGCAAGGGCGTTCTTCCCATATCCACCGCCGGATCGCTGGCGCACTGCCTGGTGCTGGATTACGCGCTGAAGCCGGTGCTCTCGGCGCTTGGCGCCGCCACGTTCCTGCCGGGTGTCTGCCTGCTGAATGGTGACTTTGCCCGCGAAGGCAACCAGTTGCGCTACCTGAACGACCTCGCTGATTCGCGGTTGCTCCGCGCGCTCGATGCGCTGGAGCAGGACGTGCTGCATCGCCGCGACCAGGCGGCGCAGGGCCTGGAGATTGCGGTATGACCCGGTCTCATCTCGTGGCGTTCCGGCGGACCCGGCGCACACTGTTGCGGGCAAGCCTGGCTGCGGCTGGCGTGGCCGCGCTCCCGTCGTTCGCGGTCCTTCCTGCGTCTGCCCGCGCGGACGGCGGAGAGGTCCGTATCGGCTACCAGAAGGGCTCGTCCAACCTGCTGCTGCTGAAAGCGCAGGATTTGCTGGGTCCTGCGCTGGAGCCGCTCGGTTACACCGTGACCTGGACCGAGTTCCAGGCGGGGGTGCCCCTGTTGGAGGCCCTGAACGCCGGCGCGCTCGATTTCGGCACCACTGGCGCGCCGCCGCCAATTTTCGCCCAGGCCGCCGGCGCAGATCTCATCTACGCCGCCGCCGCCACGCCTTCTCCCCTGGAGGAAGGGATTCTGGTACCGCAGGATTCGACGATCCAGACGGTCGCAGACCTGAAAGGAAAGAAGGTGGCCGTCGCCAAGGGCTCCAGCGCCAACGCCTTCCTCGCCTATGCGCTGGAGAGCACCGGCCTGGCCTGGGACGATGTCGAGGCGGTCTTCCTGCTGCCGGCCGATGCCAAGGCGGCCTTCGATGGCGGTGCAATCGATGCCTGGGCGATCTGGGATCCTTACGCCGCTGTGGCAGAGGACACCAGCAACGCTCGCTCCATTGCCGACGGCACGACCGCCAACCACACCAACCGCAGCTTCTACCTGGCCTCCCGCGCCTTCGCGACGGAACACGCGGAGGCCCTTGCGCTCATCATCGCCGCGCTGGAAACCTCTGATGCCTGGGCGGGCGCGCACCCCGAGGAAGTGGCCGACCTTGTGGCCGGTGAGACCGGTATTGATGTGGCCACTCAGCTCAAAGTCGAGCAGCGCTCGGCCTACGGGATCGAGCCCATCACGCCGGAAATTGTCGCGGAACAGCAGGAACTGGCCGACATGTTCTTCGATCTGGGTCTGCTCCCCGAACAGGTCGATATCGCCAGCGCCGTCCTCACGGTTGCTACCCCTACTTCCTGAGATCCCCACACTCATCCGTCGTCGAAACACAGTACCGGAGGTTTACGTGTCGCAGATCCATTCGAACCGCCGTCAGATTCTGCTTGGCGTCGCGGCGGCCCTGGCTGCCGCCCAGGTTCCCGCCCTGTCCACACGCGCCCAGGGTAAGGAGGCGCGCATCGGGTACCAGAAGGGCGGCGTCAGCCTGACGGTGCTCAAGGCGCAGGGTGATTTCCAGAAGCGCCTGGAGGACCTTGGCTACACCGTAACCTGGACGGAGTTCCAGGCTGGCATACCGATGTTGGAAGCCTTGAACGCGGGCGCCCTTGACCTGGGGTACGTCGGCGCACCGCCGCCGATCTTCGCGCAGGCGGCTGGCGCCGACCTGGTTTACGTGCTAGCGACGGTTGCCAATGGCGAACTGCAGGGCATCCTGGCGCCGCAGGACTCCGCCATCCAGTCCATCGCTGATCTGCAGGGCAAGACGGTCGCGGTCGCCAAGGGTTCCAGCGCAAATGCCCTCCTGGTGCGCGCGCTGCAGTCAGTGGGGCTCGACTGGGGCGATGTCGAGCCGGCCTTCCTGCTGCCTGCCGACGCGAAGGCCGCCTTTGAGGGCGGCAGCGTCGATGCCTGGGCGATCTGGGACCCATATCTCGCCGCCGAGGAAGCCGCGTCCGGGCCGCGCCTGATCGCGACCAGCCGCGAGATTGGCCAACCTCGGGCCTTCTATGTCGCTGCGCGCCCGTTTGTCACCGGCAACACGGAGGTGATCGACGTCCTGGAGACCACGCTGAACGCGTCTGAAGCATGGTCACGGGACAACCTGGACGAGGTCGCGCAACTGATTGCGGGGGAGACGGGCCTGCCGGAGGACGTCATCAAGACGGTCGAGCAACGGCGCGAGATCGGCGTTGAGCGCCTGACCCCGGAGATCGCGGCGGAGCAGCAGCAACTCGCCGATCTCTTTCTTGGCGTCGGCTTGCTTCCCGAGAAGGTCGACATTTTCTCGGCGACGTTGTTGCCGCAATCCTAGCGCTCGCGGCGGCGTCACCACCGCATCGTCATCCTTTGTTCCTCAGGATGACCGGGAAAGGCGGGCGCACGATGACAGGCAGAGGGGCGACGCACGGTCACCGCAGCACCATCAGCACAGGAGCGAGTACATGACCCACGTGTTCTGGTTCATCCCCACCCACGGCGACGGCCGCTACCTGGGCACATCCGAGGCCGGGCGGGCCACCAGCCATGCCTACATGCGGCAGATCGCGCAGGCGGTGGACGACCTTGGCTACGAGGGCGTGCTCCTGCCGACCGGCGCGAGCTGTGAGGATGCCTGGCTGGTCGCCAGCAGCATGATCCCGCTCACGAAGCGGCTGAAGTTCCTGGTTGCCATCCGGCCAGGGCTGATGTCGCCATCACTGGCCGCACGCATGGCCGCGACCTTCGACCGCCTCAGCGATGGCCGCCTCCTGATCAACGTCGTGACGGGCGGAGACCCGGTGGAGCTGGCCGGCGACGGCCTGCATGTCTCGCATGATGAACGCTACGAAATGACCGACGAGTTCCTGACTATCTGGCGCAAGGAGCTCGCCGGCGAGACGGTTGATTTCCAGGGCAAGCACCTCGATGTGCGGGGTGGCAAGGTGCTGATCCCGGGGCTGCAGAAGCCGCACCCGCCGCTCTACTTCGGTGGCTCGTCGCCGGCGGCGCAGCAGGTGGCGGCGAAGCACGTTGACATGTACCTGACCTGGGGCGAGCCGCCCGCGCAGGTGGCGGAGAAGATCGCCGCAGTCCGTGAGTTGGCCGCAGCCGAAGGGCGCACGCTGCGCTTTGGCATTCGCCTGCATGTGATCGTGCGGGAGACGGACGAAGACGCGTGGCGCGATGCCGACGACCTGATCAGCCGCGTTGACGAGGCCACCATCGCCAGGGCTCAGGCGGTCTTCGCCCGCATGGACTCGCATGGGCAGCGCCGGATGGCCACGCTGCACCGGGGTTCCCGGGAGCACCTGGAGATTAGCCCGAACCTGTGGGCGGGCGTGGGGCTGGTGCGCGGTGGCGCCGGGACGGCGCTGGTTGGAGATGCGGACACCGTTGCCGAGCGCATGCACGAGTACGAGGCCGCCGGGATCGACACCTTCATCTTCAGTGGCTACCCGCACCTGGAAGAGGCCTACCGCTTCGCCGAGCTGGTTTTCCCAAAGCTGAACTTGCAGTCACAGCCTGACCGCGCTGCGTCATATAGCTCCGCAGCCGGGCCGTTCGGCATGACCGGCGGCGAGATCGTGGCGAACACCGTGGTGCCGGGGCTGGAAATGCGCCGGGCGGCCGCCGCAGGCTAGGAGACGGCATCGATGGCAATCACTGCCCTTCCCTCTCTCACCGCCAACCAGGTCTCGACGCGTGTTGCGCGCTCCGTTGTGCCCTGGCTGGTGCCCGCGCTGATCCTTGTGATCTGGCAGTTTCTCTCCATGCACGGCATCATCGCCGAGCGGGTGTTGCCAGCGCCGCTCTCCGTCGCGGAGGCTGGCTGGAAGCTCCTGACCGAAGGCAACCTGCTGCAGGACGTGGGGGTCAGCGCGCGCCGGGCCTTTGTCGGTCTGCTGATCGGCGGCGGCGTCGGCTTTCTGCTCGGGCTCATCAACGGCTTCTTCCCGTGGGGGGCGCGGCTGCTCGACAGCAGCGTGCAGTTGGGGCGCAACATTCCGCACCTGGCGCTGATTCCGTTGGTCATCCTCTGGTTCGGCATCGGGGAAACGGCGCGCATCTTCCTGGTCGCCATCGGCGTGGCGTTCCCGATCTACATCAACACCTACCACGGCGTGCGCAGCGTGGACGCTGGCCTGATCGAGATGAGCACGACCTACGGCCTCACAACCTGGCAGATGTTCCGGCAGGTGATCCTGCCGGGCGCGCTGCCCTCGATCCTGGTGGGGCTGCGCTACGCGCTCGGCATCATGTGGCTAACGCTGATCGTGGCGGAGACGATTGCCGCCACCTCTGGCATCGGCTACGTGACGATGAACGCCCGCGAGTTCCTGCAGACCGATGTCCTGGTCCTCGGCATCCTGCTGTACGCGCTGCTCGGCAAGCTGGCCGACGTGGCGGCGCGCGGCCTCGAACGGCAACTGCTTGCCTGGCACCCGACTTATGCGCGCGCCTGACATCTACGGCGATTGCACTGGCGTCGCCTTCCTACCGCCGATTCCGCCCCGGCGGGCCCTCGCCCCCAGCCCCTCAACCGGTGCGCGGGAGCGGCGAGACGAACGGCGTGTCGCCATCTGGAGACCCGATCAGTTACGCCGAGTCTGGCGTCGGCTCCGAACAAACGGAGCCCCGCTCCCGATGCGCGGGAGCGGGGTTGGGGTGAGGGCAGTTGCCTGGCCCAACTCGCCAAGTGACACGAGAAGGTGACCAATATGCCCATTCCCAGCGGAGTCGAGATCGAGGCGAATAGCCTCCACAAGTCTTTCGGCGCGCGGCCGGTGCTGCGGGGCGTTGACCTCACCTTTGGCAGCGGGGAGTTCGTTGCCATCGTCGGGCAGAGCGGCTGCGGCAAGAGCACGCTGCTGCGCCTGCTGGCCGGACTGGAGGAGCCAACGGCAGGTTCCGTGCTGCTGGAGCGGCACGAGCCGCGCCCCGGCAGCCCGCTGGTGCGCCTGATGTTCCAGGATGCCCGCCTGCTGCCCTGGCGGCGGGTGCTGGATAACGTCTCGCTGGGACTCTCCAGTGACCGCCGCCCGGAAGCGCGGGCCGCGCTGGACGAGGTTGGCCTGGCGGAGCGGGCGCAGGACTGGCCGAGCATCCTCTCCGGCGGGCAGCGCCAGCGCGTGGCCCTGGCGCGAGCTCTGGCCTCCCGCCCGCGCCTGCTGCTGCTCGATGAGCCGCTGGGCGCGCTCGACGCGCTGACCCGGCTGGATATGCAGAGCCTCATCGAGCGCGTCTGGCAGGAGCATGGGTTCACCGCCGTGCTGGTGACGCACGATGTGGAAGAGGCCGTGGCGCTGGCGGACCGCATCGTCGTGCTGGCAGGCGGCACGGTGGCGCTCGACCTGCGCGTTGATCTGCCTCGCCCGCGCGATCACACCAGCCGCGGCTTCACCGAAATCAAGAAGACCGTGCTGAATACCGTCCTGGGCCAGCGGCCCACCGAGAACCCATACGTTCATGCGCTGAATGCGCCCGAGACGGTCGCAGCGCCAACCCGGTCGAGGTTGGCGCGCACCGCCTGATCGTTCCTCAACCCATGGTCTCTCACGCGCGGTGGATGTTCCACCGGGCCGGCGTGGAGTGTGCCCGGAAACGAGCAAGATACGAGGAGGAATTACCATGTCCGTTCCATCACTGCATCGTCGCACCATGTTGAAGCTGGCCGGCGCGCTTGGTTTCGGCCTGGCGCTGCCGGGATCACCGGCATACCTGGCGCGGGTCGGAGCGCAGGATGACGCCTGGGCTGGCGAGCCGGATGTCGAGAAGGCGGCCGCGCAGGCGGTGGACTTCCAGACCTACGGCATGCCTGACGACTGGGCCAACTACGGCGGCGTCCTCAAGGCATTCAGTGAGAAGTACGGCTTCCCGGTCAACCGCACCGACACCGACATGACCTCCATGGAGGAGATCACCAAATACGACGCCGAAAAGGGCAACCCGGTCGCGGTCAGCTCCGACATCGGGCTGATCTACGGGCCGATTGCAGAGCGCGTCGGCGTGGTGCCGCCCTACACCCCGGCGAGTGCGGCGGACCTGCCTGCCGGCCTGAAAGGCGCAGAGGGTGGCTGGGTTGCGACCTTCACGGGCGTGCCGTCGATCCTGATCAACAAGGACGTTATCTCGACCGTTCCCGAGACCTGGGATGATCTGCTGGGTGAGGAGTTCGTGGGCAAGATCGGCATGCGTGACCCGCGCACGGCCGGCGAGGGCGCCACGGCGTTCCTGGCCTGGGCCTATGCGCACGGCGGCAACGAGCACGACCTGGCCCCGGGCATTGAGTTCGCCCAGAAGCTCCTGCCGCAGTTTGGCCCCAAGGAGGGGAACGCGCAGGAGTTCGAGAAGGGCGAGGTACCGGTCCTCATCAAATACGACTTCAACGCCATCGCCATCGCCGATGCGGTGACGGAGAAAGGCCTCAACGCCGAGGTCATCATCCCCGACGTCTCGCTCTACGCGCCCTCGGCCCTGATGATCAACCGGTACAACACCGAGAAGGCTGACCTGGCCAAGCTGCTGCTCGACTTCGTGCTGTCGGACGAGGCGCAAACGGCGTTCGCCGAGTTCGGCGCACGCCCGATCCGCTACGTGCTGGGCGACCTGGAACTGCCGGAAGCCGCACGGACCAAGTGGCTGCCGGACGCGGCCTACGCGGGCGTCGTGCAGGCCGAAGACTGGTCGAAGATCGACGCCGACATCATTGCCGAAGCGTGGGATGTCGAGGTGCTGGGTGGCTAGCACCAGCCTGGCCGAGGGCCAGGCGGTGGCGGTGGGGCGTGCGGCCGCACGCCCCACCGGCGTGCACCAGGCACGGCTGACCCAGGCCGTCGTGCACTGGGCGCCGGCCCTGCCCTTGCTGCTGCTGGCGCTGGCCCTGCTGGTGCTGCCAACCATCATGGTGGTGGTGCAGAGCGTGCGCGGCGAGGCCGGGCAGTGGACGCTGGAGTTCTGGGCGGAAACATTCCAGCGGCGCGGCGACCGGGTGGCGATTGTCACCAGCCTGTCGCTCGGCGTCGCCTGCGCCACGCTCTCCCTGCTGATCGGCGCGCCGTTGGCCTGGTTCCTGTCGCGGTCGCCGCTCGTGACGCGGACCGCGTGGCTATCGCTCCTGAACGTCGGCGCGAACTTTGGCGGCATCGGGTTGGCTTTCGGGTTCATGGCCTCGCTCGGCACCTACGGCATGGTCACGCTGGTGCTGCAGCAGACGGGCCTGGGCTTTGTCCCGCCCACGCCGGCGTCGTTCCTGGGGTTGCTGCTCGTGTACCTCTACACGAATGTGCCGCTCTTCGTGCTGCTGACCCTGCCCGCGATGCGCGTGGTGGAGGCCGATACGCTGGAGGCCGCGTCCACGCTCGGCGCGACGAAGGCCGAGACGGCGCGCTTCATTGGGCTGCCCGTACTGGCGCCCTTCCTGGCGGCGGGGTGGCTGCTCATCTTCACCTGGTCGATCGGCATCTACGGCCTGGCTTACGCGCTGGCCGGGAACGCCGCCACCAACCAGCTTCGCCTGATGACGCTCCAGATCGGCATCGCGCTGAACTCGGCGGCGGGGAGCCAGGGGCGGGCCGCCGTGATGGCGACGCTGCTGCTGGTCATCGCCACGCTCTCGCTGCTGGCCTACCGGCTGACGATGCGCCGCGCGGTGAGGTGGCTGGCATGACCCGGTTGACGCGCGCCGGCATCTTCACGGTCGTGGCGCTCTACCTGTTGCTGCCGCTCCTGGCGATCGTCCTGTACTCCATTGCGACGTCGTGGACCGCCCATGCCTTGCCGGATGGCTACACGCTGGAGCACTGGCGGGCTGGCCTGGTGGATTCGCGCCTGCTGCGCGCCCTGGGGCGCACCGTTGCCCTGGCGGCCGGGGTGCTGCTGCTCGATCTGGTGCTGGTCATCCCGGTCGTGTTCTGGCAGCGCGTGCGCAACCCGCGCATCCGGCCGCTCGTCGAACTGGCAGCAGCCATTCCCTTCGTGCTGCCCTTCATCGTAATCGCGTTCGGCATTCTCAAGCTGTACGGCCTGTACCTGCCGAAGGCGCTTGGCTCGCCGTGGCTGCTGCTCTTCGCGCAGGCAGCGGTTGCCTTTCCCTTCCTCTACTGGGCAATCGATGGCGCGATGGCCAGCATCGGTGTGGTGGAGCTGGACGAAGCCGGGCGCATGAGCGGGGCCAATAGCTGGCAGATCCTCTGGCTGCTGATCGTGCCGCAGATTGGCGCGGGGATCGCGGCGGGCGGCATGCTGGTGTTCGCGCTCAGCTTCGGTGAGTTCGCGCTGGCGCAGATCCTGGTGGGCGCGCGCTTCGAGACCGTCGCGCTCTACAGCCTCGACCTACTGGCCCTCGCCAATTCGGACTTCCCGCGCCTGGCCGTGCTGACCGTGCTCAGCATCGTCATCCTCAGCGCCGTCTCCGTCGGCGTCGTCCTGCTGAACCGGGACAGCGCCGAGCACGCTGTGGCGCGCACGGCGTTCGCGACGCGGGAGCACCTGAGGGATTGAGAGGCGCGACTTGCGCCTCAATCCCTGACATGGTGGCCGTGGAACTCGGCGTCGTCGCGCAGCATCGGTGGTTCGTCTGCACCAGCGCGTTGTTGCGCCGTGGTGTCCGGGGGCAGGCTGGGCAGACCCCACTCGTAGAGCCAGGTCTGGAAGAAGGCATCCAGTTGCTGACCGGACATCTCCTCCGCCAGCGCGATGAAGTCCGCCGTGGTGACGTTTTCGCCCCGGTAGCGATCAACCCACTCGCGCAGGATGGCGTAGAAGGTCGCGTCGCCCACCGTGCGCCGCAACGCCTCCAGCGTCATCGCGCCCCGGTTGTAGACGGTGACGTTGAACACGTTCGCTGCGCCCGGGTTGCCGGGTGGCCGGTCCATCCCCTCGAAGTAGCCGAAGTACCGGGAGTCGCGCGCAAAGAGCGAGCCGATGGGCAGGTTCTGCGAGTCCGCGATCCAGAGCAGTTCGCCGTAGGTCGCGAAGCCCTCGTTCAACCAGATGTCCTGCCAGGTCTCGATGGTCACGAGGTCGCTGAACCACTGGTGCGCGATCTCGTGGGCGATCAGTTGCTGGAACCCCTGGCTCTTGAGGGCCGCCTTCACGCCGGGGTACGTCGGGCGGCCAGCGGCTTCCATGGCCTCGGGGCGGCCGTCCGTGGTCACGATGGCGCCAATGGTGGAGTACGGGTACGGGCCGAAGTACTGCTCCAGCACGGCGATCATGTCGCCCTGCGGGGCAACGCGCTTCCCGAGCCGTTTGATCGTTCTGGCCGAAGCGCCAGAGCGGTGATGCCGCCGCTTGCCGTGCTTCTTCGCCTTCTTCGCCCGCGGCTTCTTCGGGAACGCGTTGACCATAGGCAGCCCGGACGCCGTTTCCCCTGAGACGAGTTTGAACCGCCCCACGGCGACGACCGCCGCGTAGGTCGGAAAGGAGCCAGGTTCACTCCAGGTGGAGCGAATCCAGTTTCCGTCCCGCACGGGGGTGTTCTGCAACAGACCGTTGGCCACCGCCGCCGTGCCGCGCCGCGTGGTCACGTCAAAGGTAAACGTGGCCTTGTCGCTCGGGTGGTCGTTGCAGGGGAAGAGGCGCGAGGCCCCGGCGGGTTGCGGCGCGTAGAGCGCGCCCTCGCCCTTCGACCAATACCAGCCGCCCAGGCCTTGCCCGCTCGGCTTGCCGCTGTAGGCCACCTGCACGCTGGCCGCTACTCCCGCAGGCAGTGGCTGTGGCGGCGTGACGCGGAGCTTGTCGGTTGGCCGGCCGAAGCTGGCGGATGCGCCGTTGACCGCGACGGCGGTGACATCGAAGCCGACCAGGTCGAAGGTGAAGGAGCGCAAGTCAACGGTGGGCGTCAGTTCGATTGTCGTCGTGCCCTGCACCTCGCGCTTCTTCATGTCGATGGTCAGCGCCACGTGGTAGTGCTGGGCGTCGTAGCCCGAGTTGCCAAACTGCGGGAAGTACGGATCGCCGACGCTCGGCTCCCCGTTGACCGGCGCTTGCCAGGCGACTGCCTGGCTGAGCGTGGACAGCGGCATGAGAAGACAGAGCGCGAGGAGGAGGAGCAACGAGGGCCGGCGGATGCCGCTGGCTCGGGGTTGGTGGTTCCACTTGCCTGCAATGCAGATTGGTGAGCGCGGGGTACACCCGGCCATGAGTTCGCTTCCCTGTGTTTCTGGCGATTGCTGGTCACGCGGAGGCTAGGGTGGGCCGTGCTGGCTGTCAATACAGGCGCGTGCCAATGAGATACCGAGAATGCATTCGCCCTGCAACCTGCAAGAGTGCGGCTGACCTTCACGGTTGCGTGAGCCGCACAGGCAGGAACGGAGGGATCACCGCCGGGTCGCCGGCAGGTTTGTACGCGCTTCCGCGCACCAGCGCTGCTGGTCATGCCGAGATCTCTGGCGTGCGCTCGAGATGACACCTGTCCGGGGGCTGCGGACTGGTTACAGGCCGAGCCGCAAGGGCTCTACGAGCACGAGGCTGGGCCGAGATCCTTCGCCAGCGGGCTCAGGATGACATTGAAATGTGGACGCCGCCTCCAACCTGGGTAGCGCGAAACGAGGTCCTGCGACTTCGCTCAGGACGACCCCCGTGGCGTGCGGTGAAACGGCGACAGGCTGAAGGCGATGCGGGGGCGTTGCGCCTGCCCCTTCGCTCAACACGGCCGCTGGGAACGGCTGCATGGTTACGGGGATTGTTGTTGGCAAGGTATTGACAAGTCGTCACGCAGGGTGTACGTTCACTACACACCAGAAACGGACGGGAGCAATCCCCGAAACAGTCGGTGCAGCGAACGCCGATGGATCTGGTGTGTAAGCACAGGATTTGTCGGCGTTTTGCTGTGCGCGGACGCAGCGTCTCTCAGGCCTCGCTCGCAGCCACCACGCTCGCGCTCTCCAGGTTGCTATTCACCAGCAGATTGTCCAGCCGGACGAAGCAGGACTCGGGGTTGCGCTAAAGCTCTTCACCTGGCCTGCTGAATACTCACCGCCCACGCATGCAACATTCCCACGGAGGGTTCGTGGTCGCTCTGGCAGCAAATATTGCCTGCTCCAGGTCGTAGAGCGTGGGCACCCCGAAGACCGTGTTGGTGGCGGTTTCCGGCCAGCGGTGGAAGCGTGTTTCCAACTCGTCGAGCCGGCCGCGCTGCCCACGCACCTGGGCTGCTGCCCGCTGCACAGCCGCGTCGGTTGTATCGGCCGCAGCAAGACACGCCAGGATCTGCTCGACGTGGTGTGCCTGATCCAGTCGCTCGGGATCGACGCCGACCACGAGCCTGGTCATATCCTACGTGGGCGACGACGTGGGAGGACGGGTCATCTCGGCGCTCAGTCCGCTGTGTACGCCAGCCCTGAGAAGAACGCGCCCAGAAAGCGTGACGGCTGCGTGCCGATGCGCTCTGGCGCGGTGAATCCGGCTTCCTGCGCGAGTTGGGTGAACGTCTCGAACGAGAGGGCGAAGGGTACCCAATGGTTGCCGCGATCTGTGTCGTACTCCACCACGATCAGGCGGCCGCCGGGGGCAAGGAAGCTGCGCCAGCGGCGGAGAAGTGCAACCTGGTCGCGCACGTAGTGCAGCGAGTTGGCGGCGAGGATGCCATCCAGTGGGGGCAGTTCCAACGGGCGCGTGAAATCGGCGGCACAGGTGTGTAGCCGCGTGCCGGGAAAGGCACGCTCCATGGCGCGCCGTAGCTCACGCAAATCCCCGGCGTCGCGGTCGATGGCCGTAATCTCGACCTCCGGGCCAGCGACATCGCGGAGCGCCAGCGTGAATGGGCCGGTCCCCGCGCCGAACTCGGCCCAGCGTCCGCCAGCATGGGCCGGCACACCGGGCGCAATCAGCCGCACGTGATCAGCGTGGTTCACGGGTGATGGTCCATCCTGGCGTGATCTCTCGCCTTGCCTGGCTCACGGCCATACCGGCTCCGCTGTCGGGCCATACCGGCTCCGCTGTCGGGCCATACCCTGGACCAGTCTGCACTGGTGGTGGCTGCCAGCATGAAGCCCAGGAGGGTGAAGCAGCTGACGCTGACCAGCATCCCCTTCCCGGCCGCCAGCCACCACCGGTCCGCTCACCGCACGTACCGCATTGTTGAGACGTCCAACCAGGAGCTGCAGCGGCGCATGGCGTTGCAGCAGCCCCCTCATCCTGCTGAGCGGCACTGTACGCCAGGGTGCGCCTCATGGGAGCATGAGCCAGTGGCACGTCGCTTGCCGGGCCAATCTGACCCGGAGGCGCCTCCTCGGGATTCCGTCGCGCAGTTTGCTGGTACCTTGACAAAAGTCCACCAATCTTGTAGAGTTTGTCCAGTCAGGAGCGGTCCGACAATCCTGACCGATGAGATACCCATTCAGCTCTCGGCTGGAGCCCCTCCCCAGCCAGAGCGCCCAAACCCCAACCGGGAGTCTGCACTCTCCCGAACCCCGTCCCAGAAGCCCGGCCACCAGGCCGGGCTTCGTTGCGTCTGCCTCCCCGCGTACGTACGCATCATTCTCCGGACACATGCATTCGCGAAGGGGCTTGTCAACGCGCGAGACGTCGTGTATCGTGCGCATTGTCCACTAATCGAGTGGACATTACAGACAAAATAGGCTTTGTTGCTGAAAGGACGTTTCGCGATGCACGCACGTGCTGATCTGCTCGCCAGGACCCTCACCCGCCGCTCCGCGCTGATGGGCGCTGCGGCTGCAGCTATGGCGGCCCCGGCGCTGCGCTTCGGGTGGGCGCCGGTGGCGGCGCAGGACGCGGTCACCCTGACCCTCGTCGCCTACTCCACCCCGCGTGAGGCCTACGAGGAGATCATCCCGCTCTTCCAGGCGACCCCGGAGGGCGCGAACGTCCAGTTCGAGACCTCGTTCGCGGCGTCCACCGAGCAGAGCCGTTCCGTGGAAAGTGGTCTGCCGGCCGATATCGTGGCGCTCTCGCTGGCGCCGGATATCACCCGCCTGATCGAGCCGGGCCTGGTGGCCGAGGACTGGAACGCCGACGAGTTCAAGGGCATGGTGACCGACTCGGTGGTGGTCTTCGCGGTGCGCGAGGGGAACCCGAAGGGGATCCAGACCTGGGACGACTTGCTGAAGGAAGGCGTCGAAGTCATCACGCCGAACGCGCTGACCTCTGGCGGCGCACGCTGGAACATCATGGCGGCCTGGGGCGCGCAGTTGCAGCAGGGCAAGACGGAAGAAGAGGCGCAGGAGTACCTGCGGCAGCTCTTCACCCACGTGCCGGTGCAGGACAAGAGCGCGCGGGAGGCGCTGGCCACCTTTGCCGGCGGCAAGGGTGACGTGCTGCTGGCCTATGAGAACGAGTCGATCACGGCGCAGCAGAAGGGTGAGACGTTCGAGTACGTGATTCCGGCCGAGACGCTGCTGATCGAGAACCCGGTGGCGGTGGTGACGGAGTCGGCCAACCCGGAGAAGGCGCAGGAGTTCATCAACTACCTGCGCACGCCGGATGCCCAGCGCATCTTCGCCGAGAAGGGCTACCGCTCGCTGCTGCCGGAGATCCAGGCGGAGTTCACCGACACCTACCCGACACCGGAGAAGCTGTTCACCATCGATGAGCTTGGCGGTTGGGATGAGGTCACCACGAAGTTCTTCGATCCGGACAACGGCATCGTGGCGGTGGTGCAGCAGCAGTGAGCGCAACCAGTTACCCGGTGGGTGCGGCTCTGGCCGCGCCCCCAGCGACGACCACGCCCGCCGCGCGCGGGCTTTCGGTGGGCACGCCGCTGACCGTCGGCGTGGTCACCGCCTACCTGAGCGTGATTGTGCTCATTCCGCTGGCGGCGGTAGTCTTCCGCTCGACCTCGGAGGGGTGGGATGGCTTCTGGGCGTCGGTGACCACGCCGCAGGCACTGGCGGCGCTGCGGCTCAGCCTGGGCGCCTCGCTGCTGGTTTCCCTGATCAACGCGGTCTTCGGCACGCTCATCGCGTGGGTCCTGGTGCGGGACGCGTTCCCCGGCAAGGATTTCATGTCGGCGCTGATCGATCTGCCCTTTGCGCTGCCGACGATTGTGGCGGGGCTGACGCTGATCGCCATGTACGGCGTGCGCAGCCCCATCGGCGTGAACATCGCGTACACCGTGGCGGCCGTGATCCTGGCGTTGCTGTTCGTGACGCTCCCCTTCGTGGTGCGGGCGGTGCAGCCGGTGCTGGTCGAGATGGACAAGGAGATGGAGCAGGCCGCCAAGGCGCTGGGCGCCAGCGGCTGGACCACGTTCCGCCTGATTGTGCTGCCGAACCTGACGCCGGCCATCCTGGCGGGGATTGGCCTGGGATTTGCCCGCGCCATCGGCGAGTTCGGCTCGGTGGTGCTGATTTCCGGCAACATCCCCTTCGAGACGGAAGTGGCGGCGGTGCGCATCTACAGCCAGGTCGAGAACGACAACATCACGGCTGCGTCCGCGATTGCGGTGGTGTTGCTGGCCATCTCCCTGTGTGTCTTGCTGACCATCTCCCTGTTTGAGCGCCGGAGCCGCAAGCATGACCAGTAAGCTCGCGCTGCGCGGCGTGGCCGTGCTCTACCTGGGGCTGTTGCTGATTGCGCCGGTGGCCGTGATGCTGGTCACGACCTTCGCGAGCGGCCTGGGCCCGGTGCTGGAGGCCCTCACGCGCCCGGCGTTCATCCACGCCCTGAAGCTGACGCTGATCATTGCCTTGATCGCGGTGCCGCTGAACACCATCTTCGGCATCCTCTTCGCGTTGGCGGTGGTGCGGCGCGAGTTCAAGGGCAAGGCGCTGCTGACGGCGCTGCTCGATCTCCCACTTGGTGTTTCGCCGGTGGTGGTGGGCCTGGCGCTGGTGATCGTGTACGGGCGGCGCGGTGAGTTCGGCGGTTGGCTGGCCGATCACGGCATCCGCGTCATCTTCGCGACGCCGGGGATGGTGCTGGCGACGATCTTTGTGTGTATCCCCTTCGTGGCGCGGGAGGTGATCCCGGTGCTGCGCGAGATCGGCACCGAGCAGGAGCAGGCAGCGCGCACGCTGGGCGCGACGGACTGGCAGATCTTCTGGATGATCACGCTGCCGGCGATCCGCACGGGCGTGGCGTTCGGGGTGGTGCTGACGACGGCGCGGGCGCTGGGGGAGTACGGCGCGGTGGCGATTGTCTCCGGCAAGCTCTCGGGCCGCACCGAGACGCTGACGATTCATGTGGAAGAGCGGTTCCTGAACTTCGACATGGTGGGCGCGTACACGGCGTCGCTGGTGCTGGCGCTGCTGGCGCTGGGCACACTGTTCCTGATGCAGCGGCTGAAGCCGCGTGGGAGTCACTGAAAAACCCTCACCCCCAGCCCCTCTCCCTGTGCGCAGGGAGAGGGGAGACGGACGAGAAACGTTCGCTCCAAGCCCCGCTCCTGATGCGCGGGAGAGGGGAGCCGGAGGAGTAAGCCCTCACCCCCAGCCCCTCTCCCGCACATCGGGAGAGGGGAGCCGATGGGGAGACGATCGAGACACGAGAAACGGGAGCGACTGATGGGCATTACGGTTCACAATCTGCGCAAGAGCTACGGTGACTTCCGCGCGCTCGATGACGTGTCGGTGGAGGTGCCGGATGGCTCGCTGACGGCCCTGCTGGGGCCGAGTGGCTCCGGCAAGAGCACGCTGCTGCGCGCCATCGCGGGGCTGGATCAGCCGGATTCGGGCGAGGTCTTCATCGACGGGGTGGCGGCGACATCGCTGCCGCCGCAGCGCCGCAACGTGGGGTTCGTGTTCCAGCACTACGCGGCGTTCAAGCACATGACGGTGCGCGACAACGTGGGGTTTGGCCTGCGTATCCGCAAGACGCCGAAGGTGGAGATCCGGCGACGGGTGGATGAGCTGCTGCACCTGGTGCAGCTCGATGGCTACGCCGAGCGTTACCCGGCGCAGCTCTCGGGTGGGCAGCGGCAGCGCATGGCGCTGGCGCGGGCGCTGGCGGTGGAGCCGCGGGTGCTGCTGCTGGATGAGCCGTTCGGGGCGCTGGACGCGCGGGTGCGCGAGGAGCTGCGCGACTGGCTGCGGCGGCTGCACGAGAACGTGCACGTGACGACGGTGCTGGTGACGCACGACCAGGAGGAGGCGATGGAAGTGGCCTCCCGCATCGTGGTGATGAACCGGGGCCGCATCGAGCAGGTGGGCGCGCCGCATGAGCTCTACGAGCACCCGGCGACGGAGTTCGTGATGAGCTTCGTGGGCAAGGTGAACCGCATCGGCGACGCCTACATTCGCCCGCACGAGGTGGTGATCTGCACGCCGGAGCAGGAGGGGTGCATCGCCGCGACGGTGGACCGCGTGATTACGCTGGGCTTCGATAATCGCATCGAGCTGACGCTGCACGTGAACGGCGAGCGGGTGTGGGCGCAACTGACGCGGGATGAGATGCAGCGGGTGCGCCCGGTGGCGGGGGATACGGTGGGCGTGGACCTGAGCCTGAGCCGGCGGCCGGGCTGGGAGCCGGGGGATTTTCCGCCGGTGCGCCCGGCGAGCGCGACGAACATGGTCTCGATTGGCGCGGCGGACGGGGCGGACCGGTGGGTGGGGGTGAGATAGGGGGAGACGCGCTGCGGCGCTCAGGGAATAAGGAAATGAGGGAATAAGGAGCACGAGGGGTGAAGGGAGGAGGCCACGCGGCAGTGAGTAGTCTTCGCCTGCATGAGGGCTTTGCGCCCCGGTGGAAGCCTCCCCCAAACGAGAAACCCTCACCCCAACCCCTCTCCCGATGCGCGGGAGAGGGGCTTTTTTGTTGGTGGATACGGAGTGGGCGGCTGGGCCGCCGGGAGTTGAACACTCCCGGCTACAGCAGGCGGAAGGCCGCTGAAGGGCTCTGGGGGCGTGGGATGGTGTGTGGCAGGGCGTGATTGGTAAGAATGCCAAGTGTGCCAAGAATGCCAACTTTGCCAAGTGGAGCGCGCTGGCATAGTAGTGAGCACTACGTAACTGGAAGTAGAGGCTTCCTCGGGCCACGTTTGGCAAAGAGAGTATTGAACGCGGTCACTAAAGCGTTTGCTGAGTTTGTAAGGTTTGGATAGCGGTTTGCAGGGTCTTTTCTCGCCTGTGATACTGACTATGTGGCCAGTGTTACCAGGAGGCTCTGATGAACGGGTGGGTCGAGTTTGATCGACGCGGAAAGCCGGTTTCAAAAGATCCGTTTGTCACACTCTAGAAGAAGGGCATGCTGTCGCTCAATCGAGCAGCCAGGGACTTACTTGGCAATGCCAAGACGGTCACGCTGCTGTACAACCAGGAAAGCAACCAGATCGGCATCCGCCCATGCAGCCCGGACAACCAACGCGCATACCCGGTTCGGTTGCAGGGCAGTGGCTCAACGTACCTCGTTGCCGGTCAGGCGTTTACCAAGTTCTTCGGCATCAATACGGAGGTGGCCCGGCGCTACAAGGCGGAGACGATTGTCGATATGTTGATCGTCGATCTCAACCAGGATGCTCCGGTTGTTACCGGCCCTCGCGCTCGCGATTGAATTCTTGTTTGTGGGGTTGGAGGCGGCTGCCGGTCGTCTGACAGGCAAGGATGCGTCCCTGATTGCATTGTCGTCAGTGCTATTCTCTCGACCGTAACGACATCTTCATCTTTCAGGAGATTTCTTCATGGTGCGCGAGGAACGCGGCGGTTCCCCGGCAAAGGGTGGTGCAGCGCCCAGGCTTGAGCAGCACTTCTGGACGATGGCGGATGCGCTGCGTGGGCACATTGACGCGGCCGAGTACAAGCACGTGGTGCTGGGGCTGATTTTCCTGAAGTACATCTCCGATGCGTTCGATGTGCGGTATGACGAGCTGGTGGCGGAGCAGGCGGCGGGCACGGGCGCGGACCCGGAGGACCGCGACGAGTACCTGGCCGAGGGGGTGTTCTGGGTGCCGCCCGAGGCGCGGTGGGAGCTGATCAGGGGGGCGGCGCGGCAGCCCACGATCGGGGTGATCATCGACGGGGCGATGGACGCCATCGAGCGGGAGAACGACAGCCTGCGCGAGGTGTTGCCGAAGGGGTACAGCCGGCCGTCGTTGCCGGCGATCCAGCTTGGCCGCCTGGTGGACGAGGTCAGCAACATCGGGCTGAATGAAGAGCGGCACCGGAAGCTGGACCTGCTGGGGCGGGTTTACGAGTATTTCCTGGGCCAGTTCGCGAGCGCCGAGGGGAAGAAGGGCGGGGAGTTCTACACGCCGTCCTCGGTGGTGCGGGTGCTGGTGGAGATGCTGGCGCCGTACCGGGGGCGGGTGTATGACCCGTGCTGCGGTAGCGGCGGGATGTTCGTGCAGTCGGAAAGGTTCGTCGAGGAGCACAGCCACCGGATTGGTGACCCGGCGCGGCGGGGGCAGCCGGGGGATATCTCGATCTTTGGCCAGGAGAGCAACCGGACGACGTGGAACCTGGCGAAGATGAACCTGGCGCTGCGCGGGATCGACGCGAACCTGGGGCGGCAGAGCGCGGACACGTTCCACAACGACCTGCACCGGGACTTGAAGGCGGACTACATCCTAGCGAACCCGCCGTTCAACATCAGCGACTGGGGCGGGGAGCGGCTGCGGGATGACTGGCGGTGGCAGTTTGGCGCGCCGCCGGTGGGGAACGCGAACTACGCGTGGGTGCAGCACATCATCAGTCACCTGGCGCCGAACGGGGTAGCGGGGTTCGTGCTGGCGAATGGCTCGCTGTCGAGCAACACGGGTGGTGAGGGCGAGATCCGGAAGAAGATCATCGAGGCGGACCTGGTGGACTGCATCGTGGCGATGCCGGGGCAGTTGTTCTACTCGACGCAGATTCCGGTGAGCCTGTGGTTCCTGGCGCGGAACAAGGGGAACGGGCACGGGCTGGACGGCGCGCCGCTGCGGGACCGGCGGGGCGAGACGTTGTTCATTGACGCGCGGGCGCTGGGCTACATGGAGACCCGCACGCTGCGCAACCTGAGCGATGGCGACATTGCGCGGATTGCGGGGACGTATCACGCCTGGCGCGGGGATGGGAGCGAGCATAGTTACGCGGATGTGCTGGGATTCTGCCGGGCGGCGACGACGGCAGAGATTGCCGGACACGGGTTCGTGCTGACGCCGGGGCGGTATGTGGGGACGGCGGCGGCGAAAGAGGACGATGAGCCATTCGGGGAGAAGCTGGCGCGATTGACGGCGACACTGGAGGAGCAGTTCGCAGAGTCGGCGCGGTTGGAGGGAGAGATTCGAAACATCTTGCTGGCAATGACGGATGGATGATTCCTTGTCGTGGAGACAAGTGACTATTGAAGAGATCGCGGCAAAGACCCCGAATGCGATGGCAACTGGACCGTTTGGTTCAGCAATCAGCGCGCGCTTCTTTCAGGATGCAGGAGTACCCGTAATCCGGGGGAGCAATCTGAGCGAGGACATAGGCAAGAGACTCGTCCCGGACAACCTGGTATTCGTTTCCGACGAGAAAGCACGCGAATTTCAACGAAGTAAGGTTGTCCCGGGTGACCTGATATTCACATGTTGGGGGACGATAGGGCAAGTTGGGCTCATAGACGCTTCTGCGCCATATCCTGAGTTCATTGTTTCCAACAAGCAAATGAAGCTGACGCCTGACCCGGAATCAGCCGACAGCAAATTTCTCTATTACCTAATGTCTGGTCCGCAGGTCTCCAACCAGATTCGCGGGATGGGAATTGGCAGTTCGGTCCCGGGTTTCAACCTTGGTGCGCTCAAGTCGATCATGATTTCCTTGCCACCTCTACCAGAGCAACGCGCCATCGCCCACATCCTCGGGACGCTGGATGACAAGATCGCGCTGAACCGGCAGATGAACCAGACGCTGGAGCAGATCGCGGCGGCGCTGTTCCGGTCGTGGTTCATCGACTTCGAGCCGGTGCGGGCGAAGATGGCGGGGCGAGAGCCGGAGGGGATGGACGCGGCGACGGTGGCGCTGTTCCCGGAGCGGCTGGTGGATTCGGAGTTGGGGGAGATTCCGGAGGGGTGGCAAGTCAAGAGTCTGGATCAGATTGCCACCTATCTCAACGGGTTGGCCATGCAGAAGTTTCCACCTGAGGGAGACTCGTTTCTGCCTGTGATCAAGATTGCTCAGCTTCGCAAGGGCGATACCGAAGGTGCGGACAGAGCCAGCCTTGACGTGCCATTGGCTTACGTAGTGAGCGACGGTGATGTCCTGTTCTCTTGGTCTGGTTCGCTGGAAGTGGAGATATGGAGCGGCGGAACGGGCGCCCTCAACCAGCACTTGTTCAAGGTTTCTTCGGACGAATTCCCCAAGTGGTTCTATTTTCTGTGGACTCGTCATCATCTGCCGAGGTTCCGAGAATATGCGAGAGACAAGGCGACGACCATGGGGCATATTCAACGACGACATTTAACGGAAGCCAAGGTCGTCGTTCCTCCCCAGCTTTGCCTCCAACGGCTGAATGAGGTCATCTCTCCAGTCGTTGAGAAGGCGTTCTGTAACTCCATTACTAGCAAGACGCTCGCATCGACACGCGATTTGTTACTCCCCGAACTCCTGAGTGGCGCAATTCGAGTCTCCTGAGACTGGAGCGTGAAACATGGCGATCTCGACCCCCGACTCTCTTTTCACCATGCATGGCGCTCGTGAGGTTATTGAACTCAGCGGAGGCGCGCTGCCCATTTATGAACAAGTCAATGCGATTGAATCGGGGATGCAAACATCTCCAAGCTTGGTCTTTGACCTCTCACGAGCGCTGGTCGAATCGACTTGCAAGACAATTCTGGAGGAGCGAGGGCGAAGTCCGATTCCTTCACGTTTCAACGATCTCCTCAAGGAGACATACACCGCAACCTCACTCGTCCCAGGCTCCATGAGTGACGATGAGGTTACATGCAAGAAAATGGAAGAGCTTCTAGCTGGCTTTGAAGGTGTGATCGGCGCTATCTCTCACTTGCGGCATACGTTCGGAGTCTGCTCGCACGGCAAGACTCCTTCGGCGTCCAGCCTGGAAGCGGCTCACGCCTTATTGGCTGCCAGAAGCGCAGATGCGGTCGTGCATTTTCTTTACTCCGCTCATAAGTTCTTCTTTGCGCCCGTTCCCGAAAAGCCTATCGATCTGGCGGAAAACGGCGACTTCAACGAGTACGTGGATTCGCTCTACGAGCCTGTTGAGCTTCTGGGAGGCTCATATCAGGCCAGCGAAGTGCTCTACCGAGTAGACGAATTTGCGTACCGTGACGCTCTAGCGGGTTTCAAGGCTGAGGTAGCCGTCACGGAGGTTGATGATCTTGATGACTGACAAAGGCCTCTCCGAGTCTGTCATTGAAGGTGCGGCTTTGGCGTGGCTGGAGGCACTGGGATACACGGTGGTTCATGGACCCGACATCGCACCCGGAGGAATTTTCCCAGAACGGGTTGACTACCGCGAGGTAGTGCTGTCGGGACGGCTGAGCGACGCGGTGGCGCGGATCAACATGGAGGCATCGGCTGAGGCGCAGGAGGAGGCGATCCGGCTGGTGCTGCAGGTGGGTGCGCCGGGGCTGCTGGACGCGAACCGCGAGTTCCACCGGTTGCTGACCGGGGGCGTGCCGGTGGATGTGTGGCGCAACGGCGAGGCGCGGAGCGAACTGATCCAGATTGTCGATTTTGATATGCCGGGCAACAACGATTTCGTGGCGGTCAACCAGTTCACGGTGACAGCGGGGAAGATCGAGCGGCGGCCGGATATCGTCGTTTTCGTGAACGGCCTGCCGCTGGCGACTATCGAACTGAAGAACATGGCCGACATGAAGGCCACCACGTCTACGGCCTACAACCAGCTTCGCACCTATCAGCAGCAGATTCCGCAATTGTTCCACTACAACGAAGTGCTGGTGATCTCCGACGGCAATGACACGCGGATCGGGGCGATTGGGGCGGGGGAAGAGCACTTTCTGGCGTGGAAGACGGTTGACGGGGAGACGGTGAGCCCGGCGGCGACGCTGAATGTGGCGATCAAGGGGGTGTTCGAGCCGGGGCGCTTCCTGGACCTGGTGCGGTCGTTCATCGTGTTCGAAGATGACGAGGGCCGGCTGACGAAGAAGATTGCGCGGTATCACCAGTTCCACGCGGTGCGCAAGGCGATTGTGACCGCGCGGCGGGCGACGAGCCCGAAGGGGGACCGCAAGGGCGGGGTGCTGTGGCACACGCAGGGGTCGGGCAAGTCGCTGACGATGCTGTTCTTCGCCGGGAAGCTGGCGCAGCAGGAGGGCCACCTGGCCAACCCGACCATCGTGATGCTGACCGACCGCACCGACCTGGACGATCAGTTGTTTGGCACCTTCGTCAAGGGGGCCGGGGTGCTGCGGCAGACGCCAGAGCGGGCGGAAAACCGGCAGCACCTGCGCGAGTTGCTGGACACCGGGCAGGGGGGCGTGATCTTCACGACGATCCAGAAGTTCCTGCCGACCGAGGAGGAAGAGCAGCACCCGCTGCTGAGCGAGCGCCGGAACATCATCGTGATGGCGGACGAGGCGCACCGGACGCAATACAACTTCGGCACGAAGCTGGGGGAAACGGGCAAGTTCGTACGCGGCTTTGCCCAGCACATGCGGGACGCGCTGCCGAACGCGACGTTCGTGGCGTTCACGGGCACGCCGCTGGAATTGGCGGACCGTGACACACGAGTGGTGTTTGGCGACTACATCGACATCTACGACGTGGGGCGCGCCATCGCGGACGGCGCGACGGTGCCGATCTACTACGAGTCACGCCTGATCAAGCTCGACCTGCTGGAAGCGCAGCGCAGCATCCTGGATGAAGAGTTTGACGAGATCACGGAGGCCGAGGAGGAAGTGCGGCGGAACCGGATCGGCTCGCGCTGGTCGCAACTGGAGGCGGTGGTCGGGACGGAGAAGCGGCTGGCGCAGGTGGCGGCGGACCTGGTGCAGCACGCGGCGCAACGGCAGGAGGGGCTGGCCGGCAAGATCATGATCGTGACCATGTCGCGCCGGATCGCCGTCGATCTCTACAACCAGCTTGTGGCGCTGCACCCGGAGTGGCACTCCGAAGATGACGAGACGGGCGCGCTGAAGGTGATCATGACGGGCTCGGCCAGCGATGACCTGGCGTGGCAGCCGCACATCAGGAACAAGGAGCGGCGGGAGCGGCTGGCGGACCGCTTCAAGGACCCGAACGATCCGTTCAGCATGGTGATCGTGCGCGACATGTGGCTGACCGGGTTCGACGCGCCATCACTGCACACGATCTACATCGACAAGCCGATGAAGGGCCACGGGCTGATGCAAGCTATTGCCCGGGTGAACCGCGTGTTCCGCGACAAGCCGGGCGGGTTGGTAGTGGATTACCTGGGGCTGGCCAACAATCTCAAAGCGGCGCTGCGGCTGTACATGCACGAGGCGAAGACCGAAGCCGCGCCGATCGAGAACGACGATCTACGCATCGACGAGCTGGTCGCGGCGATGCTGGAGAAGCTGGAACTGTGCCGGGAGGCGTTCCACGGCTTCGACTACGGCGTGTTCCTGACGGGGACGCCGGCAGAGCGGACAAAGGTTGTGACGGATGCGCAGGATTTCCTGATCCTGCGTGACTACCGGGAGCCGGGGAACCACGTCAAGGACCGGTTTCTGGATCACGCGGTGGCGCTGGCGAAGGCGTTTGCGCTGGCGAGCGCGACGCCCGAGGCGCAGCGGGTGAAACTGGAGATTGCGTTTTTCCAGACGGTGAAGGCGGCGCTGACCAAGACGACCGGCAGTGGCGATTCACGCAGTGACGAGCAGATGGACCACGCCATTCGGCAGCTTGTCGATCAGGCGATTGCGCCGGATGGGGTGGTCGATATCTTCGCGGCGGCGGGACTGGAGAAGCCGGATATCTCGATTCTGTCGGATGGGTTCCTGGCCGACGTGCGCGATATGCCGCAGAAGAATCTGGCGCTGGAACTGCTGAAGAAGCTGCTCAACGACGAGATCAGCGCACAACGCAGGACGAGCGTGGTGCAGGCGCGGCGGTTCTCGGAGAAACTGGACGAGTCGATCAAGCGATACCACAACCGGGCTCTGGAGACGGCGCAGATCATCGAGGCGCTGATCGACCTGGCGCGGGAGATGCGAGCGGAGCAGACGCGCGGGGAGCGGCTGGGGCTCTCGAACGCCGAGGTGGCTTTCTACGACGCCCTGAACGAGCACGTGAGCGCCGAGGACCTGCTGCAGGACGAGCAACTACGCGAGATCGCGCGGGATGTGGCGGCGACGGTGCGCAACAACACCACGATCGACTGGACGGTGCGAGAGACGGCGCGGGCGCACCTGCGGCGGATGGTGCGGCGGGTGCTGAATGTGCACGGGTATCCGCCCGAGGGGCGAGACGCAGCGACGGACCTGGTGATCGAGCAGGCGGAACTGCTGGGGGCGGAGCTGGCGGCATAGAGAACCCTCACCCCAACCCCTCTCCCGGTGACGCGGGAGAGGGGCTTTTTGTGTGTAGCGGAGTTTCGTCCAGTCTCGTTGCCCAGTGGCGGCGGGGCGAGATCCTTCGACAGGCTCAGGATGACACGCGAGGGTGGGCGCAACCACGTTGCGAAGTGGTTGTGGGGCGAGATCCTTCGACAAGCTCAGGATGACACCTTGAGTGAGGCAGCGTCCTCAAGCTGCCGTGGCTCTGAGCGTGGATCGACGGTGCGCTGGGTGGGTGTGGGTGGCAGGGACCAGACCCAGGGGCCGTGGCGGCCGGGGACTTTGGTGACGGTGATGTGTTCGGCGTGGCGGGCGCGGACGAGGGTGCGCCAGGCGTGGCCGTGGGCGGCGGCTTCGTCCTGAAGGTTTTTGCTGGGGCGGGGGCCGGCGGCGAGGGCGGCGCGGAGCCACTGGCGGGCGGCGGCGAGGGCGGAGCGGGTGGCGGCGGATTCGGCGGAGGCCTGCAGGAGTTGGCCGGCGGTCCAGGGGGCTTCGCCGTCCCAGACGATACGGGCAACGCCGGTGGCGGGCGCGGGGGAGAGGTGGAAGGCGAGGGAGGGTGGCGGGGCGGTGAGGTTGCCCTTGGTGGCGGCGAGGATGCGGCGGGCGGGATCGTCGGGGTCGGGGGCGAGGAGGAGGCCGATGCGGGCGGCGCCGATGATGCCGATGCTGCCCGCGCCACGGTACATGGGATTGGCGCTGGTGGCCTTGTTGAGGTGACGGACGACGACGATGGCGACGTTGGCGCGCTCGGCGACTTCGTGCAGAGCGGCGAGGGTGTGGCGCATGTGGGTGGGGTTGCTGACGCTGTGACGGGGGCCGAGGAAGGCGGCGAGGGGGTCGATGATGATGAGGGCGGCGGCCAGGTGCGCGGCGACGGCGCCGAGGATGGGGGCGTCGGCGGGGAGGGTGACGGGGCGACGGCTGCCGGAGCGGCCAGGAACGGAAACGAGGGTGGTGACGCGGTGGGGATCGCCGCCAGCGGCGTCGAGGCGGGGGCGGATGGTATCGAAGAGGCCATCTTCGGCGGCGAGGAGGAGGACGCTGCGGGGCGGGGCGGGCTGACCGCCGGGGAGGGGCTGACCCTGGGTGATGCGGGCGGCAAACTCGGTGAGGAGGGTGCTTTTGCCGAGGCCGGGGTCGCCATCGAGGACGGTGACCTTGCCGAGGGCGAGGCGGCCCGGGGAGAGCCAGTGGATGGGCGCGGGGCCGATGTCGCTGAGTCGGAGGATGTTGCCGATGGTTTGGTGGCCGGCGGGGGCGAGATCGTGGCGGTGGAGGTCGCCAGCGGCAAGGGTATCGCTCTCCGGGCGATGTCCTGTGCCCAGGGCGGCAAGGATGTCTGCAGCGACGCGCTGCGCGGCGGCCTGGCTCTTCCTCTCATTTGGTTGGTCAACGGGTGATGGAGCGTGAGCGGCCTGATTATTCCTGGCTGCGCCTTGAAGAAGCAGGCCAGCGGGGCGATTTGCCGCGCCGGAATGTCTTGTCATTGGTGTTCCCCTCCACCCACAAGTATAGAACATGCGTTCTCATTTTGTGGATTGGGGCGATACGGGCGTGGAGCCGCAGGGAAGGTCTTGCAGCTTCTCACGCGGCCACCCGCTCTCGATGCGCGGGAACGAGTGGCTGCACTATTTCGATGGCCTGATCTGGTTTCCTGCGACGTCCAGACGACGAGATTCTTCGCCTGCGAACTCAGAATGACCGTCGAGAGGGATGCGTTTCCCTGACACGTTCTCCAGGACGGTGTCGAAAAGTTGACGGCACGTGCCCTACGCCGGCGGATGGTTCTCCGCGCTGCGGCAGGCGTTGCCCGTGCAGTTGACCAGGGTGCCCAGCCAGGCGGAGAGGCCGGCCATGGTCGCGGCCAGTGCCGGATTCTCGTGCTGGCTCTGCAGTTGCGCGGGGTCGGCATGCAGGTCGTAGAGTTCGAACTCCGAGGCAGGATTGCCGTATTCGCCGTAGAGCCAATCGGCGGTGCGAATGGCGCGACGGCGCGAGGGAGCGGCGACGCGCGCCTCCGGCAGCACATCGTCCGCTTCTTCCGGATCGTCCTCTGCCCCACTGAAGATCTCGATGAGCAGTGCGGCGCGGCCTGTGTCAGCGCCGCGCAGGGTGCTGACGAGGGAGCGGCCATCCACAAAGCCAGGCGTGGCGGCGCCCGTGAGTGCGGCGAAGGTTGGGGCCAGGTCGATGTTGGCGACCATGGCGTCGTTGGTGGAGCCAGCGGCGATGCCGGGGCCACGCACCAGCATGGACATGCGGATGGCTTCCTCGTACGGCACCGACTTGCCGCTGTGACGGTGCTGGCCCAGCAGGTAGCCATTGTCGGTAACAAAGAAGATGTAGGTGTTCTGGAGCCGGTTTGCCGCCTGCAGGGCGTTGACGATGCGCTCGATCGCCTCATCGACTGAGAGGAGGCTCTCCAGGCGGTCGCGTTCTCGCCGCTCCAGATCGCGAATCTGGTCGGCGGTGAGGAGCGGGCGCTGCATGTAGGCCGGCTTGTCGGACATGTCGGCCTCATTGAAGGAGCCTGACTCGTCCAGTTGATGACCGGCGAAGGCCCCTGCGTGCCGGGGCGCGGGCGTGGCCGGGCCGTGCGGGGCCTTGGGTGCAAAGTAGAGGAAGAGTGGCGTTGGTGTTGGCGTGGACGCGATGAAGGCTTCGGCTTTCGTGGCCATCACGTCGGTCAGGTAGTCCCTGGCCGCGCTGCCGTGTGGCTCCAGCGTGCCGTTCACATTCAGGTCGTAGTCGAAAAAATTGACCGGCACTGGCACGATCCACTCGCTCCAGCCGGGTCCGACTGCGCGGTTGCTGGCCCGGTAGCCATTGATGTGCTTGCCGATATGGGCGGTACGGTACTGGGCTGCTTGCAGCCAGGTGGCCACCGTGTCCTGGTCGACGCCGGTGTTGTGATACGCGTTCCAGCCGCCGTTCGCGCCGTTGTTCTTCAGCACGCCGTGGTTGTGGGCGTACTGGCCCCGGAAGAGGCTGGCGCGTGAGGGGCCACACAGGGGTGTGGCCAGGAAGTAGTTGGGATAGCTGGCGCCCTGCTGCTGCAGGAGGGCACGGGTGCGCGTGAGCGCGAGGTAATCGCTCTCCCGCATGTCATCGACGTTGATGAGGACGATGTTTGGGCGTTGATTGCCGCAGGCTGCACCCTGGCAAGGTCGGTTGCGATCACGCCGGCGGCGGCGCTTTTCGCGGCGTTTGCGGCGACGGCGGCGCTTCTTCTTGTCAGCTTCCGCTGCGTCCTGGGTGAAGAGACCGAGGAGTGACGCGAGGATGCCGCCTGCCGCGAGGCCGACGTGGCGGCGGGTCAGGGCGTCGAAAGCTGTGTCGTCCATGTGAACCTCCCGTCAGCGTCGATATCGTCAGAGGAAGGGATGACGCCTTCTCAGCGCCAGGTTGGACGGCCTCAGGCTATCACGAGCGTGATGCGTATTCGTGGTCCAGGCAACACAAAAGGCCCCGGTCCTCATGGACCGGGGCCGCGCCAGGAAGCTCGGTGGCGGATTTACGGGGTCTGGCAAGCACCGCTGCGGCAGCGGTTGCGCCCGCAGCAATCATCGTCGATGCTGCAGTTCTGGGCGAGTTGCCTGCAGCAGAAATTCCCCGAACCGAGGTTCGGGACCTGGGCGCACAACTGTGTGGCGTTGCAGCATTGCTGCCGCCGGCGGCTATCGTCACAGGTCTGGCCGAGCTTGCGGCACCGATCCCGGCGCCGGTTCTTGCGCCCCTTGTTCTTGCGGTTCTTGTTGCGCCGGTTCCTGCGCGCGGCTTCGGCGTCTTCCTCGTTGAGGCCAACTGCGCCGAGGAGCCCGAGCATGGTTGCGGCTGCGCCACCTGCTGCGAGGCCAAAACGACGTCTGGTCCACGTGTCGAACTGGGTGTCGTCCAACTCTGCCCCCTCTGGCTGTGGGCACGCTGGCTCAGCGAGCGCGCCCGAGTATGTCAAGTTTAGCGCGAGTGACAGATCGGTGTCGTCCAGGTGAGGGCGCGGTGGCTGGCGGCGCCGCGTTTGCGCCTGGCGTCATGACGGAGGGGCGTTTTCGGCCTGGCGGCAGGTAGCGCCGGCGCAATCGACCAGGGTCGCCAGCCAGGCTGCCAGTTCGTCAATCGTATCCGCGTGGGCTGGATCGGCGTGCAGGCTCTGGAGTTGTGCCGGGTCGGCGTGCAGGTCGTAGAGTTCGTAGTCAATGGCGGGCACGCCCCATTCGACGTAGGTCCAGTCCGCCGTGCGGATGCCTCGCCAGGAGGAACGAACGCGGCCGGCGATGCGGTGCCCCTTCTCATCGACGATGACGGCCTCTTCGTCGTCTTCGTCGTCCTGACCGACAGAACTATCGATTTCGATGAGCAGGGCCTGGCGTCCGCTGTCACCGCCGTGCAGCGCATCCAGGATCGAGCGGCCATCGACAAAATCGGGGATGGCCGCGCCCGCAATGTCCGCGAAGGTTGGGGCAAGGTCGATGTTCGCCACCAGCGCCGGGTTGACCTGCCCCGCCGGGATGTGTGGCCCGCGTGCCATCATGCCGACTCGGATCGCCTCCTCGTAGGGGGTGGATTTCCCCTCGTCGCGGTGTTCCCCCAGGGCGTAGCCGTTGTCGCTGGTGAAGATGACGTACGTATTGTCCAGCCGGCCCGCTGTTTCCAGGGCTTCGATGATCTGGGCAACCGCTTCATCGGCGGCCAGCAGGCTCTCCAGCCGGCCCTGATTCAGCTTGTCCAGCAGGGCCATTTCTTCGGAGGTCAGCGGCGGGCGCTGCATGTTGATGGGTTTGTCGCTCATATCCTCCTCATTGAAGGACCCGGACTGGTCCAGGTGGACATCAGCGAACGTTCCGGCGTGGCGGGGAGCCGGGACGACGGGCTTGTGCGGGGCCTTCGGGGCAAAGTACAGGAAGAGCGGTGTGTCCTCCGGCGTTGACGCGATGAACTCGGAGGCCTTCCGGGCGAGGACGTCGGTCAGGTAGTCCTCTTCCGCGTCCAAGTGCACCTCTTCGTTGCCGTTGACGGACAACTCGTAGTTGAAGGGCTTCAGTTTCCGGGGCACCACCCAGTCATCCCAGCCAGGGCCGGGTTCGCTGAGCCCCTTGAGCTGGTTCATGTATTTGCCGATCTGGGCCGTGCGGTAGCCCGCGTCGTGCAGCCAGACGGCCACCGTGTCCTGGTCCAGCCCTGTCCCGTGGTAGAGGTCCCAGATCGAGCCGCCACCGCCGTAGCCTACGCCGTGGTTGTGGGCGTACTGCCCCCGGTAAAAGCTGGCGCGCGACGGCGCGCAGGTCGGGGAGGTCACGATGTAGTTGGGGAAGGTGATTCCCTTGTCACCCACCAGCGACTGCGTGAGCGACATGACCGAGTAGTCGCTCGACCGCATGTCATCCAGGACGATCACGACAATGTCCGGCTGCGTGGCGGGTTCGGCGGTTGCTTGCCGCAGGCCAGCATTGTGCGGCGGGGTGCGCTCGCCGGTGGCCGTGGCGGCTGCCTGCGTGCCGAAACGCGAAGTGAGCACCGCCGCAACGAGGCCACCGGCGGCCCCTCCCAGTTGCCGGCGGGACCAGGTTCTGATGGCGTCAATGTCCACGAGTGTTCCCTTCGCGTAACGATAGTGGCAGGGCGCATGCCCACCACCGGCCGTGCGCCGGCGGTTCCGCGGTGCCGAAATGCTCTGGACGGGTTGGTGGCAATGGTACCAAGTGTGCCGCCTGTCACGGAGGGGCAGCGTGGTGGATGCGGCGCCAGCCGAGCCTCGCCGTGCTTGCCGCCAGTGGGGTGAATTCCGGAGGCTGGCGGAGGGTTCGCAGGCAGGCCCGGGCAAGCGAGGGCCCGGTACTCAGGCTGCGCCGCGCGGCGTCAGGCGTAAACCTGATTCATACTAGTGCGATACGTTTCCAGGAGGGGCCTGGAATGCAGCACAGACAGGACTCATCAGCGTGGCGGGCAGTGCAACACAGACTCGAACAGCGACGCTGCCTGGACCCACGTCACCGAACGGCGTTGTGACGGCTGGCCCGGTCATGGCGATTGGTGGCGCGGAGGACAAGCTCCGCGACAAACTGATCCTCTCGGCGTTCGTCAACCTGGCGGGTGGGCCGGACGCGCGGATCGCGATTCTGCCGACGGCGTCTTCCATTGAAGAAGCCGGCGAGCGTTACAAGGCGATCTTCCTGGGCATGGGGGCGCAAGCCGCCGAGGTGCTGGTGTTGCCAGACCGGGCGGCGGCGGCCGACCCGGAAACCGTGGCCATGCTGGAAGGCGTGACCGGGGTGTTCATGACGGGCGGCAACCAGATGCGCCTCTCCACCATTGTGTCCGGCACGCCGGTGGCGCGCGCGGTCAAGAACCTGCACAAGCTGGGCGCGGTGGTGGCTGGCACCAGTGCTGGCGCATCGATCCTCTCGTCGCACATGGTTGCGTACGGGGCCAGTGGACCGTCGCCCCGGATGCGGATGGCGCAGATGACGGCCGGGTTCGACCTGGTGCCGGGGGTGATCATCGATCAGCACTTCCGGCAGCGGGACCGCATCGGCCGTTTGCTGGCGCTGGTGGCGGGGAGCCCGGCGCTGCTCGGGATCGGGGTGGATGAGGATACCGCCGCCATCTTCACCGGCGACACGCTGGAGGTGGTGGGGCGGCACAGTGTGACGATTGTGGACGGCACGCATATCGTCTCGGACATCCACCGCGTCAAGGCGTACGGGGCGATCACGGTCAGCGGCGCCGTGCTGCACGTGCTGGCGGCTGGCAGCCGCTTCGACATGATCGAGCGGCGGCTGATCCCGATGGCCCCGCCGGTGCGCTATCCGAGATAACAGTTTACGGGTAAGACTCTCGCTGCTTCGTATTCGGATCATCCCAGGCCAGGCTTCCTGGTCGGGACAGTTTGTGCGTGAAGACAACGAGACAACACGTTGTAGCGTCCTTCGCCGAGATCACGCGTATACCTTCTACGCCAGGTTCCTGAAACAGCTCCCATCCCAGTATCTGCGTTGGAGCCTCACCCACAGGCGCACTGAGAACTGAACTGCGAGTGGCCAGTCCCCGTACCTGGTAGCCCATCCAATCTCCAGTCAGTTCCTGGGCTGTAGTGGACAGGCTCGCGTGGGCATTGATATCCGTTAAGTCAATGACGTTCTGCAGGTCCACCGCAACGTCGATGACCACGGTTCTGCTCATCCTGGGAGCGGGAATGTAGGTGATTGGTTGCGCAAATGGGCTACCGAATTGCGCCTGTTTTTCCAGGAGAGCCGTGTTCTGATCGAGTGCAAGGTAGAGCAACTCGAATCCTGGGGTGCGCGCGTTGCCCGGGTTGAAGCGGGTTCGGGCGTACCCGGCGGGTGACACAACGCCCCGAGGGGTTAAGCGGAGGATTCGACCGGGATAACCGCTGGTTGCAGCGTGCTTCCAGGCTCCGCTGACTGGCATTTCGGGAAGTGCAAGGCCGGAAGCTGAGTTCACGCGGCCGGAAGGTTGAACTTCGCGCGAGTCACCACATCGCGCAGAAGCTGCTCCTCCGATGTGCCGAGGATATCTTTCGGCGCTTGCCCCGCGAAGATCACGTTTGGCGTTTCTAACCACGGAGCAATCTCTGAGGCGTCCATAATCGTGGCAAGCTCAGCCCGGAGATCGTCGAGGTACACCCCAAGAAACTCCCAGTCTGATTGCTGGAAGCTCCCGCGTCTCAGTGAATCAAGCATCGGCCCGGTCCAGATTCGCTTTCGCGTCACTGGTCCCGGCAGCAGCATTACTTGCAGGGTGAGGTCAACAATCCCGGTGAGTGGTTTCGCAAACATTTCTCTTGCTTGCGCCTCAAGTTGGGGGAAACGGTCCGACTCTTCGCCAGGTCACTCGATGACAGGGTATGCATCCAGCACCAGGAGGGCAATACGCCGCTGGCCGTCACGGGTTGATGCAGCAATAGCCATTGGCACATGCCTGCCGATCTCTGGCAGAACTTGATATGAATACAGGAGCCAAATTTGCTCGACGATAAGGGTTGCCGTCTCTGCCGGACTGCCACTTGCAACCAGGTAGCGGCCCAGATCCTGTAGCGCAGGTGCGCCCCACGCCTGGCTCCAGGCATCATCTGGTTCAGCGTAGGGAACTGGCGCTGGCCGTGGCTCCCGCATGGAAGCCCCCTCCTGCCTGGAACGTCTACGGTTGCCGGAGTCAATGATGTTGCCTCTGCCCAGGCTACTTTTCCTGGATCATCCTCCCATCGCCACTCCTCACGCAGACTGGTCAACACACGCATAATATGGTTGAAGTTCCACGAACTGCTCACGCAGATTGGCCACCGTTGCCGGAGTTGTTGCCGTGACGATCGAGATTCGCCACACCACCGTGTTCCGCGGCCCGAACATCTGGGCCCGCATGCCGGCCATCCTGCTGGAAGTGGACATTGGCGAGCTGGAGGACCGGCCGACCAACAAGATCCCCGGCTTCTACGAGCAGATCACGGAGCTGCTGCCAGGGCTGTATGACCACACCTGTTCCGTCGGGAAGCCGGGCGGGTTCCTGCAGCGCATGCGCGAAGGGACGTGGCTGGGGCATGTGCTGGAGCACGTGGCCCTGGAACTGCAGAACCTGGCCGGGGCGGAGGTCAGCCGGGGCAAGACGCGCGGCGCGGGCGAGCGCGGCGTCTACAACGTGGTCTACGCCTACGCGCAGGAAGACGTGGGGATCGCGGCAGGCAACCTGGCTGCCCGGCTGCTGAACCACCTCATTTACGACACCGAGCCAGATTTCGACTTCGTGGCCGAGCTGGAGGAGAAGGTGATCCGCGTTGCGGAGCGCCTGGCGTATGGCCCCTCCACCGGCGCGATTGTGGCCGAGGCCGAGCGGCGCGGCGTGCCCGTGCTGCGCCTCGATCCCCGCCGCTCCCTGGTGCAACTGGGGCACGGGGCGTACCAGAAGCGCGTCTGGGCGACGGTGACGAGCGAGACGGCCAATATCTCGGTCGATATCGCGGGGAACAAGGAACTCACGAACCGCCTGCTGCACGAAGTGGGGATTCCGGTGCCGCGCTCGATGGTGGTGCGCACGGCCGATGACGCGGTGTTGGCGGCGCGGCGCATGGGTTACCCGGTGGTGCTGAAGCCGCTGGACGGCAACCACGGGCGCGGCGTGATGATCAACCTGCCGGATGAAGCGACGGTGCGCGAGGCGTACCCGCTGGCGGAGCGAGAGACGCGCGGCGGCTACGTGGTGGTGGAAACGTTCATTCCCGGCAAGGATTACCGCATCCTGGTGGTGAACAACCAGGTGGTGGCGGTCGCCGAGCGGGTACCGGCGCATGTGCGCGGCGATGGCACGCACACGGTGCAGGAACTGATTGACATCACCAATTCCGACCCCCGGCGCGGCGTGGGGCACGAGAAGATTCTCACGCGTATCGTGGTCGATGCGCAAACCGTCGAGGTCCTGGGCAAGCAGGATTTCACCCTGGAGAGCGTTCCCGACGCCGGGGTGTTCGTGCAGCTCAAGCTGACCGGCAACATGAGCACCGGCGGCACGTCCATCGACCGCACCGACGATATTCACCCGGACAACGTCGAGATCGCGCGGCAGGCGGCGATGGTGGTCGGGCTGGATGTGGCGGGCATCGACTTCATCACGCCGGACATTGCGCGCAGCGTGCGCGAGCAGCGCGGGGCGATTGTGGAGGTCAACGCCGGGCCCGGCTTTCGCATGCACACCCACCCCACCGAGGGGCACCCGCGCCACGTCGGGCGCGCGGTGATCGACATGCTCTTCCCGCCGGGCAGCCCCAGCCGGGTGCCGATTGTGGCGGTGACCGGGACGAACGGCAAGACCACGACCTCGCGCATGATCGCGCACATCATGAAGACGGCCGGCAAGCGGGTGGGACTGACGACCACCGACGGCATCTACATCGACGCGACGCAGATTGCCGCCGGGGACATGAGCGGCCCGACCTCGGCGCAGATGGTGCTGAAGAACCCGGCCGTCGACTTCGCGGTGCTGGAGACGGCGCGGGGCGGCATCCTGCGCTCCGGGCTGGGCTTCGACCGCTGCAACGTGGCGGTGGTGACGAACATCTCTTCCGATCACCTGGGGCTGAAGGGGATCAACACCCTCGCCGAGTTGGCGCGGGTCAAGGAAGTGGTGCCGCAGTCGGTGCTGCCGAACGGGGCCTCGGTGCTGAACGCGGACAACCCGTACACCGTGGAAATGGAGCGGGTGGCGCGTGGCGAGATCATCTACTTCTCGATGGACGAGGAGAACCCGGTGATCCGCGATCACCTGCGCGAGCGAGGCAAGGCGGTGGTGCTGCGGCCGACGCGGCACGGCGAGATGATTACCCTCATCGAGCACCGGCGCGACACCAGCCTGCTGCTGGCGGAGGAAATCCCGGCAACGTTGGACGGGCGTATCCGGGTGAACATCCAGAACGCGCTGGCGGCGGCGGCGGCAGCCTTCGCGCTCGACGTGCAACTGGAGTACATCCGCACGGCGCTGCGCACCTTCACCAGTAACTTCTTCCAGACTCCGGGCCGCTTCAACCTGCTGGAGATCGAGGGGCGCAAGGTGCTGCTCGATTACTGCCACAACGTGGCGGGGCTGGAATCGATGGCGGACTTCGTGAAGCGGATGGATGCCGACCGGACGATCGCGATGATCGCGGTGCCCGGTGACCGCAGCAACGATGACATCACCGCCTTTGGGCGGCTGGCTGGCGCGACGTTCGATGAGATCGTGATCCGCGAGGACGCGAACCCGCGTGGCCGCGCCCGGGGCGAGGTGGCCGGGATGCTGCACGAGGTGATTACGGGCCAGAATGGCGCGAAGGTGGATATCCTGCTCGATGAGATGGAGGCGGCGCGCGAGGCGATTTCCCGCGCGGGCCGCAACGACTTCGTGATCCTGATGGCGGACAAGCCGGCAGCGGTATTCGAGCAGCTCACGGGGCGGACGACGTGAGGGGGAGACGCTTCGCTCAGGGGGTGACGGCCTGCGGCCTCAGGGGGTGACGCGCTCACGCGCTCAGGGGGTGCCGGGCTTCGCCTTCAGGGGGTGAAGGAGCGGTTCGCGGTGAGTCTTAGCGACTGATACTCATGGACATGTTGCCCGCTGATGCGTCGCGACGCAACGCGGGCATCGCAACGCGAAAGGAGGCGCCGATAGTCCTTGCGATCAGAAAACCAGAGACCACGGCTGATCGCCTGGCTGCGGAGATCGCCCGGAAATCCCGGGATTCTTCGGAGCATGAGCGTGTGGTCGCAAGACTTCGCTCCCGCGTGCAGGCGTACGAGCGTCAGTTCAAGATTCGTTCCGGTGATATTCACCGGGCCATCGATGCCGGAGAACTCACGGAGACTTCAGACATCTGCCGAGGGATCAAGGACTACGACGTGCTGGTCCGTGCCGGCAAAGCCTGGTCGTCACAACTGGAACGAACGTCACTGCTACCTGCATATCCACCTGGCCTATCTTGAGCGAGCGATGGAGCGGGGATTGTGCGCGAGCACAATCTTGATCGGTGCGACGTGTTATCGGACGAGGCCATCCTTTCCGGGGGCATCGTGTGCCAGAACGGCATGTTTCTCGGTGTTGCCAAGCAATTGGAAATCCTGGATCGAGGAGGTCGTCTTTACGTCAAGACCCGGCGCTGCCAACGATCAGGCAATGATCGTTTGCAGCGAGCCGAGAGCGGTGTTTCGGTACGATGATGCCCATTCCTACCCTGGCCATGGCGATAATCACCATCGACACGGCGTCAACTATGCGGATTGGACATACCTCGAACCACCGCAATGGATTGGCCACGACAGGTGGCCGCTCCTCAGCGAGGTGATCGACGAGCTTCACCAATGGCGGCTGACTACCGGGCGGCAATTGCGCTCTTAGTGCCCTGGTGACAGCGTTCGCCCGAGCATCGCGAAAACAGGCTCGGGATGCCCCGGTATACCGGCGAGGCGATCCATGGAGATGCTGGAGCGAGACGCAGCGCTGGCGGATATGCGCCGCTGCCTGCAGCAGGCTGACGCCGGGCATGGCCTGATCCTGCTGCTCTGCGGCGAGGCCGGGGTGGGCAAGACCGCGCTGCTGAGCCGGTTCCTGGCCGGGGTGGACGCGCGCGTGCTGCTGGGGCGCTGCGACGGCGTCGCCACGCCGCGCCCGCTGGCCCCGATCTTTGATCTCAACGAGACGGCGCTGACCTCGCTGCTGTTGCAACAGGCCCCGCGCGATTTGCTCTTCCGGGCGGTCCTGGAGCGCCTGACCACCCTCCACGCCACGTCGATCCTGGCGATCGAAGATGCGCACTGGGCCGATGAGGCGACGCTCGACCTGCTGCACTACCTGGGGCGGCGCATTGCGGAGCGGCGAACCCTGCTCATCCTGACGTTCCGCGATGACGACGTGGGCGCCCGGCACCCCTTGCGCCGGCTGCTGGGAGACCTGGCAACGGGCGGGACACTGCACCGCGTTGATCTGGCGCCGCTGTCGCTGACGGCGGTGCGGCGTCTGGCCCGCGGCAGCGATCTGGACCCTGCTGAACTGCATGCCCACACTGGTGGCAACCCCTTCTTCGTGACGGAGGTGCTGGCAGCGCCGGGGGCGGTGCCGCCGCGCGTCAGTGACGCCGTGTTGGCGCGGGCGTCACGCCTGAGCGCTACCGCCTGGGATTTCCTGGCGACAGCGGCGGTGATTGGCTCGCCGGTCGATCTGCAGGTGTTGCAGGCAGTGGCAAGCCCGGGGCCGGGGGACCTGGAGGCGTGCCTGGAGCATGGGCTGCTCGTGCAGAACGGGCAGGAACTGACCTTCCGGCACGAGCTGGCGCGACAGGCGATGGCCGCCGCGCTCGCTCTCTGGCGGCGACGGGAAGTACACCGGCAGGTTCTGCGTGCCCTGGAGGCGCGCCCGGCCCCGGTGCGGGAGCCGGGGCGGCTGGCGTACCACGCGGAGGAGGCCGGGGAGGCCGTGGCAGTGCTCCGGTACGCGCCGCTGGCAGCGCAACGGGCAGTGCAGTTACAGGCCTATCGCGAGGCGGCGCAACACTACGAACGAGCCCTGCGCTTTGCGGATGCGGTGGCCCCGGCCACCCGCGCATCGCTGCTCATCGCGCACTCGGAAGCGTCCTACTACACCGCGCAGATCGACGCCGCGTTGGCGAGCAGCCAGGCCGCGATTGCGATCTGGGAGGCTGCTGGCAGTACGCGTGAACTGGGCGTGGCGCGCGCTCACCTGGCCGGTATCTCCTGGGCCGAGGGCAAGATTGGCGCCGCGCAACGAGAGATCCGGATGGCGGTATCGCTCCTGGAAACCCATGCTGCCGGCCCGGATCTGGCGGCGGCGTACGGCGCCTGGGCCCGGTTGGCCGGCAGCGAACTGGCGAGCGCCGAGGCAATGCGCCTGGCGACGCGAGCCCTCGCCCTGGCGATGGCCTGCGGCGCAGACGCCACCCGGCTCGATGCGGAAATGACGCTGGGGGAAGCCGACATGATCCAGGGCAGCCTGGCGTCTGGCGAGGCGCGCCTGTTGGTGGCTATCTCCGAAGCGGCTGCCGCCGGCCTGACCGCGATTGCCGCACGCGGATATCTCTGCCTGGGACAGGGCTTTGCGCATCATGGGCAGCAGCAGCACGCCATGGCGCACGCGCGAGCGGGCCTGCGATACGCGCAGGAACATGACATGGGGTTGGCAGAGCACCACCTGGAAAGCCAGATGGCGCAGTGCCAACTCCGGAGCGGAGAGTGGGACGCCGCGTTGCACCTGGCCACGGGCGTGCTGGCGGCGCGGGAAGCCGCGCCAGCTTCTCGCTTCATGGCCCAGATCGTGGCTGGCCTGGTCATGGTGCGCCGTGGGCAGGTGGCCGGGGAGTCGCTGCTGGAGGAGGCCCGCGAGTTGGCGAATTTCAGCGGCAGCCTCGTTTACCTGTCGCCCTGGCTGACGGCTCGTGCCGAGGCGGCGGTGCTGCTGGAGCAGCCGACCGCGCCCTGGGCCGCAGCGATCGCCGAGGCATTGACCACGGCGACGGGCCCATTCGCCTGCAGCCTCGCTTACTGGGGCTGGGTCTGTGGCGTACCAGTATCCGCCTGCCCAGACCAGGCTAGCCCGTACTGCCTGCAGATTGCCGGCGAGTGGGAAGCCGCCGCCGCGGCCTGGACTGCCCAGGAAGCGCCGTATGAGACAGCCCGGGCACTCGCCCAGGGTGACGACGAAACTGCGCTGCGGACCGCGCTCGCGACGTGTGAAGCCCTGGAGGCCCGGCCACTGGCCGCGCAGCTCCGGCGGCGGCTGCGCGCGCTCGGGGCGCAGCACATCTCGCGTGGGCCCCAGAGCGCCACTCGCCGCAACCCGGCCGGGCTTACGCGGCGAGAGCGCGAGGTGCTGGATGTCCTGATGGGCGGCGCAACGTCACCGGAGATCGCCCGTCGCCTGCACCTTTCTCCCCGGACGGTGGAGAACCACATTGCCGCCATCTGCACCAAACTGGGCGTGAGCACCCGTGCGGACGCCATCACCGCCGCCCACCAGTTGGGCCTGCCCGCAGAAACCGAGTAGCCGGCCGGGCAAAGTTGCGTACCTCCCCTAGCTGCCTTCTTCGGCCAGGCGGGGCAGACTCGGTGTGGGCCAGTGACCACTCTGCGGCGCGCCGCACGCATCCTGACAACGCTGGCCGCACAGGAGGGTCAGCATGGTTCCGGGAACGGTGGAACGGGACGCCTTCACCAGCCGCGAGCAGTGGCATGATTGGTGGCGAATAACCGCACCGCCAGCAGCGTGTGCGTTGCACCAGGTCAACAGCGGCTCATGGTGGACGCGCTGCCGGGCACTCCGCTGGCGAGTGCAAGCCAGACCGCCGGGAGCCCGCGCCAGGTGGGGCTGGGTGCGCCCTCCAGCAGGTCGTGAGGCGCTCACAGGGTCTTGACAAGGGGTCACGCAGGGTGTACGTTCACTGCACACCAGAAACGGACGGGAGCAATCCCCGAAACGCCCGGTGAAGCAAACGCCGACGGGGATGGCGCGCAAGCGCTGGACTTGTCGGCGTTTTGCTTTTCGCGGGAAGACGCTGCGCTTCGGAAAGACGCGCTCACGCGCTCAGGGAATAAGGGAGTAAGGAGAACGACGGAGTACAGGCCAATGGCGCCAGTTCGTCACTCCGTATTCCCTTACTCCCAAGCGCAGCGTCTTCCCGAAGCTCCTGCAGGAGCGTCTGCCCTCGTGCAAGGTATGCTCCGCTACGGCCCCTGGACCCGCAGCAACGACGTACAAAGGATGCGCCACGATGCCGACGTCTTGTTCCGGACACTCCCCTGCCATCTCCCGCCGTCGGGCCCTGCGAGTGGCCGGCATTGCCGCAACGACGATGGCGGCCAGCGGCTTCGCGCAACGTGCCACACCCGCGCAGGAGGCCACGCCGGCAGCCGCTGCTCTCCCCGATCTGACGGGGGTCGCGCCGCTGCCACTGACCGGGGAGCACCTGGCGACCTTCGAGCGTTATGTCGCGGAGAAGGTCGCCGAACTGGGCGTGCCGGGCGTTGCGGTCGGGGTGGTGCAGGGTGGGGAGGTCGCCTTTCTGCAGGGGTTTGGCGTCCGCGAACTGGGGCGTCCGGAGCCCGTTACGGCGGATACGCTGCTGCGGATTGGCTCGGTCACCAAGTCCTTCAGTTCCCTGCTCGTCGCGACCCTGGTGGACACCGGACAGGTGACCTGGGATACCCCGCTCATCGACCTGTTGCCAACATTCGCCGTCGAGGATGCCGACCTCACGCCGCGCCTGACCGTGGAGGATGCCTTCTGCGCCTGTAGTGGGCTGCCCCGGCGCGACCTCGAGTTCATCTTCCCGGCCAATGAGCTGACCCCGGAGCGGATGATCGCCAGCATGGCGGACCTGCCACTGACCGCGCCGTTCGGGGAGAAGTACCAGTACAACAACCAACTGGTCGCGGCCGGGGGCTTTGCCGCCGGTGTTGCCGACGGCGGGTCGGCAGAGGCCCTGGGGCATTCCTACGCGATTGCGCTGCGTGACCGGGTGCTCAACTCCATCGGGATGCCGCGCACCACCTACGACCTCAGCGAAGTGGTGGCCGGCAACGACTATGCCTCGCCCCATGCACCGGATCTCTTCGGGGAGGTTCACCCGGTGCCGCTGATGATGGACGACACCTGGCTGGTTCCCGTGGCGCCGTCGGGCGCGCTCTGGTCGAGTGCGCGGGAAATGGTGCGCTACGTGCAGACCGAGCTTGGGCACGGGGTTGGGCCGGATGGCGGGCAGGTGGTTTCGGCCGAGAACCTGGAGCGCACCTGGCAGCCAGGGGTGGCCTTGCCGGCCGCGCCGGGGGGACCGCCCGAGATGGCCGCCTTCGCCCAACATTACGGCCTGGGCTGGGTGGTTGGCGCATACGGTGGGCAGCGCACGATCTGGCACAGTGGGGGCACGCTGGGGTTCTCGTCGCTGGTGACCTTCCTGCCCGAAGCCGAGCTGGGGGTGGTGGTCCTGACCAACGGGTCCGGGACTGCCGGGCAGTTGATCTACGCCATCGTGTTCCGGCTGCTGGAACTGCTTTTCGATCAGCCGGCAACGATGGATGCGCTGCTCGAGACGAACCTCGCCGGGCTCGCGAGCGGGCGAGCGGCGTTGTTGGAGACTGTCGGGCAGGTCGACCCGGCAGCGGTGACGCCGTTCCTGGGAACCTACACCAACCCGGCCCTGGGCGACCTGACGCTGACGCTGCGGGGCGACTCGCTGACCTTTACTTCCGGCCCCTACCGCTCGGCGCTGCTGCCGCAGATGGCCGAGGATGGCTCGGTGGCTGGCTACCTGATTGTCGATCCACCGCTGTCCGGGTTCCCACCGCAGGGGGTCTTTACCTTTGAAGCGGGTGATGACGGCCAGTCTCACGTGGTGCTGACGGTGACGGCGGATGGAGGCGACCCGGACCTGGTTTATGGGTACGAGCCGCTGGGGGCATAGGCAACGCCGGCAGCGTCGCGATCTTCGGTATTGTCGGGCCGTTCGCCTGCCGCGCTAGCTCGCGTGCCATCTCGCCATGTGTTCGCGATGGGTGTCCAGGAGGGCGTCCGGGCCCAGGAAGTGGTCGTAGTAGTCCAGATCGACATGTTGGGCCTGGGCGTAGATGCGCACGTAGATGCTGGGGACGGTGGCGGGGAACTTCCCGTAGGTGTCGTAGAGGTATTGGGCGGTCTCGCCCAACATGGCCACGAGCTCGGGGCTGTAGCGCTCGACCGCGGCTTTCACGCCGGCGTTGTCGCGATAGGGCCCGGGTGTCGCGGGATCATAGGCGCCGCCGGGGCCAAACTTGCGCGCCGCAAAGCGCTGCGCCGCCTCGCGCATATCCGTGCAATACGGCGGGCAGTACGCCTCGTAGACGCCATCCAGCCCAACGGGATTTGGCTGGGTCCAGCGTGGATCGCGGACGAACCGAAAGCCGAGGCCCGGGATGCCCTGCTCCGCGTGCGCTCCGAGGAGGCTGGGCGGGTTGATGCCGGTGAACATCCAGCCGCCCAATCCCATCGCCTGCATGGTGAGGACGAGGTTGTGGCACATCACCGCTGTTTCTGCTGCCCCGGCGCTCAGGACATACTGTTCCGCATCGAAGATAGGCATGCGTTTGGCAGGGTCCACGAGCCCGGCCTCGATGTATGGCGCAAAATCGCCGCAGGGGCGCTCCCGCACCGTGTCGTACGGCAACGCGCCAGCTCCGAGATAGATGGTGATGAGTTCAAGCAGGTTCTGCGTGAGATCTACGACCGGAATGAAGAGCGTGGCGCCGGGGCGGTTGGCGTTCCAGATATTGTGCGGGCTCACATATGGGGCGGATGCAGGGATATCCACACGCGCGGCTGAGAGTGGGACGGTGTGCGCCATAACCGCGCCGAGAAAGCGATGCAGGTTCTGGCTGCCCTGGATCTGTCGCATCCGCTCGGCATCGAGATCCCGGAACCGGGTCATGAACGTGCCGGAATCGTCGCTGACGATCAGTTCTGGCGAGCCAACGCCAGCGAGAGTGGGCGTCATGCGGCCGGTGTAGCGCATGGCGTAATTGCAGCCGCGATCAGGGTCGCCGCTCGTGGTGTGCTCCATCCCGGTGTGCCAGCCGCTGACGCCCGCGCCGCAGAGGACAAGCAGGGTGCGCTCCAGGTCGCTCAGCGGTAGCGGTGCATGGGCTGAGGTGTAGGCGAGCGGGCCATCGGGAATCGACATTCCCAGCCCGAAGCGGCGGGAACGCCGTCCGAAAAGGGCATCGAGCAGGGGAAACGCGGAGAGTGCGGTGAGCGGATCACGGGAGGCAGCATCGTTGTCGTCCATGCGGCGCGGTCCTCCGGACTGGCTTGCTCATGTGGCGAAGCCAACGTATTCCTGGCACGATATCACCCTTGCGGGCGGCTGCAATCCGTACGTTCTACGGGTTTCAGGGAGCCAGTCACCGCGCTGGCTGGCCGCGGTTGATACACTCCCCCGGTTGATCGCGTGAGTGTTCAGAGAGGATCCCAGCCCATGCCCCGCGAGTTGATCGCGTCCGCCCCGCGCACCCCAGAGCTGCGCGAGTACGACGAAGCGCCGTTGCAGCCGTCGCAGATCCGGATCAAGACCGAACTGGCGTCGCCGAAGCACGGAACAGAGCTGGTGGGTTACCGGAATGACCCGGTGGCCAGCAAGCCGTATGACTTCGCGCTGGGCGCGACAATGCAGCAGCCACCGGAAACGGCACTGGCCGGGTTCCCACGCAGGCTTGGCAATATGGCCGTGGGAGTGGTGACGGAGGCCGGGCCGGAGGTGACGCGCTTCCGGGTGGGTGACCGGGTGTTCGGGCACTTTCCGATCCGGGAGACGCAGACGGTGGAGGAGGCCGCGGCGGACCTGCTGCCGGAGGGGGTCTCCGCCGAGGCCGCGCTCTGCCTCGATCCTGTAGTGATGGCGCTGGCGGTGCGCGACGGCGGGATCAAGCTGGGGGACCGGGTCGCGGTCTTCGGGTTGGGCGCGATTGGCCTGATTACGGTGCAACTCGCGAAGCTGGCGGGCGCGGACTGGGTGGTGGCGGTGGACCCGCTGGCGAACCGGCGCGACCTGGCGCTGGCGATGGGCGCGGACGTGGTGCTCGATCCCACGATGGACAACGGCGATGTGGGGCTGGCGATCCGGCGGTTGACTGGCCCGGAGCCGGAGGCGACGCCCCGCGAGCAAACGCGCATTACCGGCGGGTACCTGGAGCGCCCAACGCAAACGGGCAACCTGGGTGTGGATGTAGCGGTGGAGACCTCCGGCAGCGTGCCGGCGCTGCAGCAAGCGATCCGCAGCACGCGCTTTGGCGGCACGATCGTGATGGTTTCCTTCTACGGGCGGGATGCGGCCGGGCTGTACCTGGGCGATGAGTTTCACATCAACCGGCTGAACCTGATCTCGGTGCGCGCCGAGTCGCTGCCGGGCCGGGATGCGCCGGTCTGGGACCTGCAGCGGCTGGTGGACCTGGCGCTGCGCTGGCTGGCGGAGGGGCGGATCAAGACCGAGGGAATCATCGCGCCGGTTGTGCCGTTCGCGGAGGCGGCGGAGGCGTACCGGGCGATCGATGAGCGGCCGGCGGAGTCGATCAAGCTGGGGATTCGGTTCGACTGAGGTTGGCGAGCGTTACCACTGCCCCTGCGATCCCGAAGGTCAGTCTGCGCGTGCTGCCACGGTGTCGGGTGCGCGCCCGCCTTCCCCGGTCATCCTGAGACTGCAGGCGCAGGATCTCGGCCCAGCCGCGCGGAGCAGGCCATCGGCCTTGCCCGGTTGCGCTGCCATCGCCCCCAACTCCGTCACGCTGCCACCGCCCATCCTCAGGGGTCACCTCGATGATCCCACCCGGTTGCGCTGCCACCGCCCGCCCTCAGGTGTCTTACCTGATGCGTGTCGAAGGATCTCGACCTCGCCGGCCGCGCTGGTGCGAGGTGACCGCCCACGCTCCGGGTGCTGGCAGCGAAACGCGGCGGTAGGCGAGGCTGAGGTCCCTCGACTCCGCTCGGGATGACAGCTGGAGGGCGGGCGGCGAGAAGAAAACGAGCTGCCTCCGAGAGGGGGACGAGATCCTTCACTTGCGGGTTCAGGATGACAGCGGTAGGCGGGTTCAGGGTGACCGGGGTAGGCGAGCGCAGAACGACAGGGGCAGGGGTAAGGTGACACGGTAGGGTGGACGACACCTGGAACCTGGTGGATGGGCGATGAGGTCCTGTGATTTTGCCCAGGGCGACACGCGAAGGGGGATGATGCCGCCAGAGTTCCCTCGGTCTAAACGTAGCGGTGGGGATAACCGGTGCAATGCGAGGCGGGTTTGATTCTGCTGGAGACTCACGGCAGCGTCGTTTGACTCCCGGCCGCCGCGCGCTGGCACGTGGCGTCACCACACACTACACTCCCGCGCTGATCGTTGCATATGCATCTTTATCGGGAAATTGGGTTTGGACAGGACATTCGTGGACTCATCTTTTGCTCCCCCCGCCTCGGCGTGTGTATGCACGACGGTGCGGAAGGCGGATCGCGCGCTGAACCGGCTCTACGACCAGGCGTTGCAGCCGAGCGGATTGTTGACGACGCAGTATGCGTTGCTCTCGACGCTGGCGCGGGCCGGTGAGCCGGTGCTGCACAGCGCGCTGGCCGAGGCGCAACTGATGTCCCCCGCAACGCTTTCTCGCAACCTCAAGCCATTGCAACGCGAGGGCCTGCTGCGGGTTACGCCGGGGCGAGATCGCCGCACGCGCTATGTCGAGCTCACCAGTGCTGGCGCCGGAGCGCTGGAGCGGGCGCGGCCACTCTGGCGCGCGGTGCAGGCCCAGGTGCGCGAGGCGGCTGGCGCGGAGCGCATCGAGCGGCTGCTGAGCGAACTCCAGGACCTGGTTGTTGACCTGCGACGTCATGAGAGGGAGTTGGCGGATGCGTCCTGATGCGCAACGGGTCGTGATCACGGGCATGGGGCTGGTGACCCCGCTGGGCAGCCAGGTCGAGGTGGTCTGGCGGCGGCTCCAGGTTGGGCTTTCCGGGATTCGCCGGTTGCCAGACGCCATTGTGTGCGATGTGCCCTCGAAAGTCGGCGGAGTCGTTCCGGACATGGCGGAGGATCCTGAGGCAGGCTTCGATCCTGAGAGTGCCGGGCCAGCCCGGGAGCGGCGCAAGATGGACCGCTTCATCCAATTCGCCGTGGCGGCCGCCGACCAGGCGCTGACGCAGGCGGGGTGGCGGCCCGAGACGGACCACGCGCGGCAGCGCAGCGCGACATTGATTGCCTCCGCGTTCGGGGGATTGCCCGCCATCGTGGAGGCGGGCGCGATTACGGCGGCGGAAGGGGTGCGCCGGCTCTCCCCATTCACGGTGCCCTCCGCGCTGATCAACCTCGCGGCGGGCCAGGTGTCGCTGCGGCATGGCTTGCAGGGTCCGCTGGGCGCGCCCGCGACCGCCTGCGCCGCCAGCCTGCAGGCGATTGGGGATGCCGCGCGGTTGATCCGGGCTGGGGAGGCCGACATCGCGGTGGCGGGTGGCGCGGAGGCCACCATCACCCGGGTCGGGCTGGGCGCGTTTGCCGCGGCGCGGGCGCTCTCGACGGGTTTCAACGATACGCCCACGGCGGCGTCGCGCCCCTTTGACCGCGATCGCGATGGCTTCGTGATGGGCGAGGGCGCGGGCATGGTCGTGCTGGAGGGACTGGAGCACGCGCGGGCACGGGGCGCGCGGATCCTGGGCGAGGTGCTGGGATACGGGACGTCCGCCGATGCCTACCACGTCACGGCCGCCCCGCCGGACGGCGCGGGCGCGGAGCGCAGTATGCGGCTGGCCCTGGCGCAGGCCGGGCTGGTGCCGGGACAGATCGATTACCTCAACGCGCACGCCACCTCAACGCCGCTGGGTGATGCCAGCGAATTGGCGGCGATGTGCGCGGTTTTCGGGGAGCGGGCCGGGCCGGCGATCTCGGCCACGAAATCGGCCATCGGGCACCTGTGCGGGGCCGCAGGAGCGGTGGCGGCCGTGGTGACCACGCTGGCGCTGCGGGACGGCGTGATCCCGCCCACCCTGAACCTGGCGCACCCCCACCCCGAGACCGGGCTGGATCTGGTGGGCCCAACCGCGCGGGCCGCCACCCTGCGGTACGCGCTGGTCAACGGGTTCGGGTTTGGCGGGGTGAACGCCTCGGTGGTGCTGGCCCGCTGGCCCGAGGCCGCCTGAGGATTGGCTATCCATCTCACAGCAATCGACCGCTAACGTTGCTTGGGTGACCGTCGGGATCAGGGAAGAAATGCGAAGGCAAGCATGAGCAGGTTCAGCCGGAACGCGGATTTCAGCTACGCATGGGTGGTGGCAGCGGTCAGCTTCATCACGCTGCTGGCCGCAGCCGGGTTCCGCAGCACGCCCGGGGTGCTCTTCATTCCCCTGGAGAACGAGTTTGGCTGGAGCCGCGCCACCGTCGGGATTGCGGTCTCGGTGAACCTGCTCCTCTTCGGGTTTGTGGGGCCGTTCGCCGCCGCGCTCATGATTCGCTACGGCTTGCGCAAGGTAATCGCGGGCGCACTCCTCACCATCTCCACCGGGGCGCTGCTCACCACGCAGATTCGTGAGCCGTGGCAACTGATCCTGCTGTGGGGCGTGGTGGTGGGCCTGGGCGCCGGGTGCATGGCCACCGTGCTGGCGGCTACCGTGGCCAACCGCTGGTTTGTGTCGCAGCGCAGCCTGGTGGTCGGCGTGCTGACCGCCGCCGGGGCCACCGGGCAACTCGTCTTCCTGCCGCTGCTGGCGTGGCTGGCCACCAGCTTCAACTGGCGCTTCGTTTCCATCACGACGGCGATCGCGGCGTTGGCCGTGCTGCCGCTGGTGCTCATCTTCATGCGGGACTGGCCCTCCGATGTGGGGCAGATGGCGTATGGCGCAACGAAGGATGATCCTCCGCCAGCGCCGCCAAAGGGCAACCCGATCGCCAACGCCTTCGAGGGGCTGCAGTTCGCCGTCACCCAGCGCGATTTCTGGCTGCTCGCGATCCCGTTCCTGATCTGCGGCCTGAGCACGAACGGGTTGATTGGCACGCACCTCATCCCGGCGGGCGTGGATCACGGGATGACCGAAATGACCGCCGCTGGTCTGCTGGCCATGGTTGGCATCTTCGATATCGTCGGCACCACCTTTTCCGGCTGGCTGACCGACCGCTTCGACAGCCGCAAGCTGCTCTTCGCCTACTACGGCATGCGCGGGCTGTCGCTGATGTTGCTGCCGCTGGCCTTTTCGGCGGGCAGCTTCAGCATGATTGCCTTCATCGTGTTCTACGGACTGGACTGGGTGGCGACCGTGCCGCCGACCGTCGCGCTGGCCACGACGTCGTTCGGGCGGGAGCGGGGTCCGCTCATCTACGGGTGGGTCTTCGCCTCGCACCAGGTGGGAGCGGCCATCGCGGCGACCGGCGCCGGCGTGATCCGCACGTTCACCGGGGACTATTTCCTCGCCTTCGTGTCTGCGGGCGCCCTCTGCCTGGTGGCGGCGGTGCTCTCGATGGGCATTGGCCGCACGGCGCCGAGTGCCGCGACGCCACTGCTACCGGAAGCGCCGCTGGTGCGGTAGGGACGACCCTCACCCCAGCTCCTCTCCCTGCGCACAGGGCGAGGGGTTGGGGGTGAGGGTCGTTTGGGGCCTACGCCTTCGCCCACTCCTCGCGGATCAGGTCGACGGTGTCGCGGATGGCGACGTCGTAGGAGCCGTCGATGCGGCACTCGATGGCGAGCGGGCCGTCGTAGCCGATTTCCTTGAGGGCGCGGAAGCCGGGCCGGAAATCGAGGTGGCCGCGCCCAGGCTGCAGGCGGTTGCTATCGGCGACATGGACGTAGACCAGGTGATCGGCGTTGGCGCGAATGGCGGCGGGGATATCGGCTTCCTCGATACCCATGTGGAAGAAGTCCGCCATGACGCCGATCTGCGGGCCGACCTCCTCAGAGATGGCGCTGCCCTGCTCCAGGCGGTTGACGATGTAGGCCTCATAGCGGTTGAGCGGCTCCAGGAAGAGCGATACCCCGGCGGCCCCGGCGGCTGGGGCCAGTTCTCGCAGTTGCGCCAGCAGGAGATTGCGCTCCAACTGGGCGCCGGTGGCAAAGGGCGTGAGGTCGGGCAGCGCCGGCACGCGCCCGAACTGCGGAACGACGAGGACGCCGATAGCGCCCAGCTTCGCGGCCAGGTCCAGCCGTTCCCGGATCGTGCTCTTGGCCGCCTCGCGCTGGGCCGGGTCGGCATCGAGCAAGCGCGGGATGCCCTCGATGGCGGAGACCGAGATGGGCGACGCGGCGAACGCCGCGATCAGTTCTGCTGGCGGCAGGGTGAGTGAGGTAGTGTGGAGTTCGACGGCATCGAGGCCGACGCTCTCCAGCCAGGCCAGCTTTTCGGCAAGCGTCTCGCCGCGTGTCATGCCCTCGCGAATCGATACCTGCACCGTCGCGTGCTCCCCTTCAGTCGTGCAACGTGTCCGTTCGATCTCCAGGCTCAGTTCCCCCATGATAGGATGCCGCTGGGGTCGGCGCTCGGACGCGCAGGCGCCAGGAGGCCGCAAGGCAGCGTAGCCGGTCGTGTTGACGACGGGAGGGTGCAGCGATGCAACGAATTCGCCCCGTGGGAATGATGGTCGCAGCCATCGCCCTGCTCTGTAGCCTCATGGTTGGCCCACTGCTGGGCCAGGCGCGGGCACAGGAGCAAGTGGAGTTGCGCGTCTGGGATCAATTCACGGTCCCGGAAGAATCCGCGGTGGCTGATGCTATCTATGCGGCCTTCCAGGAGGCCAATCCGAATGTCAAGATCGTGCGGGAGGCGTTCCAGACCGAGCAGATGCGAGATACGGTGAACACCGCGATCTCTTCTGGCTCCGGCCCGGACGTGATCTTCTACGATGCCGGCCCAGGCTACGCGGGCGTGCTGGCGGAGGCCGGGTTCCTGCTGCCGCTGACGGACTACGCAGCCAAGTACGGCTGGGATGAGCGCGTTTCGCCGCCGGCGCTGGAGGCGACCAGCATTGATGGCGTCCTCTACGGCATGCCATTGCAGACCGACCTGATTGGTATGTACGCCAACAAGACCCTGCTCGATCAGGAGGGGCTGACCGCGCCGACCACGCTCGATGAGATGGTGACCTTCTGCGCCGCCGCCAAGGAAAAGGGCTACATCCCCGTTGCTTTCTCGAACAACCCTGGCTGGTCCGCGTTCCACCAGTTCTCCATGACGGCCAACCAGAACATTGGCCCGGCGGCGATGCGCGATCTCCTGCTGAACAATAAGGGCCGCTGGGACACGCCGGAGATTACCGAGGCGATCACGGCCTTCTTCGTGACCATGCAGGACGCTGGCTGCTTCCCGGACGACGTGAACGCGATCCAGTACGACGATGGTAACGCGCTCTTCTACACCGGGCAGGCCCTGCTGAACACCAGTGGCTCCTGGTTGGCCAGCGAAATTGCCACCAATATGTCGGACCAGGATGTGCAGTTCACCACGTTTCCGCTGATCAAGGAAGGCAATGAGCCAACCTGGATCTCCGGCGTTGGATCGGCGTTCTACATCAACGCCGGGTCCCAGCACCCGGACGAAGCCGCTGCGTTCGTGGATTTCCTGTTCAACCAGGATTCGGTCGCGAAGTGGCTGGGTGAAGCCAAGTACTTCGTCCCGGTTGCATTCGATGCCAGCACGATCGAGATCGATCCTGTCACGGCGCAGATCGTGACGGTGCTCCAGGAAGCAGGCAGTAGCGGAGCGCAGTTCGGCTACAACATCGATGTCATGGCGCCCCCGGCGTTCAACGACATGATGCAGAGCGGCTTCCAGGCCGTCCTGGCCGGTGACAAGACCGCCGAGCAGCAGGCTGCGGATCTGCAGGCAGCCTGGGACGAAGGCATGCCAGCGGCAGAAGCAACGCCCGCATCCTAGCCAGACGCGCAGGGGGCAGGCTCGCCTGCCCCCTGCGCGTTTTCCCAACGGAGCCTTGTTGCGATGAGTGCGCAGCCCACAGTCTTCGTGGCGCCACGGCTTTCGCCCGCCCAGCGCTGGTGGAACCGGTACCGTGCGGGGGTCTTCTTCGTCCTGCCGGCGCTGCTCCTTTACCTGATCTTTGTTGGCTACCCCTTTATTCAGACGATCTACTTTTCCCTGACCGACTGGAATGGGGTGCGCCCCACCAAGAACTTCATTGGCCTGGCGAACTACCAGGAGATGATCCACGACCCCTTGCTCTGGCAATCCCTGCGGAACAACGTGACCTGGGTGATCATCGGCACGATTGCGCCGATGGCGATTGGGCTGCTCCTGGCAATGCTGCTCTGGCGGCAGCCGCGCGGCTTCAACGTGTTCCGGACGGTGTTCTTCATGCCGCAGGTGCTTTCGGCGGTCGTGATCGGCATTATCTGGAGCTGGATCTATAACCCGCTCTTCGGCAACCTGAACAAGCTGCTCAAGGCGATTGGCCTGGGCGACCTGGCCCGGGGCTGGCTGGGCGACCCCACCGTGGCCCTCTATGCCGTCCTCGCGGCTGCTGCCTGGGCGGAGGTCGGCTTCGTCTTCGTCGTTTTCCTGGCCGGGTTGCAGAACGTGAGCAAGGACCTGCTGGAGGCGGCGACGATTGACGGCGCGAACGGCTGGCAGCGCTTCAAGGATGTGACGGTGCCGCAGTTGAGCAACGTCATCAATGTGGTGACAGCGCTATTGCTCATTGGCGGCTTCAATGTCTTCGATATCGTCTTCGTGATGACCGGCGGCGGCCCGGCCAACGCCACGGAGGTGATTGCGACCCTCACCTACAAGGAGGCGTTCACCCTGAACCGGGTGGGCTATGCCTCTGCGCTCTCCCTGGTGATGACGGTGATTGCGCTGGTGGCGTCGGTGGCGTTCATTCGCCTGCGTGAGCAGCGGGAGGAGGGCTAGGCCATGTCGATCGCCATGGACGGGGCTGGGCCAGGAACGACCGCTGTGGAGCGCCAGCGCCCGTGGTTCGCGCGGTTCGGCGGGAACGTCGTCACCTACGCCATCCTGATCTTCTTCTTCTTCGTGTTCCTGATGCCCTTCGTCTGGATCTGGTTCTCGGCGTTCAAGACCAAGCAGGAGATCGCGAAGGATCCCTTCAGTCCGCCCTCCAGCCTGGCGCCGGACAACCTGGTGCAGGCGTGGACGGTGGGACGCTTTTCCACGTACATCCTGAACAGCGCCATCTACAGCTTCGCGATTGTGCTGGGGGTTGCCCTGCTCTCCTGCCTGGCGGGGTACGCGCTGGCCCAACTTCCGCTGCCGGGACGGAACGGCATCTTCGTGCTGTTCCTGATGGGGCTGATGATCCCGTTCCAGTCGGTGATGATCCCGCTCTACTACCTGCTGCGGGATGTCAACATCCTGGAGACCTACTGGGCGTTCATCTTGCCTGGTATCGCGGTGCGCCTGCCCTTCGGCATCTTCCTGATGCGCGGCTTCTTCCGGGGGCTACCGGGAGAACTGGCGGACGCCAGCCGCACAGACGGCGCGAACGAGTGGCAGGTCTTCCGGCAGATCATGCTGCCGCTGTCGTGGCCGGGGCTGGCGACGTTGATCGTATTCCAGTTCATGTGGACCTGGAACCAGTTCGCGATGCCGCTGATCTTCGTGCAGCGGGAAGAGTTGCGCCCGGTCTCGCTGGGCACGATGTTCTTTTTCGGGCGCTTCACGGCGGACCGGGGCCTGATCGCGGCCGGCGTGACGATTGCGATGATCCCGATCGTGGCGCTCTACCTGGTGCTGCAGCGCCGCTTCATCGAGGGGATTACGGCGGGCGCGCTGAAGTCCTGAGCGGGGTGTTGAGGGGCACGGCTGTGGAAGGTGGCGCTCACTCCCGCGTGTCATCCTGAGCTTGTCGAAGGATCTCGTTCCCGACCACCACGGTTCGAGGTTGTGTCTCGTCTCGCGTGAGATCCTGAATCGGGCCTACAACTTCGTGGTTCAGGATTCCTCCGCGTTGACCCCAAGCAAGTCATCACCAAGATCTCGCCAATCAGGATTGCTCGCAGCGATCATCGCCAGCTTCTTTGCGCGGTTCCACCCCTTGAGCTGCTTTTCGCGGGCAATGGCATCGCGGACTTCGCCAAAGGACTCAGCGTAGACGAGGCGCGAGATCTTGTACTTCGCCGTGAACCCCGAAATACGCCCCAGGCGGTGCTCCTGAACTCGTCGTATGAGGTTGTTCGTCATGCCGATGTAGAGCGTGCGGGACCGGTTCGTCATGATGTAGACCCAGTAGGTGCGGTCTGGTGACGCGTTCATCTGGAAGGTCCTGAGCACCTCGTGCGTTCGTGGTTGGGAGCGAGATCCTTCGACAAGCTCAGGATGACACCGCGAACCATGGTGGTCGAGGACGAGATCCTTCGACAAGCTCAGGATGACACATGAGGGTGGACGACACCTCGTACGGCCATGATCCGGACAGCCATTCCCCTGAGCGCGGGGTTAGCGCGAGAGGCGGATGACTCCTGCGAGCGGGCGGCCGAGGACGTGTTCGGCGGGTTCGCGGCCGTCGATGGAGACCCGGATGCGCACGGGGCCCTCGAAGGGAAGGTGCTCCAGCACGATCACCTGCGCGCCCGGCACGATGCCGAGTGCGCCCAGGTAACGCAGGTGCTCGGGGTCGCGGTCGGAGACGCGGCTGACGATGCCGGAAGCGCCAGCGGGCAACTCGAGAATCGTGGGGTCGGGGTTCAGGGACGAGCCATCGCGCGGAATGGGATCGCCGTGGGGATCGGTGTCCGGGAAGCCGAGCATGGAATCCAGGCGCGCTTCCAGGCGGTCCGAGAGGTGGTGCTCCAGGCGCTCGGCTTCGTCGTGGACCTCGTCCCAGCCCAGGCCGACCTTCTCGGCCAGGAACGTCTCCAACAGGCGGTGACGGCGAATGACATCCAGGGCCACCTGGCGGCCTTCTGCCGTCAGTTCCACGCCGTGGTAGGGGGTGTGACTGAGCAGCCCCTGCTCGTGGAGGCGCTTGGCCATGTTGGTCGCCGAGGAGGCGGCCACGCCGAGCTCATCGGCGAGTTGCTGGGTCGCCACGGGGCCATTCGCCCCGAGGCGGTACACAGCCTTCAGGTAGTCCTGCATCGCCGGGGTGACGGGGGCACCCCCGCTGGGCCGCTCGGCGATGAGATCGTCAGTCACGTGAAGCTCCTCGCCTGACCTCAGGCGATCGGATCCGGGCGGACGGACAGGAGGCGAGCAGTCTCCGGTAACGCCGTCTGCCCGGATCCGGGAACGCTGTCGATAGCCTGACCTCACCACGGGACGATCATGCGTCCGGCGCTCAGGCCGCAACCAGGAGTGCCGTGAGATACATCAATGCTACTCCGGCGGCAGCGCCGCTGAAAGTCACCCAGGTCAGGGCTGGCTCCCCCGCCCGCTCCTGCGAGCGGGTGACCAGTCGCCAGACCTCGACGATGACCTGCAGGATGGCGCCGATGCCAATGGCCAGAAAGATGGTGGTCCAGAACGGGGAGTAGATGAACGCGCCGATCCAGACCCCGAGGATGGCCGGGACTCCCGCCAGCAGCGCGAGCCCGGCAAAGTGCAGCAACGGTGGCCGCTCGCGCACCAGCGGGGCGGCAATGCCGATGCCCTCGGTGACGTTATGCAGGGTGAACCCGAGGATGAGGAAGACGCCCAGCGCCGCCTCGCCCAGGGCAAAGGCCGCGCCGATGGCCAGGCCCTCGCCCAGGTTGTGCAACCCGATACCGAGCGCGATCTCATAGGCCAGCGTGAGCGGCGAGCCATCCCTGCCGCGCGCCTTCTGGCGCTGGCGCAGGGCATGGCCAATGACGATCAACAGGCCCATGCTGAGCAGCGCGACCAGCGGAATGAGCACCGGGGCATCCAGGGCGCCGACGGCGGTGGCGGCGATCTCCCGGGCTTCCTGCCACATATCGACCACCAGGAAGGCGAGCAGGCCGACCGTCAGGGCGAGCACGAAGTTCATGCCGCGCCGCCCGATCTGGCGCAGGAAGGGGTACCAGAGCAGGCCGAGGGCGACCGGGATAACGCCGACGTAGATGCCGATCAGCGCGAAGCGCAGCACGCTCTGCTGATCCAGGTGGGGGCTTTCCACGGCCACCGGAATCTCCACCGGAAACCCGACGCCGGTGGAACTGAGCAGCGTGATGGCGTGGCCTTCGGCCTCGACCCAGGGGTAGGGAATGGCGATGGTGGCGGCTTGCAGGCGCTCCAGGGGCTGGGCCGGGTGCATGGTGAAGGTCCAGTAGGCGTCGTCCACCAGGACCTGGGCAATGGTGATAGGGTCGGGGCCGTCGTTGACGACGTGGATTTCGATCTGCCCGGGCGCTGGCAGCAGCACGCGCTGCACGCTCAGGGTCTCGATGGGCGGCACCGCGCCACGATCCACGCCCCCGTTGGTGCGGACGATGACCGCCAGCACCAATGCCAGGAGCAGCAGCGGAATGACGGCCCAGACCAGGGCGCGCGGAGAGAAGCGGGACTCCTGCTCCCGGTCGTGCGGGGGCACGCGCGGCATGGTCTCGGGCAGGGAGCGGGAGCTAGCGGACATCGAAGACTCCCATCCAGCCGAGTTCGGCGAATTCGGAGACGTGCGCGTGGAACATGTACAGCCCCGACTCGTACCCCTTATAGGAGAACTCCAGGATGCCGCGCTGCCCCTGTACCTGCATGATGGTGTCGACCTCGCGCTGGGATGGCTCCAGGCGGGTGCCGGGGTCGTAGTAGTCAAAGAAGTTGGCGTGCAGGTGGAAGGAGTTGAGCAGGTCGAACTCGGTGACGTTGACGAGGTAGATGCGCACCGGGCGGTCACGCTCGATCACGATGGGGTGATTCATGTAATGGAAGGCGACGGTGTTGACGGCGTAGACCTCGTTGCCGGCGTCGAAGTTCGTGTCGAAGGCGTTCATGACCATCACGAACTCCTGCCACTCCTCGGATTCGGCGTAATCCGGGTGGCGCGTGCGGGCGGCATCACCGTGCACCCTGGGATCGGGGTTGACGATGTAGGCGCCGTAGAGCCCCTTGTGGATGTGGCGGCGCAGGGGCGCAGCGTGGCAGTGGTAGAGATGGCAGCCAAAGGGATTGGCGTCGAACTCGTAGGTGAACGCATCTCCCGGGTTGATCTCGCCCCGGCCGATCCCGGTCACGCCATCCATGTACGCGCTGTGCCGGCCGTGGAAGTGCATGGTGTGGGGGTGCGTGCCGGCGTTGACGAAGTGGATGCGGAGGCGATCGCCGGCGTTGGCGCGCAGGGTGGGGCCCGGGACCTGGCCGTTGTAGGTCCAGGCCGGGAAGAAGATGCCCGGCGCGATCTCGATTTCCTTGTCGTAGGCGGCGATCTCCCACTCGCGGACGACCGTGCCGTCGGCCATGGTGGTTGCCTCGCCGTAGTCAAACGCGCTGACCAGCACCGAGGGGTCGAAGCCCAGCCGCGCGATATCGACATCGCCCACGGTCATGCCGGGGGTATGGCCTTCGTGCGGGCGTGTTTCCAGCGGGTTGGCTGGCGTCTGCTCCTGGGCGCGGGCATCGAGGCCGCCACGGCTCAGGAGCGGCAGGGTGGCGGCGGTCAGGGCGGTTGCGCCGAGGCCACCGGCGCCAAACTGCAGCAACGAGCGGCGGCGTACGCGCTCGCTGCCTGGAAGATTCGGAGTCATGGAAATGTTCCCTTCGGTGGAGAGTGATCTGATTTGTGATACGCCTCTTCCCTGGATTTAGTCTATACGAAAACAGGGATATCCACAATTGGGGAGCAATGGCGTGCCCTGGAGCGTCTACTGAAGTTATCGACTTTGTTAGAATCGGGCATGAGGTGGGCCGTTTCGAGGGGCAGGGAGTAAACCGTCAGTGCAAGTCAACGCCAAGGTGGACTACGCGCTGCGTGCCCTGACAGAGCTGGCCAACGTTGCGCCTGGGCCGATGAAGGCTGAAGCGATCGCCCGGGCGCAGGGGATTCCTCCCAAGTTCCTGGAGAATATTTTGCTGGAGCTGCGGCACGCCGGGATCGTGCTGTCGCAACGTGGCGCGGACGGTGGCTACCGGCTCGGCCGCCCGGCCAATGAGATTACGCTCGCGGATGTGATCCGCGTGGTGGATGGCCCGCTGGCCAATGTGCGCGGGCTGCGGCCAGAGAGCCTGGAGTACATCGGCCCGGCCACCTCCCTGCTCCCGGTCTGGATCGCGCTGCGCGCCAACATGCGCGCGGTGCTGGAGCACGTCACGCTGGAAGACGTCTGCTCCGGCGCTCTCCCCGAGCACATCACCGCGCTGACCGCTGAGCCGGAGGCGTGGGAGCGGCGGTAGTCTTCTGGAGTGACCTCTGAGCTCCTCGACGGTGAGCGAGGCATCACCGACGACATTGCGCGCCGGCTGAGTGCCAGGCTCGGGACGAGCCTGGACCTCTGGCTCCACCTGCAGAATCGCCACGAGTAGCGGCAAGCCGAAGCTGGAAGCGTGGTGTCGTTATCGGAACAGCCTCTTCCTGTCCCGTCACCCACCTTGCCAACATGGCTGACGCGGGACGAGATCCTGCGAAAAGCTCGGGATGACACCTGAAAGTGGACGCCACTTCGGAACGCGCTGGCTGGGGAGCGAGGCCTTTGACTTCGCTTGGGACGACACGCACAAGAGGGATGTTGACTACCCGGCGTCGGCCAGCGCCTTGAGGCGGGCGCGGCTTTCCGGGCCGCTCTCGATGCACATCATGGCGACGACATCGCCGGGGCGCAGGTTCTCCAGGGCGAGGGTGAGGGCAGTTGGCTCGTCGGAGGCGACGAGGTGTGGGGGATTGCCGCCGGCACGGAGCCCCTCCTCGTAGAGCGCAGTCATGGAGTCAACGCTGGGGCGGCCACGCAGGTAGCGGCGCGTTTCCTTGACGATCACGAGGTCGCTTGCTTCAGCGGCCAGGCGGCCGATCTCGCGCAGGGCGTCGTCGGTGCGGTCGCCGGCGGTACCAATGATGCTGATGAGGCGGCCCCCGTCGCTTCGGTAGCTCGCGGCCAGGTGAAGCAGATGGGTGAGGCCGACCTCGTTGTGGGCGTAGTCCAGGATGAGCGTGGCGCCCTGCACGGTGTAGACGTGCAGGCGGCCGACATTGTCCGCCTCATCGTCTCCGAAGGCTTTCATTGCCCGAGCAATATCTGCTGGAGCAATATCCAGCGCTACGGCCGCGCCCGTGGCGCACAGCACGTTCTCGATCATGTGCCGGGCGCGGCCACCGAACGTGATCGGGATCTCCGCCAGGGGCAGCACGTGGGTGCGCTCGCTCCCCTCGGCGATGACGAGCCAGCTGTCATCCGCCAGGATGGCCGTGCCGCCGGTGGCGAGGTGGGCCACGACGGTGGGATTCTCCGGGTCCTGGGTCACCCAGATGATGGCCGCGGGGAGGCCAGCGGCCTGGCCGCGCACCAGGGGGTCGTCCGCGTTCAGCACCGTCCAGCCGGAGGGGCGGGTGGTGTGCAGGACAACCGATTTCACCGCCGCCAGGGCGGCGACGGTGTGAATCCCGTGGAGGCCCAGGTGATCTCCGGTGACGTTGGTCATGACGCTGACGTCGTTGCTCTCGCAGGCCATGCCACGCAGCAGCAGCCCGCCGCGTGCCGTCTCCAGGACTGCGATATCCAGTCCCGGTTCCTCCAGCACGCGCCATGCACCCGCCGGGCCGGTGTAGTCCCCCTCCAGGACGCACTCGCCCTCGATGAAGACCCCGACGGTGGAGGTCCAGCCCACCTTGCGGCCCGTGCCGCGCAGGATGTGCGCCAGCAGGCGGGTGGTGGTGGTTTTGCCGTTGGTGCCGGTGATGGCAACAACGGGGATGGCGCGGTCGGCGTCGCGCACCATGCCGGGGCAGTCATCGGCCGCGGTGGTGGTCAGCAGGTCGCGCAGGTGCGCAACGGTGTCGGCCAGGTCGAAGGCTGCGCCGGTGACTGCCGCCGCGAGGGAGCGGGCCAGAGCCAGGGCAAAGCGGCGGTGCTCCCAGCCGAACGCCAGCGACCATTGCGCCGGGGTATTCATCGGCATCCAGCGCATCTCGGGGAAATCGAGCCCGGCGCGCTGATGGAGGTCGATACAGGCGGCCAGCAGGATCTCACCCAGCGCTTCTTCGCCTTCAGCGCGCTCATCGTCCGTGGGAACCAGGGGTTCCAGGCGGGCCGAGAGATCGGCCAGCGCGGAAGCTTGCAGGTCTCTGGGGGAGATGGCGAATTCCACCTTGATCGCAGGTTGCAACAGCAGGATGTTGGGACCGTCCAGGTCCCGGATCTCCACCAGGCGCACGGCGGGGCCTCCCTTGCGTCCGCTACGAGATCATCGAGAGCGCGAGAACCTGAACGGCGTTGTAGAGCGCATGGGCGATCATCGCCGCCGTGGTGTTGACGTTCTTGCGCAGGAGCGCCAGGATCATGCTGACCCCGAAGAGCCCCAGCAGCGCGACGTTGAACCCGTATTGTGGGCCATGGAGCATGGTAAACAGCAGGGATGGCAGCACCATGCCGAAGCGCGGTTGCAGGGCGCCCCGGAACACCGCTTCCTCCCCGATGCCGGCGCTGGCGCCGAGGATGACAGCGCCGACGGGGTTCTGCACCTGGGCCGTCATGGTGTCGACGATCTCGTTGAGGGATTCGCCCAGGTTGGGATTGATTTGCTGCGCCAGGTACCCGGCCAGCCCGGCCACCAGGAACGCGCCAACGGTGCCGGCCAGCCCCATGCCGATGGTGCGTGCATCGGGCACGACGATGCCGAGCCGTTGCGTGGCCTGGAGCAGATCACGCCAGTAGGGAAAGCCAACGGCGATGTAGGCGATGGCCAGGAAGGTCGCCGCCTGGACCACGAGGTCCAGCACCCCTGGCGAGGGGATCATGCTCAAGTCTGGCGGGTTGGCCGCGTCAGCGGTCAGGCTACTGGCCACAAACAGGCCAAGCAGGCCCAGGAGCACGCAGAGCCCGGTCATATCGATCGCCGAATCCGGATCGAGCGGGGAGATGTCGGTGAGGGCGACTCGCACCTGGCGAATGAGCGGCAAGGTCAGCCCCAGGCCGATCAGGAGAAACAGGGCGCCGGCATGGAGGCCATTAGTCAGGATGTTGACGAGACCCGCAATGAGCATGAGCCCACCCGGGATACCGAAGAGCAGGTAGAGACCCACAAAGGCGGAGCGGTCGTGCTGGGCGCGATTGGCCCAGTAGGCAAGGCCGAGCGCGCCGAAAAGCATGAACGCCGTCGAAAGCAGGGTTTGCACGGGATCGGCCACGCGGCTCTCAATCATTCACTGCGAGGGCGTGGAATACGCCGGGGCTGCGCGACACGGCCCGCGCGCGAGGCAGCGCGAGTATACGGAACGGAGGGGGAGACGCGCTGCGGCGCTCAGGGGGAGGCGCGCTCACGCGCTCAGGGGGGGGCCGGGCTAAAGCCCTCAGGGGGTGAAGGAGGACGAGAGGAACCGGTTCTCCCCGTACTCCTTCACCCCCTGAGGCCCGCAGGCCGCCTCCCCCAAAGCTCCCGCAGGAGCGTCTCCCCCTCCTCCCGTATACTCGCAGCCGAACCTGCCGCTGCCGCTGACGCGGCTACTGCGAACGAGCGCATGTTGAGCGACCCCCCCGCCGCGACATCTGCCGCTGCTGCCGCCACCGACCCGGAGCGCCCCGTCGCCACCGGGGCGCGGCGGGGTGGGCTGGGGCGCGGCCTGAGCGCCCTCATCCCGACCTTCAGCGAATTCCCGGCCGCGCCGCTGGAAATCCCCATCGACGCCATCGAGGCGAACCCCTATCAGCCACGCATCGAGATGGACGAGGATGCGCTGCACACGCTGGCGGATTCCATCCGCGTCCACGGCGTGATCCAGCCGCTAGTGGTAACGAACGCGCAGGAGCCGGGCCGCTATGTCCTGATCGCGGGCGAGCGGCGCTGGCGCGCCTCCCGCCTGGCAGGGATGCGCGTGGTGCCCGTCGTGGTCAAGGAGGCCGCGCCGCGGGCCATGCTGGAGCTGGCGCTGGTCGAGAACGTGGTGCGGGCCGACCTGGGGCCGCTGGAAGAAGCCGCCGCCTACCGCCAGCTCATTGATGATTTTGGCCTGACCCAGGCCGCTGTCGCCGAGCGGGTAGGCCGTTCCCGGGTGAGCGTCACGAACACGCTGCGTCTGCTGGCCCTGCCAGACCGGGTGCAGGCGGTGTTGACCGCTGGTGGGATCACGGAGGGGCACGCCCGGGCGCTCCTGGGCCTGCCGGGTGCTGCCGAGCAGATTGCGGGGCTGGAACTGGTGCAGGCGCGCGATCTTACGGTGCGCCAGACGGAAGACCTGGTGCGGCGCTGGGTAGCTGGCGAGCAGCCAGCCGGGCGGCGCGCACAGACGCCGCCCGACGCCAGCCCGCAGGATGCAGTGTTCCAGCAGGCATTCCTGGACGGCCTGCAACGGGCGCTGCGGACAAAGGTGACGTTTCGCCCGGCGAAGGAGGGCGGTGGAACATTGACGATCCACTACGGCTCGGATGAAGAGCTGAACGCCTTTTACGAGCGCCTCGGTGGTGAGCAACTCTGGTAGCAGGGGCCCGGTCGCGGGCCAGGGGAAAGACGGGGAGCGCAGCAATGATCGTGTTGATTGCCCAGCATTTCGCGCAGGAAGGCAATGAGGAGCGAGTCGCCGAGCTGCTGAAGGAGGCTTCGGACTACTGCAACTCCGACCAGGAGCCGGGGTGCCTGGCCTACATCGTGAACCAGTCCACCGAGAACCCGCGTCACTTCCTCATCTACGAACAGTACGCGGATCAGGACGCGCTCACGGCCCACGCTGAGTCAGAGATGTTCAAGAACGTGATCCTGGGCACGGAGGTGCCGCTGCTGGAGTCACGCAACCGCAGCTTCTGGACCGTGGTGGAGTAGGCGTAGCCGCACGCACAGGCGAGCACCGAAGGTCTACACCGCAACGGGCATGGCCAGCGTGCTGGCCGTGACCAGGGCCACACGCCGGGGTTGCGCGCCCTGCCGGGCCGGCAGGGCGGCGCACTGTGCGTATCGGCCGTGGGGAAACGCCCCTTGTGCAAGGGCGACGCGGCGGCAGGGGATTCCTGCCGCCGCGCTAACGCCGTGCGTGCTGCTACTGGATGGCCATCGCGATGCGCCAGCGCTCAGCGTCGCTGACGTAGTGGTCGGCGTCGGTCTTGTTGAGGTCGATCTGGACGCCCTTGATGGTCCCGTTGAAAGGGTTGCCCTCGATCTCCAGGTCGGGGCCGATGGGCGCCCCGAACTTGTTGCCGACCAGCGCGGTGCTGTCCGCCGAGAAGATGGTGGCGTGCGTGTGCTCGACGCGCCCTTCAGCCAGCTTGTGGCCGTCGCAGTAGAGCGTGGCGGTGCCGCCCTTGCCGAGCCCGCCGCCATCGTAGGCGAACTCCAGGCGCACCTGGTGATCTCCCGATGGGAGGGCGTCCGCCGATTCGACCTCATACGAATCGAGGCCGAGGAAGTTGTAGATGTACTTCAGCTTGCCCTCGTGCGCGTAGATGGCCCAGCCGCCGAAGTTGGCGCCCTGGGCGATGATGACGCCCTCCGCCCCGGAATCGGGAATCGTCACGTTGGCGGTCACGGCGTACGACTTGTTCTTGATGTCCACCACGTTGTTCTCGCCCATGGCCATGCCTGGGAAGAGAACCTGGGTGTCGCCCTTGATGAGGGTGGGACGCCCGGCCAGGGCTGGAATCATGCGGGAGCCGCGGTCATCATTGAGGGGCAGGACGTTGTAACGGGTGGCCTCGATCAGCCACTGCTGCTGCAACTCGGCCAGCTTCTCCGGCATTTCCGCTGCCAGGTCGTGCGCCTGGGTCCAGTCGGTGTTGGTGTCGTAGAGCTCCCAGACATCCTTGTCCCAGGGGATCGATTCGGAAACAAGCTCCCACGGAATCGAGTGGCGAGTCACCGCTGTCCAGCCATCGACGTAGATGCCGCGGTTGCCGAACATCTCGAAGTACTGGATGGTGTGGCGGTCCTTCACGCTGGCGTCATTGAAGCTGTAGAGCATGCTGACGCCTTCCATCGGCGACTGCATGACGCCCTCGACGAAGGTCGGCTCCTGGATGCCGGCGGCCTCGAGGATGGTCGGCGAGACGTCGATGACGTGGTGGAACTGCGAGCGAATCTCGCCCTTGCTCGTGATCCCGTTCGGCCAGTGCACGATGGTGCCATTGCGGGTGCCGCCCCAGTGGGAGGCGACCTGCTTGGTCCACTGGTAGGGGGTGTCCATGGCGTGCGCCCAGCCGACGGCGTAGTGGCCGTAGGAATCGCGCCCACCCCAGTCATCCAGGTGCGACATCAGGAAGTCTGGAGACTCCAGCTCCGGCATGCCGTTGAAGTTGATCATCTCGTTGAAGGTGCCGTTGAGGGTGCCTTCAGCGGAGGCGCCGTTATCCCCGATGATGTAGTAGATGAGCGTGTCGTCGAGCATCTCGCCAGCCTCGAGGATGTCGATGAGTTGCCCAACGCAGTGGTCGGTGTGCTCCAGGAAGCCGGCGTAGGTCTCCATTTGGCGGCGCAGGACGGGGAGTAGTTCTTCGGGCATGTCGTCCCAGGCCGGAATTTGCGCCGGGCGCGGGGTCAGTTCCGCGTCGGCGGGGATGACGCCCAACTCCTTCTGGCGGGCGAAGGTGCGCTCACGCAGGGCATCCCAGCCGTCATTGAACTTGCCCTTGTACTTCTCGATCCACTGCGGTGCGACCTGGTGCGGGGCGTGGCAGGCGCCGGGAGCCCAGTAAACGAAGAATGGTTTGTCCGGGTAAATCGCCTTCTGGGCCTTGATCCAGTCGATCGCCTTGGCGGTCATGTCGTCCGTGAAATGATAGGACGGGTCGCTGGGCACTTCGACGCGGGTGAGGTTGTCGAAGACCTCCGGGAACCACTGGTTCGTTTCGCCGCCAACAAATCCGTAGAACCGCTCGAACCCCTGCATGGTGGGCCAGTGCTCGAACGGCCCCATGGGGCTGGTCTCCCAGACCGGCACCTCGTGGCACTTGCCGAACTGGGCGGTGGAGTAGCCGTTGTTGCGCAGCGTCTTGGCGACGGCCGCCTTGGTGTTGGGGATCATCGAGGTGTAGCCCGGCGCGGCGGAGGCCAACTCGGTGATGGCGCCCATGCCGACCGAATGGTGGTTGCGCCCGGTGAGCAGCGCTGCGCGGGTCGGCGAGCAGAGCGCGGTGGTGTGGAAGCGATTGTACTTGAGGCCGTTGGCCGCCAGGCGCTCGGCGGTGGGCGTGTGGATCGGGCCGCCGAAGGCACTGGAGGCCGCAAACCCGACATCGTCGATCAGGACGACGAGCACGTTCGGTGCCCCTTTGGGCGGGCGGACCTCCTGAATGGGCGGGAAGATGGCGGCCGGATCCTTGGCGTCGTAGACGATGGGGCCGGCGTAGGGCTGGTTCGGGATAGGGAGGACTTCGCGGCCTTCTCCAGATGCCGCATTCGCTGTGGTCATGATCGTGCCTCCATGCACTATTCGGGCTGCCAATGCCAGTTGAAACTCAGGTTGTTTTCGCTATCGGTGGAATTATCCATGTTCCATGGCCTGGCGGAAGGATGGATGGTGCCTCGGTCTTTGGCCAGTAGAGCCGCATCAGCAGGAGGCAATCCCCGGCGGGCGCCGGAAGCCAGTTGGCTTCTTTGCTACTGCCGGGGGATGCGTGCTGGATGTTGAGGGAACCATCGGCGTTGGTGACCAGGTTGTCACGCAGGCTCACCGTTTGCTTGTGCTGGGCATTGGGGTAGAAGAAATACCCCGTGTCGTACATGGTGATGGACCAAAAGCCCTCGGCCGGCGGCGTTTGCCCCTTGTCGAAGTGGATCGTGTACCAGTTTGCGCCGTTCAACGGCTTCCCGGCGCCGTCCGTCATGGCGACGGGGTAGACGGCGTCCGCGCTGGCTCAGGTGGCCGGGAAACACCAAGCGGACCGGGAGAACCCGGTCCGCTCTTTTGTGCAGTAGCGAAATGCCTACCGGCTGCGCCTGCGACTAGGTCGTGGCGTTGCGGCGGCGACGGCGCTCGGCCTTGCGGCGCTTGGCGCGGTTCTCTTCCTGGACACTGATGAAGCGCAGGCCGCGACGATGTTCGCGGATCACGCCTGAGCGCTCAATGCCCTTGTTGAAGCGGCGGAGAAGCTGATCGAAGCCCTCCCCGTCACGGAGTTCAACCCGCATGCGTGTGTAATCACCCCCCCTCAGGGAGACTACCTGGTCTGTCATGGACATGGGCCAGGATGGGTATCACGAACCAGGGACAACCCTGTATGATCGCGGGCATCGCGCCGGCGATCCTGGGCAAGGATACCGTACGAACGGCTTTTTGCCCAGAAACCGTGTCACGTTGACCAGGAAATGCGCCAGGGTCGCGATGTTTGCGGAACCACTCAGCGAGGAGTAAGCACCAGCGTGGCTCTTTCCACATCCCCCAGTGACCGGCAGCCGGGTATCGCCATCCGCCCGCTCCAGACCGATTCCATGCACCTGACCGAGATTCCGCGCCCGCAGCCAGGCCCGGGGGAAGTGCAGGTTGCGATTCGCCACGTCGGGGTGTGCGGGACAGATCGCGAGTTGATCCGCGCGCACTTCGGGGCTGCGCCGGTGGGCGAAGCGGTGCTGGTGCTCGGCCACGAGATGCTGGGCGAGGTGACGGCGGTGGGCGCGGGCGTGCAGGGGTTTTCGCCGGGGGAACTGGTGACTGCGACGGTGCGCCGCCCGGACAATTGCCCGGCCTGCCAGGCGGGGCAGCCGGATATGTGCCAGTGGCGGCAGTACACCGAGCGCGGTATCGCGGGGCTGCATGGGTACATGACCGAGACGGTGGTGGAGGACCCGCGCTACCTGATCCCGGTGCCGAAGGAACTGGCGCATGTCGGCATCCTGGTTGAGCCGCTCTCCGTGGTGGAGAAGGGCCTGCGCCAGGCGAATCTCATTCAGCGCCGCATCAATGCGTGGAACCCGCAGCAGGCGGTGGTGTTCGGGACCGGGCCGATTGGCCTGCTCGGGGCGCTGATGCTGCTGGTGCGCGATATCGACGTGGTGGTGGTGGGGCGGCGGCCCGCGCAGTCGCTGCTGGCGGCGGAGATCGTGGAGGCGGCGGGCGGTCGATATCTGGCGGTCGCAGACGACGATCTCGGGAAGATCGTCGACGATCTGCCGTCGATCGATCTCATCCTGGAGGCGTCCGGGCGGCAGGGGCCGTTCTTCCCGGCCATCCAGATGCTGGGCGCGAACGGCGTGCTGGTGCTGCTCTCCGGGATGCGGCGCAGCGGCGAGGTCAGTGTCTCTCCGGCGGCCATCAACGGCAGCCTGCTCGGTGGCAACAAGGTGATCGTGGGCAGCGTCAACTCGGCGAAGGAAGATTTCGAGCTGGGTGTGGCCGACCTCGCCCGCTTCGAGGCGCGCTGGCCGGGGCTGGCCGAGCGCATGATCACGCGCCGCGTGCCGGGCCTGGTGGAGTTCGCGCAGATCCTGGAGCAGCCGGCCGGGGATATCAAGACGATTATCGAGGTGTAGCAAGATGTCGGCTCGCAAGGATCTGATTCACGAGTACCACGAGGGGTTTCGCGAGAGCGATCACGCGCGGATACTGGCCTGCCTGACAGACGATGTGGTCTGGGACCTACCCGGCTTTCGCTACCTCAAAGGCAAGGCCGAGTTCGACAGCGAGATCGAGAACCCGGCCTTCGTGGGCAGCCCGACGTTGTCCGTGGATCGGCTGGTGGAAGAGGGCGACACGGTGGTGGCCATCGGCCGTGGCGAGGGGCATCACAAGGTGGGTGGGCCGTTCCGGTTCGCCTACTGCACGGTCTTCACGTTCAATGACGACCTCATTGGCCGGGTGGAGTCGTATGTGGTGCCGGTGACATAGTCAAGCTGGGCAAGTGCTGGCCGTCAGGCCGCAAGGCCGCTTCGGACCTCAGCAACCCGCGGGACGTGGTCCTGGTGGTGACCGAAGTCTTCCGGATGGACGACGATCAGGTCGGCGTGGCGGTCGTGCTCAAGGATGGCACGCCGGTGCGCCTGCGAGTCGGCGACGCCGGCCCGGATAGCGCGTGGCTGGATGCCGATGGCGGCAGCCCGGTCATGAGGTGCAATCGGTCACCGTGCGCCGCAACCGCGACGAAGGGTTCATGGATTTCCGGCTCAGCTTCCGGGACGCCAGCGGCGAGACCTACAAGCTCTGCATCGGGGATGTGATGGTGCAGAGCATGTTCGCCATGCTGGGAGATGCCGGCTACTCGGCGCACGACGTTGGGCGGCCGGTGCAGGATCGCCTGCGTGACGAAGAGCCGTTGTACTTGCGGATCGCGCTGTCGCGGCCGACCGAGGCACACCCGGACTGCTGCGATCTGCAGGTGGCGGGCATGATCTCGCTGTACGACCTCGAGCCGCCACCAGCGGCAGCGGGTTGGAAGGAAGGGAGCGCGTCGAGCCGGGTCTGGCGGGCGCGCCGCCCGTGAACCCGCAGCGCCGCTGATCCTGGCGGGGAAAATCAGACGAGGTGGATGACGGTCGTGCCTGGCCAGGCGGCGGCGAGGCGCTCGGCGATGAGGCGGCGGTGGCAGTGCTCCGGCGTGGCCTCTGAGCAGAGCAGGCAGCTTGCCGCGTTCTCGAAGCTGGCGCGGTCGAGGGTGTTGGGGATATCGCGGGTATCCATGAGTGCGTCGAAGCGCTGCACATAGCGTGACCAGTCGTGATCCTTGCGGTAGTCGTGCAGGATTTCGGTGGTGGGCGCGAGTTGCGGCAGGTGGGTGTACGCGCAGCCAATCAACTCCGGCAGGAACCAGGCCAGGTCGCTGCCCTTCGCGAAGCCGGAGAGTTGCCCGCCGGGGTTGAGCCGGGTGTCCACCAGGCGCTGCACGCCGTTTTCGCGGAGCAGGGTGAAGAAGCGCTCGGCAGACTTCTGGGTGAAACCGATGGTGTAGAGGTTCACGCAGGGAATCCTCCCAGGAGTAGTTGCTGGCAGCCGGTAGTGGGTGCGGCGCAGTCGAGCGTATCAGACTCTTCAAGTTCGCCGCTGTGCCGGATATGCAGGACCCGGACGCCCTGGTCACGCAGGGCGTGGGCAATGAGCTTGTGACGGTGGCAGCGGCGCGGGTCCTCCTCGCTACAAAGGAGGGCGGCGCGCTGTCCAGCGGCGGTGGCCATGAGGGTGTGTAGCCCTCGCTGGAACCAGGGGCGCTGCGCGACCTGGGCGTAGTCCACCTTGCCGATCTTCACCTCGCCTCCGTGGTAGCAACTTGCGTCCGCTGGGCGGCCACCCAGGGCCTCTCCGGCCCACACGTACGCGAGCCCGTGCGCGGTCAACAGCGCGGCGAGAGATTCTCGGTTACAGTGCGGTACAAAGCGACTGTAGGGAGAGCTACGCACATCGATGACGGTGTCGATGGCGTGCGTCCGCAGCAAACCCACGAGCGGTTCCGCCGGGAGGGCGCCGTGCCCGATGGTGTGGAGGATAACCGGCTCCATCACGGGCAGAGGGGCGGTAAATGGCGGTGGGAGCGGAAGTTGCCGGACGCTATCGCCATCAGGAGCGGACGACAGTTCTCCAGTGCTCCTGGAGCGGCTGCTCTTCCGGGGTTGCCGCATTCGTGAGGTCATGCGATGGCCGATAGCCTCGTCGCGCGAATCAGGCAGGCATGGAAGGATAGGCCGCGCCGGCGCACGATGTTTGTCACAGATGTCACCCGCATGGAGGGAAGGCGCATCTGCGTGGGCGGCTACCTGGACGACGGTGGCGCGGTGCGGCCATTGGTTGGCCGCTCTGGTCCGGACGAAGCCTGGCTTCAGCAGGCGCATGGTGGACTGGTAGTTCCGTTCGCCGTGGTGGAGCTTCGCATCTCCGGCAAGCCGAAAGGGTGTCATGCCCCGCACACTGAAGATCGCCTGACGCCGAAACGTGGACATCGCGTTCAGCGAACGCTGACGGTGCAGGAACGTGTTGATCTGCTGGAGCGCACGAGTTTGCCATCGGTTCGGGCCATCTTTGGCGTGACGATTCACGGTGATGGGCCAGGGAACTGGGGTCGATACGTGCTGAGCGGCCAGGGGACGCGATCTCTGGGCACCGTGAGGGTCGCCGAGATTGAGGACATCCTGTACCGGCACTACCCGGAGCGGAACCGCTGGGACTATCGCCTGCGGTTTCGCGACGGTACAGGCGAGGTGTACCAACTCGCGGTGGTTGACCTGGCATTCCGTGCGCAGCTTGACGCGTTGCGGGACAGCGGCATGGCTCCGCACGCCGTCGCTGCGGCAATGCGCGATGGCTTGCGCGGGCAGCGCGTGTACCTGCGCGTGGGGCTGGCCCGGGGCTGGGCCAAGCACCCGGACCGCTGCTATCTGCAACTGACCGGGGTGTACGGGTTTGCGTAGGGCGACTCCCCAACGGAATTGGCCAGGTTTTCCACGGTGTCTGCACACGGTGAACTCGATGCTGACCGCCAAGCTACCGAACACCGCGTAGTCGAACCCGAAAGGAAGAGGCAGTGAGGGCTGTTCGCATTTACGAGCGTGGTGGCCCGGATGTCCTGGTGATGGATGACGTACCCAGACCCACTCCAGGTCCGGGACAGGTCTCGATCGAGGTCCGCGTCGCGGGCGTCAACTACGCGGATATCGGCCAGCGGCAGGGGGTATACCCGAATCTGCGTGATCTGCCGGCAACGCTCGGCGACGAGGCGGCCGGATTCGTGGCGGAGGTGGGGCCCGGGGTCTCCGGCCTGGAGACCGGGCAACGAGTTGTTGCGGTGGTCGATGGCGGCTATGCCGAGTATGCGCTGGCCTCGGCGGAGAATGTGCTGCCCCTCCCAGATGACCTTGGGTTTGCCGAAGCCGCAGCGATTCCGATCCAGGGTATCACTGCCGATCTTCTGCTCCGGAATGCCGCACGCCTCCATGTGGGCGAGTCGGTGCTCGTCCACGTCGCGGCGGGCGGTGTTGGCTCGCTCGCCGTCCAGTTGGCGCGGTTGGGCGGCGCATCACTGATTATCGGATCAACGCGAACTGCCGCGAAGGCGGAAACGATCCGCGCGCTCGGGGTGGATATTGTCGTCAATAGTGCCGACCAGGATTGGCCGCAACAGGTGCGTGCGGCCACGCAGGGACGGGGCGTCGATATTGTGCTCGACCCCATTGGTGGGGAAACGAGCCAGGGCGGGCTTGCCTCCCTAGCGCCGTTTGGCCGATTGGTGATCTACGGCGGCCTGGGGGAGAAACCAACGCCCTTTGTCGCTCAGCAGTTGATTCGAGACTGCCTGGCGGTGAGCGGCTACAACACCCAGGCGCAGCCGGTGGATGAGCGGGTCGCCTCGGGGCATCGCCTGGCCAGGGCCATCGCGCGTGGGGATCTGCGGGTCCTGCAAGGCTTGTCCTACCCCCTGGCCGAAGCCGCCTCGGCGCACCGTGCGCTCGCTGCTGGGGAGAGCACGGGAAAGATCGTCCTGACAACGGGCCTCGCGGGCGCATAAAGCGGCGTACCAGCGTTGCCTTGTCGCGCGCGGAGATCGAGTGTTCTCGATCTCCGCGCGACACAGGACGTAGCAATCGTTCCACGGGCGTGAGCCGCACGACTCGTACATCGGGCTCGGACCGATCTGGGAGGACCGCCAGCCGGTGGCACTCACGGCCTCTCGAATGCTCCCCTATTCGGCATCCTCGGCCAGGGTGATGGCCTTGAGGATATCTTCCACTGGTGGCGCGCCGGGCGCCCAGTAGATGAGGTCGCCGTTCTTGCCGACCACGGCCACGGTGCGCTTGATGCGCGTGCCGGTGTCGCTGAGGGCGTCGTAGGCGCGGGCGACGTGCAGGCCGTCGTCGATCAGGAGGTCGAAGTTCAACTCCTGCTCGTCGATGAAGGCCTGGTGGCTGGCGGCGTCCGCTTCATTGACCCCGTAGGGCTCGGTATCCAGGGCTCGGAAGGCGTCAATCGCATCGCGCACGGCGGCGAGTTGGTTCCTTCAGCCAGAGGTGCGGTCCTTCGGGTAGAAGAAGAGCGCGGCCCGCTGCTTGCCACGGATGCCGGTGAGATCGAGGCCGGGGCCGGTGGTGCCCGGCAGGGAGAAGATTGGGGCGGGTGTACCGGTCTTCATGAGACTCCTTTCCAGGTTGCTGTGCGTCGTGCACGCCGCTGGGGCGCATGCGCCGTCATGCAGTGTGCACGTGGGAGATGGTATCAGCAGGCCCTGGGTGCGCCAACGAGGCCCTGCGACGGGGTCGTGACACGACGTTCGTTGCGATCGACTGATGTTATGTCGATATAGGGTCGTTCGTCTTCCTCGCCAGGTTGCCTCCCGGCGAGGAAGACGTACGAGATGCTGAGCCTGCAGGTTTCAGAATGACCGGTGGAGGGGCGGGCGCCAGATCCCTCCCTGCGGCCGCTGCCTTACTCTGCCGGGTGCGGTTCGTACCCCTCCCGAATGAAGGTGCCCTGCCCGGTTGTGTTCAGGTAGTCGATGGTGACGGACTGCGCGGTGGCGCCGGTGCCAGCGCGGGTGAAGGTGACGGCGGTGGGGCCGTAGGCGTTCTCGCCGACTGGCTGGAACTTGAACGTATCGGCGTTGACGTGCTCCAGTGCGAAGCTCATCTGAGCGGGGCCAATGGCGATGGTGTACGCGTCGCCCTCGGCCGCTACAGTGACGGGGCCGTAGTAGGCATCGTGGTAGACGCCCGTGTAGGCGCTGCTGGGCAGGGCGGGCGTGACCTCGGCGGGTGGCTGCAGGTAGCCCTCGGCCGTGCCGTAGGGCGCGGCGTTCAGCGCGGCGAAGGCGCCGGCAAGGAGCGTGCGGTAGTCGGTGCGAATCTCGCCGTAGGTGGCGAGGTCGGAGAACTCGAGGCAAAGCGTTTCGGCCGCGCCGATCGGCTGGGCGTTGGTGAGCACCATGATGCCGAGGCCGCTCGCCGGGAAGAGGTAGACCGAGGTCGCCGCGCCCAGGTTGAATGCGCCGGAGTGCCCGATCTGGACCGCGCCGTTGTCGCGGAAGCTGACATTCCAGCCCAGGCCATAGAACCCGGTGCGGTCAACGTTCGGGTTGGCGGGCGGGTTGCTGACGATCTGGGGCACGTGCGGTGCGGCCAGCGGGGCGGCAGCCATAATTTCCTTACCGTCGACAACGCCGCCGTTCATCTCCAGCCGCATCCAGCGCGCCATATCCAGCACGTTGGAGCTGCCGCCGCCCGAGGGGCCTTCGGCATCTGGCTGGCGTTGCTCGTGGTGCTGCCACGTGCCATCGATCAGCATGTGGCCCACGGCGTGATTCGGCTCGGCCATGAAGGCATCGAACCGGAAGCTGGTGTGATCCATGCCCAAGGGTCGGAAAAGGCGGTCTTCGGCGAGGGTCTCCCAGTCGGTGCCGGCGGCATCCGCCACGGCCACACCCGCCGCCGTGATCCCGAAGTTCGTGTAGGCGTACCCCGCCCGGAAGCTGTACTGCGGCTGCGCGAAACGCAGGCGATGCAGGATCTCCTCGCGCGTGGCGCCCATGTCTTCCAGCAGGTCGCCGGCGTGGCCCGGCAGGCCGCTGCGGTGGCTGAACATGTCGCGCACCATGACTTCGCTGGTGACCCAGGGGGTGTACATCTGGAAGCTGGGCGAGAGATCGGCCAGCTTGCTGTCCCAGGAGACGGTGCCGTCGCTGACGACCCCGGCGACGATGGCTGAGGAGAGCGGCTTGGAGCAGGAGGCAAGCTGGAAGACGGTCTCTTCCGTGACCGGCTCAGCCTTGCCCACTTCACGGACGCCAAAACCCTTCGCGTAGCGCACCTCGTCCTGGTAGACGACCGTGATCGCAATGCCGGGGATCTTCGTTTCGTCGAGGGTTTGCTGGACCAGGCTGTCGAGGCGCGCCAGGGCCGCGTCGACCTTCTCCGGGGTGATCTCCGGGAGGCCGGGTGGCAGCGGCAGTTCGCCCGGGCTGGCGCCGGGGGTGGCCTCGGGGGTGGCGTCCTGGGCGAGGACGGGATGCACCATGGCTCCCAACCCGGCTGCGCCAGCCCCCAGCGCGCCGGTTCTCAGCGCGGTGCGGCGATTCATTCCCTGTTGCAGGGCGCGATCAAGCATGGTGATTATCTCCCCGGTTGTTGGCGCGGAGGCCACGGGCATGTCGGCGATGTGATGTCGGTCCTGACGATACGCGGTGTGCGGCGTGGCGGCAATAGGGGCATGCGCGTCGGCAGAGGGTGTTTCCAGTTTGGGCAGGGTCCTCGCAACGGGTAGATTGCAGTTGAGAGAACGAGATCCTTCGACAGGCTCAGGATGACACGCTGAGTTTGCTCAGGATGACACGCTGAGGTGGGCGGTAGGTGGCGACAGGCTGTGTGCGAGGGGAAACCGGGAGTCGCCGACACGTTGCACAAAGCCGGGACGCCTTGCGACGTCCCGGCTTCATCATGTGCGTGCCGCAGGGGTGCGGGAGGGAAGCTACGGCACGGAGAGCATGCGATCGAGGGCGACCAGCGCGTTCTGCGCGATCTGCTCATCCACGGTGACCTGGTTGACCACGTTGCCGGCGGCCAGGTGCTCCAGCGCCCACAGGATGTAGGCGGGGTGGACCCGGTACATGGTGGAGCAGGGGCAGATCACCGGATCGAGGCAGAAGACATGCTTGTCGGGCAGTTCCTCGTTCAGGCGGTTGACCAGGTTGATCTCGGTGCCCACCGCCCAGGTGGTGCCTGCTGGAGCGGCCGTCACCTTGTCGATGATGTACTCGGTGGAGCCGTCGTCATCGGCGGCCTGCACAACTTCCAGGCGGCACTCCGGATGGACGATGACATTGACATCCGGGTAGTCGAGGCGCGCCTTCGTGATCTGATCGACGCTGAAGCGGGCGTGGACGGAGCAGTAGCCCTTCCACAGGATCAGGGTGGCGTTCTGGAGCGCCTCGGGCGTGTTGCCGCCCAGGGGCAGGAAGGGATCCCAGACCACCATCTTTTCCAGGGGAATCCCCTTCTTGAAGCCGGTGTTGCGACCCAGGTGCTCATCCGGGAAGAAGAAGAGCTTCTCGCCGCGCGCGAAGGCCCAGTCGAAGACGCGCCCGGCGTTGGAGGACGTGCAGACAATGCCGCCGTGCTCGCCGCAGAACGCCTTGAGGGCGGCGGCGGAGTTCATGTACGTGATGGGCACGATGTTGGTGACGCCCAGCTTCTCCAGGGTGTCCCACGCCGCGCGCACGTCCGCATCCTTGGCCATATCGGCCATGGAGCAGCCGGCTTCCAGGTTCGGCAGGATCACCTTCTGGTTGGGCCGGGAGAGGATATCCGCGCTTTCGGCCATGAAGTGGACGCCGCAGAAGAGGATGTACTCGGCATCGGCGCGGCCAGCGGCCTGCTGCGAGAGCTTGAAGGAGTCACCACGGAAATCCGCGAACTGGATAACCTCGTCCCGCTGGTAGTGATGGCCAAGGACCACGAGATCCTGGCCCAGTTGGCGCTTCAGACCCCAGATTTTCTCATCGCGCTCCGGGCCCGCCATCTTGAAGTATTCGCGCGGAATCTTCTGCTGGTGCGGCGCGGTGACGCCGTAGCGGCGCAGCAGCGGGTACGCGCCGACGGTTTCCTCGGGCACGCACGAGGCGGCCGGAAGCTGGGTGTCGGTGAGCCAGGGGAGCGGGTTTTCAGAGCTGACGGCCGGCGCCGTCGAAAGTTGCAGAACCATAGTGGGCTTGAGTTGCCTCCTCGCCCACTGTTCCGCCTGTTGCGGCATGGGCGTTCCCAGCACCCGGCCCCGGCGTCACCCTGACGTCTGGAGCAGCGAGATTCTGGATGTTCATAAGTCTATGGTCATAGCGAGTAATTGTCAAGGTGACACTAACTATGATTTCGGGGGAAGGGTTGACCTGGTGTCGCCTCCTCGGATAGCGTTCCGTGAGCGTCCATTGGCGCTGCCCCCGCAGGGCTCCCCCACCACCCAATGGTGTTTTGCACAGAAGGGGCGGCTGTGATCCTCTCTGACCGCGATATTCGGCGTGCCATCGAAAACGGCCGCATCAAGATCGATCCACTGCCGGACCTGACGCGAGCGCTCGGCTCGATTTCGGTCGATTTCACGCTTGGGCAGACCTTCATGGTCTTCGAGCACAGCCGCCACTCGTTCATCGATCCGCGCCACCCGCGCTCCATTGGTGAGGCGATGCGCACGATCGAGTGCGCGGCGGACGAGCCGTTCATCATGCAGCCGGGGGATTTCGCGCTGGCCTCCACGGTGGAATCCCTGGAACTGGCGGACGACCTGCTGGGGCGGCTGGAGGGGCGCTCCTCGATTGCGCGGCTGGGGATCACGGTGCACTCGACGGCGGCGGTCTTTGAGCCAGGCTGGGTGGGCACGGCTACGATGGAACTCAGCAACCTGGGGCGGATGGCGGTGGCGCTCTATCCCGGCATGCGCATCTGTGCCTTTTCCTTCGAGGAGGTCAGCTCCCCGGTCTCGGTGCCGTACCGGCTGAAGGTGGGCAACAAGTACGCGGGGCAGATCACGCCGCGCGCCAGCGCGCTGGCCGATGAGAGTGGTAGCCGCTGATCGCTGAGTGTTTCATGTTTCATGTGGAACGGTAGCGGCCTGGTGACAGATACTAGCGCCAGCAGACGATGGCCTGGCACAGTGGAGGACGAGCGTGGCAAACGAGATGCTGGAGCAGGTGCGCAATCGGCTGTTGCCGATGCTGCAACTGGTAGCGGAGCAATACCGGCCACGCGTGCCTGAGGGCTACCCAGTGGTTGTGGACGCGGTGCCGCAGGGGTTGGTGGGGCTGGAGATCGATCCCAACTACGCGCTGTACATCACGAGCGACGGCGGGCAACTCTACGCGGACTATTACTACCGTTCCTCCCGCAACGACGTGCGCTCGTCTGCCAGCCGCGAGAAGTTCTCCGGGTCGCCGGTCTACGACCGCCGCCCGATTTCCCCGGCGCTGACCGATATTCAACTGCGCAACATGGTGGCGGAATTGATGACGCGCCACAACTACCAGCCGGGGCTGGTGCATATTTCCGATTCGTAGCGTTCTTGCGCTCTTGTTCTGGAGGCCCTTCTGCTGGCAACGGCAGGAGGGCTTTCTTGTGCGTGGTGGGTGTTGTATGCCCGTGCCTTCCGGCCAACCTGACGTGTCAGGGTGGGAGAGCCTTCCCGTGCTATCCTGAGCCCGCAGGCGAAGAATCGCGCGCGCCCTCGTCGCTTGCTGCCAGCGTGTCGCTGCTCCACCGCCCACCCTCGCGTGTCATTTCGCGCTTGTCGAGAAATCCCGACCTGCCCTATCGCCGAGGAACGTGCTCTGCAGCCGAGGCACAGGGCAGCCTCGAATCCAGGCGGCCGGAGACGCCGAGATCTCTCGACTGCGCTCGAGATGACACGCGAGGGTGGACGGTGGAGGCGGACCCGGCTGTGCTGAGGGTCTCTGGGGGAACGAGGCTGGGCCGATATCCTTCGTCTGCGGACTCAGGATGACACATGAGGGTGGGCGGTGACAGCGGGCGGCAGCGGTTGGCGACGCGATCCTTCGACTCCGCTCAGGATGACACGGGAGGAAGGCGGTGAGAAGTGGCAGGCGGGTCACGCCACTATCAGCCCCTCCCCGGCTGACCGGGAAGGGGCTGATGCTTCCGCCGCGTCTGGTGTTTCACGTGGAACAGCGAGGAAGCGTTACTCCAGGATCCAGCGGTCGGTCTCGCGAGACCAGCCAGCCAGGTCGCGGCCACCGAAGAAGAGGGCGACCTCGCGGGCTGCGCTCTCGGGGCTGTCGGAGCCGTGGATCAGGTTGCGGCCCGTCATGACGCCCAGGTCGCCCCGGATGGTGCCGGGCGCGGCGTTCACCGGGTTGGTGGCGCCCATCGTGGTCCGGGTGACGGCGACGGCATCCGGGCCTTCAAGCACGCCCATCACCACGGGGCCAGAAGTGATGTATTCGATCAGTCCGTTGTAGAACGGCTTGCCCTTGTGTTCGCCGTAGTGCGTGCTGGCAGTCTCTTCGGAAATCGTGCGGAAGTCGAGCCCGACGATCTTGAGGCCACGCCGCTCGAGGCGGTTCAGGATTTCGCCCACCAGTCCGCGCTGGACCCCATCCGGCTTGATGATGATCAGCGTTCGCTCAATTGCCACCCAGCATAACCTCCGGCGTGTGTCGCCTTGTTCCTGTGGCCAGCGCCCTCGCGCAAAGCCTCAGGCAGCAAGGATACGTTGTCGATCAGGTGGTTGGCTCGGTTGGCTCGGCCGCAGAGACGGTTGGGACCGCCTGGGGCTCGGCCGGAGCGTCGTCGCGGCGGATGCCGGGGGGGCGCTTACGCTTCGGCCGGTAGCGCGCCTGCTCCAGCGTCCAGAGCGTGACGATGACCGCGATGGCGAGTGGCACGACGATCACGCCAAACGTCAAGAGCCACTCTCGCGTACCCACTGTTGACCTTTCCTGTGACCTGACCCGAACAGCGGGAAGATTACCTGTTGTCAGGATTCCGAAACGGCGAGTGCGAGGTTTCATGTGAAACATGCGCAGGCTCCTCAAACCGCTGCGGACGTGGATCACCCACCTGCTGGCGGTGGCATCGTCGCTCGGTGAGTCAGTGCCCCGTATGGCAGGCCGCCTGTCCGGGGCTGTTTTCTCGCTGCGATGGCGGCACTAAGGAAGTCCGAAGCGGCCTGGAACTACCTGATCCCACCCTGGACCAAGCTCCTCGCGGCTGCCACGTTCCTGCCATGCTCCTTGATCGTCGATGGTGTAGACGGAGGCCAGACCCTGGTCCGCGTTGTAGAAGAAAAGGTCGGTGGACGCGCTGTTTGCACCAAAGCTGCCGCCGACCACCGTATCCGATTGCCCAGGGAACGACTGGGGAATCCCGGTCACCGAGAGCACCCCGGAGCCATCAGCTTGCAAGAGTGTCGCATTTCCCGTTTCTGCATCATAGAGCACGAGGTCTGTTCGGCCTGCCGCGCCGCCGAACTGGCCCGGCACGAGGGTGTCCCAGCCGGCAGCCCAGGTGAACTGCTCGCCGGGAAGCTCAAGCGTTCCCTGCTCGTCAATGGCGATGCGTAGCCCCTGGCCTGACCATTTGTCGTAGAGCAGGAGATTGGCGCGATCATCGTCGCCGAACTGGCCAGCGACGATGGACGTCCAGGCATGACCGATGGGAACGGGGTCTCCGACAAGTTGGATCTTGCCCGTCCCGTCGGTGCTGTAGAGCTTGCCAACTCCCTCCTCGCGATCGTAGAAGAGGAGACTGCTCCAGGTATCTGTGGCGCGAAGCTCGACCGGTGCGATCAGGTCCCAACCTTTGGTGAAGCCCTCGTTGCCGCTCAACAACGACAGGCCGCCCGCACCGTCACTGGCGTAGAACTCACCTACGCCGAGCTCCGAGGCGTAGAAGAGCAGATCCGTGGAGCTGTCGCCGCCGAAGTTCCCCGGTGTGACCGACGACCACCCGTTCAACAGGACATCGAAGGTGCGCGATGGGCTGAGGAGTCCCTGGCCATCACTGGCGAAGAATGTCCCCTCCTCGTTGGCGTTGTCGTAGAAGAAGAGACCATCGGCGCCGAGTGTGCCCGACGTGATCCCTTCTGGAGGAGCCCAGTCATAGACGGGCGGTTCGTCATCCACGATCCTGATCGCGATCGACGTTGCCGCCTCCAACCCATCCGCGTCCCTGGCGGTCAAGGTGATGGTATGACGCCCAGGGGTGAGATCAGCAACGGAAATCGAGCGCCCACGTCCCAGGGTGCGGACGGACGAGTCCTTGTCGGCCGTCGTCCAGGTGAGCGAATCGTCATCCAGCGTGCCCTGGTCGATATCGGTTGCCTCGCCCACCAGGACGATGGTGTGCGACGTGCCGTACCGCGAGCCAGTCCCGGGCGAAATGATGCTGACCTCGGGCGCATGACCCGGTAGCTGGAAGTCCGCATCTGATTCGTCTACCGCCGTGCGGGCTCCATCCGAGGCCATGACGCGGAAAAGCGCCTGCTCGCTGCCGGGGACGCGGCTGAGATCCACGTCGTATTGCCGTACGTCCGGTAGGCCGCTCACCAGGCTCTGCCAGGTCTCGCCGCCGTCGGCGCTGTAATGCAGGTCAAAGGTCAGGGGGTCCCCATCTGGATCACTGGCGGTCCAGGTGACGGTTGTGGCGCCGCCCTGCAGCCGTTCTCCGCCATTCGGCCCGGTTACCTGCACGTCAGGCGCCCGCAGGCTCACAATTTGCCGGTCAAGCCGCGGGCCATTGCCGCGGTAGATGTCGATAAAGCGAGTGGCGTTTACCCAGGGCACGATCTCGCTGAGTTGCGCGAGATCGTCTGTGCCCGCCACTTCGTCGGAATAGGGAGTCGCCTCGAACGGATACGTCGCCAACACGGTCTCGTTGCTGGCGCGGAGTTCAATGCGGTACTCGCCCTGCTCGTTCCGCTGGGTGACCACTCCCCTCGGGAGGACGGTCGAGGGGCGGAGCGTCGCTGTACCCTGGTCCAGGTTGATCGTACCGATAACCAGCACGACATCCTCGGTGTAATCTGGTACGCCATTCCAGTCGACGTCCTCTCCGGAATCACCGTCGACATCTCCGGAAGGTTCATCTGCGGGCGGCAGGCTTTGCTCCACCGTGGGGATTGCCGCTTCCTCGTCGGACATCTGCTGCCAGATGGCGCCGTAGGTGTACGCGGAGATCCATTCGTACTTGCAATAGGTCATGATGTCGTGCCACTTGTCGCCCCGATACACGCGAACAGGGATATTCTGCCCGGGGTTGCCGGAGTCGAACCCGACGTAGTCGATCGGCGTGCCGTCGTCCACCTCGGTCAGGAGGCCGGTCTCGTTGGGGAAGTTCTTGTCCTCATCATTGCTGTCGCCGCAGGTCATGACGTGGAGCCGGCCAAAGGTGTGGCCAAGCTCATGCCCGCCGTACCAGTCGCCGTAGGAGGCGTCCAGATCCCAGGGCCAGGCGCCAGTTCCGGTGGGGCCCGAGGCGAAGTGCTCGTTGTCCAGCCGCTGATCGTTCGTCACCTTTGTTTCCAGCAGGGCGCAGCCGCGCATGGGAACGCCGTCCTCATTGCCCTGGGACGCAACCAGCCCGTAGTAGCGGGTTGGCGTCATGGTGTACGGGGTCAGGGCAGGTGTCTCATCGCCGTAGGTCATCTTGACCCAGTCAGCGAACAAGGTCTGGGCCACCACATCGCACGTGGGCTCGCCAGCCAGCAGCGCGAGGTGCATTTCTGAAACGACCTCGACATCGTTGGTGGGGTAGGCGCGCTGCAGCCAGGACTTGAGCAGCGCGTGATCGGTTTCTGAGGGCACATACGTCGCATCGTCCACCGTGTAGCTCACATCTACGAAATCCACGGTGAGCGAGGGCGCGTCCTCGAACCGGACGGCGGTCAATGTGTTGTCGGCGTTGCGGTTGTCGCAGCCATCGCACCAGAGTGCGGGCGACAGGGTGCTCTCCTCCAGCCAGAGATGCAGGTAGTCGACGTCACTCCACTCCTGCGGCAGCTCATAGAGCAACCCGAAGCCGATGTTGCCGCGCCTGGCGGCCAGATTCTCGGCGCCGGTGAGCGAGTCAACCGTGACGACGTTGCTTGGCGCCTGGAGGGTGAAGGCTGGCTTGCTCGTCAGGCATTTGGTGGATTTGGCCGACGCCACGCGGCAGCCGCCCAGTTGCGCCGAAACCCTGGTCAGGGTGTCGGTGCTGCCGGCGGTGGCCAGGAACACCCGCGCGAAGGTCCGCTTGCCCGCTACAAGGCGCACGCGGTTCGTGGGATCCTGGACCGTTTGCGTGACCTCAATGGCTTCCAGGCTGTAATGCGTCCCCTCGGCGGGCGGCCGATACTCCACCAGGGCCTGCACGCTGGAGGTCCCCGCACAGTTGGTCGCTTGCAGCGTCAGGGTGTTCATGCCCGGCAGGAGGAAGTGCTCGACCGAGAATGGGCCGAAGGCGCCACCCTGCGCGGTGAGGTGGGTGGGCGTCAACGGCTCACTTTGCCTGCTGCCGCCGCTTTCCCGGATGATGGCAGCCTCGATCAGATCCTGCGCTGTCGTGACCTTTCCCTCCAGGGTCACGAGGTTTTCGTGGACCACGAGCGGGGCCCTGGAGTGGGCCAGGTGAACGCTCGGCTTCGTGGTCTCAGGCAGGCATGGCTCCGGCTCGGGCTCATCCTCGCCCAGGGTCGCGGTCGGATAGCTCCCGCCAAAGGTCACGTCGTCAAACACCAGATTAGGCGCCAGCCCGCGATCTTCGACGAAGCCAATTTCGACGCGCCGGATCTCGGCGTCCTCACTTTCAACCTGCATGTACTGCGTCGGGATCAACTTCTCTTTGGTGCGGTCGAGCCACACTGACTCGTCATCGACCTTATCGCCTTCAGTGGCAGCGTTGTAGGCCGTCATCATGACCTCGGCTTCTTCGGCCAGGCTCGCGGAGTAGCCCACCCACACCCCCACGTAGCGCTGCGGCTCCGCAAAGGTGATGATCAGCGGCGCGTTGCACTGCGCCACCTGGGAGGATTCACACTGGTGCGCTGCCTTGACTCCGGAATGGGCAAAATCTGGTGTTTTCGCGCCCAGTGGCCGGTAGGACTCGACGACCGGGTTGTTGAAGGTCACCCCCAGCCCGTCATACTCGTCAGCGAGCAGCACCATGTGGGTTTCTTCAAGGACAATTTTCACGTCGTCGAAGGTGATCACGGTGGGATCGGTCTGGGCCAGCGCCGCCGCCCGGGCCGGCGCTGGCAGCAGTGCGGGGATGTTCACGGCCGAAACCAGGAACATGGCGGCCAGGAGTGTGCGGATCGTGCGAGCCGTCATCGGTGTCACCTCGCTCCAGATAGCAGGACAGAGATGGTCGCCAGTGATCGAAATCACGAAGCGGCCGGGCAAGAGCGGTGCGCTATCTCAACACGGTGTCGATGCAAGTTGAGGCCATTGTACGGGACACACTCGCGCCGCGAAAGAGGGGTGACGGTGAAACGCGCGCGCAGGGGCGCCGTGCCATCTCGCGGCTCCCCGGCTGCGGTGCCGGCGACGGTCAGGCCGGGCGGCGGTCAGGCCGGGCGGCGGAGCGCGCCGAGCGCCGCCGCTTCCCGGCGGTTCTTCACCTCGAGCTTGGCAAGAATGGACCCGACGTGCCGCTCGACGGTACGGTGGCTGAGGAAAAGCTGCTCGGCGATTTCCCGGTCGGTCTTGTACTCGGCAAGGAGCTTGAAGACCTCGCGCTCCCGGGCCGATAGCCGCGAGAGCGCGTCGTGGGGAACATCCTCCGGCTGCCGCTGGAGCAGGCGCAGCGCCTCGACTGCCGCCTCGTCCAGGGTGAGTGCAGCCCCGGCCTGTTGCGCGTCGGTGATGGCCAGGGCGTCGGCGCGAGCGCGGATCGCGGTCCAGGCCGCTGCGATGAGCTGGCGTTCCATGAAGGGCGGCACGGCTCCGATCCGGCCGCGATAGGCGTCGGTGGCGGCAAGCAGGCGTGCGGCGACTGCGGCATTGCCGCGCGCGGCGACGACAGTGGCGATGCCTTCGACGCTTCGGGCGATTCCATACGTGTCGGAGAGTGCGAACAATAGGGACAGCGCTTCATGGAAGAGCCGCAGCGCCTTGTGCTCGTCGGCGGCCAGCCATGCGCAATGCGCCAACGCATACAGCGCTTCAGACTCGCCACTGCGGTTGCCAATGCTAAGAAAAATCTCCTGCCCCTTGGCCAGTAATTCCTTTGCCCTATCCAACCGATTTTCCAGGCTGGCGGCCTCGCCCAAGCGCACGAGTGTGTACGCGCTGCCATCGACATCATCGAGTCTACGGCGCAGATCCAGGGCCCGGGAGAAAAAGACCTCGGCCTGCTGCACATTTCCGGCCGCCATTTCAACGGTACCGAGATTTGACAGGGCGACGGCGACGCAGGATTCGTCCTGCAGCAGTTCCCAAGACTCTCGGGCCAGATGCAACCGGGTTGTCGCGCTTGGGTAAGCGCCTCTTTCGCGGTCCAGCAGGCCGAGGCCATTGAGGGCGCTGGCAATGCCATCCTGATCGTTGATGCGTTCCCAGACGTCACGGCACTCCACAAATGCCTGCTCCGCAGCCTCAAAGTCGTTGAGCTCGAAGGCGAGGTTGCCGAGATCGAAAATGGCGTTCGCGCGCTCGCCGTCATCCATGCGGCCGGAAAGCGCGAGCGCGCGCTGCAGCAGGCTCCGCCCCTCAGCCAGATTGCCCCGTTGCACCCAGACCAGCCAGAGGATGGTCCGAAGACCCAGGACCATCATGGGCACGTTGGCCTGAATGGCCCACTCGCAAATGGCGCGCACGTTCCCGCGTTCGGTATCGAGCCGGTCAATCCATGGCTTCTGATCAGCGCCGCCGACGGCCGCTCGGACCTGATCAGCGATACCGGCGTACCCACGGCCGAGCGCGAGGTGAACCTCCTCCTCCTCGCCACAGAGTTTCAGTTGTCCAAGCCCGAACTGCCGGATCGTTTCCAGCATCCCGTAGCGCGGTTCGTGCTGTGGGTCAGGGAGCGGGAAAGCCAGGCTGCAATCGACCAATGTCGAAAAGAGCTCCAAGAGCTCCAGCTCGGTTTGATGTTCGGTTCCACCAAGCATGCGAGCTGTCGCGAGCGTGCAGCCAGCGGGAAGCGCAGCCATCTGGCGAAGGAGCGCCTGAGCCTGGGGGGAGAGAAGCTGGTAGCTCCAATCAATCGCCACGTGCAGGCTCTGGTGCCGGACCGGCCGGTCCCGTGGACCATCGACCAGGAGCCCGAACCGGTCTTCGAGACGGGCATTGATGGTGGACAAGGGGAAGTGACGCAGGCGGGCCGCCGCCAGTTCGATGGCCAGAGGCAAGCCATCGAGCGCCCGGCAGATGGCAGTAACGTCAGCCACATTGTCAGCGGTGAGTGCAAACGATCCCGTGGCCGCTTGCGCCCGGTCCACGAACAGGCGAACTGCGGGAAATCCAGCCGCCTCTGGCGTCGTGTGAGTGTCGGCGCGCAGATCAGGCAGCGCGAGGGGCGTCAGCGCCAAGCGGTGCTCGCCAGAGATGTTGAGCACTGTGCGACTTGTGACCATGATGCGCAGCGAGGACCCCGCCTGCAACAGGTCGGCAAGCACGGGCGCGGCAGGAATGACCTGCTCGAAGTTGTCGAGGATGAGCAGTGCGTCTCGCTGCGCGAAGTGGTTGGCCAGGGCCGTCAGCGCCGTGCCACCGGTGGGGAGGTCGATGTTCAACGACGACGCAATGACCGCCGGCACATCGGCAGGGTGCTGGACGCTGGCCAGTGACACCCAGGAGCTTCCAGCCGCGAACTGCGCGTTGAGACGGTGGGCGAGTTCCAGCGCGAGACGCGTTTTCCCGATGCCGCCTGGGCCAGTGATGGTGATCAGTCGCGCCGTTGGCTGGCTCAGAAGAGATTCAATGTGGCCGAGCAGGTCATCTCGTCCGATGAGCGATGTCAGGGAGACTGGCAGGTGTTGGATCATCGCTCATCGAACTTCCATGATTCCGGCGCCAAACGCCTCTCTCACCTTCAGCGAGAGCGCACGGACGGTGGAATTGGGGCTGATTCGACTATGGCCGGCTGCGGCAGCCGCCGCCACAGGGACCTGATGCGTCGTCTGCAGTTGGGTGGATGGCCGAGACAAGGATCGTGACGTCCGCGTCTCCATCATTGCGGAATCCGACGATCGCGAGATGCTCAATTCTGGCCCACTGGCCGTCCGCGATCGTGACCGGGCCAGGGAAAGCGAGATTCGTCACGGAGCCATCGGTTGACCAGAGGGTCCCTGCAGGCGCCGGGGCGTCTGCGGGGCCTCCGGGGCCCGGTTCGACGAAGATTTTGATAGCCTCAGGCACGTTCGGGTCGGTGTCGATGACGGTGATGAGCCCGGCTGGATAAAAGAGGGACCCGAGCAGGCACGTGCCAGTCGGGAGCGTCAGGAAGTTCGTGCGCAGATTGCCCTGGAATTGCCGGGACTCGTCAGTTTCCTCGGGTTGCTCGACGTCGTTCGCACTCACGACGCCGACTTCCGACTCCAGCGGGTCGAAGAAGCCCTGGGCCTCACCCAGTGACTCCTCTTCCTCCGAGCAGAACGTGCGGGCTGCAGCCGACGGGGGCGTGGGCGCCGGCTGCATCGCGCGCGAGGGCGGACCTTGCAGGAACACCGCTGAGGCGGTGAACAGGACGCCACACAGGACGAACGCCGACAACGCGCGCATGGTGCTCTCCTCATCGATGGCAGCACGCGGCTGCATGGTGGAATGTGACACGGAGCCTGTCGCAACGCGTAGCATAACGAGAATCTGCTTGATTGGCTAGATGCCAACCCCATCCTTTTCGCCTGGGCCGTCCGCGCGGGTTGCCCCGCAATGCGGCAGTCTGGGGCTGTTCGCCTGGCGTATCCTCTTTCACCAGGTGTTCCACGAGTGGGCGGACACGAGTTGGCCCCCGAGACGGTCAGTACTGGCAGGCAGGATGCGCGCGTCATCTCTCTCCTGGGTCTTCCTGGTGCTTGCGGTTGTGGGCACGGTTGTGCCGCTTGCGGCTTTCCTGCCCTGGTTGCTGCACCATGGCCTTGATCTGCCCCGGTTCGTTGAGGAACTGTTCAGCAGCCGCGTGGGCGCGTTCTTCGCCTGGGACGTGGTGATCGCAGCGGTGGCGGTGCTGGTGGCGGCGTTCGCGGTTCCGGGGCTCAGCGGGGCGCAACGCACGGTGGTTTGTGCGGGAACGCTGCTGGTCGGGGTTTCGTGTGGGCTGCCGCTGTTGCTTTTCTTCTGGGTCAGGGGCGGGGTCGTGCGCTAACGCACGGCGCACTGGCAATTTCCACTTTTCTGCCGCGCACATCGAACGAGATGCTGAGACCTGCGTGCTCAGCATGAGCCGCAGTACTGAGCGACGCCGCAGGACCTCGCCCCGCACCAGCAATGTTCGCGGCGTCGCCCACAGCGGCCCATCGCCTCAGCCGGTTCTGCGTCCACCGCCCAATCCACCGTGTCATTTCGCGCTTGTCGAGAAATCTCGGCCTGGCCTATCGCCGAGTTGCGTGTCCCGGTACCGAGGCACAGGGCAGCCTCGAACCCCGGCGGCCGGAGACGCCGAGATCTCTCGACTGCGCTCGAGATGACACGCGAGGGTGGGCGGCAGGAGCGGGACCCGGTGGTGGTGAGAAACGAAGGCGCACGAGATGCTGGAACATCACCGGACAACGCCCCAGGAGGCACCACTCAAACTGACAGGCGTAGGGGGGCTCTCGCCTGACAGTTCCGGGCGGCCGCAGCCCTGAGTTCGTCGATGGGCATCGTGTGGCTTGAGCGATTCGGAGAAACGGGGTCGCTAGACAGACCCGTGACCCCGCGACCTTGCCCCGAGCGTTAGCCAAGGAACCCGAAGATCAGGTAGACGATCAGGTACTGCGCGGCCGAGGCGGCCAGGTAGCCGCCGGGCCACTGGCGGAGGAGCCAGGAGAGGGCGCCGAAGGCGAGGCCGATGGTGGCGCCGCCGGCGAAGACGAGCGGCAGGTTCTGCGTCGCCGGGGAGGAGGCAGCGAGAAAGAGATCGTGCAAGCCCCAGCTCACGGCGAAGAGGATGACCGGCGCCCACGCATCGCGGCTCAGGAGAATGCGGTTGCCGAGGCCGAAGTTGATCATCTGGTAGGCCGCTACGTCCGCCACCCCGAACGCGATCAGCTTGAGGACCGCCTCTTGCGGGCCCGCGATGATGCGCAGGAGTGAGACCGCTACGGCCACGCCAACGATCAGGATCACTACCTGCTCCCGCAGCATGCGGTCGCGCTCGGAGCGGGCGCGCGCCGTACGCTGCTGGCGGTCGCTGGCGTGCGTTTCCCCCTGCTGGGAGAGATAGGCCGCCGCGAAGAGCGCCGCCAGGAGTGGCGCGGCGAGGCGGAGCCAGTACCAGGGGAGCGGGGTGAGGCCGATGGCCGTGGCGGGCGCCGCCGCGACGACGAGCGCCAGTGGCCACACCCCCTGGTGCAGCAGCGTCAGGTTGAGCCAGCGGTAGCTGCGGCGAAAGAGTGCCAGGCCGTCGCCGCTGAGAGACGGCTCGCGGATGGCGCGCAGGCGCTGGCTGTTGACCGGAGACGCCGCTTTCTGCAGTTCGGGATCGCTCATGCTGGCTAGCTCGGGTAATTCATGTGGAACGCCGTCGTTCGGTGGCCCGCTATCGCTCCTCCGGCGGCTTCAGGGCCCGGAAGCGCAGCAACAGCAACACATCGTACAGCCCCTTGATGCCGCCCGCGAGCACCAACGGCCAGCCAAACACGGAGAGGCTGAAGAGCCACCCGGAGAGCAGCGGGCCGAGGGCCGAGGCCAGGCTCTTGGGAACCGCCGTGATGCTGGCGGCGGCGGGGCGCTCTGGGGGAGTGACCACGGCCATCACGTACGAGTTGCGAACCGGGACGTCCATCTGGGAGAAGAGGCTGCGCACCAGCAGGAGCAACACGGACAGCTCGACGCTGGGCATGAAGGGCGCGAGCATCAGGCAGGCGTTGGCGGGCAGGTGGGTGAACACCGCCGTGTTGATCAGGCCGATGCGGCGCGAGATGCGCACGGCCAGCAGTGCCGAGAGCGCGGAGAGAATGCCCGTCCAGAAGAAGATCAGCCCCGTGGTGGTGACCGCAAACCCGAACCGCTGAAAGAGCCACAGTGCCAGCAGCGATTGCACCACCAGCCCACTCCCGAAGGAATCGAGGCTGAACAGCGCGGAGAGGCTGTAGACCGTGCGCTTCGATGGACCGAGCGGGGTGGGTGGCTTCTCCGTATCGGGCTCTACCGCCGGCGAAAGACCGCGGTAGAGGAAAAGCGCCGCAACGCCGAGAAGCGCATAGAGCACGAACATGGCGTCGATACCCAGGTCGAGGGGAATGCCCTGCTGCGCCGCCAACCACGAGGGAGCGCCGGCGCAGAGCGCGCCGCAGGCGGCTACGAGGGAGCCAGTCATACTGAAGCGCGCGAACAGGGCGGTGCGCTGCGCGTCGCTCGTGGTTTGCGGCAGCAGCGCCAGTTCCGTCGGCAGGAAGACGCTGACATCGCCCGACGACGGGTTGATGGTGCCAACGAACGCGATGAGTAACAGCGGCCAGAAGTCACGCAGCAAGGCGAAGCCCAGCCCGGTGACGAACATCAACACGGAGGCACGAAAGAGCAGGGCCCGGCGCCCGATACGATGCGCGTTGAACCCGACCAGGAGGGTGAGCGCTGCCGAGCCGAGCAATGTGGATGTCGCCACTGCCCCGATCTGGAAGTTGCTCAAACCCAATTGTGCGAGGTGTACCGGGAGCAGGATGCTGACGAAGCCGTCGCCAAAGGCGCGCAGGCCGCGTGCGGTCAGCAGCACCCGGGCGTCCGGCAATGTCTCCGGTGGCAGGAACGGCACTCGGCGCACCGCGGCGGACATCCTCATGCGGGGGAGGATATCTGAACACCGCGATCCGTGTTGTGGGAATGGCGGGGCCGCTCCTGCCGTCGCTGTCCTGGCGAATACCTGGCGCCCAGCCGTGGGCGGCGCGCTCAGGCGGCTTGCGGATCGCCGCGAGTCGCCCCGCGTTCCTCCTGCAGGGAGGCGGCCATGCGCCGCTTCAGGGGCGGCAAGTGGTTGACCATCCGCATGCCGGCCCGGGACAGCTCCGTGACCGCGCGGCCGATGACCGGCTTGTGAACGAGCGCGCGGCCGTCCATCTGCTCCAGCGATTTCGCGACGGCGGCAAAGCCGTACTCACGCATCTCGGCCTCGTAGGCGGCCACACCAGCGAGCAGGGCGGCGCGCCCATCCCGGGCCGCCACGAGCTGCTGGCAGAGCAGCGCCGCGTCCCGGAGCGCGGTGTTCGCCCCCACCCCCCGCCCGGGTGTCATGGTGTGGATGGCGTCACCGATCAGGGTGACGTTGCTGGTGGGCCACGAGCCCAGCCGCTCGGAGGTGCGGATGTTGAGCGGGAAGCAGGTCGAGGGGTCGGTCTGCCGCTGCAGTTCGCGGAAGGTGGGCGACCAGGAGCGCGTGGCATGCCGGGCGATCTCAAGCAACGGTTCACCACGCAGGTGCAGCGTGTCCGAGGGCAGATTCTGCGTCGCCCCACCCATGCCCCACATCAGGTAGTCCCGCGTGTTATCGAACTGCAGGCCGGGCCAGTGCTCCAGCAGGGCCCGGTCGCTCTGCGCCGCGGCCAGGGTGGGCTCGCCGTCGCGCCAGGGAAACTCCATGACGTGGATGATGGAGAACAGGCCCCGCTGCGCCAGCACCATGGTGACGCCCTGGAAGATCTTCTCTGGCAGCAGGCGTCGATTGGCCGCCGTGAGCGGGATCTTGCCCGCGATGCCGACAATGCCGGAATCGCGCAGTCTGGCGTGGGGCAGATACTGCTTCCGCACCGGTGAGTTCGTCCCGTCCGCGCCCACCAGCAGGTCGGCTATGGCGGAGGAGCCATCCGCGAACCAGGCGGTGACCGTGCCGTCGGGGTGCTGCTCGTAGCGGGTGAAGGTCTTGTCGAAGTGGACGATGTCCTCCAGCCCGGTCAGCAGGACCTGGCGCAGGGTCATGCGGCTGACCGATTTCTCGCTGGTGGTGGGGTCCGCAGCGTGGGGGATTTCCAGCGAAAGCAGTTCGTCCAGGTGCTCGGTGACCAGGTTGAAATAGCGGGGCGGGCGGGCGCAGGTGGCCAGGAAGATCGCGAAGATTTCCGGCGGCAGGCAGGTGTGCAGGGCGCGGCTGCCGTCGGCGTCGATGCCGACGCGGTAGCCCTGCAGGCCATCGGTGCGGGTGCGGTCCCGCTCGTAGACGGCGACCTCGATGCCGGCCCGTTGCAGGCCGTGCGCCAGGCACAGGCCGCCCGTGCCAGCGCCGATGATGATGACCCGCAGGTCAGGACGTGCGGCAGTCAGGGAAAGGGACATGAAGATGCCTCCGGATGACGGAGCGGCCAGGCAGCCGCGCGATCCGGATCGCAGCCAATCGTCCCTGCTAGACTCTGGGTGAGGCCATGAGTGGCAGGGGCGCGCCGCGATCCCGGTCCTCAGGGTGTTCGGGCTCCGGTGGTGTTGCCGCACGACCGGAGCCTGCTTGTTACAGGTTATCCAATGCGCGCATCACCTCCTCCGGGGGTGCTTTCTGCTGCTTCAACCAGGCGTCATCCCAGTGCAGATCGCCAGACTGCAGCTCGGCAAGTACCTGCTCCAGCCAGCGATGCTCGGTCACCATCATGGTCCGCTGGTAGTCGATTTCCAGGGTAAAGAGACGCGGCAGCCAGGGGCCGACGGCAGCGAGCTTGCGGTCGATATCCGCGATCTTTGTGACCAGGGCCTCGGCCCGGGAGCTGAGGAGTGCCAGCGCCTCGTGCGGCGGAAGCAGGGGAAGGAAGGACAGCGCGGCCGGAAAGTCCGGAAACTCATTGACGGGATGCGCCAGCATCTCCCGCAGCCATCTGCGTGAGGTCGCCGCGCCCTCCAGGGTCAGGCGATAGATGGTGCGTTCCGGCCGGTTATCGGCTTTCTCCGTCTCCTGCACGGCGATCAGCCCAGCACGCTCCAGGCGATCGATCGTCTGGTAGAGGCTGGAGCGCAGGCGCACATTGACGACGGCTTCCTTGTGCCGCTGCTTGATGAGCTGCTGCATCCGGTACGGGTGCATGGGCTCCTCACTCAGCAGGGCCAGGACCGCCAGGGCGAGGGCCGAACGGCGCGTTTCCTTCATAGTCATGACTGTACTAGTCTATGTTGGTCTAGTCAAGCCTGCTCGCTACTCGATGCCGAGCAGTTTCACTACCCCGCCCAGATCGGGCTGCTCGTAGTAGGGACCGTAGGCCTGGTCGCCGGGCAGGCCATAGCGGTTGATCCAGACGTGGGTCCAACCCATGGCCTTGGCCGGGACCATGTCGTACTCGAAGCCCTGGGCCACGTGCAGGACATCTTCCTTTGGGACGCCGATCACCTGTAGCGCGTAGTCGAACGTCTGCTTCGCGGGCTTGTAGGCGCCGGCCTGCTGCGCGGTGATGACGTAGTCGATCGGCACCCCAATGTTGGCGACGTTGCGGGCCATGATGTCGTCGTCGCTGTTCGAGATGATGGCCAGCTTGCAGTGCTGGCGCAGCTTCTCCAGCGCCGGCGGCACGTCGGGGAAGGGTCCCCAGGTCACGATGTCGGCCAGCAGGGCCTCGGCGTCGCTTTCCCGCCACGCGATGCCATAGCGGGTGAAGATTTCGCGCTGGGTGTCCCGGAGTACTTCGCGGTAGGGCGCGTAGGGCGCGTGCGTCGTCGTGTGCAGCCGCAGGGCCTCGTAGTCCTGGAGCATGGCGTCCAGATCCACGCCGGCGGCGCGATCCGCCACCAGTTCGCGCGTGAAGTCGTCGATAAGGAATTCGCAGAGGGTATCGTAGCAATCGAAGGTCATGACTTTGGGAATCTCCAGGGTTGCCATTGCGTGTGCTCCTGATCCTTCTCCACGGTGATCGCCCGGTTCACTGAGTGTAAAACGGGGTCTTCGGCGCTCCTTGCGCCTCAGTGTCATCATCCATCTGGAATGGAGCGGTACCATTCGCTCCAGACTTCACCAGGCGTTCATCCATGGTTGACATGTAGTGGCCTTGATCGGCGCAGCCCCACCACGTACACCGTTGATTGGGCGGGATCTGGAACTCGCGCAGGTGAGCGCTTTCCTTGCCGATGACGGCGCGCCCCTCGTCACGATCACCGGGCCGGGAGGGGTGGGCAAGACGCGGCTGGCAATCGCCGCCGGAAACGTCGTGGCGGCCAGGCAGCGAAATGGTGGGGTCTTCGTTCCCCTGGCGCCAATTGCGGACTGGCGACGCGTGCCAACAGCGATGGCGTACGCGGCGGGATTGCGAGATAAGCCAGACCAGAGTGCGGCGAGCCAACTGCCGGAATATCTCCGCCCACGCGTGATGCTGCTGGTGCTGGATAACCTGGAACAGGTAACGGGAATTGCGCCGTACCTGTCCGATCTCTTGCGCGCCTGTCCAGGCCTCCGGCTGCTGGTGACCAGCCGCCGGCCACTCCACGTGCAGGAGGAGCAGGAGTTCCCGCTGGGCCCGCTGCCACTGCCGGACACAGGTGACATTCCCGCTACCGCGCTGCTCGCGGAGAACCCCGCCGTGCACCTCTTCGTGCAGCGATCCCAGGCGGTGCACCCGGGTTTCGCCCTCACCGACGCCAACGCCACCGCCATCTCGGAGATCTGTCACCGCCTGGATGGTCTGCCACTGGCGATCGAGCTCGGTGCGGCGCGGTCCCGGCTCTTGCCGCCGGCCGCCTTGCTGGAACGGCTGGACGCGCGCCTGTCGTTGCTGACCGGTGGTGGCCCAGACCGGCCCGGGCGCCACCAGACGATGCGCGATGCCATCGCCTGGAGCTACGACCTACTGCAAGCGGGCGAGCAGGCGGCTTTCCGGAGGTTGTCAGTCTGTGCCGGCGGGGTGACGCTGGACGCCGCTGAGGCAGTGGCGATGCCATCGCCCGGGAGTGGGGCCGCAAAATCGGTGGGAACGTTGGACAGCATGACCGTGCTGGTGGACGCAAGCTTGCTGCGCTCGGACCGGGAGCATGGGGATGAGCCTCGCTTCGCGATGCTGGAGACGATCCGCGAGTTTGGACTGGAGCAACTGCTCGCCTGTGGCGAAGCCGTAGAAGCTGCGGAACGTCACGCGCACTATTTCCTGCGCCTGGCCGAGGCGGCAGCCGCATCGCAACGTGGGTCCGGCCAGGTCGTCCACCTGGCGGCCCTGGAGGTTGAGCAGGAGAACCTGCGCTCGGCACTGGGTTGGGCCGTGGCTGCGCCCGACCGGGCGGATCTGGCGTTGCGACTCGCTGACGCGCTGTTCTGGTACTGGTACCTGCGTGGCCACTTCAGCGAGGGGCGGCACTGGCTGGAGACGGCGCTGGCCACCAGCCCAGGCGAGCCGTCGCCACTCATGGCTCGCGCGCTCTGCAGCGCCAGCGTGCTGGCCTACCGGCAAGGAGATTATGAAGCCGGCCGCACGTGGCAAGTTCGCAGCGCCGAGATGTGCCTGACCCTGGGGGATCTGAGCAGCTTTACGCACTCCCTGCATTTCGTTGCCGTGGGCCATCTTCTCCCGGGCGATGAGGACACGCTCCGGGAGCTTATCCCGCAGAGCGTGGCGCAGTTTCGCGCGTCAGGTGACCGTTGGGGACTGGCTACCGCCCTGAGCGCGCTCGGGATGCAGGCGCTGGTGCAGCGGCGTCACGAGGATGCCGCAGCGCCGTTCGCCGAAAGTGAGGCGATCTGCCGGAGTTCCGGCGATACCTGGGGGCTCGCGCGCGTGCTGCACTCCAGCGGCGAGTTGGCGCGGCATCACGGGGAGTATGCCCAGGCGCGCCGGCACTATGAAGAGAGCCTGCACCTGCTGCGGGCACTTGAGCACCGTTTTACCGCCGCCACCATCCTGCACAATCTTGCCTACGTGGCCCTGCACCAGGGCGATGTACCTGCAGCAATGGCCGGCTTCGCCGAGGCGCTGGAGCAGCACCTGCGGTACGGAAACCAGACCAATGTGGCGCACTGCCTGGGCGGTATTGCCGGGGTATCCGGCAGGTTGGGGCGGCCACAGGCGGCGGCACGCCTCTTTGGCGCTGCGGCGAGCCTGCTGGAGGAGGCAGGCGCTGGCGTGTGGCCGATTGACCGCCCGGAGTACGAGCGCAACCTGGCGGTAGTTCGCCAGCAACTCGGCGAGACGGCGTTTACCCAGGCGTTCTCCTTCGGCCAACAGCGCACGCTGGAGGAAAGCCTGGCGGAAGCCCGGCGGGAAGCGGCGCTGGCCGCCACGGAAATACCGGAGCACGCTGGTCTCTCACCCCGGCAGCAAGAGATCCTGCGCCTGCTCTGCGCCGGACATTCCGACCGCGAGATCGGGGCGGCGCTGCACATCGGGCGGCGCACGGTGGAGACGCACATCGCCGCGATCTACGCGAAGCTCGGGGTACACAACCGGGCCGAGGCGGCGGCGACCGCGGTACGGCTCCGCCTGATCTGAGCCGGTGGCGCTCACGGCCAGGATACCCCGTTGACTCCGCGATCCCGTAGTGAAATTCCGTAATTTCCACGATGCGAAATCGCGCCTGGAGGCGCAATGTGGATGGCGGCATTCCTGCCGGTACCCGTGCGCGCCAGGAGCACCAGGATGGACCCCACTCGCTTCGATGGCATGACCCGCTTGTTCGCCACTTCGGGAGACCGCCGCGCCCTGATGGCTGGCATCGCAAGTGCTGGAACCCTTGTTCTGGGCTCGGAAGGCGCGGATAGCAAGAGGAAGGGCAGGAACCAGAAAAAGAAGGAAAAGAAAAAAGAGAAGAAGCTGCGAGAGCAGTGTCTTGAACAACTCAAGCTGCCATGCGGGGACCTGGGATGCTGCAGTCCCATCACCGACGGGCCCTGTTGCGGCGGCGTCTGTTGCCCCGAGGGCCAGCAGTGTTGCGGCAAGCTCTGTTGCGATGCGTGCGATACGCCCGGAGGAACGACATGCTGTCGCCCTGACCTGGCCTGTGGCGACAAGTGCTGTCCGGAGGGCTATTCATGCTGTCAGGGTACGCTGGGCCGGACCGTCTGCTGCCCGGTAACGCACATCTGCGGTCAGGATCCGCAGGGCGTACCGAGTTGCTGCCCGCCTACCCTGACCCATTGCGGCGGCTCGTGTTGCTCTCCGGCGGGGTCGGTGTGCTGCGAGCGCCTGGATGGCTCGAAGTATTGTTGTGCTCCAGGTTTGGCCTGCAAGAAGACGGCCGGCACCACCTGTATCGCCGGCTCCTAGGACCGTCGAGTTCCAAAATCGGGGCTTGACCATGCTGGCCAGAGAGGGAGCATGTTCGTGGCGGTGAGCGGTCTGGGGTTCGTTCCTGGAGGCGAGTGCGTCCGCAGGCGCACGACCAGGCGCCAGTTCGCCATGTCTGTCGCTGGTGCAGCCGCGGGATGGCGCTGGAGCCTTGCGGGCGGCAATGCGCAGCAGGACCTGGTAGCCGGGACACTCCTCGTCCGCGGAGAAGCAGACCTCCCCGGGGGCGAGATGGCCTGGCGCGTGGTGCAGGATGTGGCGGAGGTCGGTAAGGACGCCATGTTTCAGCAGCGCGCGCTGGGCTTTACGGTCAACAGCGGCATCTTCAGCGATCTGCTGTTGACGGACGAGGCCACAGGGAGTGCGTACCGCCTGGCGCCGGGTGAGGCGACGTTCGTGGGCGAGGGGACGATGCAGCGGCGGGAGAGCCTGGGTGGCGCGCCAGAGCAGTACCTGCGTATTGCCCTGGTGGAGGCCAGCCGTGCGGGCGATGCCGGCGGCGACCGGATGGTGTTCTCCGGGCCAGGCTTCAGCGCGCCAGCGGGAACGGATTCGCTCTCGCTGGAGCGGCTGGATCTCAACGAGGGGGACCGCGCGCACGCCGGGACCGGCGTGGGGCAGGTGCTCATCCTGGTGCTGCAGGGGGAGATCGAGATCGAGGAAGGCGAGGCCGGGCCGCGCACGCGGCTGGAGACGGTGGTAGGCAGCGGCACGTCGTACGCGGCACATTCGACACCGTGGGGCACCGCGATTACCGCGTTGCGGGATGCGACATACGTGCTGCTCGCCTCGATGCAGTGAGCAAGCCCTGAAGTCTGGTTGACACCCCTGCCGCACGGGCGCACAGTTGCGCTCTCTGCCGGAGAGCGATGAGGTGCCATGTGGGCGCGACCGAGACATTGATCAAGACGACCTGCCCGCGCGACTGCTATGACGCCTGCGGCGCGCTGGTGAAGGTGCGCGATGGCCGCATCCTGGCGGTACGCGGCGACCCGTCGCACCCGGTGAGCCGGGGCAAGCTGTGCGCCAAGTGCACGACCGGCTACAACAACGAGTGGATCGACCCGGCCGCGCGCCTGACCCAACCGCTGCGCCGCAGCGGGCCGAAGGGCTCCAGGGAATTCACGCCGGTCTCCTGGGATGAGGCGCTGAGCGAGATCGCCGCCAGGCTGCACCGGATCGAAGCGAGTCACGGCGCGGCCACGATCCTCAATGCCCACTACACCGGTACCCTCTCGCTGCTGGCTTACAGCTTCCCGATGCGCTTCTTCCGTCGCCTGGGCGCGACTGAGGTGAACCCGGACACCATCTGCAACATGGCCGGGCATGTGGCTCTGGACTACATTTACGGAACTTCCGTACATGGCTTCGACCCGCGCACCGCGCGGGATGCTACCTGTGTCGTGATCTGGGGCGCCAACCCGGCCCACTGCGGCCCGCACACGTTCGAGCACTGGTTCCAGGAAGCGCCGGGCGCGAAGATCGTCGTGGACCCCATTCGCACGGAGACGGCGCGGGCTGCCGACCTGCACTTACAGCCCTTCCCGGGCAGTGACGCCGCCCTGGCGTTCGCGTTGCTGCACGTGCTGCGCCGCGATGGGCTGCTGGATGCGGCGTTCATCGCCGAGCACACGCTTGGCTGGGAGGAACTGGAGCCGCTGCTGGACGGCTGCACCCCGGCGTGGGGGGAGCGAACGACGGGCGTGCCGGCGGCGCTGATCGAGCAGGCGGCGCGCCTGTATGGGGCGGGGCCTTCGCTGCTCTGGCTGGGGCAGGGGCTCCAGCGGCAGCCGCAGGGCGGCAACGTGATGCGGGCGTGCGCCCTGCTGCCGGCTGTGACCGGCAACCTGGGCAAGCCGGGCGCGGGCATCATGTACCTCAGCGGGTATAGCCCGGCGGACCTCGACGCGGGCTATGTGACCGCCGCGCACCTGGGGCCGGATGTGCCCGCCATCAGCCACATGGACCTGGCCGAGGTCCTGGCAGATCCCGCACGGTCGCAAGCGCTCTTCTGCTGGAACATGAATATCGCGGCCTCCGCGCCACGGCAGCGGCAGTTGCGGCAGGCCATGCGACGAGAGGACCTGTTCACCGTCGCCATCGACCTCTTCCAGACGGATACCTGTGACCTGGCGGACATCGTTCTGCCGGCGGCGAGCTTTCTGGAGTTCGACGATATCGTCACGCCCTACTTCGACCTTGCGGTCTCGGTACAGGTGAAGGCCGCCGAGCCACCCGGGGAGGCGCTGCCGAACCAGGAGATCTTCCGGCGCCTGGCGTGCGCGATGGGCTACACCGAGCCGGAGCTGTACGAACCAGACGCGGTGATCCTGCAGACGTGGCTCACCGCCACCGGGCTGGTGCGAGACTTTGCCGAGTTGGCGGAACGGGGCACGATCCCGGCGACGCCAGAGCCGGTCATCCAGTTCGCGGACCTGACCTTCCCGACCCCGAGCGGGCGCATCGAGCTGGCGTCGGCGCAGGCCGCCGCTGATGGGCTGCCGCGGGTACCGCAGCCCTGGGCCGATACGCCCCCTGCCGGTGGCCGCCTGCGCCTGCTCTCCCCGGCGTCCAACATCGCCATGAACGCCAGCTTCGGTAATGTGGACAAATTGATCCGGCGCGCTGGCCCGGCCACGATCATGCTGCATCCGGCCGATGCGTCGGCGCGCGGCCTGGTAGATGGCGACGTGGCGACGGTCTCCAACGAGTCTGGCGCGATCCCGCTGCACGTGGTGACCTCGACGGACATGCTGCCGGGGGTGGCGCTCTCGCCGAAAGGGCGCTGGCCGCGCCTGGAAGAGGCCGACGCCAACATCAACGTGCTGTACGACGGGCGGAAGAGCGACATGGGCGAGAGCACGAGCGTCCACGGCGTGGAGGTTCAGGTCGAACGCGTGCATTCCTGACGGTTTCGCGCGCCGGCTGCCTTGAAGCCAACCGCGCGCCGGGGCGCCTGCACGCACGAGCGCGGCGCGTGGTCCTACGCTGCGTATCAGCTACGACACCCGAGGCTGGGCGCACATGGGACATGCTCCGGGTCACGGCGACTGGTCACGATCCGCCCCGTACATTGGCGCGAAGTGCCCATGGCCGAATGGCGCACCTGGCGCAGGATGCCGTTTGGGCGCTCAGGCACGCTCAGGGCACCGCGCCTGACGCGATCAGTTACACACTTCTGACCATTGCCGCCATCGTGACTCTCCCAGGGAAATGATCAATCCGGAGGATGCCGGCATCCCCCTGCCAGCGATAGGTTGATGCGCAGAGCAATTGTGCTGCGCCGCTTCTGACGCTGGAGAGAAAACACAATGGATTCTCGAAACCTGGATACGCTCACGCTGGTTCACGGCCGCCGCTCGGCCCTGCGTTCCGCCGGGATGGGCCTGGCCGCCCTGGGCGCGCTGTCACTGCAGGCGAACGACGCCGGTGCGAAGAAGCGCGGCAAGAGGAAGCCCGGCAAGGTGAAGGATCGTTGCCTGCCGCAGGTGGCGGAGTGTGAGGTGGTCGCGACGACGTTCTGCGCCAACGCCTCAGACAAGGCACTCTGCCTGAACACGCTCTCGGCCTGCTGCCAGTCGCTGGGCACGTGCAACGGCGGCCAAAGCATCCAGTGCGTGATTGACGCGTTCACCCAGAAGGTCTGAGGCCACCTCCCTCGCCCGCGCAATTGCGCCGCGGCTGCATGCGAATTGACATGCCCGGCGCCAGGCCCAGGACAGCCTGGCGATTGCCGGACACCTACGCTCTGGCCCAGCAGCACTGGCTGGGCGGAGCACGACCAGGACGACAGGAGACGTCACCATGAATATCGTGAGCTTGCTCTCGGAGCGCCGGGCTGTCCAGCGCCGCACGGCGTTGCGCGCCCTGGGCGCCGGGGTCACGGCGATGGCGGCGGGTTCCGTCGCGACTGAGGCGAAAGGGAAGAAGGGGCACCGGACGACAAGAGACCGCTGCCCCGGCCAGGTCTCGACGTGTGAGGCCGCGTTTGCCGGCTTCTGCAATGACCCGATGTTCCAGGAGGAATGCCTGGCAGCCGCGCGAGCGTGCTGCGCGCCGCTCAAGACCTGTGATGCCGGCAGCGCTATGGATTGCTTCGTCTTCAGGTTCCTGGTCGCATAGCGAGGATCCCCTCGAATTCCGCACTCCTGCGCCTTGCCCTCACCCCCAATCCCTCTCCCGATGCGTGGCTGACTGGGGGAGGTGTTTCGCGGAGCGCTGGTGGCGACTGCTCGACCCTTACCCCAACCCCGCTCCCTGTGCGCAGGGCGAGGGGCTTCTCGTCGACCTGCGAGCCGGTAACCGGGGCGCAGTCCAACGCATTCTTCCATACCTCCCCCAGTCAGCCGATGCGCGGGGGAGGGGAGCCGAACAGCAGCCGGCGATTTGCTGCGCCCGGGCTAGCCCGGGTTGCGATCAAAGCCCAGCGTTTTGTCCAGCCAGGCGAACAGCTTCTGGTGGTAGAGCGTGCGCGCCAGCATTTCGCAGTGCATCCCGGCGCCATCCTCGGTCTTGAAGACTTCCAGCACCTTCGGCGCTTCGATCGCCTCGTACAACGCGGGCGCGAAGGCGGCCACGGAGTCATCCTGGGCCTGGGAGATGAATGTGGGCGTGTTGATCTGCTTCACGTACGGGGAAATCTCGTACCTGGCAAACTCCACGACGTAATCAAAGACGCTGTTGACCCCGTGGACCCAGTAGCCACGCTGGACGAAGCTCCAGTGCAGCATGGGCGGCGCGTCCGGGCTTTCCAGATAGGCCTGCATTTCGTCCAGTGACGACGGGTCGATATTGGGGAAGGCGGCCTTCTGCTCCTCAGTGAGCGGGAGCCGCGGCAAGATCGCGTCCTTCTCGTCGTACTGGCCGGGATCGGCAATGAGCGCCGCGATGCGGTGCTCGAAGCAGGCCGCGCGTGGCGCGAGCCAGCCGCCGAAGCTCCAGCCGGCGAGCGCGATCTTCTCCGGGTCGATTTCGGGCCGGGTCAGCGCGTAGTCGATGACCGGCGTCACGACCGTTTCCCAGTCGGGCCGCATGTGCATGTTGTCGATGATCAGGTTGCGGCCCTGGCCGGGGCCGTCAAAGAGCAGGATGTTGTACCCGCGCCGGATCGC
>DAOUDE010000107.1:0-16619 GCA_034431475.1 Thermomicrobiales bacterium | reverse complement strand
GCCAGGCTGCGCTCGACATCGTCGTCGGTGGTCGCCCAGGAGGAGACGCTGATGCGCATGGCCGCCCGGCCCTGCCAGACAGTGCCGCCACACCAGCACGTGCCGTCCTGCTGGACGCCGGCCATCACCCGGCGGGTGGCCTCATCGTCGCCGAAGCGCACCAGCACCTGGTTCAAGGTCACGTCGTTGAGGACCTCGTACCCTGCCCCGCGCAACCCTGCGGCAAAGCGCGCCGCATGGCGGCAGGTGCGCTCGATCAGGTCCGCCAGGCCCTCCCGGCCCAGCGACAACAGCGCCGCCCAGATCTCGACGCCGCGCGCCCGGCGCGACATCTCCGGGGTGAAGTGATACGGCTCGCGTGTGGCTCCGGCCTGGAGGTAGGCGGCGGATGCCGTCATGGCCGCGCTCAGGGTCGCTGGTTCCCGCACCAGGGCCACGCCGCTGTCATACGGCACGTTCAGCCACTTGTGGGCATCGAGCGCCCAGGAATCGGCGTCACTGACGCCCTGCAGCAGGTGGGCACGGGTGGGCGCGGCCGCCGCCCACAACCCGAACGCGCCATCGACATGCACCCAGGCCCCGGCTTCATGCGCCCACGCGCAAATCTCCCCCACCGGATCAATAGCGCCCGTATTCACGTTGCCCGCCTGGGTGCAGACGATGGTGGGGCCAGCGAGCGATGGCAGGGCATCTGCACGCATGCGCCCCTGGCCATCCACCGGCACACGCGTGACCCGCTCACGGCCAAAGCCCAGCAGGGTGAGCGCCTTCAACGCGGAGACGTGCACCTCATCCCCCACCACTACCGTTACCGGCGGCGCGCCGAAGAGCCCGTCGGCCTCGACATCCCAACCCACGCGCTGCAGCACGGCGTGCCGGGCGGCGGCCAGCGCGGTGAAATTGGCCATGGTGCCACCCGTAACGAAGCCGGCCGCCGTCTCCGGCGGGAAGCCGAGCGCCTCCAGCAGCCAGCGGCGCGCGATCTCCTCCAGCGCCGCGCCAACGGGACTCATGACGGACAGGCCGCCGTTCTGGTCCCATGCGCCGGCCAGCCAATTCGCGGCCAGCGCGGCGGGCAGCGTGCCGCCCGTCACGAACCCGAAGTAGCGGCCGCCAGCCGTCGCCGTCGTAGCTGGCGACCCCAGCGTATCGAGCAGGTCGAGCACGGTCTCCGGGTCGAGCGGGCCATCTGGCAGCGGGGTGTCCAGCCCGGTAAGTTGCTGGCGCGCGGCGTCTAAAGCGGCCACCGGCCGCTCATCGAGGTCAGCCAGGTAGTGGATCGCCCGCTCCGCGGTTTCGCGCAGCAACGCCGCACGCCGCTCTGTTGCCGTGTCAGAGGGCAGAAGGGCTTGGTTCGTCATGGCTCGGAGTCTCCAGGCTGAAGGCGCTCCCGGTGCTCCACGCAGAGTGGAGCAATCAGGCAGATACGGCCGTCAGTGTATCGCCCGGCGCAAGCAGACCCGGCGACAATTTCGCACGTCCAGTTGCCATGGCCTTTGCTTGCTCGGTCAGGGGCCCGTGGATTCCACCGGTGCGAGAAGGAGGGTATCCGCCTCACCATCAGGCATGGAGCGCTTGAGGAGGCGACGCACGAGTTCGCGGCTGATCTCGGGCATATCATCCAGCGCGCTCGCGGCGTTCGCCAGCGTGCGCACGCTCCAGCGGTGACTCCCGGAAGGCGGCGTGGTGTTCAGCAGCGCCAGCAGGCGCAGCTCCTGGTCACGGGTGAGCTTGCGAGCGTCCAGGTGCGCGGGTGGTTGGCCCTGCAGGACCTTCGCAAACCCATCATGCAGGAACGCGCTGCGCACCCGGGTCACCGTGCGGCGATTCACGTCTGCCAGCCGGGCAATCACATCGTTGCTCGGGCCCCGTTCACCCGGCCGCCGCTCCGCCAGGAGCAGAATGAGTGCGCGCTGCCGCAGGTACGGCGTGGCCGTTGGCGATTCAAGCATGCGCCGGCACATTGTGCGCTGTTCGGGCGTCAAGACAATGGGTATGGGCGTCGTCATGGCGGACCTGCAGAACGCGAAGTAGGAAGCGTGTCGCCAGAACGAAGATACCTGCCAGCCTCACCAGCATGTGCCTAGCGACAACCGCAGGCAACAATCGGTATCGAGCGCAGTGTCCAATGCGGCATCACCCCATGTCAACTGCATTGTTGACATGGGGTGATGCGCACCGATTTCATACACCGGAGTCAAGAATCACGCCGGGGTGAACTTCTGGATGCGGTCATTCCCGGTGTCGGCAACGTAGAGATTGCCAGCACTATCGAAGGCCAGATCCTCGGGGAAGCGGAACTGCCCGTCGCCCGCACCGGACTCCCCGATCACCCGGATGAACTGGCCCGTGGCATCGAACTGTTGCACGCGGTTATTGCCACTATCCGCCACGAAGAGATCGCCATTGGCGGCCACCGTCACCGACTGCGGGAAGTTCAACTGCCCCTCACCGCTGCCGAAGCCGCCGAAGCCAGACTGGTGAACGCCATCCGGCGAGAAGCGATCGATACGGTGGTTGAACGAGTTTGCGACCACCAGGTCCCCACTGCTGGTCAACGCCAGTCCCGCCGGCAGATTCAGTTCCCCGGCATCCTGCCCGGCCACCCCAAACCCGCCCAGGAACTCGCCAATTTGCGTGAAGGTCTGGATGCGGTGGTTCTCGGTGTCTGCCACGAACACCACGCCATCCGGGCTCACTACCACCCCGCGCGGGTTGCTGAACATGCCGAGGCCGAGCGACCCGTTCCAGTCGAGCTGGAAATTTCCGCCCAGGTCGAAGCGCTGGCAACGGTCGCCGCCGTCCGTGACGTAGACCTCATCGTCCGGGCCAACGCCGATCCGCAGCGGATGGGTGAGTTGGCTGGGCTGCGTGCCAGCAGTGCCGAACCAGCCGACGGAATCGCCGTTGGTCAGGAAGACCTGCACCCGGTTGTTGTCCAGGTCCGTGACGTACACCCAGTCAAAGCGGTTGATGGCAATCCCGGCCGGGTAATTGAGTTCGCCGAGGTCAGCGCCCAGCGACCCCCAGGCGAGCGCAAAGTCATAGCCCCGATTGCCGTTGCCGGTCTCGTTCGCGCCGCCGCCATTGCCATTGCCGGTTGCGGTGCATGCGCCGCCCTGGCAGGTCTGGCCCGAGGGGCAGGCCGTGTTGCAGGCGCCGCAGTGGTTCGCATCGTTGTCCAGTTGCGCGCAGGTATTGCCGCACTTGGTGCGGCCACCCTTGCACTTGCACTTTTTCTTCTTGCACTTCGCCCCGTCGCAGCAATCCTTGCTCTTCTTGCACTTCTTGCCCGGCTTCTTGCAGGCAGCCAGGGCGTCGTCGGGCAACACCTGCCCGGCCAGCACAAGGGCCAGGGCCGCGAGACCGAAGCGGCGGCGCGAACCGTCGGGAACTGGGCGAAGGGTGCGTGAGAGGCGGTCGATCCAGGCGCCGGTGGAGGCGAGCATCGTGCATTCCCCTGGGGATGGAGTGGGTACGGAGTTGACCGGCGCCGTGTCAGGAGGAAGGAGGATGGGCGCCGGTCAACTCCCCCTCATTTCAGCAGCCATGCGCCGCCGCGGCAGTCAACGAATTGACACTGATCCTGCCAATTTGGGCACGCTTCCGCAGGCCGCCTCGCGGGGGTCCACGGAATTCCCGTACTCGCTACGGGGGCGAGTTCATCTCCTGTTGCGCACACTGTGGTCATGGCAGAGCACCTCGCAATCTGCCGCCGAGGAACGACTCCAGGAGGCCAACATGATCGACCCGTTCTTCTTTGACCGCCTGCTGCACGCCTTTACGACCACGAACGCAAGCCCGCTCAACCAGGCCGCCACGCACGCGGCAAACGCTCAGCCCGTCAGGCCATCTCCTGGGGAGGCGCCAACGGCGCGGGCCCTGCGGGAAGCCGAGGCGGTAGCGGCAGCGGTGTGGCCCAGCGAGCGCACGACGCAGATGGACGTCAATCAAGCCGGCGACCCCGCCCGGGGTGAGTAGCCGGCTGGGCCCGCGCAGGCCGGGCCAGGTTCAGCGCACCGGGGCGTATCCACCCCACGCGCGATACCATGCCGGAAGCTCGCTCGACTTTCCGGCATGACCGTGACCACCAAAGGAGTACGCCCCACCGTGGACCTCCTGGACCGCCTGCTCGCGCACGACGCCTGGACGACCCGGCAACTGCTGATCCTGGCGCAACCACTGACCGGGTCGCAGTGGGCCCAGCCATTCGACATCGGGCACGTTACGCTGCGCGCTACGATCGAGCACATGATTGACAACGTCGAAACGTGGACGGCACTCATGAATGGCGACGAGAACCCCGGCGAACAGCCCCCGTTCGAGGGGCTTTCGCCCGCCGATCTCCTGGCTCGCCAGGATGCCGCCATGACCGCATTCACCGCATTGGCGCACCGCATTCGCGATGCGGGTACCTGGGATGCGCGCTGGGTCGACATCCTGGACGATCCACCCCAGGAGAAGAGTTACGGCGGAGCCATCCTCCACGTCATCACCCACAACATGCACCACCGCAGCGACGTCATGCACATGCTGCACCGGCTGGGCGTGGAAGGCGTTATCGAGGGGGATATGCTGAGCTGGGAAGCCACGGCTGGCAACTGATGAGTTCCCACGCGCTCAGCCGGTTTCTCTGCCACCGCTTACCCTCGCGTGTCGTCTTGCGCGAAGTCGAAGGATCTTGCCCCCAGCCACCAAGGTTCGCGGTGTCATTCACCTTCCAGGTGTCGTCCTGAGCGAAGTTGAAGGACCCCGTTTCCGACCGCGTGGTGGAGAAATGTCATCCACCCTACGGTGTCATCCTGAGCCCGCAGGCGAAGGATCTCGTGCTCCGTTCCCCCGCGCCTCCACCCATTCACCGCCTCACTGCCACCCTCATGTGTCATCTCGAGCGCAGTCGAGGGATCCCGGCGCCTCCGGTCGCCTGGGTTCGCTGTTGCCCCGTCCCGCGGGTGCGGGGTGCGCTCCCCGGTCGCAGCGTAGGCCGAGATTTCTCGACGTCGCTCGCAATGACACGCGTCAGTGAGCAGTGAAGCGGGGACTGGGCTGGGCGACGAAACTCAGGTCACCCCATGGTCGCGGGTGTCAGGCGCCTGCCTGCTTCCGCTGCGCCCGCAAATGCGCGTGGAATTCCGCCATGGCCGGGCCAAGGCGCTCGCCGGCGGCATCCAGGGTGACCAGGGTCACGCCGGGCCGCCCCACATCGGCGCGCGCCTGGACCTCGCCCGTGACGCGCGGCAGCATTCCCTCCGCCTTGCCCATGATGAAGACCTGGTTCGGGCGGCCGGTACGCCCCGCCCGGTAGCCGCGCTCGGTAAAGTACGCGATGGCCAGGTCCAGCACCTGCGCGGCGGGCAGGCGGCTGACCGCCTTCTTCTGGTAGGCGGTTCGCTGCAACTCCTCGTCGAACGCGTGGGTAGGCGTTGGGGAAGCCGGCTCGGTCATGACAGGGCTCAGATCGTGTGGGACTCGCCCGGCGCCAGGATCACGACGGCCGTCTCCGGCGCGGTCTTGCCCACAGCCGCGCGAAACGTCTCCGGGTCCTGCCTGATGGGCGGGAACGTGTTGTAGTGGCAGGGAATCACCGCCTTTGGCCGCAGGAACTCGACGGCGCGGGCAGCATCCGCCGGGCCCATCGTGAAGTGATCGCCAATCGGCAGCACCGCGAGGTCGATGCCCTCATCACCAATCAGGCGCATATCCCCGAAGAGCGCAGTGTCCCCGGCGAAGTAGATCGTGCTGCCGCCGAAGCGCACGATGAGCCCAGCCGGAATACCGTGCGCCACCTTCTTCTCGCCGTCCCAGTACGAGGACGAGTGCCACGCCTGGGTGAACTTGACCGTACCGTGCGGGAAGGCAACGGTACCGCCGTGGTTCGCGCCGGTGACATCCGCCAGGCCCTGGGATTCCAGCCAGTCGGCCAGCTCCACTGTGGTGATGATCCCCGCGCCATGTTGACGCGCGAGATCGAGTGCATCCCCAACGTGGTCGTTGTGGGCGTGGGTGATGAGAATGGTCGTGGGCTTGACATGGCTCGCCGGGATGGTGGCCACCGGGTTGCCGGTGATGAAGGGGTCGATCGCCACCACGTGCCCGTCGTCGTCCTCAAGGACGAACGCCGAGTGGCCGATGTAGGTCAGTTTGGGCATGAACGTCTTCCTCCTACGACGCCCGCCAGGGTGCGAGCTTCGGCATCATCTGCGGCAATCGTGACACACGAGCGAGGGTGTTGACACGCGCCGCGTTACGGCGCGTGCCAGGGACGCGGTGCGCTACTCCTGGGCCGGGACTGCAATGGCGAAGGCCGGGTGGTACGCATCGTGGTGCGGGCCATACCAATCCACCAGCATCTCCCCGTACCAGCGGGCGCGACCGGGATTGGTGTACCAGCGTACCCCCGTGTACTCAGCCGCCTTCAGGATACCGAGCACGGCGTGGGTAATCTCGTCATCGACAAAGTCCGGCCCGATCGGCGACATCACCCACCGCGCCAGGTGCTCTGCCGAGCGCCGCGTCAACGCCGGATCCTGCGCGACCTGGTAGGCGACGTAGAACATGGGCTGCGCCTCCGGCAGCCAGTCGAGCGCCACCAACTCGTTCCGCACATACGATATGAACGTCGCGAGGTCGGCTTCATCCGGGATACGCACCGCCAGCCCGTGCGGCAGCGCCCCATCGGCGCGCTCCGCCATCGGCATCCCCGCGCCCGCCTCCATGCCCAGCCGCACCTCAGCATCCAGCCAGAGTTGCCGCTCCGCCAGGCCATCGGGCCCGGCGAGGCGCTGCACCTGGGCCAGGGCCCGGCCGGCATCCGGCGCGTCCTCCACCGTCATCAGTGCGGCGGCCTGCGCCGCGAGGTCGGCGTCGTTGAAGGCAACAAGTGCGCCACGTTCAGCCTCATCGAGGTGGAGACCGAATACGGTGGCGGCGCCAGGCAAGCCGGCGCCGCCCTCGCGCAGTGGCGCTGGCAGGGTCAGGCCATGATCGACCAGGTACGTCTTGCCCACGAGCGGCGCAGGTGCAGCGATGCCTCCCACCGGCTGCGCCCAGACGATGCGCGCGGCGTCCAGCCCGGGTGTCTCCGGCACGAACTCCAGGTCTCTGTCCAGTTCCATGAAGAGGGGATTGCCGCCACTCCGCTTCACAGCTTCGGAGAGATAGCGGCGCGTATTCACCGGAATGCCAACCGGTTCCTTGTTCGCCACGCCGAGCGCCGCCATCAGCAGCTTGCGCGCCCGGTCCGGCGTACTGATCAGCAGCAGCGGGCCAGCGAAGCCCAGGTAGGCCCGCCAGGCGGCCAGCGCCTCCTCGGGCGTGGCCTCGGGAATCACGGTCTCTGCCGGCAGGGCCAGTACCTGCCGCAACGGTGGATGAGCGGCGTAGTCTGCAGACCGAACCGGCTGCATTTCCTCGATGCCGAGCGTTCAGAAACCGCCCAGCCACTGGTCTCGCCAGGTATCACGGTCAAAGGGCATGAATAGAGGATCTCCAGAAACTCACGATGAACACACTGGTGTAAATCCTAGCATTTCAGTCGGATATAGCAGGCCAAATGATCGAAAGGCGCCCGCTGACTCCCTGCCGGCACAATCCCGTCGCGTAAATCCGTCCCCCAACCGCCATGGTCCGAGGTCCCACTCACCGCGCATGGCGTCCTGAGGGCATTCGAAGGACCCTTCTTGCTACCGCAGCGCTCGAATCTCAAAGTCGGTGATCGCCTTGTCGGCACGCTGCGGCAACCCCGCGCACCGCGTTTCCAAGACACCACCCTGAAGGCGGCTCAACCTCGTACCTGGCAGCTGGGGGATGAGGTCCTTCGACTGCGCTCAGGACGACACCCGTAGACAAGCGCCAACTGGTGCCCCGTGTGCAGCGAGACTGACGCCACCAACTGTCTGCGCTGCGAAGCGCGTCCGTCTGGATCGTGCGGCTGCGTCTTGCTACGCCTCGTAGACCACCTTGCCATCGACCAGGGTCAGGTCCACGCGGAGGGTGGGCAAATCCTCGGGCGCGATGGCCCGCGGATCACCCGAGAGGACCACGAGGTCCGCCAGCTTGCCAGGCGAAATCGTGCCCTTGCGGTGCTCCTCGAAGGAGCCGTACGCCCCGTTGCGGGTGAACATGCGCAGCGCTTCGTCGATGGTCACACCCTGCTCGGGTCCCATGCGCTGCCCGGTGGCGGTGAGACGAGTGACTGCAGAGCGCAGGTTGACCAACACATTGCAGTCCACTACTGGCACATCAGAGGAACCAATGGTGTGGATGCCGTGGTCGTGCCAGGTGCGCCCCGGGTAGGAGCACGCCAGTTGCTCCGGCGTGAAGTTGCGGATGTAGGAATCGCCCAGCTCGTAGATGAAGTTCGGCTGGGGCACGGCGAGCACCTGCATCCGTGCGAGCCGCTCGATAATCTGCGGCGTACACATGCCGCAGTGCTCGATGCGGAAGCGGTGGTCGGCCTTCGGGGATCGCATCAGCGCCGCTTCGTAGGCGTCGAGGATCATGGTGATGGCACGGTCGCCAATCGCGTGCGCGGCGAGCTGGAAGCCGGCGTCGTGGGCGCGGCCGAAGCCCTCGTTCAGCTCCTCCTGCGTGTAGATCGTAATGCCACGGTTGCCGGGGTCGTTCACGTACTCATCGAACATGGCCGCCGTGCGGCCGCCGCCAGAGCCGTCCTGGAAGTACTTGGCCGGTCCAATGCGCAGCCAGTCGTTCCCCCAGCCGGTGCGCATGCCGAGGCGCGCCAGCGTCTCGAGCGTGTCGTCGATCAACATCATGGTGAAGACGCGGACGGGCAGTTCGCCGGTTGCCACGAGTTCCTCGTAGGCGGCAAATTCGTCCGAGGTACGGATACTCGCCTCGCCGACGCTGGTGATGCCGTAGGCGTGGAAGCGCTCCCCGGCGGCGCGCAGGGCATCCTTCATCCCGGCGCGGGTCACACGCGGAATCTGCCGGCTCACCAGCGACATCGCCGTTTCCGCCAACAGCCCGGTCGGTTCGCCGTGTTCGTCCCGGGCGATCTCGCCGCCTTGTGGGTCAGCCGTGTCGCGCGTGATCCCGGCCAGGTGCAGCGCGGCGCTGTTGGCGACCGCCAGGTGGCCGCAAGTGCGCACCAGCCAGGCCGGACGGCCACCCGTAACGGTGTCCAGTTCGTAACGTGTGGGATGGCGCAGGACATCGAGGCGCGTGTCGTCGTAACCGCGGGCCAGCAGCCACTCGCCGCGAGACCCGGCTGGCTCCGTGGAGGCAGCCTGGAACGCATCCAGCAGCCCCGCAAGCGTTGGCTGCGTGGCGGGCCGGGCGTCTATCTGGCCCAGGCCGATGCCGTACGAGATCGGGTGCGTGTGGTTGTCGTTGAAGCCTGGGAGGAGCGTGCGGCCGCCCAGGTCGATGACGCGCGTGTCCGGACCGACCTCTGCCCGAACCTCTCCATTCGCGCCTACGTGTGCGATGCGATTGCGAACAAGCGCGACAGCTTCGGCGGTCGGCTGGGCATCGTCCATGGTCAGGACGGTGCCATTCACGAAAACGAGATCGGCCGGCATGACCCCTCCGGTAGTGACCTGCGCACCGAGCGTGACGTGGCATGCGCAGGCGAGCGTCCTGCGTGTTACCGGGAGCGTAGACGAAGGAGGGGTCTCCGGCGCCAGGCGCGGCTAGACTGCCTGGCTCGTCAGCTTCTCCTCCGGGTACGGGGTGCCACATGGGACCAGGCAGGCCATCCCCGTGTCGCACCAGGTGGAGCAGTTGCCGCTTCCCACCGGGGCACAGGCCGATCCAGGCGGGTATCCCAGCGCGATGCAGTCAGTATCTTTCCGGCAACTGGTGCAATCCAGCGGAGGTGACGTACGGACATTAGCGCCGCAGAAATTGCTGCCAGCGGTGGTACGGAAACACCAGCAATTGGGTCCGCACCCCAGGGATGGCACTTCGTCCAGCCCCGCCGTGCACACGCCTGGCTTGTCCTGTCGGCAGATATCAGTGCCGTGAGCGCGGCACTTCTTGCCTTCACACACCCCAGCGCAGCAGTCGTCCCCGCTCTTGCACTGGGCACCTACCTCGAAGCAGCCAAATTGGTTCGGCTTCGCGGCCTTCTGCTTCTTTTTGCGCTTGCGCTTCTTCTTGGCCTCAGCCGGGAGCGTGAGATGCGCGCCTCCCAGTCCGAACCCGACAGTCAGCCCTCGCAGGACATCACGGCGGGATGTTCCCGCGAGCAGCAAACGGCAGTCGGTCAGTAATCGATTGCTGAGCATGCAAAATCCTCGCGTTCTGAACAGGACGGGAACCGCGCAGTCGTGGCGACTGCGCAGTCGGTCGCCCTTCACATGAAATAGGTGGCTGCCGGGAGGCAGAGAACGACATGACGATCCTGGCTTGAGGGCCGCCCCGCCACCCGGAAGACCTGCGAACACCATGCGTCGCTGGACATGAAGATATGACGTGGCCTGCTCCGGGCCATCGGGCAAATGTCTGAGATTTCGCCTGGGACGGGCCGAGGTTATGCACGAAGGCGGCAGCGTGCGTCGCGCACGCTGCCGCCGCAGACGGGCTACCCCCGGGCAATCAGTCTGCTACGGGCATCCGCGCGGTCGTGCCAGTGAACGCCATCCGTGCAATTGATTCGGCCGCTGACCACTCCGCTGCACTACAGCGCGCTGTTTACGACGCAAGCTCGTAGACGACCTCACCAGCAGCGATGGTGCAGGCTACCGGGACAGCCGCCAGATCATTCGGATCGACCGTTGTCAGATCAGCGTCGAAGACCGTCACATCCCCCAGCATGCCTGGCCGGAGCGTGCCCTTGATCCCCTCCTCGAACGAGGCGTACGCGCCGTTGACGGTGTACGCACGCAGGGCGTCTTCCAGGCCGATGGCTTCGGCGGGGTTGACCGGGCGGCCGAGGATGTCGTGCCGCGTCATCATGGTCTGCACCCCGGCCAGCGCGTTCACCGGCACCACCGGCGCGTCCGACGATGCGGCGGCAATGATGCCGAACCGTTCGAAGGAGCGCATGCCGTACGCCTGCCCGATGCGCCATTCGCCCAGGTTGTTGACGTAGGCATCGCGGAAATGGCGCAGGAACGACGTTCCCGGAATCGGGATCACGCCCAGGTCGCGGATGCGGCCCAGGATGCGGTCGTCCACAATCGAGCAGTGCTCGATGCGGTGGCGGGTATCCGGGCGCGGGTTGGCCTGTTGCGCTTCCTCGTAGGCATCCAGCACGAGGTCGATGGCGGCATCACCGATGGCATGAATGCCAACCTGGAACCCGGCATCGTGGGCGCGGCGCACCTTCGCCTTCAGCGCGTCGGGTGGCATCATCCACAGGCCGAAGTTGTCCGGCTGCCCCTCGTACGGCTGGTGCATCATCGCCGTGCGGCCGCCGATGCTGCCGTCACTGAACAGTTTGGCCGGCCCAATCCTCAGCCAGTCGTCGCCGAAGCCCGTCTGGATGCCGAGCGAAATGAGATCATCCAGCGTCTCGTCGATCAGCATCATCAGGTACGCGCGGAACGGCAGCTTACCCTGCTCGCGCAGGCGCTGGAACGCCCGCAGCTCACGCGGATCGCGGATGCCGGCCTCGACCGCGCTGGTGACGCCGTTGCGCAGGAACTCGGCGCCGCCTGCCACCAGGGCGTCCATCATGTCCTGTTCGGTTGGCTCCGGCATCCCCGCGCGCACGACCGTCAGCGCAGCTTCGCGCAACACGCCGGTCGGTTCGCCGTGGGCGTCACGGTCGAACAGTCCACCCTCCGGATCCGCCGAAGCGCTGGTCACGTTCGCCAGGCGCAAGGCGGCGGAGTTGGCGGCGCCGATGTGGTGGCACATGCGGATCAGCACTACCGGGTGATCGGGCGCGACGGCGTCCAGATCCTCCCGCGTCGGATGGCGGCCCTCGGCCAGGCGTGCGTCGTCGTAGCCGCGCCCCACGATCCACGTCCCGGCCGGGCGGTTCGCCGCTGCCTCGCGCACCTGGGTGAGCATGTCCGCGATGCTGGCGTTGCGCTCTGGGGAAAGATCGAGATCGAGCAGGGCAAAGCCGACCGACATCGGGTGCGCATGGGCATCATTCAGCCCCGGCGTGGCGGTGCGTCCGGCCAGGTCGATCACCTCGGAGCCGGGTGCAGCCGCCGCCCTGGCGCCGGCGTCATCCCCGGCGTACACAATGCGCCCCATGCGGATGGCAACGGCCGAGGCAACCGGGTGCGCCGGGTCCATGGTCAGGATCCGGCCATTGAGCAAGAGCAAATCCCCCGTGGCGGGCATGCCGTCTGGTTCCTCCGGATGCAAGCGAAAACAGCGACAATCTTCTGCCGGGAGTATACGGGCGAGGGGGAGACGCTTCGCTCAGGGGGAGACGGCCCGCGGGCCTTGGGGAATGAGGGAGTAAGGGAATGACGCTCGTAACAGAGCCGGGAACGTGGGCGAACTGGGCGGGCAATGTGCAGGCTGCGCCGCGCGCGATAGCGCAGCCCGCTACGCTCGATGAATTGCGCGCAGCCCTCCTGGATGCCGCGAATCACGGCGACACCGTGCGCGTGGCCGGGGCCGGGCACTCCTTCGCGCCGCTCTGCACGACTGGCGGCACACTGCTCGATCTCTCCCTGCTGGCGGGTATTGAGCGCGTCGCTCCGGACACGGGCGATGCCACGATCTGGGCCGGAACGCGCCTCTTCAACCTCGGCGGTCCCTTGCAGGACGCGGGTCGGGCGCTGCTGAACCAGGGCGACATCGACCGCCAGGCGCTGGCCGGGGCGGTTTCCACCGGAACGCATGGGACAGGCCGCAAGTACGGCAGCTTCTCCTCCGCCGTGCGCGCCGTGGAGATCATGCGCGCGGACGGCGAACTGGTGCGCATCGACGCCAGCCAGCCCCTACAGCTGCGCGCAGCCTCCCTCGCGCTGGGTTTGCTCGGAGTCCTGACGAAAATCACCCTGGCCACAGGCCCGGCCTACAAGCTGCGCGAGCAGAACGCGGCGATGAGCATGGAGGAGTGCCTGGCGATCTTCCTGGACGCCGAGGCCACGCGGCGCAACGCGGAGTTCTGGTGGCTGCCAGCACTGGACACCTGCGTCCTCAAGACGTTTGTCGAAACCGACGATGAACCGTTCCGCGAGGACCTCCCCGAGGCAGCGCCGGGCACGCTGGAGCGTTACCTGCGCCCGGACTACGTGGACTGGAGCTGGCGCGCCTACCCCTCCCAGCGCAATGCCCAGTTCGTTGAGATGGAGTACACCCTGCCCCTGAGCGAGGGCCCGGCAGCGCTGCGCGAAATCCGCGACCTGGTGCAGACGCGCCATGCGGATTGCACGTGGGCGGTGGAGTTCCGCACCCAGCCGGGTGAGAACCCGTTGCTCAGCCCGACCCAGGGCGTGGAGAGCGCCACCATCAGCCTGCACCAGGCGATCGAGAAGCCGCACGACCTCTTCTTCCGCGACGCCGAGCCGATCTTTCTGGCCCACGGAGGCCGCCCGCACTGGGGCAAGCTCCAGTACCTGACCGCCACCCAGATCGCTGCCCTGTACCCGGAACTTCCCGCTTTCGAGGCGATCCGCGGCGAGATGGACCCAAGGGGGATGTTCATGAACGGGTATCTGCGGGAACTGGGCTTCGGGTCGTAGGCAGGCAAAGCACGGTCGCAGCCTCTGCGTGACCGCATCTTCCAGGGCGCCCGCGCGGGCGCGGTAGCATTGCCGCATGACGCCCCGTGATGCGGCCACGCGAAAGGCAGCCGGCGTGAGCATTCCGCTGGAAGGCAAACTGGACGCGATCGCAGCCCTCTGCCGCGAGTACGGCGTGCTTCGCCTCGATGTCTTCGGCTCCGCCGCCAAGGGGACATTTGATCCCGAGACGAGTGATCTCGATTTCGTCGCCTCGTTCGCGGATCGGAAGAACCTGAACTATGCGGACCGCTATTTCGATTTCGCCGAGGCTCCAGAGGTGCTCTTTGGGCGACACCTAGACCTCATCACCGAACAGGGCATAGAGAACCCCTATTTTCCGAGAAGAAGTTGAAGAAACGCGCCGCAGGGTGTATGTCGCGCCTGGTGCATCAGCGACTGCATGAAATCCTGGCTGCGTGCGACTTCATCATCCGGCACACGGCTAGCCTGGCCCTGGACGACTGCCGCCCGGCCTCTGCACCTAGTACCGTATCCGCCACATTCACGGCCTCACCCTGAACCCGGGAGCACCACCTCATGCGTCTGCGCGGTCTCATCATCATCACCCTGCTCTGCACGTCGCTGGCGGGCGCCGCACGTACGCAGGCTCAGACGCCGGTGGCCAGCCTGGAGTGGGGGCCGTGCGTTGCTGGCCCCGGCACGAGTGCGGAAGACACCGGTCTGGAGTGCGCCACGCTCCGGGTGCCGCTGGACTACGCCGATCCTGCCGGTGAGCAGATCGTCATCGGCATGAACCGCCTGCCCGCGCGTGACCCTCAGCAGCGCATCGGCTCCCTCATCTTCAATCCGGGCGGTCCAGGTGGTACGGCCTCACCGCTGATTGCCCTCGAAGCGGCTGGCCTTCCCCTGTTCGATCCCCAGGTGCGCGATCACTTCGACCTGATCGGCCTGGATCCGCGTGGCGTTGGCCTGAGCACCCCCGTCCGCTGCGACGCGGCCCTCTGGAACGATGCGCCCTCGCTCTTCCCGCAGGATGCGGCAGGCTTCGCCGCGCTCCGTGCCCACACGCAGGCGGTGGGCGAAAGCTGCCTGGCGCTTACCGGGCCACTCTTGGCCCACCTGGATACCGTCAGCGCAGCCCGCGACATGGAGCAGGTCCGCCTCGCCCTGGGTGGAGAACCGCTGAACTACCTTGGGCTTTCCTACGGCACCCAGTTGGGGGCGACGTATGCGGAGCTGTACCCGGAAAACATCCGCGTTATGGCGCTGGATGGCGCGCTCGATCATGGGCAGCGCGGCCTGGCCATGCTGAACGACGAGACGCGGGCGTACGAGGACGCCTTGACGCGCTTTGCCGCCTGGTGCGCGGCAGACATCACGTGCGCCCTGCACGGGCAGGACGTGCTGGCGCGCTACGACGCCCTGGTCGCGGCCGCTGCTGCCGCGCCCATTCCAGCGCCGCAGTGCGTTGCCTCCGGCGTGTGCCGCAGCGAGGTCACCGGCGACGATATTCGCCTGGGAACGCAGAACCTGCTGCTGATCAAGGATCCCGTGCCGGAACTCGGCATTGCTGGGTGGGGCGCGCTCGCCGACGCCATCATCGCGGCGGAGCAGGGGGATGCCAGCGCCTTCTCACGGGAGGTCGCCACCGAAGAGACATCGCATCTCTTCCCGGAACTGGCCATCGCCTGCGCCGACTGGCAAACGGACCTGGCCACCTGGGATGACCTTGCCGCCTATGAAACGTTCGGGACGGCAATTGCCCCGCACACCCAGGGAGCAACCCAGACCTGGACGATCCTCACCGGCTGCATGGGCTGGCCCGTCCCGGTCGCCAACCCTCAGGGTGCATGGCATATCGACGGCGCGCCGCCGATCCTGATCGTGAACGCCACGCATGACCCGTCAACCAGTTACCTCTGGGCACAGTTGATGCGCGAGCAGATCGACGGGAGCGTACTGCTCACGCGAGAGGGAGATGGCCACACCTCCTTCTTCCTCACCGGCGAAAGCGCCACGCGCGCCGCCATTACGCACTACCTGCTCACCGGGGAAACACCCCCGCCGAACACGGTGCTGCCCGATTAGGCGGCGTACTCAGTCGCCAGTAGGCCGGAGCGGTGGCTCATACGTGCGTTGCAGGGCCGCGCGCACGGCGTCCGGGTCCTGCTCGATGATGCGCAGCAACGTGATCGCCGCCGTGTCAAGGAAGATCGTCTGATCCTCCCAGCCACGAAGTGTCACCAGAGGAATCTCAAACCAATAGGAAAACTGTTCCTGTGTCATCCCAAGCCGGCGGCGAATGCGCGCCGGGTCCGGGATTCGCCGCGCGCAAGTTCTTCGTCGGTCAGCGCAGGATTGTCAGGATCAGCGAGAGCATTCGCGTCGATCTCATCCTCAGTCATGGCTTCCAGGCGCGCCCAGTCTGTGGGATGGGGATCGATGTACGGAATTGTGGAGCCGTCTGGTAGCACCTGGACGACTGATCCGTCAGGGAGATTCCGCATCCTGACGATACTGCTTTCGCTCAATTCTCCGCGCCCTTCTTGCTGAAATGATGCGTCGCTCGCCGGGCCGTTCGGTATAGATCACGCTTATCATCAGTAGGCCAACACGACCAACCGCCATCATGCGGCGCTCGCCGTACTCAGGCTTGGTGACGTCGATGCGCAATACACGTGGACCGGTAAAGACGCTTCTCGCCTCGAGAAAGCCAATGCCATGTTGATTGCATGTGCAGCAGCCTTCTCCGGATCCCATTCAAAGTCCTGCTCATCCACACGGCTGTTATACCTTGAGCCCAAACAGTCAATAGCTGCAGCTGCGGGAAGGTCGGCATTGGTCCCGCTTGCTCATCGGTGAGCGGCACACGTGACCACTATGACCCACTCCTTGCGCAATCTGCCGTCAGGCGGCCCTGCACGTGCCGTCAGATGGCGCGGAAACAGATTGCGTATCACGTTCCGCCACAGGGCGAGCAGCGCCCGGCTTCCGCCG
>DAOUDE010000106.1:0-1804 GCA_034431475.1 Thermomicrobiales bacterium | reverse complement strand
TCGACCTCGATCCCGGTCCTGGTCGTCAGCTCCACCGGCTCCCCATCGCCGGTGGTTTCCCGCCAGAACGTGTGCCCATCGACGTTCAGCCGGTTCACGTCCGAACCCATCGTCGCCTCCATGAACGGAAAATAAGAACGTATGTGCTATTTTGACAGCATAAGGCGGCAGGCAGGGGGAGTCAAGCCGTCCGGGCGGGCAGCGCGGGCAGGGAGCGGGATCCGGGACCTCCGTGTGGGAGCGCCGCTGGCGGAATAGGGACGCGCGGGCACACGACCCCCGCCGCCCCGGCGGGTGACCGCCGCAGTCCTGGCGCGCTTCTGCGGGCCGGGCGAACCCGAGTGGCCCAATCTCGTGATACGGGGGTAGGGGTCAGGCGGCTAAGGGCATCCCCAAACTCAGCACAGAACCTTCGCACGTGTCTCGTGCGACAAGAAACGACTTCACTCGTTCAGGAGCAGGGAACGCCCCGGGAGCAAGGTCAGGGATAAGGGCCAGCGCCGTGTGCCCGGCCCGTTCCCCATCCTCCCCGGGCAGGCGCCGGCGGGCGCAACCCCGCTGCCTGCCCAGGGCAGGTGACTTCCGCAACGGATCACGCCGGGTGATGTCGCGGAGGTCACAACGCGGCGGGTAGCTCCATGCTCAGCACGGGTTGAAGTTGGCGCATACGCCAGGGGACGTCAGGCCGTAGTTTTGGGGGAGATTTACCGTGGCGTTCGTGTCCCGGTCGGTGACGCTGGCCACGCACTCCGGGAAGAGTGATGGACAATCCGCACCAGTTGCGCAGGGTGTGGAGGTATTGGAGACTTCACCACTACAAACCGTTGTCCCATTGACCCTGGTGTTACAGACTCGACACCCCTCTGCACACGCCGCCGCGCACGTGAGACACGTCCCCGCCCGGCAGGCGGGCGTGTCGACGTCGATTTCGCTGCAGATGCCGCAGGCCAGGGTTCTCCCACACCCATCCGCAACGGGACCGCACGCGACCCCCAGGCTGGCGCAGGTCTTCGGCACGCAGGTGCATGTCCCCGCCCGGCAGACCCCGCCCGTGCAGGCGGCGCCATCGGGTGCGGTCACGCACTTCTTGCGCTTCCTCGTCTTCTGGCAGATTTGGCAGATGCCGCAGCCACCCTTGCATCGGTTCTTGCGCCGCTTCTTGCTCTCGGTGGAATGAGGCAGACCCACGCCGATGCCCACCGCGGCCAGCAGGCCAAGGGCCCGGCGGCGGGTGGCAGGGTGCGCGACGAGACGAGACAGGTGGTCGAATGACAGACCGTCCATGAACGGATCTCCAAGCACGTTTAACGAGACAATAAATCACTCCACCACCGCGGAAGTATACGCGACGACAGCCGGTCCAGGCACAGGAAGCAGGCGGCAGGGGATGGCACTGCCGGAGGCGGCAACGCTCACGAGCGCGCGGTGTTGGGCGCGCGTGCCCGGCGCTGGCGATGCCCTCGGGCGCGGCGATGCACCGCGGCTGCGCCGCGTCTTCTTGCGGACCCGGCAGACGCCACAACCGCCTTTGCATCGGGTGAAGAGAAGCTGAAGGAGCGGCGTCGAATCATGGCAGACCAGGTGGGTTGGCCTGGCTGGTGCGTGGCTCCCTGGCCTGGAGGTGATGGTGGGCACCCCGGCGAAGAGCCGCAGGCATGCCTATCGCTCCTGCGTGATCCCTTCAGGCACGACGCGGTCCACAATCAGCCCCACAACCACCCCGGCGATGATCGCCATCACGAACGCGTCGACCCCGTAGGTCTCCAGCATCCGGCCGAGGATCCCCAGCGCAAGGCTGATGAAG
>DAOUDE010000105.1:0-6892 GCA_034431475.1 Thermomicrobiales bacterium | reverse complement strand
TGCTGGTACTCCGAAACGCACGCAACGTGGGTGGTGAGAACGCTCCGGGTATTGTCCACAGGACGGCTGCCTGATGCGAGGATGCCTGCGGCCGGTCACATCGCACCCTCCGCCGGTGGCCGGGCGCCCCCCGCGCCCGGCTCCTGCCATGAGCACCAGGCCCGCGCCAGCGCGATCCGGGAACATGGGCCGGATAGGCGACCCCGTTCGGCACCGGGTCGCCCATATCCGGCAGCAACTGGCGTGTGCGGCCGGGCCGGTTTCTGGCCCAGCCCGGCCGCGCGGCCCCATTCTAGGCAGGGCAGCCCGAGCCGCCATTGAAGGAGACGCAGTCGTTCGGCGTGTTGCCAGCCACCCCGCTGCCGCTCCCGACGGTGAGTTTGCCGCCGTCGATGTAAACGCCGCCACCGGTGAAGGCGTCGTTCGACTTCACCGACGTGTTGATGAGGGTGAGCTCAGCCAGGGAATCGTGAATACCCACGCCACCACCCAACTGCGCGAAATTGCCAGTGACCAGCACCCGCTTCAGCGTTGCCGTGGCGCGCGCGAGCAGGATGCCTCCGCCGAGTCCGCCGGGAGTATTGGTATAGCCGCCTCGTATTCTCAGGTCCCGCAGTTCCACCGTTACGTCACCGAGCCCCACACCCTCGGCGCCGACAATCGCCACCACGGGATTCCCGTTCTCGCCGCCTCCCCCATCCAGGACGGTGCCGCCGTCAATTGCCCCAGCGCCCACCAGGGTCAGGTTCTTGGTGATCGCGGCAACGGAGCCATCGCCGGCCCGGCCATAGGTTTCCGGGCAGAGACGCAGCGTGTCCCCCGCATCCGCCGCGTCAATCGCGTCCTGGAGTGTGTCGAACGGACAGCCATCCGCACACACATCACACGCTTCGCATTGGCCACTGGCGCAGACGCCGCCACTACAGGTCGAGCCATTGGGCGCCGTGGAGCAGGTGCCCTCCGCTCCGCCTACGTTGCAGGCCTTGCAGACGCCGTCACAGGCGCTGTCGCAACAGTACCCATCGACGCAGTGGCCAGACTCACAGTGTTGATTCTGGGTACAGACCAGCCCGTTCTGCTGCGCGGCCACGCACCCGCCGCCGTTGCAGTAGTAGCCCGAGACGCACTGCTGATCATGCTCACAGGAATGCGCGCAGACATTCCCATCACAGCGGTACGGCTCACAGGAGATCTGCATCCCAGGCTCGCAGGTTCCGCCATTGCAGGTACCCGGTAGCGTGGCCGTGCCGTTCTGGCACTGGGCCGTCCCGCAGCTCTGACCCTGCTGGAGAGGGTCCAGGACGCACTTGCGAGGATCGCCCGTGCAGAACTGGCAGTCCGGGCAGACCGGGTCACACGTGCAGGGACCGCAGTTGATCTTGACGCCACAATTGTTGATGACGCCTTCGCACTTGCCGTTGCAGGTCACGCTCTCGGACTCGGGCACACAGCACGCGCCCGTGTCCTCGGCGCAGATCGCGCCGGCCCGGCTGCAGCAGAAGCCGTTGCAGCACGGCTCACACGCCACGCACGTCGTACCCTGGCACTGCTCGCACGTCCCGCACGCCGGATTGCAGGTACATGCGCCACAGTTCACTGTCTGCTTGCAGTTGTTGGTGACGCTGCCGCACTTGCCATTGCAGGTGACCGCCGTGGCATCGGGCTTGCACTTCTTCTTTTTCTTCTTCTTCTTTTTCTTCTCGGCGTCGACATCATGCCGGCGGTGTTTGGCTCGTCGCTTCCTGGCGTCCGCCTCGTCGCGGCCAAGCAGCCCGGCCAGCCCACCGAGGGCCGGGACTGCCGCCAGGGCGCCCAGCACGCGGCGGCGCGTGTCTCCCCCGGACAGTGCTTTCGACAGCGCATCGAACTGCGGTGCATCCATCCTGCATCACTCCCGCGTAGGTCGCCAGCGCCCACGACCGGCCGGCGCTACCGCAGTGTCGGGCAAGGCGCAGCGCGTGGCATCTATCGAAAGTGATATTTCAGGGACGTACGACCAGGGGCCCTGAGGGGAGCCACTTGCCGTCCAGTGCGGCAGGCGGCCCGGGTTGTCTGCCTGCGTCAGGCCGCCTCGCGAGATCCCCCAGGAAACACCCGGCGCGCGGGTAGGCAGGGCGAAGCGTGCCTCGGGAGCGAGGGAGCCGGGGGTGACGCGGCCACCCCCGGCGCAACCGGCGCGAGCGTGGCCCGGCGCATCAGCGCAGCCGGGCCACACCGCCGGCAAGGCGCTACAGCGACCACGCGCGACCTATACCCCGAACGGGGCACCGGCCGCCTATTTGCAGGTGTTGTTGTTATTGCATTTCAGGTTGTTGCAACAGTCACTGTTCTTCTTGCAGTTGTCACCCTTCTTCTTGCAGTTGTTGTTGTTATTGTTGTCCTTCTTGCATGTTCCGTTCTTGCACCTGAGGTTGTTGCAGCAATCATTCGTTTTCTTGCAGTTCTTGCCTTTGCCTTTGCAGTCGTTATTGTTGTTGTTGTTGTTGTCCTTCTTGCACGTGCCGTTCTTGCACCTCAGGTTGTTGCAACAGTCGTTGGTATTCTTGCAGTTGTCGCCCTTGTCCTTGCACTTTTCGCCGCTGACCTGGGCCATCACGCCGCGGCCACCGTTTGCCAGCAGCCCACCGCCGATCCCGGTGGCCAGCAACGTAATCGCATCGCGTCGGGACACGCCGTCGAACAGGCGTGTCCACCGGTCGAATTGTCGAGAATCCATAGTCGGTCCTCCTCTGTGTTTGGCGTGCGCTGGCCAGACCGTCCGCGTGTGCAGGCGCCCCGCCGGTGTGCGTTGTCCCTTCCTGCGCTCCTCATCCAGGAGGCGGTGTGAGGGAACATCTGCCAACTGTACGCCCGGGAGGCCAGCGGCGGTGCTATCTCCAGCCTCAACGAGCAAGATCAGGACACTTGGCGCATGGTGCACCGCCCCGTTCGGGATGCGCTGGCTACCGCTCCTCAACGCTCCCCACCCGATCCCGCCGCGCGGTCTAGCGCCGCAGTGATGAGCAGGCCGTCGTGCCCGCACCCCGTTGGCTCGCTTCAGCGCGGCAGGCGGCCGATCAGGAGTTCAGAGGTGGTGGCCGCCAGGATGAGACGGAATTTCTGGCCTACATGCGCAGCCCTGGCTTGTCATAAATGATGCCGCGCGATACGATTCGCCGATTTGCTCCCGTCACCGGATGTGGACCGTTTTCGCGGGGAAACCCAGGCACCGTCTCTCACGCCGAACAAGGCCGCATCGCCGAGTGGCTGCTTGCGAGACACCCTGATCTGTGGCCCGTGCGGCCTGGAGGATGCCACCTGTTCCACCGACGACGATTGCTGCGCTCAGCTCATAGGTCCTGACGGAAGCTGCGAGTACGGATAGCACCAGTGGAGGGTAGGGCGGGCGGGGGAGCTATGTCCGCGGCCCGCCGCCGCACGCTTCTGCTCACCCGTCGAGGCCGGGTGGGTGTTCCTTCACGCCGGACACTCCTGCGCGCACCCTGCTGACCCGGACGCGTTGACAGCCAGATCTGCTTTTGCATACTGGAACCGCAACCACACGCGTTGCAATAGTGGAAACGTGCGACACCTGTCCCGTACGGGCGCGCTACCGGGGTACTGCATGGATGGCTCTCGCTTCGACGATGTCGTCAAAGCTTTCACACAGTCCTTTTCGCGGCGGCGGGTTCTCGGGAGTGTCGCGCTCGCTCCAGCCTTTCCTGCACTCGAGCATGCTGCTGCCCAAGAGGAAGAGCAGCGGACCCAGGAGCAACAGCCGGATGTCGCCGACGAGCAGACATGCGGGGCATCTGGGGCATCGTGCGCTCAGACGTCAGATTGCTGCGCCGGCTTTTGCCATGCCTATGGCGGAAAGTGCGTCAGGAAGCAGAAGCACGGCCACAAGAAGAAGCGGGTGCTGACGGGCAACTGCCGTTGCGACAGCACGCCAGGCGAAGCCGGCATCAGCAATGCAGTGCTGGGGGCGGTCCTGCCCGTGGCTTCACCCGGGTATCGCCTGCAGATGACCGAGTTGGTCTGGGAGCCGCGCGCCTACTCGACCAGCCACAGCCATCCCCTGGCGCAAGTTGCCTGCGTCATGGAAGGCAAGCTCGGCATGACCCTGCAGGAAGGCGCGGCCACGCTGACCCGTGGCGGCGACGGGTCAACGCCAGCAAGCACCGAACCCGTGCCCTTGAACCAGGAAATCGTGCTCGGGCCGCGCGACTGCGTCTCCTACGACGAGTACGCCGCCCACACGGTGCATACCGTCTGGAACGCCAGCAAGGGGACCACGCGCATGTGGATGGCCGACCTGGTCAAGATTGGCGAGCCCTACATTACCTACGAGCCCGCCGAGCGCACGCCCAGCCCCTGATACCTGCCGTATCTCACTCGGGCTGATCGGAATCACCGCGCGTCGTGAATGGTCCGGGCTCGCCGCGCGGGCATGGCCAACGCCATGGCCAGGCTCTGCGGAGGCGTCCCCACTTCTGCCCCGCGTCACTCGCTCAAGCATCCAGCCGCGCTGTAAGGGCCGAGCGGATTGGCAGGTTATCGTGCCGCTGATGCTTCGCTCGCACACGGCCTGGGTGTGACGTGAACGCGCCCAGTTGTGACGCCTGCCACCGCCACCGGCATGGCCCGACACGGGCATGAGTGATCGCCATGTCCATGGTGTTCATCGTTTGCTCGCGGTTTGGCCCTGATCGCTCACGCCGCGCCAAGCACGACGTAGCCCATTGGCTCGAAGATCCCGTAACGTTCCGTGCTGGCATGGCTGCCATCCAGGATGCCGCCCCTCTGCGAGCCCTCGCGCCTGACACCGCGCAGCAACGCCTTCGTTGGCCACCCGGCGGGAGCCTTGACGTGGCGAACAGCTGTCTGATTGTTCGTTTGACCGACGAGAGCGCATGCCGCAAGCGCGGCCCCCACCATCGCCTGGCCCACCCACACCCAGAGCGAACCGATGCAAACCTGCATACGTTCGTGAGTATGTCGACGCTGATGGTGAGACGGGTGCTGTAACTCCAGCTCCTGCGCAAAACTGGGCAAAGCCCAGGGCAACTGGAAGAGTCGCAAATACGGTCATTCTTGCGACAGAAAGCGCGATGACCCGGAGCATGACGCTCCGGGTCATCGCATTGAAGGATGGTTGCCAGCCGTTCCTGGCCCTGCTTGCCGCGAGGTATACCCCCTTGGCTGTGGGAACACGGCGCGAAAGCCGCGGCACGCAAGAGCGTTTGGCATAGCACGAGCGTGAGACGCAGCACGCCTAGAGCAGCGACAGGAACGCCTCCGCTGTCCCCTCCGGGTCGTTGAGGTTCACCAGGTGGTTGTCGTCAAGCTCCAGGAAGCGCCATGTAGGGTCCGAACGCACTCGCTCGGCGATGCGAGTCGAAGATTCGAGGGCATCCTTCTTGCAAAAGACGAAGGTGCGGGGCAGCGCCGCCGCCGCCGGGTTGCCAATCCGGACGGGCTGGAGCTTGGTCAACTGCGGGTGCGGGACCAGCTTGGCGATGAACCACTCCGCTTCGTCGGGGTCCTTGGCCATGCCTCGCACCCACTCCACGATGTCTGGGTAAACGGGTACGAACCCGGGCATGCCGGCCTCCATGGAGCCTGCAATCTCGGCGGCGACCCCCGCGTCGTAGGCTTCCTGGGAAGGGAAGTCGAAGTTGTAGTCGTTCTGGCCGTCTTCAGGCGCCGAGGCGTCGAGGTAGACGAGTTGGGCCAGCCGCTCCGGCACGCGCTCGGCCACCCCGGCAATGATCATCCCGCCAGAGCTATGGCCAACCAGGATGACGTCGTGCAGATCCTCGAACTCAAGCACATTGACCACGTCCGTGATGAACGTGTCGAGATCTATGGCGGCGCTGGTGAGGTGGACGCGCTCCCCGAGTCCAGTGCAGGTCACCGGGTATACCTCATGACCGGCGGCTCGCAGCAGTGGAGCGACCTTATGCCAGACAAACGCGCCCGTCCACTGGCCAGGAACGAGCACGAAGGTCGCGGGCTTGCTCTCGCTGGTTGCTGTCGCGTCTTGGATGGCACCCACCGCAGCGGGAAGAGAGGCAACCATCCCCGCTGCGGCGGCACCCGCCGCCCCAGTAAGGAGGGCGCGGCGGCCCAGAGTGCGTTCGCTTCCGGAGTTGGCGGGCTCGAATGGTGGTTCCGTGGACATCTCGCTCTCCTTCTTGCCACCGTCGGCGGATTGGCCGTGAGATCTTGGTCAGCGATGCACGAAGTGACGTTCAGGAGCGCGCACGCTCCTCAGGATGCATCCCCGCAATAGAAGTAGCAGGGGTCGTCGCAGCAGATGAGCGTTTGGTTCGTCGCTGACGTGTCGCAGACCCGGCGAATGTCATGTTTGCACCCGTTGCAGACCGAAAGGCACGCCGCTTGCCGCTCCGGCGACTGGTCACCGAAGAAGGTCGCACAGTCCCGCTCGCACTTCTGAAACGACTTGTCCTTGGCTTTGACATCCTGCACGACGCGTGGCGCGGCGAGGCCCGCAGCGACGGCCAACCCCACTTGCACCACACGACGGCGGCTCCGGGTAGCAGCGAACGACTTGACGACATGATCGAATTGCTTGCCGTCCATCATGGTGGCCATGTCCCTCCTGACGCGCTGTTGCCGGCGCAGGCGCCGGTCGTGTGCTTCGGCGGAACCCCATTGCAACCAGCGGCCACCGGACGTCCATCCCATGGTGCGCTTCTGCTGTGCTGATCACCGACGCCGAGTCACTCTACGGAGCGGCGGATCGAGCGCGGCGGCAACACCACCGCGGATGCGATCGCCGGGGAACTGGGCGTCACCCTCAGTGGCGCGCGCCAGACCCTGACCGCACTCGAACGCGAAGGGCTCCTGTCTCACGAGCCGGAACGCGGCGGCCCCGGCCGGCCCCGGC
>DAOUDE010000104.1:0-37107 GCA_034431475.1 Thermomicrobiales bacterium | reverse complement strand
GACCCAACGCATTATTGGTAAATCCAAGCGCGGGAGCCTTGGTCTTCTTCTTGACGCTCTTACGGCCCTTACGAACCAACTGATTGATCGTCGGCACGATTACTCCTAACCGGACAGGAAGCGTTTCGAAACCGTGCTCTGCCATTCCCGACAGCTGCGGCGCCGCCTGCCTCGTGAGGAACGAACCTCACATGCGCATCCGCCTTGCGGCGGACACAAGGGGGTAGTTTAGACATCCCGACATGAGATGTCAAGCCAAATCGGCTGGGTGACGCGGGGTGATCCTGGTCTACTCAGGGCCAGAATCACCCGTCTTGAGGCTAGCTCTCTTCGGCCAACTCATCAAGATCGATGACGGACAGGGAGTCCTCCTCGATCTCGGCGTCGGCTTCCGCGTCGTCGTCATCCAGGAGGGCGCGGCTGCCGCCAGGCACCAGCCCCTGCGCCATCAGCGCTTCCAGATCCTCTTCCGACGCGTCCTCGACGTCTTCGGTTCGCTCCAGGAGAGCAACGCCGCCCGGCGCGCCCTCCGTGACCGGGCCGGCGCCCAGGCCCGGCTCGACGCCGAACCCGGAACCCGCCGGAATGAGCTTGCCGATGATGACGTTTTCCTTCAGGCCGCGCAGATGATCGACCTTGCCGTTGATGGCGGCTTCGGTCAGGACCCGCGTAGTCTCCTGGAAGGAGGCCGCCGAAAGGAACGAGTCGGTTTCCAGCGAGGCCTTGGTGATCCCCAGGAGCACCGGCACGGCGGTCGCCGGCTCGCCGCCCTGGGCCATGATCTCCTCGTTGATTTCGTTGAACTCGAAGCGGTCGATCCGCTCGTCCTGCAGGTAATCCGTGTCACCTGGGTGCGTGATGCTGACCTTGCGCAGCATCTGGCGGCAGATGACCTCGATGTGCTTGTCATTGGTGTTCACGCCCTGTGAACGGTACACCTTCTGCACTTCGTCGATCATGTAGCGCTGGACCTCTTCACGGCCCTGCGTCAGCAGCACCTTGTGCGGGTCCTTCGCGCCGTCCGTCAGTTGCTGGCCCGGGTAGACCACGTCACCGTCTTCGACGTAGATCTGGTACGTCACCGGCACCGGGTACTCGACCCGCTCTTCCTTCTCATTGCGCACGTAAATTGTGCGGTCATCAATGAAGAAGCGGCCTTCAATGGCGCTGGTCAGTTTCTGATCTTCCGGTCCAACGGCCATGACCGTCTTGTCCTTGATGACCATGTCGCCGTCGGTCAGTGCCACATCCCAGCCGGGTGAAAGCGGATACACCCGCTGCTCGATGTCGGACGACGTAATCACGAGATTGCGTCCCGTGTCCGTCGTCTCGATGGTCACCGTCCCTTCGCGGTCCGCCAGCACTGCGACGCCCTTGGGCGCGCGGGCCTCGAACAACTCCTCCACGCGCGGCAGACCCGACGTGATGTCGGCACGCGCTACACCACCGGTGTGGAACGTGCGCATCGTGAGCTGGGTACCCGGCTCGCCAATCGACTGCGCCGCGATGATGCCCACGGCCTCGCCGTGCTCGACCAGCTTGCCGCTGGCGAGATTACGGCCATAGCACAGCGAACACACACCGTGCGTGGCTTCGCAGGTCATCACTGAGCGCACATGCACCCGGTCTGCACCGGATGCGATGACTTCGCCCACAACGTCGCGCGTCGATCCGTCCGGCAACTCCAGGCGGTCAGTCAGCTCCTCACCAATGTTGGCGATGATCTCGCCCGTCTCGGAGTTGACCACCGGCGAGAGCAGCACGCGACCCAGGATCCGTGAGCGGAAATCCTCGGCCGAGAGTTCGTCATCACCACGCATGTTGGTGACCACGATGCCCTGCTCGGTCCCGCAGTCATCGATTGTGATGATGACGTCCTGCGAAACGTCGACCAGACGCCGGGTCAGGTACCCGGAGTCGGCCGTGCGCAACGCCGTATCGGCCAGGCCCTTGCGAGCGCCGTGCGTGGAGAGGAAGTACTCCAGGACGGTCAGGCCCTCACGGAAGTTCGAGCGGATGGGAATGTCGATGATCTCGCCCTTGGGGTCGAGCACCAGACCGCGCATACCCGCCATCTGGCTGATCTGGTTCATGTTTCCCTTCGCCCCAGAGTCGGCCATCATGAAGACCGAGTTCTGGCCGCGCAGGCCCTCTTCCACGTGCTTCGCGAGATCATCGCGCGTGGTGTTCCAGATCAGTTCCAGCTCGCGCAGCCGCTCGGAGTCGGTCACCAGGCCGCGCCGGTACTGGCGCTCCAGCTTGTCCGCCCGCTCGTCTGCGTCCTTGAGCAGCTCATCCTTCTTCTCGGACATGACGACGTCATCGACGGCAATGCTCATGCCGCCGCGCGTCGAGAACTCGAAGCCAACCTTCTTGATGTCGTTCACGATACGAGCGGTGCGGTCCGCGTCCTGGAAGTAGCGGTACGCATCCGCAACGACACCGCGCAACTGCTTGCGGCCCATCGTCGCGTTGTAGTACTTGCCGATTTCCGGCGGCAGCGCCAGGTTGAAGATAGCGCGGCCGACCGTGGTCGGGATGCGCTTCACTTCGCCACCGTCACGGTCCGTCCGCACGATGATGTCGGCTTGCAGGTCAACAGCACCCGCGTCGTAGGCCAGCTTCACCTCTTCCAGGGAGGAGAAGACCTTGCCTCGGCCGCGTGGCTCGGTGCCGGCCGCGATATCCGCCTCGTGATCGCGCTCCGAGGTCAGGTAGTAGCAACCAAGCACGATGTCCTGTGTCGGGGACACGATCGGCTCGCCATTCGACGGCGAGAGCAGGTTGCGCACCGAAAGCATGCGCGTCCGCGCCTCATCCTGCGCCTTGCGGGAGAGCGGCACATGCACGGCCATCTGGTCGCCGTCGAAGTCCGCGTTGAACGCCGCGCAGACCAGCGGGTGAATCTGGATGGCCGAGCCATCGATCAGCTTCACCTTGAACGCCTGAATACCCAGGCGGTGCAGCGTTGGCGCGCGGTTGAGCAGCACCACGTAGTCCTGGATGACTTCCTCCAGGACGTCCCACACCTTCGGATCGACTCGCTCCACGAGGCGCTTGGCGGCCTTGATATTGTGGGCGTGCCCGGCATCGACCAAGCGCCGCATCACGAACGGCTTGAACAGCTCCAGCGCCATTCGCTTCGGCAAGCCACACTCATCCAGCGCCAGGTTCGGCCCGACCACGATGACGGAGCGGCCCGAGTAGTCCACGCGCTTGCCGAGCAGGTTCTGGCGGAAGCGACCCTGCTTGCCCTTAAGCAAGTCAGAAAGGCTCTTCAGCTTGTGCTTGCCCGAGCCGGAGACCACGCGACCGCGCCGGCCGTTATCGATCAGCGCGTCCACGGCCTCCTGCAGCATCCGCTTCTCGTTGCGCACGATGATGTCGGGCGCGCCGAGTTCCAGCAGCCGCTTGAGGCGGTTGTTGCGGTTGATCACGCGGCGGTATAGGTCGTTCAGGTCAGAGGTGGCGAAGCGTCCGCCATCGAGCTGCACCATTGGGCGCAGTTCCGGCGGGACCACCGGGAGCGCGGTGAAGATCATCCACTCCGGCCGGTTGCCGCTCTTGCGCAGCGCCTCGACCACTCGCAGCCGCTTGGTCGCCTTCTTGCGCTTCACGTCCGAGGTGCTCTGCATCTCGTTGCGCAGCTCGATGGCGATCTCATCGAGATCGATGCGGTTCACGATGTAATCGTGCACCGCCTCAGCGCCCATCCCGGCGCGGAACACACCTGGCGGCAGCATTTCATTGAACTCGCGGTACTGCTGTTCCGACAGGATCTGCAGTTCCTTGAGATCGTTGACCGCCTTCACCGATTCATCGCGCTCGCGCTCGACTTCACGGATATCCTCGGCCAGCTTCTTCTCGATCTTCTCGCGACGCTCATCGGCCGTGCTGGAGAGCAAGTCCTTCTCGGCGCCCGCAAGCGCCTCGCTGCCCGTCGTCTCCGCCTCGGCCCCTTGCTCGATCCGCTCCTTCTCATCCTGGAAGAAGCGCTCCAGCCGGGACTTGCGATCCTCGTTGACTGCCTGGTCCGGCTCAACCACGACCTTGCCGCGGAACAGGATGGCGTCCGGAGACGCCTGGTTCATCAGCGCCTCGAGCTGCGCCAGCACCTCATCGCGGTCGGCGGTCAGCGTCGCCACCTCGCGCTCCCGGCGCGCCGCAATGTCGTCCGAAACGGTCCGCTCGCGCTCGCTGAGCGACTCAACGTCGCGGCCGACCGTCTCCGAGATTTCGTCGAGCTGCGCCTGGGCCTCCGCGCGCAGTTCCTCCATCTCGGCCTCGGCGACGTCCCGGACTTCCTGGATCGCCTCCTCGCGGGCGGTCTCATCGACCTGCGTCACGAGGTAGGACGCAAAGTAGAGCACCCGCTCCAGGTTGCGCGGGGTAATGTCGAGCAGCAGCCCAAGCCGGCTCGGAGTGCCCTTGACGTACCAGATGTGCGCGACCGGCGCAGCGAGTTCGATGTGCCCCATGCGCTCACGGCGCACCTTGGCCCGCGTCACTTCCACGCCACACTTGTCGCAGACCGTGCCGGCATGGCGGATACGCTTGTACTTGCCGCAGTAGCACTCCCAGTCCTTGGTGGGACCGAAGATGCGCTCGCAGAACAGGCCGCCGTGCTCCGGCTTCAGGGTGCGGTAGTTGATGGTCTCCGGCTTGGTGACTTCGCCGTACGACCACGAGCGAATCGCCTCCGGCGAGGCGAGGCTGATGCGAATGGCGTCGAAATTGTTGACATCCAGCACCCGGCTGCGGTCATTGCGGTCACTACGGGCAAAGCCGTCACGCGGGCCGCGCGCATCCCGGTCGAATGAAGGCGTTGGCGCCAGGGCGGTATTAATGGAAAGCATCGACAGGTCAGTATCAGTTGTAGACATTGCCCCTCCGGGGTGACCGGATCCCGCTCGGGTGTGACACCGAGCGGGCCAGCGACGAATAGGGTTTCACTTAGTCGGCGGTCTTTTCGTAACCGCTGAGATTGATCCGGTCCAGGTTGGAGAGCAGATCGCGCGAGGTATCCTCGGCGAACTCGACGGTCTGCTCATCCTCGTTGATCACGTCGATCGAGAGACCGAGGGAGCGCAGCTCCTTCACCAGCACCTTGAAGGATTCCGGCACACCGGCGCCAGTGATCTCGTCACCCTTCACGATCGATTCGTACGTCTTCACGCGGCCAACCGTGTCGTCAGACTTCACGGTCAGCATTTCCTGCAGGGTGTACGCCGCGCCGTAGGCATACAGCGCCCACACTTCCATTTCGCCGAAGCGCTGACCGCCGAACTGCGCCTTGCCACCAAGCGGCTGCTGCGTGACCAGCGAGTATGGGCCAGTCGACCGGGCGTGGATCTTGTCCTCCACCAGGTGAGCGAGCTTCAGCATGTAGATCACGCCGACCGTCACCGGACGGTCGAACTTGTCGCCCGTGCGGCCGTCGTAGAGATCGACCTTGCCGTCCTCCGGCAACCCTGCTTCCACCAGCAGGTCGCGGATCTCTTCTTCCTGCGCGCCGTCGAATACCGGCGTCGCCACCCGGAAGCCAAGCTTCTGCGCGGCCCAGCCCAGGTGAGTTTCCAGCACCTGGCCGAGGTTCATGCGCGATGGCACACCGATCGGGTTGAGGATGATGTCCACCGGCGTACCATCCGGCAGGAACGGCATGTCCTCGATCGGGATGATGCGCGAGATCACGCCCTTGTTGCCGTGACGGCCCGCCATCTTGTCGCCCTCGGAGATCTTCCGCTTCTGGGCGATGCTGACGCGCACCATCTCGTTCACGCCCGCCGGCAGTTCGTGGTCGGAATCGTCGTCGCGACGGAACGTCCGGACGTCGATCACCTTCCCGTGTACGCCGTGCGGCACGCGCAGCGAGGTGTCCTTCACCTCACGCGCCTTCTCACCGAAGATCGCGCGCAGCAGGCGCTCCTCAGCGCTCAGTTCCGTTTCACCGCGCGGGGTCACCTTTCCGACCAGGATGTCGTTCGGGCGCACCTCCGCGCCAATGCGGATGACGCCATTCTCATCGAGGTCGGCCAGGCTCTCCTCGCCGACGTTCGGGATATCCCGCGTGATCTCTTCGGGGCCCAGCTTGGTGTCGCGCGCTTCGGTCTCGTACTTCTCGATGTGAATCGAGGTGTAGACATCGTCACGTACCAGGCGCTCGCTCAGGAGGATGGCATCTTCGAAGTTGCCACCTTCCCACGGCATGAAGGCCACGAGCACGTTTTGCCCCAGCGCCAACTCACCGTTCTCCGTCGAGGAGGAGTCGGCGATGATTTTGCCCGGGTACACCCGGTCGCCGCGCTGCACGCTTGGGCGATGGTTGATGCAGGTGTCCTGGTTGGAGCGCACGAACTTGCGCAGGTTGTACTCGTGCACATTGCCGTCGTCGTCCACCACGACGATCTGCCGGCCATTAACCGAGTGCACCACACCGTTCTGGGCCGCCACCAGCACCTGACCGGAGTCACGCGCCGCCTGGTGCTCCACACCCGTGCCGACCACCGGCGCCTGCGGCCGCAGCAGTGGCACCGCCTGCTTCTGCATGTTGGCGCCCATCAGGGCGCGGTTGGCGTCGTCGTGCTCCAGGAACGGGATCAGTGCCGTACCCACCGAAACAACCTGCTTCGGTGAGACATCCATATAGGAGACCTGCTGCGACGGCACCACCGGGAACCGGTGACCGCCGCCGATGCGGACGACGACCTGCTCCGGAATCAGGCGATTCTCCGCGTCGAGCGGGGTGTTCGCCTGGGCGATCATCACCTGCTCCTCACGGTCCGCCGAGAGATAGTCGATGATCGTGGACGCCACCGGCTTGATGTGGACGGTCCGGATCTTGGCCGCCTTGATTGCCGCAATCGCGTTGTCATCAAGGCGCTTGCCCGCCTTCACGACCACGTCGCCCGTCTCCGGGTTGACAGCGTCATCACGCAGGATCTGCCCTTCCAGCGGCAGGACCGGATCGTCAACCACCAACTGTGCGATCACGCGACGGTACGGGGTCTCGATGAACCCGTACTGGTTGATCTTGCCGTAGGTGGCCAACGACCCGATGAGACCGATGTTCGGCCCTTCCGGCGTTTCAATCGGGCAAATGCGGCCATAGTGCGACGGGTGAACGTCGCGCACATCGAACCCGGCACGGTCACGGCTGAGACCACCAGGCCCCAGCGCGGACAGACGCCGCTTGTGCGTCAGCTCGGCCAGCGGGTTGGTCTGGTCCATGAACTGCGACAACTGGCTACCGCCGAAGAACTCACGCACCGCCGCCATCACGGGCCGCGTCGTGCTGATCAGCGCCTTCGGCGTCACCGTCTCCGGGTCCTGGATCGTCATCCGCTCACGAATGCCGCGCTCGAGGCGCTGGAACCCCGTGCGCACGTGCATCTGGATCAACTCGCCCACCGCACGGATGCGGCGGTTGCCGAGGTGGTCGATATCGTCCGGCTCGCTCAGGCCGTTGCTGAGGCGAATCATCTCGCGGATGATCTCGACCAGGTCTTCCTTCGTCAGGATGCGGCTGCCAGGGCGATCGCCGGCCGGCTTGTCGCCATGCAGGCGCTCGTTCAGCTTGTAGCGGCCCACACGCGCCAGATCGTACCGTCGGTCGTTGAAGAACAGGTTCTCCAGCATCGACGTCGCGTTGTCGCGCGTCGGCGGATCACCTGGGCGCAGGCGGCGATACAGTTCGATCAGCGCATCGTCCTTCGCCTTGGTCGGGTCCTTCTCCAGCGTCGTGCGCAGGAACGGGCGATCCGGGTTGGTGTCCACATCCGCCAGCGCTTCGGCCAGTTCCTCGTCGGTCATGCCGATCGCGCGCAGCAGAATCGTGACCGGCATCTTGCGCTTGCGATCGACCTTCACCGACATCACGTCGCGGTTGGAGGTCTCGAACTCCAGCCAGGCGCCCCGGTTGGGGATCAATTTGGCGGTGGCCACCTGCTTGCCGGTGGTGGGGTCCGTCGAGCGGTCGAAGTAGACGCCCGGCGAACGCACCAACTGCGACACCACGACGCGCTCGGCGCCGTTGATGATGAACGTGCCATCCGTGGTCATCATCGGGAAGTCACCGATGAAAATCTCGGAATCCTCGTCGTCACCCGCGCCGATTTCGCGGATTTCCCCGGTCTCGGTGTTGACGACCCGCAGCTTCGCCTTGATGCGCAGCGGCGAGGAATAGGTGATGTCGCGCTCGCGGCAGAACTGCTCCACGATGCGAGGGTCGTTCTTGCCCTGCTCCTGGAGATCCTCCGGTAGCCGCCGCCATGGTTCTTCGAAGCGATACTCGCCGAAGGTGAGTTCCATCTTCTTGTTGTGATCGGAAATCGGCGAAATCTCCTCCAGCAGTTCGCGCAGGCCCTCCTGCTTGAACCACTCGAAGGACTCGATCTGGACCTGGACCAGGTCTGGCATCTCCCAGACCGTCGGGATGCGCGAGAACGAGCGCCGATCAATCCCTGTATTCGAAAGTACCGTTTGCAATCCGTTGTGTGTTGCCGTCTCGATACCGTTTGCTTCTATCTTGGTTAATGCCACAGTCAGATACTCCTTCGCAGGTTGGGAGACGGCACGCCATTCAGCTCTTCAAATCCTCGATGGTGCGGGCTAGACTGGCCACGACACACGCAATTGCTCTTGCGCGTTCTTTCCCTCCATGACACGCCAAAACGGGAGGACATAGCTTGCCCCTCCCGTGCGACCAGGTTTCGCAATTGATCGTTCCAGCACGCCCCGCCCGGCTACCGGTCTTCGAAGATTCGTCTGCCGCCTGATCCACGACCCAACGGCGAACGATCATCATACCGCATTTCCGGGCGCATGTCAAGCCCCAGCGCGAGATTGCTCCGGCGCTGGGGCTTTCGTGATCGGATGTCAGAAAACTACGCCATCGGCGTAGCCTCGGCCGTCGCATCCGCCTGTGGCAGCGGCTCGGCGTTGGCCAGCTTGTACGAGCCACAGTCGGCGACGTACAGGTAGCGGGCGACTTCCGGATCATCAATGTTGTCGCGCGTGACAATGGTGGAGCCGGTCACCAGCTCCTTGGGATCCGGTGCAACGCCACTTGCCAGGAACTCGGCCAGCAGTCCAACCGCAATTTCACCAATGTCGCCCGGGTGCTGGGCGATCAACAGGTCGACGGTTTCGCTCTTGAGATCCTGCACCTGGGTCGGGCCGGCGTCGAAGCCAACCATCTTGACCTTGCCTTGCAGGTTCTGCTGCCGCAGCGCTGCCGCAGCTCCCTGTGCCGCGAAGAGGTTGGTGCCGAAGATGCCGGACAGGTCCGGATCCGACTGCAGCCGGGCGGAGACAATCTGGGCCGCAATGTTGGAGTCGTTGTCACAATACTCCTGGCCCAGGTACTCGATATCCGGAAACTCCTGCTCGATTGCCTCACGGAAGCCCTGCTCACGCAGATCGGTCGTGGAGATTCCTGGCTTGACGTTGACGACGAAGACCTTGCCCTTGCCGCCGATCTGCTCCGCCAGACCACGTGCCGCCAGGCGCCCGCCCTCGACGTTGTCCGTGGCAACGTCGCCCAACTGGATATCGGAGTCGATCGTCGTGTCCACGCACAACACCGGGATGCCGGCGTCGATAGCGGCCTGGATCGGCGCGATCATGCCCTTGGCGTCATTCGGGGCCATCATGATGGCGTCCGGCTTGCTCTGCACCACGGCGCTCAGGATCGGCGTCTGCAGCGTCTGGTCGAAGCGCTCCGGTCCCTGGGTGTCGATCGAGACATTGCCCAGCGCCTCGGCCTTGGCCCGCGCGCCACAATCCATGGTGATGTAGAAGTTGTCTCCGATCACGCCCTGGATGAAGGCGATGTTGTAGCCGTCATCCTGTGCCTTCGCCGTCCACCCGAACGGGGTGATCAGCGTCATGCCAGCGCCGGCGACAACGGACGCTTTCAGGATCGAGCGGCGGGACGTCTTCCCGGATGCGGAGCGACACGTGCTCATGTTGTCTCCTTCGAAATCCCTATCTCTGCGGCTGGCGCCAATGCATGCCGCGCGCAGGGTATCAACCATTGTCACTGATGACAATGCTGCCCCGGTACTCTGGGACCTAGATACGCTCCTCCGCTTTCCGCCGGCGCTGATCGAGGTACACCGCAAGGATCAGGACACAGCCAATGGCCACGTTCTGCCAGAAAGGGGGCACCCGGGTGATCACCAGGCCGTTGCGCAGCACGGTGGGAATAAACGCGCCGATCACGCTGCCGCCGATCGTGCCGATGCCGCCGAAGAGGCTGGTGCCGCCGATGACGGCAGCCGAGATGGCGGCCAGGTTGTCGGACTGGTGGGAACCAACCGACGCGGTGCCAAACCGCATCAGATCCATGGATCCCGCCACGCCAGCAAGCGTGCCGGCCAGCGCGTAGACCTTGACCAGGTGCTTGTCGACGTCGATACCGGCGCGGCGAGCGGCCGCGGCGTTTGATCCGACCGCGTAGGTGTAGCGGCCGAAGCGGGTGCGATTCAGTACGAACGCCCCAATCACGGCGATGATCACCGCGATCAGGATCGGGGGGATGATCCGGATATGCTGGTCGCCAATATCCACGCCGACAAGCTCACGCAGGCCGATTTCCGTTTGCACGGCGGGCGGCACGTTTGGCACGGACGTGCCGCCAGAGAGCAACTGCCCCAGGCCCAGGGCGATGCCCAGCGTGCCCAGGGTCACGATAAACGGCGGCATCTGCAGCCGCGTAATCAGCCCACCATTCACGATTCCGCACACGAGCCCGGTCAGCACACCAGCAGCCAGGCCAACGGGTATGCCGATGTGCTGGTTCGGAAATTCGAAGTTGGCAATATCCGCGGGCGAGCCCGACAGCGCGATCATCACCTTGGCCGCCACGACGGAGGACAGGATCAACACCGAACCAACCGAGAGGTCAATACCGGCGGTGATGATCACGAACGTCGCCCCGATCGTGATCACGATCAACTGCGATGAATCGACCAGGATTTCGTTGAAGTTACGCAGGCTGAGGAACTTCGTACCCTCGAGCAGCGTGAAGATCAAGATGATGATCAGCAGGATCACCAGCGTGAATTGCTGGGTCACCCGCGACAGGTACCGCTGACGGGCCGGAAGCACCTCGGTCACGGCTTCCTCAAAGGCCTTGTTCGGTTCCGCCACCTCAGTTGTCCTCATGCCGCGTGAAGCGGCTTGAGCCAGTCATGGCCGCCACGGCATCCTCGATGGTTGCCGTCCTGGGGTCGAGTTCCGCCACCATGCTTCCCAGGCGAAGAACGGCAATCCGGTCGGCCACCTGAAACACATTCGGCATGTTGTGGCTGATGAACACGACCGGTATGCCGGTGTCGCGCACCTGCCGGATCAGTTCCAGCACACTGTCGGTCTGTGCCACCCCCAGCGCGGCTGTCGGCTCATCCATGATCACGATCTTGCTGGCCCACATGACGGCGCGGGCAACGGCCACTCCCTGGCGCTGCCCGCCAGACAGCGTCACCAGGCGGCGTCCCAGCTCCGGTACCCGCACCCGCAGGCGAGAGAGCTGCGCCAGGGTTTCCTCGCGCATCTTGTCATTGTCCAGCACCCCGATGAAGCCCAGCGGCCCACCCACCTTGGTTTCCCGCCCCAGGTAGATGTTGGCGACGGCGTCGAGGTGAGGCGCAACCGCCAGGTCCTGGTACACCGTCTCGATGCCGGCCTCGCGCGCTTCGTGGGGCGAGGTGAACGTGACCGGTTTGCCGTCGAAAATGATCTCGCCTGAATCGGGCTGGAGGACGCCCGTCAGGACGTTGATCAGCGTGGACTTCCCGGCGCCGTTGTCGCCTATCAACGCAACGACCTCGCCTGGGTAGACACTGAAATCCACGTCGGTCAGCGCCTTGACCGGCCCGAAACTCTTGGTGATCTTTCGTGCGTCGAGCACCGGCTCGCTGCCGGGTCCACCTGTCCCCATCCACTGCTCCGCTTCATTGTCCATGCAGATCCATTCTGTTTTGCGGAGTCTCACCCTCCCGCTCCCGAACGTCAACACCGCCAACGGCATCACGTCCCATCGAAGCGTGCGCTCCGCTATTCTCCGTATTGATTGCAATCGTCAGGTGAGAGGGCGCCGGTGAATCTGCTCCAGGGTCAACAGATTGTGCTCGCGGTGACGGGGGGTATCGCGGCCTACAAGGCGGCGGCGCTCGCCAGCCTCCTGGTTCAGGAGGGCGCGCTCGTCGACGTGATCATGACCGAGGCGGCCACTGCCTTCGTGCAACCGCTCACATTCGTTGCCCTGACGCACCGTCCCGTCCACACCGATGTTCTCGCGGGCTGGGACGCGCAGGCATCAGGACACGTCACGCTCGCTGCCAACGCCGATCTCATCATCGTGGCTCCTGCAACCGCCGCTTCCCTCGGCCGCCTGGCCCTCGGGCTTGCCGATGACCTGCTGGGACTGGTCGCACTTGCAACCACTGCGCCGCTGCTGCTGGCGCCGGCCATGGAGCACCATATGTGGCATCACCCTGCCACACAGCAGCACGTGCAAACCCTGCAGGCTCGGGGCGCCACCATCGTGCCGCCGGAACCTGGCCGCCTGGCGTCGGGCGCCAGCGGAGACGGTAGGCTCGCCGCCCCCGAGACAATCTTCCAGCAAGTGGTGACGCTCCTCAACCGTGCGACAGGACTCGCGGGCAAGCACGTCGTGGTAACGGCCGGCGGGACGCGAGAGCCCATCGACCCGGTTCGCTACATCGGCAATCGCTCCAGCGGCCAGATGGGGTACGCCATTGCCGCTGCAGCAGCGCGCGCCGGGGCGAAGGTCACGTTGATCAGCGGACCGGTGGCGCTCGCCCCGCCGGCAGGAGTTGCCCTGGTCCCGGTGGAGTCAGCGCGCGAGATGCAGGCGGCCGTCCACCACGCCGTCGCTGACGCCGAGGCGCTCGTCATGGCCGCCGCCGTCAGTGATTACCGGGTTGCCGAGGCATCTGACCGGAAGATCAAGAAAGAGGCGTGTTCGGGCACACTCGACCTGCACCTGATCCAGAATCCGGACATCCTGGCTGGGGTCAACCAGCCCGGCCTGCTCAAGATCGGCTTCGCGGCGGAAACCGACGATCTCCTGGCAAACGCGGCGCGCAAACTGGCGAGCAAGGGGCTGGCGATGCTGGTTGCCAATGACGCTGTGGAGACCATTGGCGCGCCCGACAGCCAGGCCTGGCTCCTCTTCCCGGGCGGCCGGATCGATGCGCTACCACGCATGAGCAAGGATCAGGTTGCACGCCGCATCGTTGATGAACTCGGCACGCTGCTCGGCAGCGATCATTCGACGACCGCCTGATGCACGCCCTACGTTCGTCGCGGCGTTCGGCGCGCGTGGCCCGCTCGCAGCTTGCCACGCGCCTCGGCCTGGCGCTCTACGCAGGTCTGACCACGGTGGTCGCCATGCGCTGCCTGGTGCTCTTCTTCTCCCTGCCGGCTTCCGTGAGTTCGGTCAGTACGATCCTTGCCATCTCCGACCCGATCGTCCTCCCGTTTCGCTTGTTGCCAGTCGCTGAGCGCGCGGTACTCGGCTCGGCTACCCTTGCGGACCTGACGGCGGCGCTGATTCTCTTGGCATTGCCGCTGCCATTCCTGGGCAGACGCCCGCAGACATCCTGAAATGGAGGCACATACATGGGGGAGAGCAACGACATGATGCGCAATACGGTGCGCAGTATTCTCGGACTGGTACTGGTTGCCGCCGCGACCTGGCTCGCCAACTACATCACCGACCAGATTTTTGGCGAGGAGATCACGGAAACTCCGGCTTGATTTTCCAGTCGCATCCGACTTCATGACTGCGTACGCGGCTGTCATCAGCCTGAATAGTCGTCTCGGTGCAGGGGCCATCGCCGAATCGCTGGCTCGCAAACTTGGTACCACCGTTGATCTCACGTTGACCTTTGTCGGCTCCTCAGAGGAGGCCACCGAGGCGGCTCGTGCGGCAGCGAAGCGTGCGCACCTCGTCATTGCGGTTGGCGGCGATGGCACCGTGGCCGATGTCGCCACCGGCATCGCCCACAGTAACGCCATCCTCGGCATCGTGCCCGCCGGATCGACCAATATCACGGCTCGTTCGCTCGGCGTGCCGGCGAACCCGCGCGCAGCGATCCAACTCCTGATGGACGGCCATGTCGCCCAGCCGATCGATGTTGGCATGAGCGGCGACCGCTGCTTCCTGCACATGGCCGGGGCCGGGTTTGACGCGGAGATTTTCCGCAGCGCTAACGCCGACTTGAAGAAGCTGCTCGGCTGGCTCGCCTATCTCCCGGCAGCGGCGGCAGCGTTACGCCTGACCCCGTCAGAAGTCATCGTGCGCACCGACGACGCCATCCTGCAGGCGCGCTCACCGCTGGTTCTTGTGGCGAACGGTGCATCCGCCGTTGCGCCCTCGTTTCGGCTGCACCCGTCGATTGTCGTTGATGATGGGTGGTTGGATGTCCTGATGTTCACTGCCACGACGCCGGCTCAGGTCGCTGCGACCATCGGTCACCTGGGGAGCATGCGGCTGGACCGGTCGCCTCACGTGGTCTGGCAGCGGACGCGCAGTGCGATCATCGAGGCAGACCCACCGCTCAGCGTGGAGCTGGACGGCGATATCCGCGGCGAGACTCCGCGATCTTTTTCTGTCCTCCCCAAGGGGATGCGAGTGCTCATCCCGGCGACTCAGGAGTCCTGACACACTGTACGGACACTTTCGGGAGGTGGCCCAGGTCGCGCTAGCCGCCCAGGTAGTAGGTCTCGTAGGCGCCGTATCCCATATAGAACTGCGCGCCCGTGTTGGCATTCTCGAAGAGGGTCAAGCCCCCGTTTGAGGTGGTGACCGCGAAATTGCTGGCGGTCATCCAGTCCGTGGAACTCCCGGCGCCGAGCCAACCCGAGTAGATCACGGCCCCGTCCGCCTCGACCGTCACTTCGATGTCGCCCTGGGCAATCACGCGAATCGTCGCGGTTGCACCAGCAGGCTGCGGCGCGGCTTGCACGACCGCCGGCGCGGCGGGCTGTGTCGGCACAGCTTGCGCGACCGCGACATCCGGGACTGGAGTCACCGTTGGGATGACCTGAGCCACTGTTGTCGGCTGCGAAGTTGCCGTCGGCGCGACAGCCGTGGCCGTTGGCAACGCCGTCGGGCTCGGCAGCGCCAGGCGGTCCTCCGGGATTGGTGTGACAGTGGGTATGGCCGGGGGCACAGTGCTGGCCGCCGGTTGCGGGCTGAAGGAGATGCTGTACACCCAGGCAAAGATCACCGCGCCCATCACCACCATGAAGGCAATGATGGCGAAATTTGGCGACCAGTGCCTGGGCATATCCAGCGGCTTGACCGAAGCCACGAGCTCGCCTGCGGCATCGCTGCCACGAGCTTCCTCATACATGGCGAGGGTCTTGCCCGGATCGAGATCGATGTAGGTTGCGTAGTTGCGAACAATGCCACGCTGGTAGATCAGCGGCGGCAGGACGGCGAAGTCCTCATCTTCCAGGGCTTGCAGGTGATGCCGATTAATGCGCGTGCCAAGCTCGACTTCCCGGTAGGTAAGTCCCTTGGCGTTGCGCGCCTGCTTCAGCGTGTCCCCGAAGACGCCCATGGTGACGGTTTGGCCCCCTCTCGATGGCGCGCCCGTAACAAGGAACTCGCCTTCGCCCACCGCCATGCTACCGGTTTCGGGACGATTGGGCAACCAATACGCTGAGGAAAACAGGACTTGCGGGCAATGTCCGCCCGATCATGAACGCTTTTTCTCGACGGTTCGGGCTGGAAGATACCGATCCATCAACGGGGTTGGCCGGCTGTGGTGTGAAACATCTGCCGCCACCAGCCAGACATCGTCCACCGGCGCCCACCAGTTGCCGATTGGAGACGCGCACGGAACGACCTCGTCCTCATGCACCAATTGCTGCGGTTCGCCGAACGCCTTGTCGAAGGCCCACCGGTTGGCGCACCACCCCGTGTCGCCCTCGAGTGAGGGTCGAAAATCGCGGCAGGTTCGGCACGTCGTCGGCAAGTCGGTGCGGAACCAGGATGGCACCGGCTTGTCAGCGAACTCGGAGAGCTTCTCGAGTTGCAGATCTTCGTGTATCGGCTCGTCCTCGAACGCAGCCGGTGACATATCCTCGAGCCAGCGGCCCAAGCCTGATTCCGCGTCGCCCTGGTACACCACCGGGCTGATGTCTCCCAGGGCGGACGTCGCGGCCTCCTGGGGCTCGACTCGCGCATGCCCTGTGGGCGTTTCGGCCACGTCCGGCGCATCCCAGTAGGCCGGAGAGACTTCAGGTGAAAGCAGGCCGGGAACATCGGGCTCCGCTCCCGTAGGACGCCCGGGTTCAATGCTGTCTGACTGGCGCGCGGCTGCATCCCTGGCGCGCGTTCGCTCGCGATGCGCCTCGCGCGCCCTGAACAGGGCGGTGCGTGGATCGAAACCTGGCCCGGGATGTGGCGCCACGGACTGATGCGACGGGTGCGATGGCAGCGGCGGACGGACCGGCTCAGCGATGAGCCTGGCCTCACTCAAGAGCACATCCTCGCCGGCATCGGCGATGACGGTGTCCTGAGCCACCACTGCGCGGATATCGTCGGCATTCGCCGGAGGCAACGGCCCAATGGCCATGGCATGCCTCGGCGGCTCCTGCGCGGTTTCAGCGCCGGCTGCGGGCTCCCAGAGGCTCGCCGACCACGCGTTGCGGCAGGCAAGCTCGTTGCGCCGAACCATAACCATCACGCCACTGGATGTCTTGCGCTGAGGGTGGTGACACCAACCGCTACCAGCCAGGCCAGCTTCCTGGAAAAAGCGGCAGGTCTTACACTTCTGCTTCGCCACGCCTTCCCCCAGGTGCGGCTACCTAGTCGAAGCGGCAAAACCATGCCGAGGGCAAGCGAATCGAACCCGTTTCAGGCAGTCCCCAAATCCCGCCCGATGTTCGATACCGCCACCCAGGGAATGCTGTTACCGCAGGTGCGCCCGGATTCTACCAACGCCCCCCGCCTTTGTCTATCAGTCACATCAGCGAGAGTACCTGCCATTCGCCTCACCGTCTGCCCTGGGGCGCATACGCGCGTGCGACGTGTGTTACACTTGCCGGTTGGATTTTCGCTTTCTCGCTGGTCACGCGCGCGGGCGTTCCGCTTCGCGCCAATTGGAGACCTGGCGTCCTCATGTCACAACGACCCACCATCCCGTTGCTGCCCGCCACCTCGCCCGTGCGGCTGCCTGCCAACGGCAAGCAGTTCCACGTCTGGACCATTGGGTGCCAGATGAACGAGGCAGACAGCGCCAAGATTTCGGCGACGCTCCAGGAAGCGGGGTACACCCCGACCTTCGACGAGCAGGCGGCCGACATCGTCATTCTGAATTCCTGTGTGGTTCGCCAGGCTGCGGAAGACAAGGTGGCCGGAAAGCTCAACTCGTTGATTCGCCTGAAGCGCGAGCGGCCGGATGTCTCGGTTGTCCTCACCGGCTGCATGGTGACGAATCAGCAGGAACAGCTCCGCAAGAGCTTCCCGCATGTGGACCTCTTCTTCAATCCGTCTGACTTTGCGGCGTTGGAGGCAGTGGCGCCGGAAATCGCCGATCTCCACGACGATCTGGCACAGCTCCCCCACTACTACCAGGATTTCGCGGCATCGACCTCGGGCACGTCCGCTTTCGTCCCGATCATCTATGGCTGCAACTTCCTGTGTTCCTATTGCATCGTGCCGTACCGGCGCGGCAAGGAACGGAGCCGGCCCCTGCAGGAGATCGTGACCGAGGTCGAGCGCATGGTCGCCACGGGCGTCCGCGAGGTGACGCTGCTTGGGCAAACGGTGAACGCCTACGGCCATGACCTCCCGGACTCGCCCGGCCTCGCCGACCTGCTGCGCGCCGTTGACGCCGTTCCCGGCCTGGACCGCCTGCGCTTCCTGACTTCTCACCCGAAGTACATGTCTGACGACATCATTTCGACCATGGCCGAGCTACCGACCGTCTGCGAGCACATGAATCTACCGGTCCAGGCCGGAGACAATGAGGTGCTGCGCCGCATGCGCCGCACCTACACCCGCGACTACTGGCTGGATCGCATCGCGTACACGCGCGATCAGATGCCATCAGCCACCGTGGCGACGGACATCATCGTCGGCTTTCCGGGAGAGACGGACGAGCAGTTCCAGCAGACGTATGACCTCCTTGAGCAGGCCCGCTGCGAGAAAGTGCACCTGGCGATGTACTCTCCGCGCCCCGGTACCCTGTCGGCCCGCTGGGAAGACGACATTCCCGCCGCCGAGAAGCACCGTCGCCATCAGGCGCTGGAAAAGCTCCAGGAACGGCTCCAGACCGAGATTCATGCTCCCAAGTTGGGACAGACATTTGAAGTCCTGGTCGAAGGCAAACAGAAGGGGCGCTGGACCGGGCGCACGCGCGGTAACACCTTGCTCCACTTTGACGATGACCGTGACCTGACGGGCAAGCTGGTAGACGTCGAAGTGACCTCGACCAGCCCGTGGTTCCTCATGGGGAAGGCCGTTTCCGCACCCAGGTAGTGCGCACCGATGCAATCGCTATTGCCACGAACAGGTGGCGTTGACAGGAAGGACAATTCGTGGCTCAGAAGCAAATCACACGCCGCCAACTGGCGGAAGACGCTCGCCGCGCGGCCCTGGGCGGCAACTGGGAAGACGCCGTCACAATTAACGAGCAAATCATCGCTCAGTCAGACCGCGACACCATCGCCTACAACCGGCTAGGACGGGCCTACATCGCCCTCGGGCAGTTGAACGAGGCGAAGGATGCGTACACCAAGGCGCTGCACTCGGACCCGGCCAATCTCATTGCCCGTCGCAACCTGCAGCGGCTGGAGATCATGCGCGGCCCTGGCGGCAAGTTCACCGCCGAAGTCAGCCGCCCCGGCGCGATGCCACGCACGAGCGTGTTCCTGGAAGAGGTCGGCCGTACCTGGGTCGATGAGCTCGTCAATCCGGGTGAGATGTTGATCCTGGCAGACATTTCCTCGGGCGAGCAATTGATGCTCAGCGATGAGGATGGCCGCCTGATTGTTCGTCGCTTGAATGGCGAGCTGCTCGGCGAAATCGAGCCGAAGACTGGCCGCCGCGTGCTGGACCTGATGGCCCAGGGCAACCGGTACGAGATTTTCGCGCTCGGTCTGGCTGGGCAGACCCTGCGCATCATTCTCCGCGAGATCCATCGTGATCCGTCGCTCGCCACCACCGTCTCGTTCCCGCGCCAGATCACGTCCCGTGCGTACCTGCGTGACCGGGACCTCCTGCGCCAGCGCGATGAGTCAGACTTCTTCCTGCTTGACGAAGATGAGGAAGAAGAGGACACCGAGACCGCGGCCAACGAGACCGACGACGAGGATACGAGTGACGCAGATACGGATTCGGAGCCGTTTGTGGACTCGGTCGCCGAGATGGAAGACGACGACGCTTCGATGTGACGGGAACCGTTCTCGAACCAGAAAGGACGGCGCGGGGTTTTGCCCCGCGCCGTCCTTTTCTCCTTCCGGGTTGCCGTCGCCTGGTGCTACCGCTCGATGACGTACAAAATGACGACCATCAGGATCAGCAGGCCGCCCGCGATGTAGATCAGGCGCCGCAAGTCGTCGCGGATGTAGACCATCTCCTGCTCGCGCGAGAGCGTTATGGCCGAAGCCTGCGCCGCAGCGCCGCCGCGTCGCGCGCGAAAAGCCGCCGCGCGCGGAGACAGCTTGGGAGCGGGCTGTGCTCCCGCGCCCGGGTTTGAGCTCCCCGCAGCGCGATGCGAATCTTTCTTTGGCGTGCGGGGCTTCCCCTGCTTTCGCTGCTGCGCCGAATGGCTCATCGTGCTCCCCGGTGAATCGCGGTCTCAGGATCGCACAGTGTAGTGAGCGTCCACGATGGGGTCGACTCGGGTTGCCTCAGGTCCACCGGAGCGAGCGTCACCGTTGATATCGGCCGTGTGCTCACGCAGCACGTCAGCCGGGGCCAGCTTCGGAATCAGCTTCAGGGCCACCATCAACCCAAGGACGGCGATTCCCAGATCATCCACCTGCCCAATACCCAGCAGCAGGTCGGGGACGGCATCGATGGGCGACGCCACGTAGAGCGCCAGCAACGCCGGCGCCAGGTACTTCCACGACGTCACCCGTTCATCGCGCAGCAGACGCCAGGAAAGCCGCATTTCGTTCAGGATGCCAGGCTGCAGCAACATCGCCGCGCCAGCAAACGCACCCCGTTTCGTGTTCATCCGTTTCTCCGTTTCCCACGCAACGCACGACATGGCCCGCGCTGCAAGGTGATAACGGCAGACAGACGTCACGTGTTCCGCCCGCTCAGTTCACGTGCCGCAGCAAGCGCATCCGGCGTGTTCGTATTCATGAACGTCAACTCCTGCGGATCGAGCGCCAGGAGGGCCTGCCGATCAGGGACCTGCACATTCACCTGTGGAAAGAATCCGACCACCTGACGATTGCCAGTGGCGAGCTGAGCGGCGATCGGTTCGGCGCAGCGCCGCGTATAGATGGCGTGCAGTGTCTGGTAGATCTGCCCGGAGTTCCCTTGCCGGCTCACCCCGGGCGTCTGCGGGATGAGCACATCGTAGTCACGTGGCTGCGCCGCCAGGTAGGCCAGAACCGCCGGACTGAGCAGCGGCATGTCGCAGGCGACAACCAGGCAGTGATTGTGCTCCGCCGCCGCCAGCGCGGCGTGGATGCCAGACAGCGTGCCAAAGCCGGGCAGGATGTCCGGAACGACCCGAGCCCCAAATCCCTCGTGGCGCTGGGTGTCGTTTGCGACGATCAGCAGATCGCCGGCCACGCTACGCAGGCGGCCAAGCACGATTTCCAGCAGGGTTGGTCCGTCTGGCTCCAGCCGCAGAAACGCCTTGTCCTGGCCCATGCGCTCGCTCTTGCCACCAGCCAGCACCGCTGCACTGAGGGGAGGGCGATCACTCCCAATTTCGATGCGTTCATTGCTCACAGGCATTCCCCGGCCTTGGCGTCTCGTTAACACCATGACTATAATCGGCCTCACGATGGCTGCGCTGTTGCGGCCACGCCAGGGGTGCTCCACCAGGAGGTGCGGCCCATGGACGATCACAACTCACATTTGAGAGCTGCCCACAGCACCGCTGGCAACCTGCCCCGGTGCTTTTTTGTTACCTGACCCCGCATTGACATGGCGGATTCTGCGCAGCATCTCCGGGACTGGCCCATCGCGGTGCTGCGCGCAGAAGAGAGGAGCGCTGTCGCGATGAACTCGAGCATGATCGGCAAGATCGAAAAGGCTCATCGCTACGCCAAGGAGCCGGAACGCGTTCGCCTCCACACCTTCCAGGCGACCTTCAAGGGGAGTCACGATGACTACCAGGTCAGCCTGCAGGATGGTCAGTGGAGTTGCACCTGCCACGCATTCTCATCCCACGCGGTAGGCACCTGCGCCCACGTGATGGCGGTCCAGGAAGTGCTGTCCCCGATGCTGTCATCCGATGATCGATACGCGGGGGACAGCCTCGTGGCGGCTCCCGCGCTCTCGATGGCGAACTAGCCGCAGCGCACCGACGAGCATCATTCTCGAGAGCAGCTACCATCCCGGCATGGAGATGCAGCTCTCGGCGGAAGAACGCGCGATGCTGGCGGGTGAGCTCGGCCCGGCGACAAGGCTTGCTGCCAGCATCCTCCATCGCATGGCTCCCATGTACGGAGCCACCTCTCTGCTCCAGGTCACACGGGCACACATCGACGGCGTGATCTACACGGGAAACGCCGGCCTCCACTTTGCTGAGCATCTTGCCGAACTTGGCGCCCGCGTGGCGATTCCCACAACGCTCAATGTCGGGTCGGTCGATCGCGCGCGATGGCGTGAAATTGGCCAAAGCCCCGAGTACGTCGCCCCGGCTCGCCGCTTGGGCGAGGCCTACCTGCGCATGGGCGCTCAGCCTACGTTTACCTGCGCGCCTTATCAGCAGGGCCATGTCCCCGAGTTTGGTGAGCAAATCGCATGGTCAGAGTCCAACGCGGTTGCCTTTGCCAACTCCGTGCTCGGGGCACGCACCAATCGCTACGGCGACTACCTCGACATCTGCTGCGCCATCACGGCACGTGTCCCCGCCGCGGGTCTGCATCTCGATGAAAACCGGCGGGCAACGTGCCTCGTGACCCTGCGCGAGGTTCCGGAGCGACTGCAACTCCGCGATGACTTCTACCCGGTGCTGGGTTACGCACTCGGTGCACAGGTGCCAGGGGAGGTCGCAGCCATCGCTGGCATGTGCGTGCAGCCGACCTCTGACCAGTTGAAAGCCCTCTGCGCGGGAGCTGCGTCGTCGGGAGACGTGGCGCTGTTCCACCTGATTGGCGTCACCCCCGAGGCGCCGACCGAGACGTCAGCGTTTGGCGGCCGTCGTCCTCTGCGTACGCTGGACCTGCCACTCGCTGCCCTCCGGCAGACGCGCGACACCTTGACTTCGGCCACGGGTGATACCGTTGATGTGGTCGCTTTTGGCAGCCCCCACTGCAGCCTGCCCGAGTGCCGCCAACTGGCGGTGTTGATGCAGGGGCGTCAAGCCGCGAGAGGTGTACAGGTGTTCATTACCACCAGCCGGGCGGTGCGTGACCTGCTCGCGAAAAGCGGAGACCTGGCGGTGCTCGACGCGTTTGGCGCTGAAGTCACGGCCGACACCTGCATCGTCGTTGCTCCGCTGGTGAAGCCAGGTGCGCGGGTGTTGATGACCAACTCCGCCAAGTACGCGCACTACGGCCCAGGCTTGCTCGGCGTTGGCTCCGTGTTCGGTTCCATGGAGGAGTGTGTGGAATCTGCGGTCAGGGGCCGGGTGGTTCGGGACGATGGTGCGTGGAACTGACGTTGCGTGGCACGCCAATCGTGCCCGGGGAGGCGCGCGGGCTGGCGCTCGTGGCCGAAACGCCGCTGAGCTTCTGGGGCGGGTACAACCCCGAGACCGGCGAAATCATTGATCAGCGTCATCCACTGGCCGGGGAAATGGCGGCCGGCCGGGTGCTCGTCATTCCGGCCGGGCGAGGTTCCTGCTCCGGCAGCGGCGTCCTGCTGGAGGCGATTGCCTACCAGACCGCGCCAGCGGCCATTATTACGTCGCGGATCGACCCCATCATCGGGCTCGCCTGCGTCCTCGGCGATGAACTGCACCAGCAGTCGCCACCGCTGATTCTGGTCTCCGAACAGGACTGGGCGCAGATCGCCATGGACGACGACGTCTCCGTCGCCGCCGATGGTGTGGTCACCGTCCGGAGAGCGGCTAGCTGACGGCGACCGCCAGCTCGTTCGCCGCAGCAGCCAGGGCCTCAGCCTTGTCCGTGCGCTCCCAGGGAACATCCAGGTCATCCCGGCCAAAGTGGCCATAGGCCGCCGTTTGCCGGTAGATCGGGCGCTTCAGGTCCATCGAATCGATGATCGCCTTGGGGCGCAAGTCGAAGTGCTCGCGGACCAGCCTTGTCAGGACCTCGTCTGACACCTTCCCGGTGCCGAACGTCTCGATCATGATCGAAACTGGCTTGGCTCGCCCGATGGCGTACGAGACCTGGATTTCGAAGCGGTCCGCCAGGCCAGACTTCACCATGTTCTTGGCAACATAGCGTGCGGCATAGGCCGCCGAGCGGTCCACCTTGGTCGCGTCCTTGCCGGAGAACGCGCCGCCGCCATGCCGGGCCATGCCGCCATAGGTATCGACGATGATCTTGCGGCCAGTCAGGCCGGCGTCCGCCATCGGCCCACCAATCTCGAAGCGGCCGCTGGGGTTGATCAGCATGGTGGTGTCGGCGTCGAGCAGGTCGGCTGGCACCACCGCGCGGATCACCTTCTCGATGATCGCTTGCTCGATCGCCTCGTTCGACGGCTCGGGCAGATGCTGCGTCGAGATGACGATGGTATCGACCCGCGCCGGCTTGCCCTGGTGGTACTCGACCGTCACCTGTGACTTGCCGTCCGGGAGGAGCCAGGGAATCTCGCCGCTCTTGCGCGCCTCCGCCAACCGTCGTGAAAGGCGATGCGCCAGGGAAATCGGGAGCGGCATCAACTCCGGTGTCTCGTTACTGGCGTAGCCGATCATCATGCCCTGGTCGCCAGCGCCAACCTGGTCGTAGGCGTCTTCCGCTTTGCCCGTGCGAGTCTCCACAGAACCACCGACTCCGGCGGAAATCTCCGGGCTTTGCTCCTTGATGGAAACCATGATGCCGCAGGTCTGGGCATCAAACCCATGCGAGGAATGCGTGTAGCCGATCTCTTCGACCGTCTTTCTCACGACCGCCGGGATATCCACGTAAGTTTTCGTGGTGATCTCCCCGAAAACCATGATCATCCCGGTAGTGGTCGCGGTTTCGCAGGCCACGCGCGCTTCAGGATCCTCGGCGAGTACCGCGTCCAGCACTGCGTCCGAAATCTGGTCGCAGACCTTGTCCGGGTGCCCTTCTGTCACCGACTCCGAGGTGAAGTAGGTTTTCTCCGCGTTCATCAGACTGTCGCCGCGCGTGGCCATAGGTACTCCGCATTCATTACCGTTCAGGTTCACATCTGCAGCCGGGGGGTCGCCGGCCTAGGTGCCGCCTTCCCACGAGGTCAGGTACTTCTCCTGTTCGGCGGTCAACTGGTCGATCTCGATCTCCATCGCAGCCAGCTTCAGCCGTGCGATCTCCTGGTCGATATCCTCGGGGACGCTGTACACCCCCGGCGCAAGGTCCTTGCCCTCGCGCACGAGGTAGGCTACTCCCAGCGCCTGGTTGGCAAAACTCATGTCCATGACGCTCGCCGGGTGCCCCTCGGCGGCGGCCAGGTTGATGAGGCGGCCCTCGCCCAGCAGGATCACCCGCTGGTCCGGGCCGAGTATGAACTCCTCGACGAACGGGCGCAGCGTGCGGCGGCCCTCACCAGACATCTCCTCCAGGGCCTTGATGTTCAGCTCGGAGTTGAAGTGACCGGCATTCGCCATAATAGCGCCGTCCTTCATCTGGTCGAAATGGTTGCGGTCAACCACGTTGATGTTGCCCGTGGCCGTAATGAAGATGTCGCCGAGGGCCGCCGCGCGGTCCATGGTCGTCACCTGAAAGCCATCCATGGCGGCTTCCAGCGCGCGTACCGGGTTGATCTCGGTCACGATCACGCGAGCGCCCATGCCGCGGGCACGCATGGCGATGCCCTTGCCGCACCAGCCGTAACCGGCGACCACGATGGTCTTGCCCGCCAGCAGGATGTTGGTGGCGCGCATGATGCCATCGAGCGTGCTCTGGCCCGTACCGTAGCGATTGTCGAAGAAGTGCTTGGTCTCGGCGTCGTTGACCGCAATCACCGGGAACTGCAGCAATCCGTCGGCCAGGAGCGCCTTGTGGCGAATAACGCCGGTGGTGGTCTCTTCGGTCGCGCCGATGACGTTCGCAAGGAGGTCCTTACGGTCCGCGTGGAGCATGGTCACCACGTCTGCGCCGTCATCCACGATGATCTGCGGATTGTGCTCGAGCGCAGCGCGAATGTGCTTGTAATAGGTTTCGTTGTCCTCGCCCTTGATGGCAAAGACCGGGATGCCCTCTTCCACCAACGCCGCTGCGACGTCGTCCTGCGTCGAGAGTGGGTTGCTGGCGCAGAGCACCGCGTCCGCGCCGCCGGCCTGCATGGCCAGCGCCAGGTTAGCCGTCTCGGTCGTGATATGCGCACAGACCAGGATGCGCACATCCTGCAGCGGCTTCTCCCGGGCGAACTGCTCGCGAATCTGCCGCAGCACCGGCATCTCGCGGGCCGCCCAGTCGATGCGACGGCGGCCGTCTGCCGCCAACCCCGGATCCTTGATGTCGAAGCGCCGCGCGCTCGTGGTCTCTGCCATAAACCTATGCTCCCATCCCGACCAGCGCATTCAAATGCGCGTTTGCTGAAGCTCGTTCAACCGGGCGCTGCAGCCAGGCGGCCTGCACCGAACCCGCATATTCAGGGAATGTACGGTCGAAGCGCTCCACGAACGCCTCCGCCGTGTAATGGTGTTCCTGCGTCCCCTGCTGCTCCACCGCGTACGTTGCCGCCAGCGAACCCGTGCGGCCAGCGATCTCCAGCGGCAACCCGAGCATGAGTCCCTTGAAGAGTCCGGCCCGGTAGGCGTCTCCGCCGCCGGTGGGATCACTGAGGGGGTCAGCCGGAGCAGCGGGAACGGCGCACACGTCGCCATTGGCGTAAAGCGTCGAGCCCTGGCCGCCGCGCGTCACGGTAACGAAGGGCACGTTTTCTACCAGGTCATCGACCGTCAGGCCGGTCTTCTGTTCGATCACCGCCATTTCGTAGTCGCTACCGACCACGCCCCAGGCGAGCCCTATCCCCTCCCGCAGTTCGTCTGCCGAGAGCGCGACGACCTGCTGTGAGGCATCGTAGATGAGGCGACACGGTGAATTGCCAAACTCCCGGGCGTGCCGCTGCATGGCTTCCCGGGTGGTTGGCTCCACGAAGCCGAAGATCGCGTTCTCCGCGAGCTCGCTCACGCAGACATCATCGCCAAGAGACGACGCGCCGGGGTAGAACCCGGCAATCTGGTTACCGGCAAGGTCTGTCGTCATGAAGGCCGAACCAGTCAACACATCGGCAGATTCCAGCACGTGCGTGGTGTCGATGCCCATCTCGTCAAAGGCCGCGCGGTACTCGGCGAAGTCGCGTCCGCCGCCCCCCACCAGGGCCGGCCGCTCCCCGAGCAGGGCGAAGCTGTAGGCCACGTTGCCAGCCACCCCGCCGCGATGCCGGACCAGCGAATCAAACAGGAAGCTGACCGACAGCACATGGACCTTGCCCGGAATGATGTGGTCCGCAATCGAACCAGGGAAGGTCATGATGTGGTCGTACGCCAGCGACCCGCTGATCACGATCGACGGGCCTGTCCCACTCTGTTCTGAACCGATCAACCGCGCGTTCCCCATCCGGTGAAGCGAACACAATCGCCGGAGAATAGCACGCGGCCTTGCATTCGCTTCAGGCCACGGCTATCGCGCGATTCACGGCGTGGAGCGCAGCCAGCACCGCCTCCTCCGGGAGATCGTCGCGCATCACCACGCCGCCGCAATCGAGCGGCAGGATAAACCGTTGCCGGCCCGCCACACGCTTCTTGTCACTGAGCAGCAAGGTCAGGACCCGCGCCTCGTCGACCGACGCCTCTTCAGGCAGCCCGGCAACGCGAAGCAACGCGCGCACGCGCGCTCCGACATCCGGACTGCAGACGCCAACGTCAGCGCCAAGCGCCGCCGCCGCGCACATGCCGACCGCAATCGCCTCGCCATGCAACAGGTGGTAATCCGCCGCCTCGATGGCGTGGCCCAGCGTGTGCCCGAAGTTCAGGTAAGCGCGGATCCCGGCCTCGCGCTCATCCTCCTGCACCACGGCCGCCTTGAGCGCGACGTTGCGCCAGATCGCGTAGGAGATCGCGGGCTCTGCCAGCGCCAGCAGGTTCGAGGCGTTCCGCTCCAGGAAGGTGAGGAGATCATTCCGCTCTCCGCCAGGGGTGGAGCGTTGAATGAAGGCATGCTTGATGACCTCACCCCAGCCGGAGCGCAGCTCTCGCGGCGGAGCCGTGCGGAGCAAGTCGGGATCGATGATGACCAGCGGTGGTTGCAGGAACGCACCAATGAGGTTCTTGCCGGCCGGGTGGTTGATGCCCGTTTTCCCACCGACACTGCTATCCACGGCGGAGAGCAACGTCGTCGGCACCTGGACCAGCCCGACCCCACGGAGCACCGTGGCCGCGACGTAGCCCGCGAGATCCCCGACCACGCCGCCGCCCAGCGCTACCACCACATCGCCGCGTTCGATACCGCCGCCCAGCATCCAGTCGTACAGTTCGGCGCTGGTGGCCAGGCTCTTGCTGCCTTCTCCGGCCGCGACCACGTGGGATGCGACGGCAAAGCCAGCTTGTTCCAGTGTGGTCGTGGTGCGTGACAGGTGATGCGGCGCGACGTTGGCGTCGGTCACAATCCACGCCCGGCGCGCCCTCGGCCACTGCTCGCGCAGCCACGCCCCGGCATCGTCGAGGGCGCCACTTCGGATGCGGATTAGCGACGCCGCCGAGTCCGCCTCCAGCCGAATCTGCAACGGCTGGCCACCCTGCAACGCTACGACCTGGGCGATCTCGTCCGCCACGCCCTCGGGAGTCACGTTTTCTACAACAAGTGTCAGATCCGCACGGTCGTAGAACGCCTGGCGCTCGGCCTTCAGCGAGCGAATCCTCGCCACCGGGTCCTCACCCGCCAGCATCGGGCGGTCCGCCGTCTCCCCCTGCGTCGCCTGCTGTGCCCGCAGGCGCGCCACGATCGTCTCCGGGCCGGCATCCAGCGCGATTACCAGCGTTCCAGGCGATCGCAACAGGTCGCTGCCCCACGCCGCCTCACTGGCCGAGGCTCCCCCTCCGGTGGCGATCACGACCGCATCCTGCCTGACAGCAGCCTGCAACGCGTCGCGCTCGCGTTGCCGGAACGCCGCCTCGCCGTGATCCCGGAAGATGGCCGGAATCGACATTTCCGCCTGGCGCTCGATCTCCTGGTCCGTATCGACCGCGCGCCAGCCCAGACGTTGCGCCAGCAGCGCCGCCACGGTGGATTTTCCTGTCCCACTAAATCCGGTCAAGACCACACGTGCTACCGCTGCCACTGCTGCCGTACCCTGCCCTACCTTCACCCGCGACATGCGCTATCCGGCCAGTATAGTCGGCGCAGTTCGTGTCCCCGGCGGTGGGCCAACAGGGAGTACATCAGCCACATGAGTGATCGGCGCGTCATCCTGGCTCTGGATCAGGGCACTACGTCCAGCCGTACCATCGTGTTCAACCAGGCTGGGCAGGCGGTGGCGATGGCTCAGTCGCCGACGACCCAATTGTTTCCGCATCCCGGCTGGGTCAATCAGGACGCCACCGAAATCTGGCAGACGCAGCTTGCGACCGCGCGCGAGGCCATCGTCCGCGCCGACATCGCCCCGTCAGATATTGCGAGCATCGGGATCACGAATCAGCGCGAAACCCTCGTGGTCTGGGAGCGGGCCTCGGGCAACCCGGTGCACCCGGCCATCGTCTGGCAGAGCCGGCAAAGCGCCGCGCAGGTAGAGGCCCTGCTGGCGCGCGGCATGGGCCCGGCCTACACGCACTTGACCGGCCTCGTGCCGGACGCGTATTTCACGGCGACCAAGATGGCGTGGCTGCTCCAGGAAATGCCTGATCTCCGGGCTCGCGCGGAAGCTGGAGAACTCTTGGCGGGCACGATCGATAGCTGGTTGATCTGGAACTTGACGGGCGGCGCACGCCACATCACCGACGTCACGAATGCGTCCAGGACAATGCTGCTTGATCTGGAGACGCAGCAATGGTCTCCCGAACTCCTGGGTGACCTGGCCATCCCGGAGCAGATGCTGCCAGAGGTTGTCTCCAGTAGCGGCGCTCTCGCGTGGACGGCCGGAGAACTCTTCGGTGCGGAGATCCCGATCACCGGCATTGCCGGCGATCAGCAGGCCGCCCTTTTCGGTCAATGTTGCTTCGAGCCGGGCGACGCCAAGAACACCTACGGCACGGGCTCCTTCCTCCTGATGAACACCGGTGCCCGCCCACGACGCTCACAGCATCGGCTGCTCTCGACCATCGCCTGGCGACGCGACCATCAGACAACTTACGCCCTAGAGGGATCGATCTTCGTCAGCGGCTCGGCGGTCCAGTGGCTACGAGACGGGCTGGGACTGTTCGAGGACTCGGCAGAGGTCGAGGCGCTTGCCGGCTCGGTCGCATCCTCGGAGGGCGTCACCTTCGTGCCGGCACTCACCGGGCTGGGCGCGCCGCACTGGGATTCCACCGCCCGTGGCGCGATCTTCGGCCTCACGCGGGGCACCACCGCCGCCCATATCGCCCGTGCGACGCTCGAAGCGATTGCCCTCCAGGTGCGCGACGTTATCAACGCTATGGCCACAGATTCGGGCATCCCACTGCGCTCGCTGCGCGTGGATGGCGGGGCAGCGCGCAACGACCTGCTGATGCAGCTCCAGGCGGATTTGCTGGGAGTGCCCGTGGTGCGCCCGCGCAACGTGGAGACGACCGCCACCGGCGCGGCCTTTCTCGCCGGCCTGGGGTGCGGCCTCTGGCAAGCTGAATCCGACCTGGAAGCACTCTGGGAGATCGACCGCAGCTTCGAGCCGAGCGGCAATGCCAGCGCCCTGCGAGAGGTTGCTGAACGTTGGGACAAAGCCGTCTCCCGCGCTCAGCAATGGGAAACCGGCCCACTCCCCGCCTGAATCGGGGTCATCCGGGCCCGATGCGCCAACGTTTCTTCTCTTCGGGCCGGACCTCCGCATCGATGACCGTCACCTGTGGTGCGCCCGTCACCTCGCCCTGGCCCTGGTCGCTCTCCTTGCGGAAGCGCTTCAGCATCTCCGGCAGATTGAGCCGGCGCATGCGCTCCATGGCCATCGCGGTGAACTCATCCATTTGGGCCCTGGTCGGCTTGAGACCCGTCCGGTAGTAGTACTCCGCCGCCCGGCCCACCGCGATGGTGCCGGCGTAGGCGATGGCCAACTTGGGCACGGCCCCGGCGGCGAACGGCAGGACGGCGCTCGCCTCACGCGCGAGCGTGCGCCAGACCAGGCCAGCACCGACCACCGGCAGCACCTCCTGCAGGATGGTGCGCTGGTCATTCAGGTTACGCCCGTAGATGGCGGCCAACTTGTAGAGCATGATCACCTGGTTCTTGGTGAGCACGATGAAGTCTGCGCCTGCCGCCGCCAGGCCGCCGATGATCGGGATCAGGGCTGGCAGGTTCGAGACAATCGAGAACTGGGCGTTCGCAATCGCAGTCTCGTCAATGACCTGCTTCGCCGCCACCTGACGGAATGCCGGCAGGGCTCGCCCGAAGCCGGTGACACGGTCGCCTTTCCGGCGCAGGATGTCGAGCCGCAGTTGCTCGATTGCGTGCTCGTCGTCCGGGCTGGCGCCCTCGAAGCGCACGACAGGCACGGGCGGTGAGTCGTACTGCACCGCCGTTGAGACGCGTGAGCCCGCCCCAGTCCGCTCGGTGTCCCAGACCACCGCCGCGTCCAGCCGGCCCAGGCCATCCAGCGGCTCATTCGCCGCCCGGTAAAGAGATGAGAACTGCCCCTCAGCGCCGGTCAGCGCGAGGCCAAGCCGCCGCGCGGCCTCGGCGGTCGGGCCAACCACCAGGAGGCGGGGCGGCGTCTCCGCCTGTTCCCGAATCTCGTCGAGGCTGACCTCGCGCAGCACGCTCAGCATGCCGCGCACGCCGTCGAATGCACCAAACGCCTGCATCGTTGTCCACTCCCGAATCATGGCTACAGCGGGCAAGTCACCGGCTAACGGCTCAAGTCCCCGGTCAATGCAAGAACGTCACCAATCGAGCCGTATAGCCTGCAAACGTGTTCCTGCTTCAACATGTTCCAGCGATTCTGGCACTACCAGGAGAGCGTTCGCCGCCGCGAGTGAACTCAACACGCCGGCGCCCTGCTCACCAGCCGTGCGCGCCCGGGGCATGCCATCGGCGTGCGGCTCCAGGATGACGCGCATGAAGTGCCGCCGTTGGCCTCGGTTGTCAATTGGCTCTGTTGTCATGGCTTCCACGACGGGCGGGCCGACATCGCGGTAACCCAGCATGCGCAGAATGGCGGGCCTGCCAAAGAGGACGAAGCTCACCCCTGCTGCCACCGGGTTTCCCGGCAGCCCCAGCAGCGGGGTCTCCCCCAGCACACCGAAGGCCAGCGGCTTGCCCGGCTTCATGCGCACCTGCCAGATGTTGACCTCGCCCTCGGCGCGCAGCACATCCTTCACGAAGTCGAAGTCCCCCAGCGATACGCCGCCACTGGTGACGATGAGGTCCGATTCCCGCGCCTCCCGTAAGTGCGAGGTAAGGTGCTCCACCGTGTCCCGGGCGATGCCGTGCAGCCGCACCTGTGCACCCCAGGCCTGCGCCATCGCCGCGAGCACGTAAGCGTTGCTGTCCCGAATCTTCCCGGAGGGCAGTGGCTCCCCTGGGGGCACAACCTCGTTCCCGGTCGACAGGATCGACACCACTGGCCGCCGGTGGACCGGTGCCTCCACCACGCCCACCGATGCGAGCAGCCCCAGTCGAGCCGGGGTCAGCATCTGCCCGGCGCTGGCGACCTCCGCGCCGCGCGCAATGTCTTCGCCCGCCTCCCGTACGTTGTCCCCGGGTCTGGGCGGCCGATAGACCCGCACCTCACTGGCCGGCGCACGTCCCGGTCTCCGCGCTTCGTCCGTCTCCTCGAAGCGGACAACAGCATCTGCGCCATCTGGCAGGACGGCGCCAGTCATGATGCGGATCGCTGACCCTGGTGTGAGCACGGCGCCCGCGGCGTCGCCGGCCGCGACCTCGAACGAGACTGGCAGCCGGACTGGGTCATCCCAGGTCGCGTGCGCCACGTCCTGGCAACGAATGGCAAAGCCATCCATAGCGGAGTTGCGGAAGGGCGGCACACTCTCCCGCGCCCACACCGGCTCCGCGATCACCCGGCCGCAGGCCTGCAACAACGGCACGCGTTCCAGGGCAAGGGGCGCCACAACCGCGAGAATGCGGTCGAGCGCATGGTCAACCTCAACCATGCGCTCGACATTCTCCCAGGGGCGTTCGATGAGTGGCGTCGTCGGCTCGGGCACGCGCCGGCTCCCTGTCCTACGCGGTGGCGGTCTCGCTCTTCAGCCGCGCCATGGCGTCCACCAGGTCCTGCACGGCAGCGGCCGACTTGTGCAGCGCCGCCTTCTCGTCAGCCGTCAGGTTCAGCTCGATGACCTGGCGCACGCCGCCCTCGCCGAGCTTGACCGGCACACCGACGAACAGGTTCTTCAGCCCGTACTCGCCGTCGAGATGCACGCTGCACGGCAGGACACGGCGCTTGTCGAGGAGGATGCTGTCCACCATTTCGACCACCGACGCGCCCGGCGCCTGGTAGGCGCTGCCCGTCTTCAGGAGCGAGACGATTTCCGCGCCGCCGCTGGCAGTGCGGTCCTCCAGCGCCTTGACTACCTCCGGCTCGAAGATCTGGGTGATCGGAACCCCGGCCACGGTGGAGTACCGCGAGATGGGCACCATCGTGTCGCCGTGGCCGCCCAGGACCATGGCGCTGACATCCTCGACGGAAACATCGGCCTCAGCCGCGATGAAGCATCGGAAGCGCGCCGAGTCAAGCACACCGGCCATGCCAATCATGCGCTCGCGGGGCAGCCCGGCGGCCTCGAAGGCGACGTGGCACATCGCATCCAGTGGGTTCGACACAATGATGAAGATGGCATCTGGCGAGGCTGTTACCGCTTGCTCGACAACCGACTTCACGATCCCCATGTTGGTGCGCAGCAGGTCATCGCGGCTCATCCCCGGCTTGCGGGCGATGCCGGAGGTGACCACGACCACGCTCGAGCCCGTCGTGGCCTCGTAGTCGTTCGCGCCGGTCAGTTCGCTGTCGTAGCCGAGCACCGGCGCGGTCTCCGCCAGGTCAAGCGCTTTGCCCTGCGGCATGCCCTCGACGATATCGACCAGGACGACATCCGCGTAGTCCCGCAGCGCCAGGTACTGGGCAACCGCGCCGCCCACCATGCCTGCGCCGATCACGCTCACCTTTGGCCGTACCATGCTTGCCTGCATCTCCCTCGATGATCCGGTGCGCTCCACCGGTTTGCCCAACGTTTCCGCTGGCAAAAGGATACGCGCTCGGGACTTGCCACCGTGTGTCGCTACCGGAAATTGCGCCCATACCACGCATTGACGCGTATCCGGCCACATCCCTATAATCAGCCGGTGCCTGCCCAGGTGGCGGAATCGGCAGACGCGCTAGCTTGAGGGGCTAGTGCCCGTTTAGGGCGTGAAGGTTCAAATCCTTTCCTGGGCACCGTGGACACCGCCGCAGCGGGCGATTAGCTCAGCTGGGAGAGCGCCACGTTTACACCGTGGATGTCAGAGGTTCGAGCCCTCTATCGCCCACCGTTGCGTTGCGGGGTTCGAGTCGCAACTCCACGCCAAGGTAGCTCAGTTGGTAGAGCTCACGACTGAAAATCGTGCGGTCGGCAGTTCGAGTCTGCCCCTTGGCACCAACGAATCGTGACCGAGCGCCCCGGCACCCCGCCGGGGCGCTCCTTCGTCGGCGGCGAACTTCGCGAGCCGGCTACGGCTCTTCCCCGAGCCGCGTCGGCAGGTCCTCCCGCTCGCCCCACTCGTTCCACGACCCGTCGTAGTTCGCCCACGACGGGTGCCCCGCGTTGGCCAGCGCGAAGAGCACCGCGGTCGCCGTTACCCCGCCGTTGCAGTAGGCGATCACCCGGTGCCGCGGGGTGATCCCCGCCGCCTCGATCAGCGCGCGTTGCTCGTCGGGCGACTTCCACGTCCCGTCGGCGTTGACGAACGCCTTCGCCGGCAGGTTGACCGCCCCGGGGATGTGCCCGCCCCGGCTGCCGCGCCGGGTCGCGCCGGAGTACTGCGCCCGGTCTCGCGCGTCAACAACCAGCACGTCGTCTGCCCCGGCGACGGCAATGATCGCCTCGGGCTCGACGCGAAGCCCCGGGCGGAGCGACACCCGAAACTCGGCCGCGGCAGGCACTGTCGGGTCCGACGTGAGCGGTCGCCCCTCGGCTGCCCACTTGTGGAACCCGCCGTCGAGCACCGCGGCCCGGTCGTGTCCGTGGTATTTCAGTGCCCACCAGAGCCGGGTCGCGAAATGGCCGCCGGTGTGGTCGACCACCACCACGTCGGTCTCGTTGCCGATCCCCCGCGCGGCCATCGCCGCCGCGAACCGCTCCGGCGGCGCGATCTGCGCCTTGACGGCGTTGTCCGGGTCGGTGATGTCGGTCGTCCAGTCAACGAAGACCGCGCCCGGGATGTGGCTGGCCGCGAACTCCGCCGGCGCGCCGACGTACTCCGCCCGCTGCACCCCGTTCCCGAGGTCCTCGGTTCGCACGTACCCGCGGATGTCGACCACCTGCAACCCCGGCTCCAGCAAGTGCTGCTCGAGCCAATCGCCGTCGACCAGCGTTCCGGGCAGCACGCTTGCGCCCTCCGTCATCGTCGCCTCCTCGACCGTTCGCGTCGCCCGGTTTTCGCTTGACACTCGGACCGGCCCCTGACTATACTCGGCGGGCGTTCGCGGAAGTGGCTCAGTGGTAGAGCATCTCCTTGCCAAGGAGAAGGTCGCGGGTTCGAATCCCGTCTTCCGCTCCAGTCGACCCGGGCACCCGCCCGGGTTTTCTCTTGCCCGCGCCCGGGCCGGACGGCACCGTCTACACTCCTCGCGCAACGCCGAGCGGGCGTGGCGAAACGGCAGACGCCGCGGTCTTAAACACCGCTGGGGGGCGACCCCCGTGCGGGTTCGAATCCCGCCGCCCGCACCCAACAGGCTCTCGCCATCATGCCTCTCGCGGGACCGAAGCGGCCGCAAGACTCAGGAATCCATGCCGAGTTGGTGCGACCTGCGTTTCTCACTTGATCCTCGATTTCGCATCGCCCCGCGATAGGATGGAGCCGTGGCGCGGAACGTCACCCCGTGCCGGGTCAGACGCCGCGCGGTCCACGTCGCGAAGGAGAGACTGATGCCACCCGATGTCCGAGACGGCGCGCAGCTTCCCAGCCATGGCATCACCACCCGGCGCCGGACTCTGTTGAAGAGCGCCGCCGGACTGGCCTTCGGCGCGACCGGACTCGCCGGCAGGACCCCCGCGGCGCACGCGCAGGCCACGCCTGCGGCCGGCAGCACCGGCAAGCGCCCGAACATCGTCGTCATCATGTCGGACGACGTCGGCTGGGGCGATCTCGGCTGCTACAGCGGCGGCCCGATGCGCGGCGCGCCCACCCCGCACCTTGACCGGCTCGCGTCGGAAGGGATGCGATTCGCCAACTACTACGGGCAGGCCAGCTGCACCGCCGGCCGTGCCTCGTTCATCACCGGCTGCATCCCGATCCGCACCGCGCTCTCGCTGGTCCTGCTGCCGGGGGACCCCGACCACCTGACGCCGCAGACCCCGACCGTCGCCCAGTTCCTGCGCGACCAAGGCTACTCCACGGTGCAGATCGGCAAGTGGCACCTCGGGGACGTCGAGGAGGCCTACCCGACCAGCAACGGTTTCGACGAGATGTACCACATGCTCCCCTACTACGCGGGAGTCTACGCCTACAGCGACACCAACCTGACCCCCGACTGGCCGGCCGACAACCCGGAGTTCATGGCCGAGTGGAACAAGGTGAACCTCGGCGAATGGCAGGGCAAGGCGGGGTCGCCGCCGGTCAAGACCCGCGAGTTCACCCCGCAGGACCTCGCCACCGTCGACACCGACATGCGCAAGACCGCCATCCAGTGGCTGCAGGACCACGCGGCCGACGACCAGCCGTTCTTCATGTACCTGAACTTCATGAAGGTCCACCAGCCGAACTTCCCGTCGCCGGAGTGGAAGGGCAAGTCCCCGGGCCGCCACCCCTACCTCGACTCGCTGATGGAACTCGACGACAACTCCGGACAGGTAGTCCAGGCGATCCGCGACCTCGGCATCGCCGAGGACACCCTCGTGGTCTGGACCACCGACAACGGCGCATGGGTCGACGCTTGGCCAGACGCCGGCTACACCCCGTTCCGCGGCGAGAAGGGGAGCGGCTACGAGGGCGGCTTCCGGGTTCCCGCCATCGCCTGGTGGCCGGGCACCATCGAGGCCGGCACCGTCGCCACCGAGATGATGTCGCACATGGACTGGTGGCCGACCTTCGCCGGCCTGATCGGCGTCGAGGCCCCGCCACACATCTGGCAGGACAACGACGGCAACGGGATCGTCTTCGACGGCATCGACAACAGCGCCTACGTCCTCGGCAAGGGGCCGAGCGCGCGCGAGGACTTCTTCTTCTACTACGACCAAGCGTTCGCCGGGCTCCGGGTCGAGAACTACAAGTTCATGTTCACCGCCAAGGACACGTGGCTCGGCCCGACCATGGCCCTGACCAGCGCCCCGGCGGTCTACAACCTCTTCTGGGACCCGGGCGAGCAGTTCGACGTCCTCTTCAACGGTGCGATGCCGACCGCCGGCGAACTCAAGACCTCCCCCGGCCGCTTCGCCGGCGCGGACCACGGCTGGACCGTCTCGATGCTGATGACGCCGGCCATGCAGGCCCACTTCG
>DAOUDE010000103.1:0-68455 GCA_034431475.1 Thermomicrobiales bacterium | reverse complement strand
GGATGTTGGCGGCTGGAACAACGCGGCGCGCGAGCGCGCAGATCGAAGTTGCGCCGCCTGCCGGCAACACCCCCCGGCGGCCGCTGGACATGCGCCCGTTCGTGGATGCGCTGGGGCACTTCACCCCGGAGACACGCACCCGGCTGGACGGCCTGATTCGCGAGGCCAGCATCCCGGCGATGCAGGATGACCTCCAGGCCGGGCGCTACAGCAGCGTTGACCTTGTCACCTATTATCTGGACCGCATCCGCCGCTTCGACATCACTGGCCTGCACTCGCTGCTCGATCTCAACCCGAACATCCTCGACATCGCCGCCACCCACGACAGCGAGCGCAGCCAGGGCCACCTGCGCGGGCCGCTGCACGGCATCCCGGTGCTGCTCAAGGACAACATTGGGAGCGGTGATCAGATGCGCACGACGGCGGGCGCCGCCGCGCTCGGCGCGGCACGCTGCGACCGTGACGCGCACCTGGTCAGCGGCCTGCGCAACGCGGGCGGCATGATGCTCGGCAAGACCAACCTCTCCGAGTGGGCCTACTGGATGTCCTACATCGCCCCGAGCGGCTTCAGCGCGCTCGGTGGGCAAACGCTGTGCCCCTATGGCGCTGCCATCGACCCAGTCGGCTCCAGCACTGGTTCCGCCGTGGCCATGACCGCCAACCTGGCCGCTCTCAGCGTCGGCACCGAGACGGCCGGCTCCATCGTCGCGCCCTCCTCGCGTGCCTCGGTCGTTGGTATGCGCCCCACACTGGGCCTCGTCAGCCGCGACCGCGTGCTGCCGATTTCGGACGAGTGCGACATGGCGGGACCCATCGGGCGCACCGTCAGTGATGTCGCCCTGGCGCTCACCGCCATGGCCTCCGCGCCCGACCCCCGCGACCGGCAATCGCCGCGCGCGGCGGGTGTCCACGGCACCGACTTCTTCGCGCGGCTGGACCACAATGCGCTGCACGGCAAGCGGGTGGGCATCATCGGGATCGAGCTTACTGGCCCGGCTGACGACGAGTGGGTGATCGCCAACTCCGGGCTCAGCGCCACCGCCGACGCCTTGCGCCGAGCGGGCGCACAGCTCGCGGTTGTCCGTGCCGCTCCGTTTGATTTCTCGGGCCCAGGCTTCGTCGGGGAATTCAACTTCGGCATGCGCGAGGGCGTGAACGCCTACCTCCGCGCCACGAACGCACCCATGGGCTCGCTGGCGGACATCATCGCGTTCAATGACGAAGACCCCGGCCGCTTTGCCCCCTGGGGCCAGGATCGCCTGCGCGACTGCCTCTGGAGTCCCCTGGGCGAGTCGGAGGCCCGCCTGATCGCGCGCGGGAACCGGCAGCAGGCGCGGGCCTACCTCACCGGCCTGCTGGATGGGCAGGACCTTGACGTACTCGTCGGGATCGACACGCTGCAGTCGCTGATTTACCCCTTCGCCGGGTTCCCGGCCATCGCCATGCCAGGCGGGCTTTCACCCTGGGGGGTGCCCTTCTCGGCAACTTTCATCGGTCGGCCCCGCGAGGATGCCGCGCTGCTCAGCATGGCGTATGCCTTCGAGCAGGCAGGGCCGCTGCGCGTAGCGCCTGAGCTGCCAGGGGATCTGCCGCTGCGGTGGTCAGCCATGCCAGCGCATCCGGGCCGGAGAATTGCGCGCCTGAGCCGCCTGTAGCTTGAGCGCCGTGGTATGCTTTCGCGGTTGAGCGATGTTGCGTGTGCCCTCGGGTACCTGCGGCTCGTCTCAGGCACTGGGGAGGTGCCAGAGTGGTCGATCGGGGCCGCCTGCTAAGCGGTTAAGGGCCTTAAACGTCCTTCGAGGGTTCGAATCCCTCCCTTCCCGCCGCACTGCGGCCACCTGCCGGGAGATCCCGGCTGCTGGTACAATGTGCGCAGCGCGCCTGTAGCTCAGGGGATAGAGCGTTGGGTTGCGGACCCAAAGGCCGCAGGTTCGAATCCTGCCAGGCGTACCAACTTCCTTTGGAGAACCCCTGTTGCAATCAGCGGCCGGCATAGCGCCGGGAGCCGGCGGGGTTTCAGCCCGGAGACGTATCCGAGGCAAACACCGTGGTGCTTCATCCACGAAGCACCACGGTGTTTTGGCGTTCTCCCTGTCTCTGCGCAACGCTCGCCGTGGAGCCCGCGCTGCGCTCCCCTCCTCTATTTCAGGGACTTGATGTACTCGATGATGTCGTTGATCTGGTCCTCTGTCAACATTGCGCCGAACGGCGGCATCGACGGCGGATAGCCTTTGACGACCTTCTTCATCGGATCGAGAATCGATTCGCGGATGTACGCGTCGTCGGCCACGACCTTCGAGCCATCTTCCAGTTCAACCTCGTGCCCGTAGAGACCTTTCCAGGTCGGTCCTACCAGTTGTGAGCCGTCGGCCGAGTGGCAGGCCAGGCAAACGGACGCCGCAGCCATCCCTCGCTCCGCCGCCACCAGGTCTACCTCACCAGCAACAGGTGTTGCTCCGGGGGAGGCCACGGGTGAGGCCTGCTGCGCGGTCGCGGTGCCGGCACCTGGTGACGCCGCCGGGGTGGCGGCCTCCTGTCCCTCCACCCGCAGGGAGAACAAGGCAAATGCCACCATCGAGAAGATGACGACGAGTGTCGTGAACCGCCGTACCATCTGTTCCCTCCTCATTGGTCATCCGCCGCCGGGGTGGCACCATTGTACGCCTGGTTGGCGATGACCTCTTCCCACGTCCACACCTGTCCCACACCGCCTGGTTGGGCGGCGAACGCCTCGGCGTCCTCGCGCTTGGCGAACGCGACGTACCCCGTTCCCATCGGCGTCGTTTCCGGCTCGCCACGCGCGTAGATCGCGGTGGTTGCGTCAATCCATTGCTTGCCCTGGCGATCATGCGCCCAGGCGCGCTGCCCTTCCGGTGCATCTTCGGCCGCCGACATGAGCATTTCCCCGGCATCGTCGAAGAGCCGCACGCGACCATCCGGCGCCACGAGCGCGGCCGCGTAACGCTCGTCCGAGATGATCATGCCGCACCGAGCGCACGTATCGCGACCGTAGCTGATCTGCGGCGGCTGGGCGGCATTGGTCTCACCATTGCAGCCGTTCAGGAGGAGCGGCGCCAGCAGCGACGAGACGACGAAGATCCGGCGCGTAACGCAGGGAGTCATCGAAAATCCGCCCGGCGGAACAGCCAGTAGCCGACGGGCAATGGCGCCACGATCCACAGCCCCAGCAGCGCCAGGACAAGCGCCGTGAGCCATGAACCGATATGGTCGATAGCGTAGGCCCCGGCCGGCCCCAAAACCTCGAGCGAAGAATGCATCAGGTTGACCCCGGCCAGCTTGTAGGTATCGAGGGGATTGAGCAGCGTCAGCCCCAGCAGCGTTCCCGGCGTCATCTTCATGACAGCCGCGCTGCCCATCAACCCCAGGTCACCCAGCATGACGAAGAGCAGCCACAGCGTGAGCGCGATACCGAGGGCGGCTGCCGTCCGCGGCGCAAAGCTGGAGACGAGGAAGCCAACGCTGAGCATGCCGAGGCCGAGCAGCATGGTCAGGAGCACAAGGAGGAGGAAATCCCCTATGTTGGCGGCCCCTCCGCGTAGTCCCATCACCACGCCGGCCATGCCCAGGCCGAACGTCAGGACCAGGCAGAGCGATGCAGCCTCGCCGAGATACATGCCGAGGTAGACCTCGACCGGGCGCAGTGGCTGGGCCAACTCGTACTCGAGAAAGCGGTTTTCGCGTTCGGCGACGATGGCCTGCGCGCCCACCGTGAGCCCGATGAGGGGGACGATCAGGAGCATCAGGTTCATCAGCCCCGCCGACGTCCGGCCAAATCCCGGCTGCCCGGTCAGCGACGAGCCGGACATGGCGGCGGTGGAAAAGGCCACACTGAGTACGAGGAAGAGCGCCGTGTAGAGCAGAAACCAGCGGTTGCGGAGCGCAGCCCGAATCTCCTTCTCGGCGACGGTGCGCAAGATCATCCAGTCCATATCATCCGCTCCACGTCGAAGTCCTCCAGTTCGACACCGGCGCGCGCCAGGCGGTCGAGCACTTCGGCTTTCTGCTGCGGTTGCACCGCAACCGTCAGCACACGGCCATCGGCGGTCGCCTCGACGGTGAAATGCGCGAGCGCGGAAAGCGCTTCCCGCATATGACCGTTGCGCAGGAAGAGCACCATGCGCGAGGTCTCACCGAGGCTGCGCATGAAAGCCACGGGTGTCATTTCACCCTGCAGGTGGCCAGCATCGAGCAGCAACACCCGATCCGCCAGCGCCAGCACGTCTTCGGGTCTGTGAGAGGAGAAGACCAGCGTCATGCCATCGTGCTTCAGCCGCTTCAGGAGCTGGAGCAGCTCTGCGCGGCCCTGCGCGTCGAGGTTGGCGGTGGGTTCATCCAGGAGGAGCACCGGGGGGCTGCTGATGAGGGCCAGGGCCAGGGCCAGGCGTTGCCTGAGGCCACCGGAGAGGGCGCTCACCGTCTTGTCGCCATGTGGGCCCAGGCCCAACCGATCGAGCCAGGCAGCGCCTTCGGACAGCGGCGCACGCTTGAGCCGCGCAATGTACGCAGTCAACTCTTCAACCGTCATCGCCGGGATCGGCAGATCCTGAGGGACATAGCCGATCCGGCGCCGGGCCTGTTCCCCGTGGCGCGCCGGATCGATGGCATCCACCCGCACGCTGCCGGTGTAGCGCGCCAGGCCCAGGAAGCAGCGCAGAATGGTCGTCTTGCCGGCCCCGTTCGGGCCCCAGAGCGCCACGCTCTGGCTATGGTCAACGTCAAAGCTGACATCTTCGAGGGCGAGCGTCTTCCCGTAACGCTTGGTCAGGCCAGCCACCTGGATCACCGGGGCGTTCTCCGCCGCGGACGCAACGTCATTCATGAGGTGGCCTCCCGTAGCGGCGCGACTGGCAGTGACGGCCGTAGCAGCGTGCGGCGCGACCGGCGCAGCGCCAGGTACGCGCCAGCGGCAAGCCCGCTGAGCGCCAGCCCGGCCACCGCCAGCCCCGCGCGCTCTCGCGGGGATTCCGGCGTCACGGGCGGCAGCGCCTGGTGCGCCACCGGAGCCATGAGCGGCGCCGGGTCGGACAGCTTGACCTCTGGCCGGACTTCGGGCATCGCGCGCGCCGCAAAGTCGATCGCACTCGCGGCCGGCGTCCAGGTGAAGAGGCGCAAGAGCGGATTGCCATCGACGAGGGATTCGAAGAGTCGTTGCGAGCGGTATGGCAGGTCCCCGATACCGTCGCCATCCGCGTCGTACCCCGCGTAATCGCTCCAGTAGTTGCCTCGTCCCTGCTCGGCCCAGGTGATATCCCTGAGTTGCCCGCGCCCCATGATAGCGACCTGCTCGGTGTTGTCGATGAAGGCATTGCCGGTCACCGTGTTGTGCCGCACGGCGGGCTGGAACCCGATCCCGGCCTGGTTGAAGGCGAACACGTTGTTTCGAATGTAGTTCTCGATCCCTGGCTCCCGTGGTGAGCCGTCCACCTGAAGAGCGATCTGGTTGTTGACGAAGCGGTTCCCCTCGATGACCGCGCCATCCACATCCTTCAGCCCGATCCCGCCTCCGCTCGGGCCATGATTGTTGACGATGCGGTTGCCGACCACGTGGGGATCGCGGCTGTACATGATGTAGAGACCAATCGAATTGGCGCTGAGGGAGTTCCCTTCAATGTGGGCGCGGTCGCTGTACATCAGGTGTAGCCCGTAGCGTCCGCCATCAAAGGTGTTGTTCCGGACGAGCCCATCCTGCGAGTACCAGAGGATGATGTCTCGCCCGTCGCTGGCGGCGTTGTTCTCGATAACCACGCCGTCGCTGTACCAGGCCTTGATGCCATCGCCCTTACGCGCCGTCGGGAGATCCTTGCTGACAATGACGTTGTCCCGCAGGATGCTGCCGTGCGCGTTCTTGAGGTAGATGCCGAAGAGGGCATCTTCGATGCGATTGCCTGTGAGCACCGCCATGCCATCTTCAACGACGATCGCGGCGTCTTCGTGGTCAAGGTTGTCGCCGGTTCCGCGCAGGAGAAACCCGCTCAGCGTGGCGTCGGCGCCACGAATCGTCACGAGTGAGCCCTGGCCGCCCCCGTCGATGACTGCTCCCTCACTGGCGACCAGACGCACTGGCCGTTCAATGACGAGCCCACCGGGATAGGTTCCGCCCCGTACCTCGATTGTTGCGCCGTCGGGCGCCTCAGCCAGCGCCTCGGCCAGCGAGGCAGTGGCACACGTGGGGCAAACGACAACCGTCGCCGCATCCTTACCCTGCGCGGAAGTCGCCGCAGGTCCGATGAACAGGGCAGCCGCCAGTGCCAGGCCGGCCAGCCGGGCCGCGCGCAGAATCCAGTCAGTGGGCGTCATTGGCTTCGGGCCGGCGGAGAATGGTCACGACCAGCGTGATCACCGCCGCGATGACCGCCATCATGAATCCGGGCAGGAAGTTAGCGTCCGTGCTGAATTGCCCGATCGTCCCGACCCCAATGATGTGCGGCGTGAACGCCTTGATCGACGAACTCAGGGCCGCGTTGGGATCGAGCGAGTGTCCCGCGTGGTAGAGCCACGCGAACAGATCCACAACGAAGATGGCCGGGTACAGGATGATGGGGAGACGCGCCAGGACGCGCCACACTCCGGTCAACCAGCAGGAGGCGATGGCGAGCAAGGCGACGAGGACAATAGCTATCAGCGCGATCTGGCGCTCAAGCGCAGCGGCTTCCTCCAGCTTCATCATGCCGATGTAGTGATTAAGACCATCGACTTCGCCAACGCTGCCGGCCAGCCTGTTGACGTACGCCTGGACGATCAAGCCCTTCGGATACTGTGGCGCATGAAGGGTGATTTGCCAATAAGGGAATGCGATCGAGGCCAGGAGCAATACCCCAGCCACAACCAACAGGACCAGTTCGTCCACCTTGTAGCGCGCAGCGCTGGCTGCGCGGCTGGCGGCCCGGTACGGAACAGTCATGGTCTCGCTTGTGACGGGAACCTGGGTCGTGGTGTTCATGGCATCTTCCCAGTGACATCGGCGCGTGCCCCTCCCCGGCCGCAGCGCGCCGCTACAACGTCAGGCGCTGCCAGAGCCCTGCCCGGCTCCGGCAGCGTTACTCCTGCAGGAGTCGTAATCGCTACGGGCTGACCAGCAGGTAGCCCATCATTTCGAGGTGCAGCGCGGAGCAGAATTCCGTGCAGTAGAAGGGGTACACGCCCGCCTGGTCGGCGACGAAACTGATCGTGGTGGCTTCCCCCGGTTCGATACTGAGGTTCAGGTTGGCGCTGGGCAGGGCGAGCCCGTGGGTCGCATCCTGGGCCAGTTCAATATTGGTGACATGCCACGTGACTTCGTCGCCGACCTTCAGCTCAATGTTGTCGGGGGTGAGGTGACTGCGGACAGAGGTCATGTTGATGGTGACCTTGTTGCCGTCGCGGACCACGCCTTCGCTCCCGGGCGTGACGGCGGTCTCTGACTTCTTCTGCGCAATCGAATCCCACCCGACCTCCGGGTACGCCACCCAGGCCTTGACCTTCTCTGCCCGAATCGTTTGCGCGTAGTGCGGCTCGCCGACCCCCACCGGGGCGTCGTAGAGCAGTTGCATGGGCTGGTCGGGGGCCGCAATATCGATCAGTTGGAAGTTCTGCGGATGGAGCGGCCCCACCGGGAAGAAGCGGTCGATCGCCCACTTGTTGAGCCCGACGAGGAACTTCCCCTGCGGCGTGACGGTGTCGCCCTCAACGGTGGTGATATGACCAACGTTGTAGTTGACGGGAATCTTGTCGACCATGGTCCAGCCGCCCTCGATACCCTCTCCGCCGAGCTTCCAGCGGGCGATGGCGCTATCAAGGAAGAGGCTGGTGTAGGCATGGCCGGTGTTGTCGAACTGGGTGTGCAGCGGCCCCAGCCCAAGCTCGACCTGGGCTTCAACGGTCGCGTCGAACGGGAGGATCGGCACGCCGAATTCGTCGGCCTCGTACTCGCCTGCGGCGATCGCGTCCTGGATCTTCTGGAAGCTGTAAACCGTGACATGGGGATCCAGCTTGCCAGCGACCACGATGTACTTGCCGTCCGGAGTGACATCGACACCGTGGGGGCTCTTCGGTTCTGGAATCAGGAAGAGAATCCCCTCCTTGACGGCAGTGGCCATCGGGATCATCCGCATGCCCAGCTTGTCTTCGGCCCCGCCGCCGTCCGCCACCTCGGCCGCGCGGCGCCAGTCGATGACGGTCATGTAGTCCATGTCACGCAGTGACGCACCGACCTCGACCGGCGGCTGCCCCTCGAGGATCCCGCCCGTGGCCATTTCGGTGTTCAGGGAGTTGGAGAACATCCAGCCCTCGCTCGGCCCCTTGCCGGCGTCGGCGAGATCCTGCCAGTAGGGCGGAATCTCCACTGAGAAGGACTGTTCCTGCACCAGGCGCCCGGCATCGCGATCGAACTTCCAGAACGTCATGGCGCCGCGATACTTTTCCTTGTAGTCGCTCAGCGGCGCGTACTCCCAGCCAAGCGGCGTCGCGTACTGGGAACCGTCGATGATGTATTCGGTATTTGGCGTAACAAAGGCGCCGCCGTGGTTCGAGATGATGTGCGGGTTCTTGACGATTTGCTTCGTCTCGAAGTCCCGGAGGTCAATCACCGCCAAACGCGCGTGCGCCTTGTCGTTGATGAACAGGTACTCCCCGTCGTACTCGCCGTTGGTCTCACTCAGGCCGGGGTGGTGCGTGTCCGCCCAGGTGACCGGCTTCCCATTGACATTCCCGCCTGCCAGAACGGCCTTGGTCTCATCGGAGAAGCCATAGCCCTGCCACGGCTCGGGGGTAAAAACACCAATCAGTTTCAACAGGCGCATGGAGGGTACGCCGAATACCAGGACCTGCCCAGAGTGGCCACCAGACGCGAAGATGAGATAGTCATCCCAGCGGCCGCTCGGCACGTAGGTCTTCAACGCGGCAGAAACATCGGCAGGGGTCAGCCCGCGTTCAGCGGCGATCTGCTCCACGCCAGACTGCGCGGCTGCCTGCTGCAGCGGCTCCAGGCGGGGTACGCCCGCGGCCGCTCCAACGACGCCAACCGCAGCCGCGCCTTTGACGACACCACGGCGGCTGATACGAACGTGGCTGAATCCACCTGTACCCATAACCGAACCCCTTTCCGGCCTCAGACCGGCTGTCGTACGATGCGCCTTGCCTCAGAACACAACGTAGGTCAAACCTGCGGTCATCCTACGGAAGGTGACTTGCCATCACCCCGTCGCAGCGGACGGTTCATGGTGTGAGGTGAGGTAGGATTGTGCCTACCTCGATGGACAGGTGAGCGCAGCCGCCCTACCCGGACGGGTGGGGCGAACTTGCGATTGACTCGCGACGCAGCGGATCTTTCCTGCTCACGGGCGCGGCCACCACTGGTCGGCCGGGAGACGTTCGGCGAGATAGTCCGCCGCGCGCAGGAGTTGCTATACTCGTGTGCTGGAGAGGTGTCCGAGTGGTTGAAGGTGCCGCTCTCGAAAAGCGGTGTGGTGATGAGCCACCGTGGGTTCGAATCCCACCCTCTCCGCCCGCAACGGCGCCGGGCGCAAGATAATCTGGAAGGGTCGCATAGCCTGGCCTAGTGCGCGCGACTGGAAATCGCGTAGGCGGTCATACCGTCTCGAGGGTTCGAATCCCTCCCCTTCCGCCACCCCAATCCCTCAGTCACTTGCGAAACTCTGGCGGCAACGCTCTCTGGACCAGGCGCCACGATCTGCGTCAGGGGCGCATCCAGTACTCAGCATCGGGGATCCGCCGCGGCGATACCGCCAGTTCACGAAGTCCATCAAAGCCTGATTGAGGTGGGCCAGATCGTCCACGTCAGGCAGGCCAATCGGTTTTTCAACCTCGATCCCGGTGAAGTAGCGCCACTGGTCGCCCCGTTAGCGGTAGGGGTGCAAACGGCGCCTTACGCGGCCGAAGCGCCCTGTGGCGCAGCTGCAATGGAGGCAATACAGAAATCGAGCATGGCCGTGAGCGGTGCGGGATGTCGCCGCAAGCGGCTGCGCAAGGCCGCGCCCTCCCAGCAATTCACGAGCAGATCCGCCAATTCCTGAACGTCACAGGTTTCCGGGATTTCGCCTCGCTGCTTCGCCTCGCTCAGGCATGTCGCCAATCGCTCGGCGATGGATGACAGGCACCAGTCAATCTTGCTCCGGAAGACCTCGCTCACGCCGGACAACTCCTGGCCGAGGCCGCCCATGAGGCAGCCGAGATACCCTTCCTGCTGAAAGCTCTCCTGCGTCAATTCAAAGAAACGGCGAATACGCGCGAGGGGCGGCCGGGACTGGTCGCCCAGGCACTCGTCAAGACCAGCATGCACACCGGTCATGTAGGCATCCAGCACCTGGAGGGCGAAGTCCTCCTTATCCCGGAAATGATGGTAAAAGGACCCTCTGGGCGTATGAGTCGCATCCAGCAAGGCTTGAATGCCAAGGCTGTTGTAGCCCTGTTCCAGCAACATGCGCAGACCAGCATCAATCAGTCGTTGCTTGGTTGAGTGCATCAGATGAACGGCCTCATGGTTCGCGACGACGCGCAATCGCGGCGCCCGAGCCGCTGGCTCGGACACCGCGAAAGTCTAATAGCTCGATTCGATCAGGTATGACCATTCACCTTGTTGATCATGTGATTGATCACCTGCGAGTGCTCGTGCTGGGGGCTGAACATCACGATCTCCGCGTCAACATCCACCTTTACATTATGACCGGGTGGCCAGTAGAAGAGATCGTTCGCGACGACCGTCTCCTGGCGCCCGGAGATGTCGATTGTGGTGATTTGTCCTCGCAGCACGAAACCCCAGTGAGGGCAGTCACAGACATTGCCGCTGAGGCCTTCGAACAATGGCGTCGTATCGACGCCAGCGGCAAGAGTGAAGTACTCGCCGCTGATCTTCCCGTACCCTGAGACATCTCCAAAGTCGGTGTGCTGACGGATGACCGCACCGGGAATGTCAAGCTTCGTCTCTACCTTGTCCTTGGCGATGTGCATGGTCAGCCCTCCACTCGCGCCGTTCTAGACTGATCAGTCTAGATCACTCAGTCTAGACTGATCAGTCTAATCCGTCAATCGTGCCTGCATGGCTCCTCCCCATGCGTTGCGCTACCCCCGAAACGACTCCCGGTACTGCGTGGGGCTGACGCCCAGCAGGCCGCGAAACGCGGCGTTGAAGGCGGACACGGAGTTGTAGCCGACGGCAAACGCGATCTCCGTCACCGGCGCGTCACTGCCGGCGAGCGCCTCCACTGCCCGCAACAACCTGATGCGGCAAAGTGCCTGCCGCCACGTCATGCCCATCTCGTCCGCGAAGCGCCGCGAGAGTGCTCGGGGCGACTGCCCGGTCTGATAGGCGATCTCCGCAAAGGTCGGAGCCTCACCCGCTGCGGCCTCGGTGAGATCGAGCGCGCGCCGCAGCGGTTCGGAGGCAAGCAGCGGCAGGCTCAGCGGACTGGGGCACTCCGCGAGGCGCAGCACCGTCGCCGCCAGCATCTGGAAGAGCAACTGGCCATAGGGAGGCAGCGGGCCACCCTCCGCGCCGTACGCCCGGCACTCGCCCAGCAGCGCCCGCGCCAGCGGCGACACGTCGAACACGCTCACCGCTGGCGGCACGGGCATGAACGAAGGCGCGAACAGTACTGAGGCCGACGTGAGCTGGGTCAGGATGGTGATCGAGACAGGCTGCCCGGCGGCAATCAGCGCCGCCCGGGCCGGGGGAAGTGTCCACCTTTGGCCCGCCGCCTCCAGCCGCATCGTTCCGCTCGAGGCGTAGAGCAGATAGTGCCGGTCGACCTCAAACGGGAGCGGGCCCTCCGGCGCGAACTCGCGGTGCAGGCAGTAGGCCGCGGGGTGATTCACTCAGGCAGCCGGGGCGACAGGCTCGGCCTCGAAGCGGCGGCTGTCTGGCTCCTGGGTCATCAGCGGGAAAAGCCGCGCGCCGGATGCCGCGAAGATCTCGGATGCAAGGTAGGCCGCGAAGTCTGCTTCGGTCGCCCACTCGTGCAGCACCCCGATCCCTCCGGTAACGGTGGGATCGATGAACGGGATGAACGCCACACACCCCGCCATGTCCCTCACCGCCGGAACCTCCTCCAGCAGCACACCCAGCGCCTCATGCTGGACCTCGGGTCGAACAGTGAACGTCAGGTGCGCCAGTCGCATGGTCTCTCCTGTCAGGTCTTGCTGCCGCTTATCGGCAACGCCCTGATCCTAGGTGCTCCTGGAGTGTGCCACTATCGCGCATCGGCAGATTTTCTGCTGCTATCTGCCAATGCGCTGGCCACCTACCAGGCATCTGCGGAGTCACACCGGGATCGTGCAAGGTTGCAGGAGTCCCGCCCGAAAGCCAGGATGGTGTCGCGCACAGCAGGGAGGCAGGACACGATGAAAGCATGGCTCTGGCCCGCTGGGGTTACCGCGGCGTTCGCACTCTTGCGCATCCGTAACGCGTGCGCCGACCAGAGCGAATGGGCGGCGCTCAGGTCGCTGCAACCGGCCAATCCCCAGCGTTTCCAACTCTCCATGGTGGCGGAGCTTCCCGCCCCGGCTCGGCGCTACTTCGAGTTCGTCATTGCACCCGGCTCGCCGTTGCTGACTGTCGCGGAGCTCACGATGAGCGGCCAATTCAGCCTGGGCAAGAGGGCCTCCCCACACTATCAGGCCATGGAAGCGTGCCAAATCCTGGCCGTACCTCGTGGGTTCGTCTGGCAAATGCGGACGCGAACCGGACTGCCCATCTCCGGTTCCGATGCAGCAGGCTGGACACGCTTCCGCCTCGCCGGGATAGTTCCTGTTGCCCGCCGTGGCGGCAACGCCGACCATGCTCGCTCAGCGTTTGGCCGCAGTGTGGCCGAGGCAGTCCTCTGGACGCCAGCAGCCGTGCTCCCGGGGCCGGGTGTCCGCTGGGAGGCCGTGGATGATTTCACCGCCCGGGTGACCGTCGCGCATATGGGACTCGAGCAGGCCGTTGATGTCACGGCAGCTGGCGATGGTCGCCCCACGCAGGTGGTGTTTCAGCGCTGGAGTGACGCGAACCCGAAGAAGGCCTACCAGTTGCAGCCGTTCGGGGGGTTACCGTCGGATTTCAGGCAGGTCCAGGGGTTTCGCGTTCCCTGGCACGTGGAAGCCGGAAACATGTTTGGCGCCCAGGAGTACTTTCCCTTCTACATCGCCGATCTGACCGGGATGCAGTTCCCCGTTACCTGACAGATGAGGTGAGCAATGGCGCGTGACAGCGGCCTGGAAGAAGTCGTTCGTGAGTACCTGGAAAATCTCCCTGGGCTCAGCGGCAAGGCGATGTTCGGCAGTTGGTGCTGGTTGGTTGACGGTGGCCTGCTGTGCTGCGCCAGCCAGGACGGCGTGATGGTGCGCCTGGGCAAGGGCCACGAAGCATGGGCGCTCGAGATCGATGGGATCACGCCCTTCATCAATGGGCAGCGCCCCATGCCCGGCTGGGTATTGGTCGCGCCAGAGACATTCGCTGACGATGCCCTGGCGCGGAAACTGATCGGCACTGCGCTCGCGTTCGTGCAGGGGCTCCCGCCGAAATAGCCCTCCCTCGCCTGCGTCAGGCGAGCGGCGCGTCCAGTTCCTGCCGCCAGTGCGCCAGCCGGCGCTTCAGGTGACCACGCAGATCGTGGACCGGCACATCATCCGAGACGTGTTCCAGCACCTCGAACTGGAAGCACTCGGCACCGTGCTCCTGCCACGCCTGTTGCAGGCTCAACGTGCGGTGACTCCCCATGCGCAACATGAACCAGAGCCGGTTCCGGATCGCTTCCAGATCAGGGTTCTGCCCAATCCAGCTTTCCCCCGTTGCGGTGCACTGCAGCCGGTAGATGCCCGCCGGGCGCGAGCGCTCCTTGTACGCGGCCACCGCCGCCTTGCGTTCTGCCTTGATCATGATTGGCTCCCATGCACGTTTCGACTCGGCCATTATTATACGGGTAAAATATCGCGATTGTGCGAGTGGTGCCCGCCATGGATGCCCATGAGACGACTTCAAGGAGAGAACACTCCCGTGACCGATCCGCTTTCCCGGCCTGTGACCGCGTTCGTGGGAGATACCCTGTTGCTTGCCGGGCCCCTGCTGGACGTGGCGCAGGCAGTCAAGCGCGCCGTGGAAGCGGCCACCGACGCCACGATTCTTACCTTTGACGATGCGACCGGGCGTGTCATCGATATCGACATCCGGGGGAATCCACCGGAGTTCCTGGCGCACCTCTCCCGCTCGGCGACCCGGCTCGCCGCCCCGGCGCTGACGGGCGGAGTGGCCCCGCCCTCACCGCCTGCGCCAGCACAGCCCCGCGGGCGGGGCCGGCCGAAGCTCGGCGTGGTGGGCCGTGAAGTGACGCTCCTGCCCCGGCACTGGGAGTGGCTGAACGCCCAGCCGGGCGGGGCGTCGGTCGCCCTGCGCCGCCTGGTGGATGAGGCGCGCCGCAGCGGTGCGCCCGCGCAGGACGCGCGACTGGCCCAGGAACGCGCCTATCGCGTCATGTCCGCGCTGGCCGGCGACCGCCCCGGCTACGAAGAGGCACTGCGCGCGCTCTTTGCGGGAGACCGCGCGCGTCTGGAAGCGCACATCGCAGAGTGGCCAGCGGATATCCGGGCGTACACGCTGCGCCTGGCGTACCCCGGCTAATCCGCCGCCATCGCGGGCAGTTCCAGCACCGGGCGCAGGAACTCGCCCGTGAAGGAGTGGGGATTAGCGGCCACCATCTCCGGGGTGCCCTCGGCCACCACCATGCCGCCGCCACTGCCGCCCTCTGGCCCCATGTCGATGATCCAGTCGGCCGACTTGATCACATCCAGGTTGTGCTCGATCACGATCACTGTGTTGCCGCCATCCACCAACCGCTGCAGGATCAGCAGCAGCTTCTCGATGTCGGCGAAGTGCAGACCGGTCGTCGGCTCGTCCAGGATGTAGAGCGTACGCCCGGTCGCGCGGCGGGAGAGTTCACTGGCCAGCTTCACGCGCTGCGCCTCACCGCCGGAAAGCTGCGTCGCCGGTTGGCCCAGTTTGATGTAGCCCAGCCCGACGTCAAAGAGGGTCTGCAGCTTGTTGCGGATCGCCGGCACGTTCTCGAAGAACTCCAGCGCCTCCGCCACCGTCATGTTCAGCACGTCCGAAATCGACTTGCCCTTGAAGGTGATTTCCAGCGCCTCGCGGTTGTACCGTCGCCCCTGGCAGACCTCGCACGGCACGAAGACATCGGGGAGGAAGTTCATCTCGATCTGGATGATCCCCTCGCCCTTGCACGCCTCGCAGCGGCCACCCTTGACGTTGAACGAGAAGCGGCCCGGCATGTAACCACGCGCCTTCGCTTCCGGCAGGGAGGCGAACAGCTCGCGGATCGGCGTGAACAGCCCCGTGTACGTGGCGGGGTTGGAGCGCGGCGTGCGGCCAATCGGGCTCTGGTCGATGTCGATCACCTTGTCCAGGTGATGAATCCCCTCCAGGTCGTCATGGATGCCCGGTTTCTGCCGCGCGTTCTGCAGTTCCATCGCCAAGCGCGGGTAGAGCGTGTCAGTGACCAGTGAGCTCTTGCCGGAGCCGGAAACACCCGTGATGGCGATGAAGGTTCCCAGCGGGAACTTCACGCTGACATTGCGCAGGTTGTTCTCCCGCGCGCCCTTCAGCACCAGCGCCTTGCCGTTCCCCTTGCGCCGCTCGTCCGGCAGCGGGATGTAGCGCGCGCCGGAGAGGAACTGCCCGGTAATCGACTCCGGGTTGGCGGCGATCTGCGCCATTGTGCCGGTGGCAACCACGTGCCCGCCGTGCTGCCCGGCGCCCGGACCGATATCCACGATCCAGTCAGCGGCCCGCATCGTCTCTTCGTCGTGCTCGACAACGATCAGGGTATTGCCGATGTCGCGCAGCCGCTCCAGGGTGCGAATCAGGCGCGCGTTGTCTCGCTGATGCAGGCCGATACTCGGCTCATCCAGGATGTAGAGCACGCCCATAAGCGAGGAGCCGATCTGCGTCGCCAGCCGGATGCGCTGCGCTTCGCCACCGGAGAGGGTATTGGCGCTGCGCTCCAGCGTCAGGTAATCGAGCCCGACATCCACCAGGAAACCCAGCCGTTCCCGGATTTCCTTGAAGATCTGCCGCGCAATCAGGAAATCGCGCTCGCTCAGCGGTGCGTCACTGTCGTTGCCCGGGTCCGCGGCCAGCCACGCAAACCAGTCCTGCGCCTCGCGGATCGGCAGCCGCGTCACCTCGACGATAGAGCGGTCCCCCACCGTGACGCCCAGCACTTCCGGCTTCAGGCGTGCGCCCTTGCAGACCGGGCACGGGCGCTCGGCCATGAAGCGCTCCAGCTCTTCCTTGACGTAGTCGGAGGAGGTGGATTCGTAGCGGCGCTTCAGGTTCGGGATCACACCCTCATAGGCAATGTCGTAGGCGCGCGTGCGGCCGCCCCGGGAGCGGTACTTGACCTTGACCATCTTGCCGCGCGTTCCGCGCAGGATGAGCTCAAGATCCTCGTTGGCCAGTTCGCGCACGGGTGCGTTGAGGTCGATATCGTACGCCTCGGCGACTCCAGCCAGCATGGCGTCGTACCAGGCGCTCCCCTCTCCCGTGGCGCGCAGCCAGGGCACGATTGCCCCCTGGGCCAGTGAGAGGTTCTTGTTCGGGATGATCACGTCTGGGTCGAACTCGCGCGTGGTACCCAGGCCCGTGCAGGCCGGGCACGCGCCGTGTGGCGAGTTGAAGGAGAAGTTGCGCGGCTCGATCTCGGTCAGGCCGACCACGCCGTGCACCGGGCAGGCGAACTTCTCGGAGAAGACGATCAACTCACCGTCGATGATCTGCGCCTCGGCGATGCCGCTGGCGATCTTCAGCGCCGTCTCGATCGACTCAATGATGCGCAGGCGATCCGGGTGATCGCTCTGCGGCACGCCTGCCTCATGCCGGATGACCAGGCGGTCCACCACCACCTCGATGGTGTGCTTCTTCATCTTGGCGAGCGTCAGCTCCACCGCCTCGTCGATCTCATGCACGATGCCATCGACACGCACGCGCACGAAGCCCTGCCGCCGGATTTCCTCCATGATGCCCCGGTGCTCGCCCTTGCGGTCGCGAATCACCGGCGCCAGGATCATCAGGCGCGTGCCATCCGGCAGATCGAGCAGTTGCTGCGCCATCTGCTGCGGCGATTGCGCCACAATCGGCCGCCCGCACTGCGGGCAGTGCGGCTGGCCAATGCGTGCGAAGAGCAGGCGCATGTAGTCGTAGATCTCGGTGACCGTGCCCACGGTGGAACGCGGGTTGCGGCTCGTCCCCTTCTGGTCGATGGAGATCGCCGGGGAAAGCCCCTCGATGTGATCGACGTCCGGCTTTTCCATCTGGCCAAGAAACTGCCGCGCGTACGCCGAGAGCGATTCGACGTAGCGGCGCTGTCCTTCGGCAAAGATGGTGTCGAACGCGAGCGAGCTCTTGCCGGATCCGGAGAGCCCGGTCAGGACGACCAGCTTGTCCCGGGGGAGATCGATGTCGATGTTCTTGAGATTGTGCTCCCGGGCGCCACGCACGCTGATCCGGTCAAATTGAGCCATCGGGCAGGGACCCTCGCAGGGAGCCGGACGCGCGGGGATGCATCCGAACAAACGATCGCAATAGGCGAGTGTAGCACTGGACCATCCCATTGGTCAGGGGTGTCCGTACGCGGAGGCTACAAGTATCGCCAGAACATGACGATAAGCGCCAGAGCCAGAACCGGGCGCTGACAGATAGTCACGGTTACCGTCTCTGTAGTAACAGCTAATGCGGCCACGATGTGTCCGCATTTTGCCGCTTGTCCGGAAACTGCGCGCCACCGTCAGCAAACTCGGGTACGTGCCTGCGAATACCATCGCCGCTGTCCCAGGGCCCCGATTCGAGATTGAATGACCCCTTTTCAAATACCCGCTAACCCTTGACCGCCCCAAGCGAGAGGGCCCGCACCATGTACCGCTGGGCCAACAGCGCGGCGATGACCGGCACCGCTGTCGCAGCAAGGGCGCGCGTCGTTGCGGCGCCGAAGTTGACCCCTCCGCCTGCGCCTGTGGCCTGGATGAGTACCGGAAACGACTTCGCCTCGACGTAGCCGATAGCCGAGGCGTACATCCACTCGTTCCAGATGAAGGCCAGGCAGAGCAGCCACGATGCCGCCAGCGCTGGCGCCACCAGCGGCACGCAGATGCGGGCAAATGAGCCCCAGCGGCCCACGCCGTCAACCCACGCAGCTTCTTCAAGATCGCGGGGAATCTCGCGAAATGCGCCGGTCAGGATGATCGCGGCCAGCGGCAGATTGATCGCGGCGTTAACCAGGACGAGGGCCAGAAGTGTGTCGATCAGGCCCAGTTGACGCAGCAGGAGCAGGTAGGCCGGGAGATAGACCACCGGCGGCACCAGGCGCAGCAGGAAAAACCCGAGCAACATCCCGGCCGCCCAGCCATGCGGAAAGGAACGCCGGGCCAGGGCGTAGGCGGCCGGGGCGGCCAGCGCTACCGCCAGGGACGCGCCTCCGACGCTGATCAGTACCGAGTTCCAGAGTGAGGAACTCAGATCAGGGATCTCGAGCAGCCCACGCCAGGCATTGAGCGATGGCGCGAACGTCACGCCCGGCAGCCACACGTCCGTCATGGGCACATCGCGCGGCTTCAGGGAAATGACCACCGCCCAGTAGAGCGGGAACAGGGCGATCAGCACGGCGACCGCCACCACGCAAACCGCCAGGAATTGCCAAAGGCGCTTGCTAAGAGCGTTGCTCGAGAATCGGGTACTCACACCGCTATTGTGCATGTTGCTGCGTGAACATGCCTGCATCGCCCTCGATGCCAGAGCGGATTGTCTGGCCCGGGCAATCGCGTGTGGCGGCGATGTCCAGCAACCATCCTTCGCCGTCCCGCGCATCTCCCCTACTACAATGCCCGCATGACTGACCGACTCGTGCTGGCCTCGGGGTCGCCCCGCCGCCGCGAACTCCTCGCCGCGCTGGGCATCCCCTTCACCGTCGTGGTCTCCAACGAGCCAGAACCCCTGCTGGCGGGGCTTGCGCCGCGCGCGCAGACGATGCAGTTGGCGCTACGCAAGGCGCGGGCCGTCGCTGCCGGGTCCACAAACGGCTGGGTTCTCGGCGCAGATACCATCGTGGTGCTGGACGGCGAGATCCTGGGGAAACCGGCGAACCCGGCAGACGCGGTAGTCATGCTGCAGCGGCTGCGTGGGCGCGACCACGAGGTCTACACCGGCCTCGCCCTCGTCAACGCGGCCACCAGTGAGGAGCACACCTCCTCCGTGCCGGCCATCGTCACCATGCGCAACGCCAGCGACGACGAGATCACCGCCTACGTCGCCTCCGGGGAACCGCTGGACAAGGCGGGCGCATACGGCATCCAGGGTCTCGGCGGCGCACTGGTCGCCGGCTACTCCGGGTGCTTCAACACCATCGTTGGCCTACCGCTGTGCGGCGTTGCCGTCCTGCTGCGCGAGGCCGGGCTCACCCTGCCCACCGCCGGCCCCGCCTGCCTCGGCCCGAATGGCGCGCTGTGCCCACAGTGGCAAGCCGCGTAGCGCCCACCGTGTCCCGTCCGGGCTAGTCGCTGCCGACCGCGCCCGCCAGATCCGTCACATCGATCCCGATCCCGGCGGCCACGCGCGCGTGCACGACGCGCTCGGGAATACGCTCCCGGTCAAAGTGCGTGATCTTCTCGATGAACTGGTAGTTCTCCAGCGTGGCCGGGCCTCGGCTGCCCCCGTGCGCATGTTCTGGTTATCGACCACCGGGTGACCCTGGCGGGTCGTCAGCGTGTCGCTCGCATCCTGGGACCTGGCCACCTGGCCGGAACCATGGGCAGAATCGGGGGACAAGGTTCGCCTCCTCGTGGAAGTGCGCCTCCAGGGGACTGTTGTGATCGCTCGTGAACAGGACGAACGCGAGTGTGGAGCGCGCTACAATCGCAATGGTTCGCTGGTTGTTCACGCAGGTATCCCAACCTATCGTCACGAGCGGTGAGAGGCGGCGGACTGGCCGCCTGCGGCGCGACCATCAAGCAACTGTTCATTCACGAAGCGTGTTCATACGTGAAACAGCGTTCGCTCGGGGCAGTCCGGAACCTCCAGCGCCAGCGAGCGTTGACCAGCCAGGGGTTCGCGCAGCGCATCACCATCAGGACGGTGCTCGCATCATGATGGTCCACCGATTTGGCTCAGCGTGCTTCTGGACCCAGCCGCAGTGACCGCCACCGCCGGGTCTGGTCCGCCCGAGGGTCGCGTTCCCGTCGCCCGCACCCGCCTGATCGGCCGGGCGCAGGAGTCGGTGCGCGCGCGAGAACTTCTACTTGAGCGTGGCACGCCGGTCCTGACGCTGACTGGGCCAGGGGGCTCGGGCAAGACGCGACTGGCGCAAAGCCTGGCCTCCGAACTGGCATCGCAGCCGGCGGACGGCGTGGTATGGGTCGATCTCGCGCCACTGGCCGATCCGGCGCTCATCCCGCTCACCGTCGCCCAGGCCCTCGGCCTCACCCCCGTGCCCGGCCTGGCCGTTGCGGCGCAAGTTATCGCCACCTTGCAGTCGCGGGAAACCATTCTTTTTCTGGACAACTGCGAGCACATCATCGACGGGGTTGCGGACCTCGTTGCCTCCTGGTTGCCCGCGTGCCCGAACGTGCAGATCGTGGCGACGAGTCGCTCCCCGCTGCGCTTGCGCAGTGAGCGTGAGTTCCCGGTGGAACCGCTACCCGCGCCCCCCGTTGATGCGACGATCGAGGTCCTCCTGCAGAACGACGCCGTGCGGCTCTTTGCGGAGCGGGCCGAGGCGGTCGATCCACGATTCGTGCTGGATGCCAGCAACGTGCGCGAGGTGGCGGCCATCTGTCGCGCGCTGGATGGCCTGCCGCTCGCCATCGAGCTGGCTGCTGCCCGCACTCGCGTCCTCTCCCTGGGTGTTCTGCAACACCAGATGACGGACCGGTTGAGCGTGCTGCAGGGCGGTGCTCGCGATCTGCCGGCGCGGCAACGCACCATTTCGGACACGATTGCCTGGAGCTACACGCTCCTCACGCCCTCGCAGCAAGCATGCTTCCGTCGCCTCGGGGTCTTTGCCGGAGGGTGGGCGCTCCCGGCTGCCGTCGCCGTCGCCGCGCTGGATGCAACCACCACAGGGAGCGTGCTGGACGATCTTACCGCCCTCGTCGATCAAAGCCTCGTGCGCCGGGACTACAACACCGCAGAGTTGCGGTTCACGATGCTGGAGACGATCCGCGAGTTCGCCCTTCGCGAACTGGCCGCGCACGACGAGGTGGCCAGCACGCGGGAGCGCCACGCGCGCTGGTACCGCGACCTCGTGGAGAACCTCGATCTCCACCACGCCCGCCAGGGCGACACTGAACGCACGCGCGGCCTCCTGCCAGAGCAGGACAACCTGCGCCAGGCCCTGACCTGGTTCGCCGAGCGGCAAGATGCCATCTCCCTGAACCGCCTCAGCGCGTCGCTGGCGAAGGTCTGGTTTGACCTGGGCCAGTTTGGCGAGGCGCGCCACTGGCTCCGGTTGGCGATTGCCCATGACGAGGGTGTCGATGTCCTGACCCGCGCCCGCGCCTGGAACCGGGCAGCCTGGCTGGCGATGTGCCAGGGTGAACTGGACACCGCCTCCGCGCTGCGCGAGACCGGCCTACGCCTGGCGCGGGAGGCCGGCGAGTCGTTCCTGCTGGCGGAATCAGACTTCGAAGCTGGCATCCTGGCGTTCTGGCAGGGGGACCTGCCGCTCGCCACCGCCTCGATCGAGGCAGCACAGCGCGCCCTGGCGGCGATTGAAGCGGAGTTTTCGGCCGCCCCGATCAAGATGTGCGCGACCGTCAACCTGCTTGGCGGCATCGCCCTCATCTCCGGCGATGTGGACCTGGCTCTCACACACGGCGTTTCCGCCGTCGACATGGCGCGTGCGCTTGGCGTGAGCATCGACCTGGGCTACACGCTCTGCGGCCTTGGGTATGCGTACTTCCAGCAGGAGAACCTGCCGGCCGCCACGGCCTGTTTCCTGGAGTCGCTCGCGATCTGCTGGGGGCAACGCGATCTGGCCTTCCTGGCCCGGCTGGAATGGGCCTTCGCGGCCATCGCCATTCACTGCCAACAGGTGGAACTCGCGGGGCTCCTGATCGGCGCTGCCGACGCTCTCGATGCGCGCACCGGCAGCGCCATGTGGCCGAACGACCGGGCGCTGGCAGACTGGTGCCTGGAACATCTCGCCCTGGAGATCACCCCCGCGTCGCTCAGTCAGGTTCGTGCCCAGGGAGGGGCGCTCCCGGTCGAACAGCCAGTTGCCCGCATGGTTCAGCTTGCCGCCACAGTGCTGGATGCCGGGACCGCAACGGCAATCTGGGAGCGTGGGAATGGGCCGGATCTCGCGCCCTTCACGCGTGACCCGGCGAAGCGAGCATCAGGGCGCGCGGCGGGTCGGGCCCCGGGCACGATCCCCACCACCGGGCGGCTGACCGACCGCGAGCGGGCGGTCCTGCTGCACCTGGTGGAAGGCCGAACCGACCGGGAAATCGCCGCCAGCCTCTTCATCAGCCGGCGCACCGTCTCCAAGCACCTGGAGGCCATCTTCGCCAAACTCGGGGTCCACACCCGGGGCGCGGCGGCCGCGGAGGCGCAACGCCTCGGTATTTCCATCACGCCGATCCTCGACGAGCCAGAATCCGCCATCACGGCGGACTAACGGCCAGAAATACGTACATCGCCCCGCGTAAATACGGTATTTCCCCCATACGCAGAGGGTCGAATACGACCATGCTGAGAACCTGTTCTCCGTGCACAGAAACGGACAAGGCCACATGGACGCACCACGCTTCGATCGCTTCGCCCGCACGGCTGCCACCCGCCTGCCCCGCCGCGCTGGGCTGGGGCTGCTGGCCGGGGCCAGCCTGCCGCTGCTCGGGTTGGCCGGCGCGACCGACGCGAAGAAGAAAAAGAAGCTCACGCTCTGCCTCAACGGCAAGACCGTCAAGGCACCGAAGAAGAAGGCGAAAAAGCTCCTGAAACAGGGCGCCACCAAGGGCGCCTGTGTGGCTTGCCCAACCGGACGCAAGCTGTGCAACAACACCTGCATCCCGACCACCGACTGCTGCGACTGCAAGGCTCCGGCCGTCTGTGAAAACGGCATTTGCAGCGTCGTGGTGAATCCCCTGACCTGCGGTAACGACGGCTTCTGCTCCGTGTTCGTTTCGTCCGGCTTCTTTACCGGAAGCGAAATCGGAGGCCTGGCTGGAGCAGACGCCAAGTGTCAGTCGCTGGCGGACGCAGCCGGTCTCTCAGGGACCTTCAAGGCGTGGCTCTCCGATAGCAATCAGAGTCCCGCTACCCGCTTCCCCTTCATCACCGGGCCGTGGCGGCTCCAGCCGAATGCTGTGGACGGCTCCAACTTGCCGCCCGTCGTGGCGACGGACCTCGAAGACCTGACGACCTGCGGCGCAACTTGCCTGAAGAGTCCCATCAACCGGACGGAAACCGGCGTAATCCTGCAAGGGTCGGTCACGGTCTGGACGAATACCCTGGCAAATGGCACGGCGAGCACAGCCTCCTGCCTGGACTGGACCAGCTCTGACATCGGTGTCTCCGGGCTCTTCGGCGACGCCTCGCAGGTTGACTCGAAATGGACGAACACCAACTCGACGTTCGGGTGCAACTCCGCACTCTCGCTCTACTGCTTCGAGCTGGCGACGTAGCAATTCACCCAACGGCAGTTGTGGCGCCAGGGCCGCCCGGAGCACCGGGTGGCTCTGGCGGTCAGGCCATGTATGACTGCGGGCGCACGAAATACGTACATCGCCCGCGCTGAATACGGAAAATACCCCATACGCAGCGCCTCCTGGCCCCTCCATGCTGGAGCCCTGTCAAACCGTACCCAGCAAGAGAGGACAGCATGGACTCCATACGATTTGACGGGTTCGCCCGCGCAGTCGCCACCCGCCTGACCCGCCGCACCGGCCTTGGCCTGATTGCCGGTGGCAGTCTCCCGCTCCTGGGCCTGGCCGCTGCCACGGACGCGAAGAAGAAAAAGAAGATCACGCTCTGCCTCAATGGCCAGACCGTCAAGAAACCGAAGAAGAAGGCAAAGAAACTGCTGAAGCAGGGCGCAACCAAGGGCGCGTGCGCCGGTGGTTGTGGGAGTAACCAGAAGCTGTGCAACGCTACCTGCATCCCTGCCGGCGATTGCTGCGTCGATACCAACTGCACCGGTGATGATGTCTGCGAGAACGGCGCGTGCGTGCCCCTGCGCTGTGGCAATGGCGGCCCCTGCACCGTGTTCATGGCTGCGGTAAACACCGGCTTTACGGGATCTCAGATCGGCGGCCTCGCCGGTGGGGACGCCAAATGCCAGGCAGCGGCCGACGGCGCGAACCTGAGCGGCACATACAAGGTCTGGCTCTCTGCTGGCAGCGACACCCCGGGCACACGCTTCTCCAACATCGCCCAGGCGGGCCCCTACCGCCTCGTGCCCAACGCCGGCGACGGCGGCAATCCACCGCCAACTGTCGCCGAAAACTTCGCGGATCTCTTCACCTGCGGCGGCGGAACCTGCCTGAATAACGCCATCAACCGCGATGAGAACGGCCAGGTACAGGGCGGAAACCCGGGGGTGTGGACCGGCACCCTCGCCAACGGAAACGCCTCGGCAGATACCTGCGCGGGGTGGACCAGCACCGCCGGTAACGGATTGATCGGAAGCGGTACGAGCAACACAACCACCTGGACGGAGAACATTCCCGGCGCATGCACCGGCGCATTCCCGATCTACTGCTTCCAGCAGGCGACATGAGGCCACGCGCGAACGCGAGCGCTTCCTGGTAACGGTCCAGGCCAGTAAGCCAATTGCAGCCCGACGGCCTGCGTGACTTCACGCAGGCCGTCGGGCGTTTGCAGCACAAGATGTCATCCGTCCGTTGACATTCTCCGCACCGGAGCGCCAAAATCACCTGTTCACGCGGCGATGCGGCGCGCATGGCCGTATCCTCCGCATTTTGCCGTACCTCCGATCGCAATCCGTGCGTCACGCACGAATAGAGGCGTTATCCAGCATGAGTCAGTCACCCGTTGCCACCACCGAATCCGCGCCGGGGCTCGCCAAGTCCTACGACCCGCGCATGGTGGAGCTGGGCGTATACGACCGCTGGGACGACGCCGGCTACTTCCAGCCAGTCTGGCGCGATGACCGCGATCCGTTCGTGGTCGTCATGCCGCCGCCGAACGTCACCGGCGAGCTGCACGTCGGCCACGCGCTCTTCGTCACCGTCGAAGACATCATGATTCGCTGGCACCGCATGCTGGGCGATCCCACGCTCTGGATCCCCGGCGCGGACCACGCTGGTATCGCCGGGCAGTGGGTGGTGGAGAAGCTCCTCGCCCAGGAGGGGCTGACCCGCCACGATCTCGGGCGCGAGGCTTTCGTGGCACGCGTCTGGGAGTACATGAACCAGTATCGCGGCCGCATCCGCGAGCAAACCAAGATCCTTGGCGCATCGTGCGACTGGACCCGCTTCGCCTTCACCATGGATCCCGGGCCGTCGCGCGCCGTGCGCAAGGTGTTCAAGCGTCTGTATTACAAGGGGCTCATCTACCGTGGTGAGCGCCTCATCTCCTGGTGTCCGCGCTGTCACACCGCCCTCTCCGATCTGGAGGTCGTCCACTCGGACGACCCCGGCTTCCTATGGACCCTCGCCTATCCTGTCGATGGGAGCGACGAGGTGATCACCGTCGCCACCACCCGGCCGGAGACGATGCTGGGCGATACGGGCGTGGCCGTGCACCCCGCGGACCCGCGTTACCAGCACCTGGTCGGCAAGATGGTGCGCCTGCCGATCATGGACCGCCTCATCCCCATCGTGGCCGACGACGCGGTCGATCCGGCTTTCGGCTCCGGTGCGGTCAAGGTCACCCCGGCTCACGACCCGAACGACTTCGAGATCGGCAAGCGAGCCGGCCTGCCCTTCCTGAACATCATGAACACCGACGGCACGCTGAACGAGGCGGCCGGCCCCTTCGCGGGCATGGCCATCGCCGGCGCGCGCGAGGCGGTGGTGGAGCGGCTGCGCCACGACGGCGCGCTGCTCGATACTCGGCCCCACCAGCACGCGGTTGGGCACTGCCAGCGTTGCCACACCGTCATCGAGCCGCTCATCTCCACGCAGTGGTTCGTGAAGATGGACCAATTGGCCGCGCCCGCCGTCGCGGCGGCGAAGGATGGCAGTCTCACCTTCGTGCCGGATCACTTCAAGAGCGTCTACCTCAACTGGCTGGAGAACATCCACGACTGGACCATCTCCCGGCAGCTCTGGTGGGGGCACCGCATCCCGGTCTGGTACTGCCAGGCGTGCGGCGAGGTCATCGTTTCCGACGAGGAAACCGTGACCGCCTGCCCAGCGTGCGGCGGCCCGGTGGAACAGGACCCGGATGTCCTCGACACCTGGTTCTCCTCGGGGCTGTGGCCCTTCTCCACGCTCGGCTGGCCCGATGACACGCTCGATCTGCGCCGCTACTACCCCGGCTCGGTCATGGAGACGGGGTACGAAATCCTCTTCTTCTGGGTGGCGCGCATGGTCTTCTTCGGCTTGGAGGTGATGGGAGAACTGCCGTTCCACACCGTCTACCTGCACGGCACGGTGCGCGACATCGAAGGCGCCAAGATGAGCAAGACGAAGGGGAACGTCATCGACCCCACCCTCGTCACGCAGGAGTACGGCGCGGACGCGCTGCGCTTCGCGCTCATCACCCAGAGCGCGCCAGGCAACGACCTGAAACTCGACCTGCAGAAGGTGGAAGACTCCCGCAATTTCGGCAACAAACTGTGGAATGCCACCCGCTTCGCGCTGCGCCCCATCGCCGAGCAGCAGATCGCGCTGGCAGAGGACGGCCCGGCCCGCCCCAGCGGCGACCTCGCCCTGGCCGACCGCTGGATCCTGAGCCGCCTCGACGCCACCACCGAAGAAGCCACCCGCCTCATGGGGCAGCACCTCTACGGCGAGGCTGGCAAGGCGATCCGCGAGTTCCTGTGGAGCGAACTGGCCGACTGGTACATCGAGGCCGCCAAGGTGCGCCTGCGCGGCACGCCATCGGAGCAGCAGGCCGTCGCGCAGACGCTGGCCTACACGCTAGAGCGCTCCATCCGCTTGCTGCACCCCTTCATGCCATTCATCACCGAGGCGCTCTGGCAGGAGATGCCGCACGCCGGCGAGAGCGTCATGATCGCGGCCTGGCCGGAGGCCAGCCCGCGTGACCTGGAAGCCGAAGCGGACTTCGGCGCGCTGATCGAGACGATCCGCGCCATCCGCAACGCGCGTACCGAAGCGGGGATCGAGCCGGCGCGCTGGATCGCCGCCGATGTCTTCGCCGGGTCACTCACGCCCGCCTTCGAGGCAGCCCGTCGCGAACTCGGCGCCCTGGCGCGCGTCGCCGACGCCGACCTGCGCCTCAGCGATGGCGCACCGGCAGGTGACAAGGGCGCGCTCACCGCCGTGGCCGGCAACGTCGTCGCCATCCTGCCGCTGGCTGGAGTGGTGGACCTCGACGCGGAGCGCGAGCGCCTGCGCAAGGACCTCGAGGCCGCCCAGGCCGAACATGGGCGCGCGACCGCGCAACTCGGCAACGAGGGCTTCATGTCCCGCGCGCCCGAGAAGGTGATCGAGACGCAACGCCAACGCCTCGCCAACGCTACGGAGCAGATCGAGCTGATCACGAAGCGCCTCGCGGAGTTGAATGGCTGAGATAACCGGAGAGGCGGCAGCGCAAGCGCGCAGGCTTCAACGGCGAGCAAGCTAGACGCCTCAGGGCTACGCGTGTGTCGATGTAGCGCCCATGCTCAAGTGTCATCCTGAGCCTGGCGAAGGACCCCGCTCCTCACAGACCAGGATCGAGGTCTCGCACATCCACGCGTGTCATCTCGAGCGGAGTCGAGAGATCTCGACATCACCGGCCGCGACAATGAAGGGTGGCAGCGCGTCGGGTGCGGGCATCAGTCCCCGGTCTGCACAGACAAGCTCGAGATGACACCTGTAGGCGGCGGTGACAAGGAGACCGGATGGGTGCGCAGGGCACGAACGACGAGATCCTTCGTCCGTGAGCACAGGTTGATTCTCCTGATGGCTCAAAGTGGTGGTTGAGGCAACGCGACAGATCATGACCGAGTCTCACTCCCCTGATCCCGATTTCTCCCCCCATCTCCCCCGCGCCTTCTACACCCGCGAAACCCGGCTCGTGGCGCGCGCCCTGCTCGGCCAGGTCGTGGTTCACCGATCTGCGGACGGCCTCACCGCCGGACGCATCGTAGAGACTGAGGCCTACCTCGGGCCGGATGACCTGGCCTCCCACGCGGCGACCCGGCGCAAGGAGCGCATCGACGTCCTGTGGCAGGGGCCGGGCATTGCCTATATCTATCGATCGTATGGCATCCACGCCATGCTGAACGTCGTCGCCCAGGAGCCCGGCGCAACCGGCGCGATCCTCATTCGCGCGCTGGAGCCGCTGGCTGGCATCCCGCTGATGCAGGAGCGGCGAAGCCAGAATGATCTTCATGCGCTCTGCTCCGGGCCCGGCAAACTCTGCCAGGCCATGGCGATTCGTCTCGATCAGCAGGGCGCCGACCTGGTGACCAGCGATACGCTCTGGTTCTCGCCCGGCCCACCGGTAGCCGCTATCACCACGTCGGGTCGCATCGGGATCTCCCAGGCGCAGGATGATCCCTGGCGCTACTGGGAAACGGGCAGCCCCTTCGTCTCCGCGCACCGGCGGGGCACGTCCTTCGACGGCGAAGACCCGGCATGAGGCCGTGGTACCCTGACGGCCGCCCCAGCATGATTTCCCGCTGTATCCCGGGGAACTGACCACGTATGGCACTGCGACTCCTCGACGACCGCACCATCGGCAAGATCGCTGCCGGCGAGGTTGTGGAGCGCCCGGTCTCCGCCGTCAAGGAACTGCTTGAAAACGCGCTCGACGCCGGGGCCACACGCATTCGCGTGACTGTGCGCGGCGGCGGCACCGAGCTGCTCGAAGTCGTCGATAACGGCTGCGGCATTGCGGCGGCCGATCTGCCACTGGCCGTGCAGCGCCACGCCACCTCCAAACTCGCTACCTTTGAGGACCTCGATCACCTGGCCACACTTGGCTTCCGGGGCGAGGCGCTGCCCAGCATCGGCGCAGTTTCCGCGCTTGCCATCCGTTCCCGGCCGCACGACGCCGCGCACGCCGCGCTGCTGCGCCTGGAGTACGGCGAGGTCGCGCCCGTCGTGCCGGTCGGCGCGGCCGAAGGCACCGCCGTCACCGTGCGCGATCTGTTCGGCAATGTCCCGGCCCGCCGCAAGTTCCTGCGGCAGCCGGGCACGGAGACGGGGTACATCCAGCGCGCCGTGGCCGCCTACGCAGCCGTCTACCCCAACGTCGCCGTCGACCTGCACGTGGATGGCCGTCGTGCATTCACCACCGATGGCAGCGGCGATGCCATCGCAGCGGCCACCGCCGCCTGGGGCGCGGAGGTCGGCCGTGCGGCCATCGCCCTGGAGCCGCTGGATGAGTCGGCAGCGGTGCCGGGCGTCGACGTCACCGGCTGGGTCAGTTCGCCCGAAATGTCGCGCTCGCACCGGCAGGGCATCATCATCTTCGTCAATGGTCGCTGGGTGCAGAACCGCGCGCTCGCCTTCGCGCTGGAAGAGGCGTACCACTCGCTGCTGCTCGTGGGGCGCTACCCGCTGGCCGCCGTCCACATCCGCCTTGATCCGGCCCTGGTCGATGTCAACGTCCATCCCACCAAGGCCGAGGTGAAGTTTGTCGATGAGCGCGCAGCCTGCCGGGCCCTGCAGCGGGCCACCCATGGTGCGCTGGCCCGTCGCACACACTACGATCTGCCGTCGATGCAGTTCGCCCCGATCCCCACCCTGCCAGCGGCGCACCAGAGCCCGATCCCGTTTACCCCGCCGCGTTACGCCCTGGCCACACCCGTCGAGGAACCCGTGGCCGCGCCGGCCAACGGCTCCCACGCAGCGCACCCATCCGGCGTCCCGATGCTGCGCGTGTTAGGGCAAATCTCCGGCAGCTTCATCATTGCCGAGGGGCCGGACGGTATGTACATGATCGACCAGCACGCCGCCCACGAGCGCATCATGTACGAGCGCATCCTGGGCCAGATGCAGCGCCGCGCCGTCGATCAGCAGCCGCTCCTCGATCCACTGGTGATCGACCTCAGCCCGGAGGAACTGGCGGCATTCGAGCGCTCGACCCAGGAACTGGCCGAAATCGGCTTCGAGATCGACCGCTGGGACGGCGGAGCGATCGTGGTGCGCGCCATCCCGGCGCTGATCAAGGGCGTTGATCTGGCGGAGCGTATCCGACTCATCCTGCGCGAACTTGCCGACGGTGGGCAGGGCGATTCGTGGCTCGACGCCGTGGCCATCAGCACCGCCTGCCACACATCCATCCGCGCCGGGCAAACGCTCTCCATCCCCGAAATGCGCGAGCTTGTCACTCAACTGGAGCAGACCTCGCAGCCGCGCGCCTGCGGCCACGGCCGGCCCACCATGCTCCACATGTCCGGCAGCGACCTGGAACGCCAGTTCCAGCGGCGATGACCGCTGCCGCCCGGAGGAAGGAGGAGAACCATGCAGCGACAGCCAATTGAATCCAGCATGCTTCGATCCGCCGGCTACGATCCAGCACGCGAAATCCTGGAACTGGAGTTCACGAGCGGCCGCATCTACCGCTATTTCGGGGTGCCCGAGGACATCTTTGCTGACCTGTTGACTGCCGAATCCAAGGGGCGCTACTTCCTGGACCAGATTGACGATCTCTTCCCGTACCTGCAGGTGCGGAGCACGCGCTCCCGCCGCTCCTGAGAGGCCTTCCATGTCCCGCATTTGCTTCGCCATGTCGCGCGTCATTCCCGCCGCGCCCGGCCAGGTCTTTCACCTGCTGGACGACTACGAGCACGGCCACTGGCGGGTGCTGCCCCCGGCCTTCTCGGACTACCGCGTGCTGGCGGGTGGCTTTGGCGAGGGCACGCGCATCGCCTTCAGCCTGACGACCGGTGGCCGGTCGTCAGCCACCGAGGGCGTGGTCACGGTGCCCGATCCGGGCCGCGTGATCGTGGAGACCTACCCCAACGAGCAGATGGTGACCACGTTCACCGTCGATCCGGCGGGTGACGAGGCCCGATTGACAATCGCCACCAGCCTCCCGGCCCGCACACCCCTCACAGCCCCACTTGAAGAGCGAGTGCTGCGCCGTTTGCTGGAGCCGATCTACGCCGAGGAACTCGCGCTGATCGCGCAGTGGGCGCCCTACTGGTACAGGGATTGAAGCGCGTTCCGTAGACGTCTGCGATGACGTGACGTAGCCCTGTGGTTCGGCCCCGATCACCGACCTAGTCACACCACCCAAAGTGCCTCACGTAGCTCGGCGTGCTACGTTCAACCTCATAGTGTCTTCAGTTGGCATGGCCACGAAAGGATCAAGACTCGTGCACCTCGCGGAACTTCCCGTCGATTTTGAGGACGTCACGAACCGAACGCTCTCAATGCCGCAGCAGGTCGCGCACATGCAGCACGGCGACTTGCCCAGCCTGACCACGGAACTCTACGACCGTCTCGACGCCCTCACCGCCGGACTGACGGATGCCCAGGTGGTCCATGTAGCCGAGGACCCGGCCCAGGACGAGGAGCCGGGCTGGAACATGGCTCACGTCATCCTGCACATCACGGCCTCGGCCGAGGAAGGCATGGCGCTCGGCAGCAGCCTCGCCCGTAACGTCGAGTTCACTGGCCGGTCCCGCTTTGAGCCGGATTGGAAAACGGTCACTACCGCCGGGCAAGTCAAACAACGCCTCACCGAGAGCCGCCGCATCGCGCTGGCGTTCCTGGAGACCTGGCCGGATGAGCCCTGTCTGGAAAACACGTACGAGCACGACTACTTCGGCCCGATGAACGCCATGTCCCACGCCGTGCTTGGGCTCTGGCATGGCGCCCACCAGTTGCCGCAGGTCGAAGAAATCGCGCGCCAGGCCAGGGCCGCCAGTTAACCCGCCGCCAGGAAGAAAGCCTCTCTCCCTCGCACCGGCTGACTGGGGCAGGTCGGGAAGCATGCTGGCGATTCGGAGCTCTGCACCGGCTCCCAGGTCGACGAGAAGCCCCTCTCCCTGCGCACAGGGAGAGGGGTTGGGGTGAGGGTCAAACGGTCGCCGCCAGCGCCCTGCGCACCAAGAGAGGGCTGGGGGTGAGGGCTTTCGCTGAGGGTAAGGGCCTTGCCTCTACCCCCCGTGTACCGCCCCGAAGGTCAGGCCACGCACCAGCGACCGCAGTACGAACGACGCCAGGATGAACTCCGGCACGATCGTCACAATCGTTGCCGCCGCCATCGGGCCCCAGTCCACGTTCTGGTACCCCATGTAGCCCAGCAGCCCGATGGTCACCGGGTACGTCTCGCGGCCACCCAGGACCAGACCAAATACCATCGCGTTCCAAGAGAAGATGAAGGCCAGCACTGCTGCCGCCGCGATGCCGGGCAGCACGAGTGGGATCGCGATGCGGGTGAAGATCTCCCAGAACCCGGCGCCATCCACCTTGGCCGCCTGCTCGATGTCCTTCGGCACGTCCTCGAAGTAGCCGCGCATCAGCCAGATCAGCAGGGGCAGGGTAATCGCCTGGTAAATCAGGATCAGGCCCAGGTAGCTGTCGTACAGATTAAAACGCTGGAAGATGACGAAGAGCGGAATGATGACCGCCAGTTCCGGCGCGAAGCGGAAGCTGAGGAACGTGAAGGCCAGGTCCTCCTTGCCCTTGAAATCGTATCGCGCCAGCACGTAGGCGGCCGGCGTGCCCACCACCAGCGTCAGGGCCACCGCGCCCGCCGAGATGATGAACGTATTGCGGTAGTAGTTCAGGAAGTCGCCCTGCCCCAGCACCTCGCGGAAGTTATCCAGCGTCGGCGTGAAGAAGAACTTGGGCGGCACCGCGATGATGTCGACCTGCGTCTTGAACGACATCAACGCCACCCAGACCAGGGGAAAGAGCGTGAAGATGGCGAACACGATGAAGGCGATCCAGTACGCCACATTGCCAATGGTGAACGAGTTCTTGCGTGTCATGGTCTCATCCTCCCGGAGCCAGACTAGCCCTGCATCGCCCTGCGCCAGCGCCGGATCAGGATGAACGCGAGGAGGTAACACATCGCCCAGAGCACAATGGCGTAGGACATCGCGGTCCCGAAGTTGGTCCAGCGGATCGCCTGGAAGTAGGTGCTGATCGCCAGGGTGTTCGTGACATCGACCGGGCCACCCTGGGTTGTCGCGTAGATGAGATCAAAAATCTTGAGCGAGTCAATCCCGCGAAACGCACCCACAATGATCAGGAACGGCAACAACATCGGGATGGTCAGCGTGCGGAAAGCGACCCACGGCGACGCGCCGTCCACCCGGGCCGCCTCGAAAGGCTCCTTTGGCAGCGCCTGCAACCCGGCCAGCAGCACCAACGCCGCGAAGGGGGTGTAGAGCCAGATATCAATCAGCAAGATCGAGGGCAGCGCCAGTTGCACACTGCCCAACCACTGCAACGGCCCGATGCCGATTGTCCCCAGCAGGTAATTGAGGATGCCGTCAGGCGTCATCATGCTCTTCCACATCAGCGCGCCCACCACCGGCGGCATCATCAGCGGCAGAATCATGACGGCGCGGAAGAAGCGCACAATCGGGTTGTCGCGGTTCAGCATCACCGCCACGGCCAGGCCGAGCGGGAGTTCGATGACCAGCGCGACGACCACGTAGGTCAGCGTGACGCGCACGGAGTTCCAGAACGCCGCGTCCTGCACTAGCGTCTGGTAGTTCCGCAGCCCGATAAACTGCTTGGGCAGCGTCGAGGTCAACTTGTAATCGGTGAGGCTCCAGTACACGCCAATGAGGAACGGAACAATGAGACTGATGAGGATGGCCAGCGCGGGCAGGAGCAGCAAGTAGGGGAGCCAGCGTTCGCTCCCCCGTGCGACAGGCGCCTCGATCTGCGCCGCCGAGGTGGGAGGCGTCGCCTCGACACTGCTGACGCTGCTCATTGCTCACGCTCCTCGCGACGGATGCTCCCATTGCTCATGTCACTGCTGCCCATTATCAACCCGTGATCACCACCTTGCCGGACTGCCCGCTGTCCGCCACGCGGAACGCTTCGTCGATCTGGTCAAGGGAGAACCGGTGGGTAACTGCCGGTTCGATGGCGAACTCGCCCCGGCCCAGGCGCTGGATCAGTTCATCCATCACCGGCCAGCTACAGACCCAGGAGCCGTGTAACGTCAACTGCTTGTGCAGAATCTGCGGGCTGGGATCGATGGTCGTCTCGTTGCGCTCCCCCACCCAGACCGAGCGGCCCCAGACGCGCGCGCAGTCCAGAGAGGCCAATCGCCCGGCAGATGCGCCGGAGAAGTCCATCGTCAAATGCGCGCCCTCGCCGTGCGTGGCCTCGTAGATGCGGGTGACCGCGTCCTCGGCCACGGGATCAATCGCCAGATCCGCGCCGAGTTCCAGCGCCAGCTCACGCCGCAGCGGGATGGGATCGACCGCAATGACGCGCGCCCCGGCCGCCTTCGCGAAGATCAGCCCGGCCAGCCCAACCCCGCCCATGCCGAACATGGCCGCCGTCTCGCCGCCAGCCGGCTGCCCGCGCAAGATCGCCTGGTAGGCTGTGCCAGCGCCACAGGCGCAGTACGCGCCATCAACGTAGCTGACGCCCTCGGGCAGTTTGATGCAACTCTTCGCGTCCGCCACCATGAAGTCGGCGAACGCGCCATCCCGCTGCCAGCCGTAGGAACGGTAGGTGCGACAGTGCAGCATCCAGCCGGAGCGGCAGGCGCGGCACTCGTTGCAGCCGGTAATGTGGTAGCAGGCCACCCGGTCGCCAACCCGCAGGCTGGTCACGCCCGGCCCGACCTCGATCACCTCGCCCGCTGGCTCGTGACCCGGAATGGTGCCCGCCACGCTCGGCACCCACTGGTCGTGGGCTGCCGGTTCGGCGCGCTTCTCGTCTGCGGACGGGCGATACAGGAAGCCGAGGTCACTGCCGCAAATACCCGCAGCGCGGATCTGCAACAGCACCTCGCCCGGACCGGGCGCGGGCCGGGGCGCTTCAACGAACTCCAGGTTGCGGTTGCCGAGGAAGGCGACGGCGCGCATCGTGAAACCACCTGATCTCGTGGCGCAGATGAGCGCGAGGTGCGAACCCTGTCGCCACTCGCGCTCACTGCCCGTTGCATCGGGACGGCTAGCTGCTTACGCTGGCTTGATGGTGGCCAGGACCTGATCCATCGCGGCAGCAGCCTCGTCCATGGCGGTCTTGGCATCCTTCTGGCCAAGCACCACTTCCTGGACCGACTGCGCCCAGACATCACCAACCTGGGCGAACTCCGGCAGCGCCGGCACCAGCACGCGCGAGTACTCCTCGATCAGCGTCTGGTAGACCTCCGCGTAGTCGCCCCATCCCTTCATGTATTCCAGGACGGCGGGATCGTTCGCCGCGGACTTGCGCGTCGGGTTGATGTTGTTCTTCACCGCCGAGTCCGCCAGGATCTTCTTGCTGGTCGCCCACTGCATGAACAGCCAGGCGGCATTCTTCTCCTTGGCGGCCGAGGCCAGGCCCAGCGACCAGATCCAGATGTTGGTCTTGATGCCGCCCGGACCTTCCGGCGGAATGGCGTAGCCCGCCTTGCCAGCCACCTTGGATTGCGCCGGGTCCTCGATGCTGCCTGCCATGTGGTCAGCGTCGATGAACATGGCGGCGCTGCCGTTCATGAAGGCCTGCATCGCCTCGTACCAGGTGAAGCCCGTCACGCCTTCCGGCGCGAACTTCATGAGCTTGCCCCAGTAATCGGTGGCGGCCACGCCCGCCTCGTTGTTGACCGTGGACTTCCAGGCCTCGGCGTCCATCACCTCGCCGCCATACGACCAGAAGACGGTGCCGTAGCCGGTGGTGATCGTCGGCCAGGTGCGGTCGCCACGGGCGACGAAACCGGCCACCTTCTGGCCCTCGAAGTCCAGGCCGTTCAGCTTTTCGGCAATCGCGAGCATCTCGTCATAGTTCTTCGGGACGTCAATGCCCTGGGCCTCGAAGATGTCCTTGCGGTACATGAGGGCGTAGCCCTCTTCATTCACCGGCAGCGCCCACAACTGGCCCTCGCCAACACCGGTGGCCGGAGTGCCATCCCAGCGGTTGACGCCGATCAGGCTCTCGTAGAAGTCAGAGAAATCCCAGTCCGGCGCGGTCAGGGTCGGATCGTTGATGTAGTCATCGAGCGGCTCGATCCAGCCACCGCCAACGTAGCGGAAGTCATCGATGTAGCCGGTCATGAACACATCGTAGGTGCCAGCGCCGGTCGAAAGGGCCAGCAGCAGCTTCTCGCGGAACTGGGTCTCGGGCAGTTTCTCGTACTTGACCGTGATGCCCGTCAACTCCTCGAACTCGGGGAAGAAGGGCTCCATGGCGTCGGTGTACGGGTGCTCGACCAGGATCGGATAGATTGTCTTGCCACTCTCCCGTTTCCAGTCGAAGTCACCCGAGGCGGCCGGGGTCGCATCCTGCGCGCCGACCACCGGCACGCTGCCAAGCAGCCCCATGGCCACTGGCGCGGAGACACCGAGCGCGGCGGCGCGGCGCAGGAACCCCCGGCGATCCACACGCCCCGTATGCAGGGCCTGCATCAGATTCAGGACTCGACGATCGTGCATCGCTACCATCCTCCTCGATTCGTCGCCACCGGAGTCGCGGCGACGATCCATGGCTGAACGTCCAGCCATTTGCCTCAGATGAGGCCTTGCTCCCGACCTGGAATCTGCCGCTGCCGTAGCGTTACACGTGATGGGCAACGCGCAGAGATGTCCGGTCGTCACTTCGTGAAAGAGCTTTCACGCAGTGACAAAGATTCCGAGACACCGAATGGCAGGAACCATACGGAAGTTCTGGCAGCCTGTCAACCAGTTGTATGATGACTTGTCCCGGATTTGGCCCGGTATCCCCGTGATGTCCGCGTCACGCGTTCCCGTCAGACTGGCACAATCATGTTCTTCATGACGCCCCCGGAGAGCGCAGCCTCCATGGCGTCGTGGAACGATGTCAGCGGGTAGGCCTCGGCAATGAGCGGCTTCACATTCAGCGAGCCGTCCGCAATCGCTGCAATCGTCTTCGGGTAGCAGTACGGCCCCAGGTGGCTGCCGTGGATGTTCAGTTCCTTGGTGTCGCCGATCACCGTCCAGTTGATCGTGGCCGGCTCGTTGAAGACGCTGAACTCCACGAACGTCCCCAGCTTGCGGATCATCTGCAGGCCGGTGTTGACCGAAGCCGGGTTGCCACTCGCCTCGATATAGACATCGCAACCGTAACCGTCGGTGAGATCCTTCACCTTCTGCACGGCGTCCTCGGTCGTGACGTTGATCCCGAGGTCCGCGCCGAACTCCCGCGCCAGGTCGAGCCGGTAGTCACGCGCATCCACAGCGATCAGCAGACCCGGCTTCGCCATCTTGGCGATCTGGAGCATGCACAGGCCGATGTTGCCGACCCCGGCGATGACGACCGTGTCCCCCTCCGTGATCTCGCCCCGGTCCACCGCGTGCCAGGCGCAGGCTGCCGGCTCGATGTACGCCGCCTCGCCTGCCTCCAGCGATTCCGGAACCTTGTGTACGCGCGCCGTCGCCGGGTACAGGCAGTATTTCGCCATGCCGCCGTTGACCACGTTCTGGAAGCCGAAGATGTATCCGAACTGGCACATCCAGTAGTGCCCGCTCAGGCAGAAGCGGCACTTCTCGCAGGGCACGATCTGTTCCGCGACGACGCGGTCGCCGAGCTGCACCCCGTGCTTCTCGTCCGCGCCCGCGCCCAGCGCCACCACGCGCCCGGCGTACTCGTGCCCGGCGGTGACCGGCCCAATCACGCCGCCGCCCTTGCCGTCGATCCCCCAGAACAGTTCGCCGCCCGTGAAGCACTTCATGTCCGAGGCGCAGATGCCGCATGCCTCGACCTCGATCAGGATTTCGTTCGGGCCGGGCGCGGGCACCGGCACCTCTTCCACACGGTAGTCACGCGGGCCGTAAACACGAACCGCCTTCATCGTTGCCTCGACCACGGGACCAGACTCCTCTCGCGCCGCAGCGCCCCTGTTACCTCACTGCGGGTATGGGACCAGCTTGCGCGCCGGGAGTCAATCGACGCGTTGTCCAGTCACGATGTCGAAGAGGTGGGCGCGATCGGGGTTGAACGAGAAGCTCAGGGTCTGCCCCATCTCCGCCGGGTAATCGGCCGGCGCCCGCGCCACCACGAATTGCCCCCCCGGATCCAGGGTAATCAGGCGCTCGTTGCCCAGGTCCTCAACCACAAAGACCTCGCCCGTGGCCGTGGCGTCGCCCTCCAGCCCCAGGTGGACATCCTCCGGGCGCAGCCCAAACTGCACCTTGCCTTCGGAGTTGACCACCCGCTGTAGCCGGTCGGCCAGCGAGCCACGTGCCGGGATGGCGCGGTCCCCCACCAGCAGCACTGGCTCACCATCTCGCGAGCTGATGGTGGTCGTCAGCAGGTTCATGGGCGGGCTGCCCAGGAACCCCGCGACAAAGGCGTTGCCAGGGCGAGCGTAAACCTCTTTGGGCGGCCCCACCTGTTGCAGCAGCCCGCCGCTCATGATCGCCACGCGGTCGGCCAGCGTCATCGCCTCCGCCTGGTCGTGGGTCACGTAGATGGTGGTGGTCGCAAGTTCCCGCTGGAAGCGCTTCAGTTCGCCGCGCGTGTGCAGGCGCAGCTTGGCGTCCAGGTTGGAGAGCGGCTCGTCCATGAGGAAGACGGAGGGCCGCCGGATGATGGCCCGGCCCAGCGCCACACGTTGTCGCTGCCCGCCGGAGAGGGCGCGCGGCTTCCGCTCCAGCAACTCCGAAATCTGGACGACCTGGGCGACCTCGCGCACCCGCGCGTCGATCTCAGCCTTCGAGAGCTTGCGCACGCGCAGCGGGTAGGCCAGGTTTTCGTAGACGCTGAGGTGGGCGTAGAGCGCGTAGCTCTGGAACACCATGGCGATATCGCGCGCCCGCGGCGGCAGGGCGTTCACCACGGTCTCGCCGATACGAATCGTGCCGTCGCTGATCGATTCCAGCCCGGCCAGCATCCGCAGCGAGGTCGTCTTGCCGCAGCCGGAGGGCCCGAGCAGCACCAGCATCTCGCCATTCGGCACATCGAGATCAAGCGCATCCACGGCAACCACGTTGCCGAAGCGCTTCGAGACCTTCTGGAACGAGACCGGCGCGGAACGTCCCTCGCCCTGTGCTGCCCGTGATGCCATCATCCTGTCACTCCACCCGCGGACAGGCCGCGCGTCAGGTGCCGCTGCGCCAGCAGGGCGAGCACCAGCACCGGAATCGTCGTAATGACCCCGGCCGCCATCATGTTGCCGTACTTGATGTCGTACTGGGTGATCTGCCCCGCCACGGCAATCGGCAGTGTTTGCGCCTTCGTCTGGGTCAGGATCAGCGCCAGCAGAAACTCGTTCCACGAGGCGATAAACACCAGGATGAACGTCGCCGCCAGGCCGGGCGCAGCCAGGGGAATGGCGATCTTGCGCAACACGCCGAATCGGCTGTCGCCATCCATCAGGCCCGCCTCCTCCATGTCCCGCGGGATATCGCGGAAGAAGCCGATCATCATCCAGATGACGAAGGGCAGCTCCATGAACGCCTCCACCAGCCCGAGGCCGATGTGGGTATCGAGCAGTTTGAAGCCGAAGATCGTCTGGTTGAAGATCACGAAAATGGGAATGATGGTCACGATGGGCGGGAACATGCGGATCGTGAGCATGGTGAAGAGCAGGTGGTAGTTGAAGTTGTGCGGCAGGCGGTAGCGGGAGAGCGCGTACGCGGCCAGGGTACCCACTGCCACCGAGAGCGAGGCCGCGATCAGGGCCACGATCAGCGAGTTGATCCCGTACTTGTAGAAGCGCTGCGTCACCAGCAGATCGTAGTAGTTCTCGGTTGTCGGGTTCTGGACCACGATGGTCGGGGGCCGCGCCACGAATTCGGCCTTGTCCTTGAAGGACATGTTGACCATCCAGTACACGGGCAGCAGGATGAGCATCGCCACGATGGCGACCAGCGCGTAGCGCCCTACTTTCTGCCAGGCGGTATCGCCGACCATGCTGCTCCCTACTCTGCCGGGGCCGCGTAGTCGGCCAGCACACGGCGCACGTAGAACGTGGCGGCGGCGATCAACGAGAACTGGAAGAGCAGCGACAGCGCCGAGGCGTAGCCGAAGTCGAACTTGGTGAACCCCTCGATATAGATCGTCAGCGTCATGGTGTAGGCCGAGGAACCCGGGCCACCCCGCGTCATGATGAAGATCTTGTCGAAGATGCGCGCCGCGTCGATCAGCCGCAGCAGAATCACCACCAGCAGCACCGGCTGCAGTAGCGGCAGCGTGACCGTGCGGAAGACATGCCAGCGCCCGGCGCCGTCGATGGCCGCCGCCTCGTAGGGGTCTCGCGGCAGCGAGAGCAACGCCGCGTAGAGCAGCAGGAACGCAAACGGGGTCGCTTGCCAGACATCGACGACCATCATGGCGTAGAGCGCAATACTCGGGTCGGAGAGCCAGCGCACCGAGGCGAACCCGGCCTCATTCAGCAAATAGTTGAAGATGCCAAATTCGTAGTCATACATGAACAGCCAGGCAATGGAGACGGCCACCGGCGGCAGGATGATCGGGATGATCAGCAGCGAGGTCAGCGCGCCCCGCCCGCGAATGCCGCCCGTCATCAGCAACGCCAGCGCCAGGCCCAGGCCAATCTCGACCGTCGTGACCACCACCATCCACTTGATCGTGGTTGAGGCCGACTGTGCCACCAGTGGGTCCTGGAAGGCCCGGATGAAGTTCTCGAAGCCGATCCAGGTTGTCTGCACGCCGCCGCGCGCCATCTTTACCCGCGAGAAGGCGTAGGTGAACGTGGTAACCGCGGGGATCGCGGCGAACAGGATGAACATGATGATCGTCGGGGCCACCAGCAGCCAGGCCAGGTTGCGCTCCCACCACGGCGCGCCCTTGAGCGTGATGCCCTCTTGCTGGCTGATAGCCTGATCGCTGGCCATATCCGCGTCCCGACTCGTCACCTGACCGCACGCTGGCGATTCAGCTCCCTTGTCCGCCTTCACGTTCGCATGCCGAGAGGCACCCGGCCGACGCGTTCGTTCGACTTGCTTCCCAGGACGCCGAACAACGCCTCTTGCCACCACTTCAAGGTGTCATCCTGAGCTTGTCGAAGGATCTCGTTCCCCTCCCTCGGGCCCCGAGGGTCCCTGCCCTGCTCCGGAACAGCCGATGCGCGGAAGCCATTGGCGAGAACGTGGCCAATCCCCAGGAGATCACCGTACGAGGTGAAGGCGAATACTGCGGCAACATCGAACCAGGTGTATGCCGACGAGATCCTTCGACAAGTTCAGGATGACACCCGAGTGTGGATGGCGCCTTCCGAACCCCGATTGCATAACGCCGTTTTCAGACGACAGAGCGACAGAAGCTCCCGCGTTCACCGGCGTGCTCCCCTCTCCCTGCGCAAGTACTCAGGGAGAGGGGTTGGGGGTGAGGGTTCTAGGACAGCACGCCCTCGCGCACCATCAGTTCGCGAATCTCCTTGTTGGCGTTCGCCAGGGCGTCGTCGCCCGAGGTCTGGCCGGCAATCGCCTCCGCCACGTAGCGGCCGTAAATCGCCTCGACCGCGTTGTAGTACGGCGTGCGCGGGCGCGGCACCGCGTTGCGTGCGGCCGAGAGGAGGCCCGGCAGGAAGGGCAGCTTGGCCACCGCATCCGGGTTCTCCATCACGCTCATGCGCGTGGCCGGGATGTTCTGGTCCAGGAGCAGGCGCAACTGCTGCTCCGGCGCCGTGAACCAGAGGATGAAGTCGAGCGCGGCGTCGGCGTTCTGGGAGCCCTCGGGGATACCCAGCAGCCAGTTACCCGTCATGTTGGCGGGCGTCACGCCCTCCTGCGCCGGTTCGCCGCCGATGTCGACCAGGTCCACGACCTTCGAGATTTCCGGGTCCCAGATCTGGAGAATCTGATCGGGCCAGATATCCGCCGACTGCGCAATAATGCCCTCGGACATATTGCGGCCGTTCTCGGCGTGCCCCACGTTCTCCACGCCCGGTGGGCAGAGCTTGGCGAGTTCGAGCTGCGCGGCCATCGCCTGTTTGGCGGCGTCCGTCTCGAGCTGCGGCTCCCAGTTGGCATCAAAGAGATCGCCGCCGTAGCCCCGCAGCACCGGCAGGAAGCTCGTGGCCGCCGGGTTGCCAGCCTGGCCGCGCAGGCCGATGCCGTACAGCCCTTCCGCGCCCTTGGCGTCGGTGATCGTCTTCGCGACGGTCAGCACGTCGTCCCAGGTGGCGGGCTTCTCCAGCCCCATATCCTCCAGCACATCGGTCCGCCAGGCAAAGACCTGCACGTTGCCGACCCACGGGATACCGCGCAGGCCGCTGCCAGCCGGAAAGTCGCCGAGCGCCAGTAGCTCGGGGATGAAGTCCTCGTCGGCGGCCAGGCCGCGCTTGTCCATCATCTCGCCAAGATTCATCAGGAACTCGCCGCCGGCGAACTGCGGCATCCACGGGTCATCGAGGTGAACCAGGTCGTACGCGCCGGTCGCCTGCGTCAGGTTGAGCGTCAGCTTCTCGAGCAGGCTGGCGTACGGGTTGGGTTGCATCTCGATGGTGACATTGTTCGCCGCTGAGTACTCGTCAATAAGCGGCTGAATCTTGGGGGCATCCCCGTCGGAGATGGCGAAAACGAGGTTGGTGCTCTGCAGGAACGCTGGCGCGGCGAAGGTGGAGCGCTTCGATGCCCCTCCGAGCGCGGTCGCGGCAACTCCGGCGGCTGCGCCCTTGAGCAGGTTGCGGCGGTGAAGACGAGAGGTGGACGTCACATGGTCCATGGCACACTCCTTTTCAGCGTCAACGGTGATCGCTCCGTCGCGATTGGTGCGGGATGCATTCCTCCTTTCGCGAGCACGCTTCAGGCAGGGCGGGAAAGACCAAACAGGCCGCGCGTGCGGGCCGGAGATGCGGCGGGGAGATCCAGGTCGGCGATACCGGTCGAGCCCTTCGCGTAGGTCGGGTGGGATGCCGGCAGCGGCAGCGCGATCTCTTCGCCGGTGGCTCCGGCCACGTACGCACCGAGCACGGAGTCCAGCACGCGCAGCCCGGCCTCGCCGCTGGCCACCGGGTCTCGTCCCTGCTCCACGGCCTCGCGGAAGTCGTTCAGGATCGCCACCATACCGTAGGCGGGCGGGGTGCCCGGCTCCCAGGAGCGGACCCCCTGCTCGCCTACTACGCGCAGGCGCGTCGCGGGCACGAACGGGTGCGTGCCGTCGTCCTGGGTCTCCATGACGATGCGCCCCTTCGTGCCGCCAATCTCGACGCCACCAGGGCCCTTGCCCCAGGCCATGTTCACAAAGGCGTGACCGGCCGGGTAGGTGTAGCGAACCAGCGCGATATCCTCGACATCCCCGTCGGCGTCGAGGCGGCGGTCTATGAAGGCACTGACCGAGGTCGGCGGCCCGCCCATGATCCAGTGCGCCAGGTACACGATGTGCAACATGTCGGTCAGCACGCCGCCGCCAGAATCGGCCGCGTTGTGCCGCCAGCGGGGCACGTACGCCGCCGCGCCGGGGCGATCCTCGACCCCGAGGTAATTCATGACCGCCACCTCCGGCGCGCCGATCTCCCCGGAGTCCAGCACCTCCTTGATCTCGGCGTACACCGGCATGAAGTGGTAGTTGTGAACGGTGGCGAGGGTAACGCCCTGCGCTTTCGCGGCGTCGATCATGGCCTGGGCATCCGCAGGGGTCAGGGCCAGCGGCTTCTCGGCCAGGATGTGCTTCCCCGCCTGAGCCGCAGCGATCACGATCTCCGGGCGGAAGCGCTGCGGGGTAGCCACAATCACCGCGTCGATGTCGGCCCGTGCCAGGAGATCGCGCCAGTCGGCGTAGAGGTTGTCTGAGCTGAGTCCCGCCGCCTCACCGGCGGTAGCCAGGCGCTCCGGCGTGGGGTCGGCGGCTGCCACGATCTCCATCCCATCGTTGGCCTTGACGCCGGGGATGTGGGCATTGACACCGATATTGCCGCAGCCGATGAGACCGATGCGCATGGAGGCTCCCGTTGCCTGATCGCGAACCCACGCCAGGCACGTAGCTGGCAATCTGGCGACGCTCCGAAACCAGCGGCACGGCTGGCAGCGCGATTTGCGGCTGGCGGAGACATCGATTCGTGGCGGACACTACCCGCGAAGCGGCAACCTGTCAACACCCTGAACGCGCGGTGAACAGCCCCGGAACTTGCCCCCAGGTCGTTTGACGTCCACGACGACAGCGTGGCAGCGGCGCTAGAATGCACCGCGCCGCAACGGACGCGGCGCACCATCCGGGAGGCTTCATTTTGGCTGGGCCAGCACGCCACCGTTCGTCGCCACTCATCGCCGATCAGGTTTCCGAAATCCAGGCAGCTCCGGCTGCACCGCAAGTCGATCCCTACGCCTGGGTGATCGTGGCGGTGCTGGCCGTCACCCTGACCATCGCCTCCGGGGCGCGTTTCCTGTTTGGGGTGGTTCTGAAGCCGGTCTCCGAGCAATTCGGGTGGGACCGCGCACAGCTCACCGGCGCCGTCATGGTGGGCATGATCGTCATCTCCATCTGCCAACCGATCGTCGGCATCCTGGTGGACCGCATCGGCCCCAAGAAGATCCTGGTCGCGGGGTTGTTGCTGCTCGGCCTCTCGCTGATTCCCCTCTCGATGGTGACGCAGCTCTGGCAGGTCTACCTGGTCTACGGCATCATCATGCCGCTCGGCCTGGCGGCCGCGTCACCGGTGCTCTCCACCGCCATTGTGGGGCGCTGGTTCCAGCAGAAGCGCGGCCTGGCCATGTCCATCGCGACCTCTGGCTCTGCCTTCGGGCAACTGCTAATCGTGCCCATCGCCACCTGGATCATGGTCTTCTCCAACTGGGAGATGACGTACCGCGTCCAGGCCGTCGCCATCCTGCTCGTGTCCCTGCCCCTGAGCGCCATCCTGCTGCGAGACAACCCGGCTGCCGGAACCGCCGCCGCCAAAGCCGATCAGGAGGGCATGACCCTGCGCGAGGCGATCAGCAACCCCGCCTTCTGGATTCTTGGCTTCGGGTTCGTCGTCTGCGGCTGGACCATGGCCTTCCCCAACACGCACTTCCTGGCCTATGCCGATGATATGGGCATGTCCGTGCTCCACGCCGCCAACGCCATCTCCGTCACCGCCATCTTCAGCGTCCTCGGCAGTGTGCTGCTCGGCATGGCGGCCGACCGCTACGACCGCCCATACGTGCTGGCTCTCACCTACGCCCTGCGTGGCCTGGCCTTCCTGCTCCTGATCCTGCTGCCGGGCGGCAACCTGATTTACCTCTACGGGCTGGTGCTGGGCATCTCCTGGACCGCCACCACCCCGTTGACCGCCGCCATCGCCGCCGACCGCTACGGCCCGCGCCACCTGGGCCTCATTTTCGGCTCCCTGTTCACGTTCATGAACCTCGGCTTCGGGGTCGGCTCCTTCCTCGATGGCGTGATCTACGAGAACCTCGGCGGCTACAACGGCGCGCTCGCCATCAACGTCATCCTCGGTGTCATTGGCGCTGGCCTCGTCCTGCTCCTGCCCCGCCTCGCCGAAGAGCGCGGTGAACGCTGGCAGCACGCCCCGGTGGCGTCCAGCCCGGCGGATTAGCGCGGGGCAGGTAACGTCTGCTCTTGCCCCACCCTGCCCGCTACCGTATCCTCTGTCGATTGACCGGCCCCGTCTGCCAGTCACCGTCCCCGCGAACGTTGAACGACAGGGAGCGCCATGCCGGCGATGCGGGATTTCTTCCAGCGCCGGGGCAAGTTCCGTCCGGAAGAGCAGCAAGACCACGACCGCGCCGAGCACCATATTCCGGAAGACCTCTGGATCAAATGCCCCAACTGCAGCGAACTGATCTACAGTCGCGAGCTTGAGCGCACCGACCGTGTCTGCCCCAAATGCTCGTATCACTTCCGCCTGCGGGCCAGGCAGCGCATCGGGCACCTGCTCGACCCTGGTTCCTTCGTGGAGTGGCACGCCAACATCCTGACCGAAGATCCCCTCGAGTTCGCGGACGGCAGCGGCAGCTACGACCAGAAGCTGGAGCAAACCCGCGCCAAGAGTGGCGAGTCCGAGGCCCTCATCGTCGGGCGCGGCAGCATCGAAGGCCAACCGGTCACCATCGCCGTCAGCGACTTCGAGTTCCTCGGCGCCAGCATGGGCTCGGTCTTCGGCGAAAAGCTGGTGCGCGCCATTGAACTGGCCGAGCAGCACCGCGAGCCCCTGCTGACCGTCTCCTCCTCCGGTGGCGCGCGCATGCACGAGGGGCTCTTTTCCCTCATGCAGATGGCCAAAACCGTCTCCGCGCTGGCTCAACTGGGGCGCGCCGGAGTGCCGCACCTCGCCATGCTGGTCGATCCCTGCTATGGCGGCGTCACGGCGTCCTATGCGACGGTGGCCGATGTCATCGTGGCCGAACCTGGCGCGCTGATCGGGTTCGCGGGGCCGCGCGTCATCGAGCAGATCACGCGACAGAAGCTGCCGGAGGGCTTCCAGACCGCCGAGTTCCTGCTGGAACACGGCATGATCGACATGATCGTGCCCCGCGCTGAATTGCGTGACACGCTCGCCACCCTGCTCCGCCACTACGGCGAGCAGATCGACACCCTGGCGCTGGACAGCAGCGTCCCTGTGAGCAGCAACGGCCATGTCTGAGCAGATTGCGGTGGCGGCCGCGCCGGCCCTGACCGCGTGGGACCGGGTGAAACTGGCCCGCCATGCGGAACGTCCGCACGCGCTGGATTATGTGCGCGAACTGGCGACCGACTGGGTTGAGCTGCACGGCGACCGCTCATTTGGCGACGACCAGGCGCTGGTGGGGGGGCTGGCCCGCATCGGCGCGCACCGGGTGATGGTGCTGGGCCATCAAAAGGGGAACGACACCCGGGAGAACCTGGCTCGCAACTTCGGCATGGCCCGGCCCGAGGGGTACCGCAAGGCCGAGCGCCTGATGCGCCACGCCGAGAAATTCGGCTTCCCGCTCGTCACCTTCATCGACACTCCGGGCGCGGAGCCGGGCATCGGCTCCGAAGAACGCGGGCAGGCCACCGCCATCGCCGAGAGCCTGCTCGCCATGGCCGACCTGGCCACACCCTCGGTTGCGGTCGTGATCGGCGAAGGTGGCTCCGGCGGCGCGCTGGCCATCGGCGTCGCCGACCGCATCCTGATGCTGGAGAACGCCATCTACGCTGTTGCCTCACCCGAGGCGTGCGCGGCCATTCTCTGGAAGGACGCTGGCCGTGCGCCGGAAGCCGCGGAGACGATGCGCGTCACCGCCGCCGACCTGGCTGGCTTCGGCATCGTGGATGAGGTCATCCCGGAGGCTGTGCCCGCCCACGAGAACTCGCGCGCGGCCATTCGTGCGACCGGCGCAGCCATCACCCGCCACCTCGACGACCTGCTGGCCGCTTACCCCCGCGCAAACCGCGACGCCCTCGACGCACTGCGCCGCGCCCGCCACGAGCGTTTCCGCCGCATCGGTTCCTGGCGCGAGCGCGTCCCGGTCGGAGACGCGCTCTAGCGTTCGCCAGGTTCCTACCCCGCCTCTTCCACTGCCAGGTCGATCCAGCCGTGGCGCAACGCGTAGATGACGGCCTGCGTGCGGTCGTTGACCTGCAGCTTGCGCAGGATCGAGGTGATGTTGTTCTTCACCGTCTGGTCGGAGATCAGCAACATGCTGGCGATCTCCTTGTTGCTCAGCCCCTGGGAGACGAAGCCCAGGATCTCGATTTCGCGCGGGCTCAGCGGCGAGTACTCCTCCGTCTCGATCACTCCCCGCTTGCTGCCGTTACGTACTTCATCCAGCAGCCGCGCGTGCACGAAGTTCGGCGTTTGGGCCGCATCGTCCGCGCCCGCCACGTGCCGGATCAGGCGCACCAGTTCCTGCATTTCGATCGACTTCGCGGCGAAGGCATCGGCGCCCGCCCGGATGGCCGCGAAGAGGTGACCGTCGTCCTCGTGCATCGTCAGCACAATCACCGCCGCCCGCGGCTGCCGCCGCTTGATGGCGCGCGCCACATCGAAGCCGGAGGTCGTGGGCAGGCTGATATCGAGCAGCACCACATCAGGCTGGTACTGCTCGGTCGCCTGCAGCGCCGCCGGGCCGTCGGCGGCCTCAGCCACGATCAGCAGGTCACGCTCTGTCTCCAGGCCCATGCGCACGCCGCGCCGGAAAAGTGGGTGATCATCAACGACCAGGATTCCGATCCGGCTCATACCTCGTCCCTCCCCTATCCCTCGTCGTGTTCCGCCAGTGGCAATGTCGCCAGCACCTGGGTCCCCTTCCCCGGCGCCGACTCGATCTGCAGCGTGCCCCCGAGCAGTTCCGCGCGTTCCCGCATGCCGGGCACCCCCTCGCCATGCCCAGCCGCTGGCCGGATGCGCCGCGGGGGGAATCCCGCGCCGTCGTCCGACACGCGCAGGGTGGCGCTCTCCGCGCCGACCTCCAGGGTCACGCGAATCTCCCGTGCCGCGCTGTGCTTGCGCGAGTTCGTGATTGCCTCCTGCGCAATGCGGTAGAGCGCCAGTTCCACGTCGTCTGACAGGCGCGCCGGTTGCCCGCTGACGGCTACCGTTACGCCCGGTCCCCAGAGCGGCGCCATGCCCGCCAGCGCCTCCAGCGCCGGGCCAAGCCCCTTTTCCTCCAGCAGGCGCGGCCGCAGCCCGAACATCATGGCCCGCAATTCATTCAGGGCATCACGCAGCAGTTCACGCGCATGCAGCAGCTCCTCCCGCGCGGAGTCCGGCGACCGCTCCAGCGTGGCCAGGGCCAGGTCCACCCCGAACAGCGCAGCCGAGAGCGATTGCGCCGGGCCGTCGTGCAGGTCGCGCGCCAATCGGCGCCGTTCTTCCTCGCGCTCCCGCGCCAGGCGCTCGCGCTGTGGGGTGCGCACGTGTACTCGTGCTGCGGTCATGCTGGTCCTTCCCACCTGCGCCGGCAAAAAAGAATCGCCGCTCCACGGGGTGGAGCGGCGGGTCCGTCCGGCGCAGTATACGCGCTGGACCAGGTGTACGTACAGTCGGTGCGGACACTCAGGCCAGGCGCCGCCATCCTCTCGGCAGCAGGAAGGAGAACCGCCCGAAGTCGTAGCGATCGACGTCGTACCCGAGCAGCGCGTCCTCCGTGGCAGCAACCTCACCGGCATCGACCTGCGCAAAAGCGGCCTGGATATCACGCACGTCCTGCGGCGTCATCGGCGAGTCCCCGTGCGCCGGAAACACCAGGTCGACTGCATCCAGGACGGCCACCAGCCGCTCCAGCGACGCGCGAAACGCATCCGTGTCGCTATCCGGGAAGAAGAGATACATCCCCGCGAGGTACACGACATCCGCGACAAAGAGCGCCCGCCCGGTGCGGTCCAGGAACGTGACGCCGCCCTCCGAGTGGCCTGGCGTGTGGATCACCTCCAGCACCCGGTTGCCCAGGTCGATCTGGTCGCCGTGGTCGATCGTGCCGGTGGCTTCCGTTCCCCTCAATCCCCCGCTGGGGTCGAAACCCGCAGGAAGGAATGCCGGGTCCGCGTGTCCCGGGCTGAATGCCTCGACGTAGCGCGCTGCGGGAAAGTCCCGACGTAATCCCTCTGCTTCGGACGGATGAATGAGAACCTCATCGAAGGCGTAACTGTGCCCTTTGTGGTCCCAGTGCCCGTGGGATTGCAGAACGCGTGGCCGCTTGCTGGAGAGCGAGGCCACCAGGCCAGGGAAATCCCCCGCGCCGCTGCCGGTGTCGATGATGGCGACATCCTGCTCGCCCTCCACCAGGTAGGACTTCACATCCTCGCTCTGGTGCGGTTCACGGATCATGGTAATGCCGTGCGGAAAGTGCTGAACCTCGTACCAGGCATCCGTCACCGGTGAATCTCCTTTGATTCGGCATATCGGCGGTGCAGCCGACCCCAGCAGAATCCTGCCTGGTGCGGCCGCAGATGGCTGAGCGTCAGCCGGCTCACGCCCGGGACGCGCGGTAGCGCCGGATCAGCGCGTTCGTCGAGCTGTCATGGTGCAGGGTCGGGTCAGCCGCGCTCTCCAGTTCCGGGATGATCTTGCCCGCCAGCACCTTGCCCAGTTCAACGCCCCACTGATCGAAGGAGTCGATATCCCAGATCACGCCCTGGGTAAACACGCTGTGCTCGTAGAGCGCGATCAGGGCGCCGAGCGACGCCGGCGTCAGGCGGTTCGCCAGGATCGTGTTGCTCGGGCGGTTCCCCTCAAAGGTGCGGTGCGGCACGAGCCACTCCGGCACGCCCTCGGCCCGCACCTCCGCCGGCGTCTTGCCGAAGGCCAGCGCCTCGCCCTGGGCGAACAGGTTCGCCATCAGCAGGTCGTGGTGACCACCCAACGCGTGCGATGGTTGCAGGAAGCCGATGAAGTCGCAGGGGATGAGCCGGGTGCCCTGGTGGATGAGCTGGTAGAACGAGTGCTGCCCGTTGGTCCCCGGCTCCCCCCAGTAGATGGGCGAGGTGTCATAAGCGACCTTGACCCCAGCCAGGGTGACATGCTTGCCGTTGCTCTCCATCGTGAGCTGTTGCAGGTAGGCCGGGAAGCGCTTGAGGTACTGATCGTAGGGGAGTACCGCAATCGTCTGTGCGCCGAAGAAGTTGCTGTACCAGATGGCCAGCAGGCCCATCAGCACGGGCAGGTTGTGCGCAAAGGGCGCGCTCCGGAAATGCTCGTCCATGGCGTGCAGGCCGCCCAGCATCTCGTAAAAGTGTTCCGGCCCGATGGCGATCATGGTCGAAAGCCCAATGGCGGAGTCCATGGAGTAACGGCCGCCGACCCAGTCCCAGAACTCGAACATGTTCGCGGTGTCGATGCCGAACTTCGCCACTTCCGCCGCGTTGGTCGAGACGGCGACGAAATGCTTCGCCACCGCCGCCTCATCTCCCAGGACGGCCAGGCTCCAGGCGCGGGCGGTGCGGGCATTCGTCATCGTTTCGAGTGTCGTGAACGTCTTGGAGGAGACGATGAACAGCGTCTCGGCAGGATCGAGATCGTGCGTCGCCTCGTAGAAGTCGGTGCCGTCGATGTTGGAGACGAAGCGGAACGTCAGGCTGCGATCGCTGTAGTCGCGTAGCGCCTCATAGGCCATGACCGGGCCGAGATCGGAGCCGCCGATGCCGATATTGACGATGTTCCGAATGCGGCGCCCGGTGTGGCCCGTCCAGCTTCCGTCGCGAATGCGCACCGCGAACTCCGCCATGCGGTCCAGGACCGCATGGACGCCCGGCACGACATTCTCGCCGTCAACCATGATCGTCGCGTCACGCGGCGCACGGAGCGCCACGTGGAGCACCGCGCGGTTCTCGGTGACGTTGATCTTCTCGCCCGTGAACATCGCCTCGGTGCGCCCGCGCAGGTCGCACTCATCGGCGAGCTGCACCAACAGGTCCAGCGTCTCATCGGTGATCAGGTTCTTTGAGTAGTCCAGGAAGAGATCCGCACCCTCGGCGCTGAACCGCTCGGCTCGCTCGGGGTCGTCTGCAAAGAGCTGGCGCAAATCGAGGCGCTGCATCTCCGCGGCATGCGCCGCCAGCGCCCGCCAGGTCGCCCGCTGCGTGAGTTCCGGGGTATTCGCGATCACGACCACCTTCTCCTGATGCGCTCAACCAGCGACTGCCGGCGGCACATCGAGCGTGGCGCACCCGGCTATCGACACCGCTCAGGATTGCACAAAGTGGCCGTGCGCTCCACCAAATGTGCCACCCTCAACCCGAAACGCGGTACCGCAGCCCCGTACGCTGCCCGTGCCGTTCGATGTCGCGCAGCGACAACTGCGACAGCCCGGCCTCAGTGCCGGAAAAGAGCCGCAACCCGTCACCCAGGAGCACCGGCATCACATCAACATGCAGTTCATCGACCAGCCCCGCCCGTAGCGCCTGCTGAATGACATTGGGCCCACCCACGATCTGCACGTCTCGCTCGCCGGCGGCAGCGCGCGCCCGGGCAATCGCCGCAGCCACGCCCTCCGCAACGAAGGTGAAGGTCAGGTGCGCATCCTGCTTCGGTGGCTGCGTGGGCGGGCGCGTCGTCACTACGAAGATCGGGACCTGGAACTCGTACTGCCCCACGTACGCATCGGGGTCGCCCATCTCGAACGTGCGCCGCCCCATTACCACCGCGCCGGTCGCGGCAATCGTGGCGGCCATGCTCGGGGAAGCTGCAAACTCCGCAAAGTCGGGATAGAGCCGGCTGACATCGCCCGCAGCGTCCGCCACGAACCCATCCAGCGACATCGTCATCCCGGCAATCACGCGGCCCATACGTTGTCCTCCTGACTTGCAACGTTCCCCACCGCTTATGGTCGCCAGGCAGTCGGCATGATCGACCCTGGCGCTGTTCCAGTCCCCGCGCGCAAGCACGCGGTATTGCGTGATCGTTGGTACGGTCAGGAGTAACACGTATCGTCAGCCTACGAGGCTACGCCATGGATGACACCGTTCGCGCCTTCTATGACCAGTTGGCCGGCAGTTACCACCTGATCTTTGCGGACTGGCAGGCCTCGATCACGCGGCAGGCCGCAATACTCGACCGGCTGATCCAGACCGAACTCGGCCCCGGCCCGCACACCATCCTCGACTGCGCCTGCGGCATCGGCACGCAGGCCATCGGGCTGGCCCGCCTCGGCCACCGCGTCCACGCCACCGATCTCAGCCCGGCCGCCGTCGCCCGCGCCGAACGTGAGGCAACCGCCGCAGGGGTGTCTCTCATCTGCGGCGTCGCCGACATGCGCGACCTGTCCCGACAGGTCCCCGTAACTTTCGATGTGGTCCTTGCCTGCGACAACGCGCTGCCGCACCTGCTCACGGACCACGATCTGCGGCTGGCCACTGCCAACATCGCCAGCAAGCTGCGGCCCGGCGGCCTTTTCCTGGCCAGCACCCGGGATTACGACCACCTCATCCAGACCCGGCCGCCGAGCGAGATGCCGCGTATCCTCGACGGGCCCTCCGGCCGGCGCATCACCTTCCAGGTCTGGGAGTGGTCGCAAGACGGCGCGCGCTACACAGTGCATCAGTTCCTGCTACGGCCGGATGGTGCGGAGTGGCGGACAGACCATTTCGAGACGGCGTACCGCGCCCTCGTCCGCGCTGACCTCACCGCCGCGCTACACGCCACCGGATTCGAGCGGATCCGCTGGCAGGATCCAGAGGAAAGTGGGTTCTACCAGCCTGTCGTGACCGCTCGCTATGCGTGAAGCCCTATTCTCCCGCGATACGATCCAGGAACTCTCCCGGAGAAAGAATCTCGATCCCCTCAAAGGTGCGGAGCTTCAGGAGTTGCTTGTCACGGGTGCAAAGCACGCTCGCCTCGCCGCTGATCGCTGTCGCCAGCACCAGGTCGTCTTCGGGGTGGGTGGCAACACCCTGCACCTCAGCTGACAACTCGACCACCGTGGCATCGTTTCTCACTACATTCACCAATGCTGCTGCTCGTTCGGAGGGCACACGGGCCGCGAAGTATGGGTCGGTGTAGGAACGTTCCAACTCCGCCAGAATGTGGTCAGACACAACGAGAACGAAGGCCCCATCGCTCCAAAGCCGAGTCAGGCGCGCTGCCGCGCCCGTCTCGCCGATCAGTCCCGGCCCCAGCACATTCGTGTCGAGCGTCACACGAATCAATCGCGCTCGGCTCCAGTTCGCGCCTTGGCTCGCACTTCAGCAAGTGCCCGATCAAATTCCGCTTCAACTTCCTCGGCAGGTACGCCAGCGAAAGCCGCCCGTGCCTCGTCCAGCACCGCGAACCGCTTCTCGCGTTCCGCCTCCAGCCGAGTAAATCGCCGCCAATCCTCGATGGAGATGATGGCCGCGACTGGTTTGCCGTGCTGCTCGATAACCACCCGAGCGTCGTTCCCGGCCACCCTGGTGACCACGCTCGCGAGCGAATCCCCGATATCCACAGTGTCCAGATCTTGCAAATCGGACTTGTACTGGCGCATCTCAAACTCACAGAGAAAGAGGGTTGAGGACAGAAGAATCCTGTCACTGCATTGTACAGCGCCACTCTGTGCCTCTTGAAGGTGCCCAGGGCCGGGGTGAAGCCCTCTACCCCGGCTCGCCAGTCACCACCGCCACGTCGTCCAGGCGGTTCACCAGCCCGGCCAGTTCCTCGTCGTCCAGCTTGCGGAAAAGTGGCGTGGGCGACGAAAGCACGCGCCCGGCCGGAAGCTCACGCGGCGCCCACGGCAGCAAGTGCACAGACCCTTCGTCACCGAGGTAGCCGTGCAGTTGTTCCGCCGAGAAGGGCAGGAACGGTGCGGAAAGCACCCGCAGGGAACTCACCACCTGCAGCGCCGTCCAGAGCGACGTGCCCGCGCGCTCCGGATCGGTCTTCAGCGTCTTCCAGGGCGCGGCCTCGTCCAGGTAGCGGTTCAGGGCCCCGGCCAGCGCCATCACATCGCGCAGGCCGTCGCGCAGGTGCACCGCCTCGATATCCCGCGCTACCACGGTGAACGTCTCGGCGGTCAGCGCCAGCATCGCCTCATCGGCAGCGGTCAGTTCGCCCGGGGCCGGCACCGTGCCGTTGAAGCGCGACTGGGTGAACGAGAGCAGGCGGTGGACGGCATTACCGTACGTCGCGACCAGTTCGTCGTTGTTACGACGCTGGAACTCGTCCCACGAGAAGTCGGTGTCCCGGCTCTCTGGTGCATTGATGGTCAGGAAGAAGCGGATCGCGTCCGCGTCGAACAGATCGAGCGCCTCCGGCAGGAATGGCAGGCGCGAAGTGTAGGTGCGCGACGACGACAGCTTCTGGCCATCGATGGTCAGGAACTCGTTGGCCGGCACATCGTACGGCAGCGCCAGCCCGCCGTAGCCCATCAGCATCGCGGGCCAGATAATGGCGTGGAAGGGGATGTTGTCCTTGCCCACGAAGTAGTAGGCGCGGCCCCGGGCCGCGCCGTCCTCGCCCAGGTCCCACCAGGCCTTCCAGGCGTCGGGTGTGCCCTGCCGCTCCGCCCACTCGATGGAGGCGGAGAGGTAACCGATGACCGCATCGAACCAGACGTAGATGCGCTTGTCGTCGAATCCCTCCAGCGGGATCGGTACGCCCCAGTCCAGATCGCGCGTGATCGCGCGCGCGCGCAGCCCTTCCTTCAGCCAGCCGTTGGTAAATCCAAGCACGGCCGGGCGCCAGTGCTCGCCAGCCACGGCCACCCAGGCTTCCAGGCGCTCCTGGAACTGCGGCAGGTCCAGGAAGAAATGGGTCGTCTCGCGCGTTTCCGGCGTGGCGCCGGTCAGCTTGGAGCGCGGGTTGATGAGGTCGGTCGGGTCCAGGGTGCGGCCACAGTTGTCACACTGGTCGCCGCGCGCGTCCTCATACCCGCAGTGCGGGCACGTGCCCTCCACATAGCGATCCGGCAGGAAGCGCTTCGCCTGCGGATCGTACATGGCAATCTGGGTGTCCTGGAACAGGTAGCCCTGCTCCAGCAGGCGCAGGAAGAAATCCTGCGTCACCCGGTAGTGAATCGGGGTCAGGGTCGAGGTGTACAGGTCGTAGCTCAGGCCGAGTCGCTCGAAGCTCTCGGTGATCCCCGCGTGGTTCTGCTCCGCGAGTTCGCGCGCCGTCATCCCGAGCTTGTCGGCGGCCACCGTGATCGGGGTGCCGTGCATGTCCGAGCCGGAGACCATCAGCACGTTGTTCCCGGCCATGCGGTGGTAGCGGGCAAAGATGTCCGGCGGCACGTAGGCGCCGGCGACATGGCCCAGGTGGCGCGGGCCGCTGGCGTAGGGCCAGGCCACCGCCACCAGGATTTGCTCTGGTTGGGGCGCGGAAGTCACGGGTGCATCAGTCACTGATATCGGCCTCGTTTCGCATCGATCCAGACGTGGAGAACGTCGCGCAAATTATGCCAAGTGTCGTGCGCCGGGCGCACCTTGCTGCCCGCGCCGTAGGTCCAGAGTACTGGCACCGCCGCAATCCGATAGCCGCGCACCTGCGCGATCACCAGCAGTTCGACATCGAACGCGGTCACGCGTGGCCCGCTGACATCGCGCGGCTCGCCGGCGTAGAGGCGAGAGCGGCGGAGGATATCCCGCGCCACGGACGCACGAAAGAGCTTGAAGCCGCACTGGGTGTCGTGGATACCCGGCACCAGCAGCACGCGCACCAGACCGTTGAAGACCCGCCCCATCAGGTGCCGGTACGACGGCTCGCCCACCCGGCCCGCGCCCTCCCCTTCGCGCGAGCCAATCGCCACGTCCGCGCCCTGCTCGACCGCGCCTCGCAAGTCGTTCAGGTAGTCGAGGGGGGTCGCGAGGTCGGCGTCGCAGAACGCTATCTGCTCCATCGTCGAGGAGAGCATACCGGCGCGCACCGCCGCCGCCTTGCCGCCGTGCGGCGCCCGCACCAGGTAGCCTGCGGGCACACCGGCCAGGGCTGCCTCCGCCAGAGCAGCCGTGCTATCGCTGCTCCCGTCGTCAACCACGATCAGTTCGGTGGGGTACGGCTGCTGGCACAGCCACGCGGCGGCGGCGGCGATGGTTCCCTGGATGCGCGGGGCTTCGTTGTAGGCCGGGATCACCAGCGAGAGTGAGGGGCCATGGAGTTGGGAGGTGGGGCAAGGCGGCGCGCCAGCGGTCTTCATCGTCGCTAAGTACTACCACCGTTGCCACGGAGACATATGGTATGGTCGCCAGACCCCGCCCGGCACGACAGAAGGATCACCACCATGCACCTGCTCGGCGCGCACATGTCGATTGAGAAGAGCCACGCGTTGGCCATTGATCGTGCGGCCGCGTTCGACATGACCGCGCTGCAGATCTTCACGAAGAATGCCAGCCGCTGGGTGGCCAAACCCATCGACCCAGCGGCTGCCGAGGCATTTCGCGAGCGCCTGGCCGGCAGCGACATCAGTTTCACCGTCGCGCACGATTCCTACCTCATCAACATGGCCTCCCCGGATGACGCACTCTGGGAAAAATCGCTCAACGCCTTCCAGGATGAAATGGCGCGCTGCGCGCAACTCGGGGTGCCCTATCTGGTGACGCACCCCGGTGCGCATATGGGCACCGGGGTCGAGACCGGCGTCAGCCGCGTGGCCGAGGGGCTGAATCGTCTCTTCGATGAAGAGCCGGCCAATCCCACGGTGGTCCTGCTGGAAACCACCGCTGGCCAGGGCACCACGCTTGGCAGTACGTTCGAGGAGCTTGCCAGCATCATTGATCAGGTTGAGGACAAGGCGCGCGTGGCCGTGTGCCTCGACACCTGCCACATCTTTGCCGCCGGCTACGACTTCCGCACCCCGGAGACCTACGAGGCGACCATCCGGGCCTTCGATGACATCATCGGCCTGGACCGCCTCATCACGTTCCACCTGAACGACTCAAAGAAGGGGCTCGGTCTCCGCACCGACCGCCACGCGCACATCGGCGAAGGGGAACTCGGCCTAGACGCCTTCCGCCTCCTGCTGACCGATCCGCGCTTCGCGGACACGCCGGGTGTGCTGGAAACCCCGAAGGACGACGACGAACTGGGAGACCAGCGCAATATGCGGGCGCTGCGCGATCTGGCGCAGGTTGCCGCGACCGCCCGGGCGTAGTGAGCAACACGCCCCGCCGCAACTGGACGGAGCCGCCCCCGCGCGAGCCCCGCCCCCCAACCCGCCGGCGGCGCACACCGGCGCTGCCGGCGCCCCACGTGCAGCCGCCCCCCTTCATTGCGGCAGCAGCCCGCTGGGCCGCAGGCATCGCGCGGCAACCCGACCGCCTGCGCGGTCTCATCGCGGCCTCGCTGGCGCTGTGCGGGTTCCTGCTGGCGTCGCTCTCGGTCTGGGCCGATGTCACCGTCCACCGGGGGGTTGGCGATGGCATCTCGCCACCCGTCGTGCGCCAGTACACCGGGCGCGATCTGGCCACCAACGTCGATCTCACGCGCTTCACGCCAGATCAGCTCTCCGCCGTTGCCGCCGGGCTGCAGGCCAATGGCTTCCGGTACGTGCGGCAAGACTTCTCCTGGGCCGAGATCGAGCCAACACCTGGCAACTACGTCTGGAACCAGTACGACGCCATTGTGGGCGCACTCTCCGAGCGCGGCATCGGCATCGTGGCCGTCCTGCACCGCTCGCCCGCCTGGATCCGCTCACCAGACGGCGCAGCCGCCTTTGATTCCCCACCGGCGGACCTGGCCGCCTTCGAGCGCTTCGTCGGCGCGTTGGCGTCCCGCTACGGGGAGCAGATCGGGTTTCTGCAGATCTGGGATCTGCCGAACGATCCCCAGCACTGGGGGAACGCCAACGCCGAGCCCGGCGCCTACGTTTCCATGCTGGCGCTCGCCTCCAACGCGGCGCGGGGCGCGAATCCCAACGCGGTCATTCTGCTGGCGGAACTGGACCCCTTTCCACCGGCAGGCTCCCGCGATGATCTGGCGTTTCTGCGCGGCGTTTACGACGCCGGCGGCTCCGCCTTCTTCGATATCGTCGCCGCGAGGCTGAGTGGCGGCACGAGCACGCCGTATGACCGCACCACGCGCGCAACCCATGAAAACATGTCCCGCGTCGTCCTGCTGCGCGAGGTGATTGCCGCCAGCAACGACCCGGCCAAACCGATCTGGGCCACCCACTTCGGCTGGAGTTCCGGCAGCGACGGCGTGGGCGGGTTTGGTGAGGAAGCGCAGGCGGAATATGCCATCGCCGGGCTGGAACGGGCGCGCTCCGAGTGGCCCTGGATGGGGCCGCTGTTCCAGTGGGGCCTCACGCCCGGCCCCTACCTGGGAGGCAACACGCCCGCCGACCGCGCCCTGCTGCGCGACGACGGCTCGCCCACCTCGCTCTTCACGGAGCTGGGCGCATTCTTCGTACGCGGCGGCACCGCCGCCGCCCCCACCGGGCTGGCCCCGGTGAGCGCGCAACAATTCGTTTGGGAAGGCAACTGGGAACTGCAACACCTGGGGCGCGACACCTACCGCACGACCTCCGAGGTCGATGCCCGGTTCCGTGTCCCGATCGAGGGCAACGGCGTCGTGGCGCGGGCCCGCCTGGCGCGCGATGCAGGCAATGTCGATCTCACCATCGACGGCGCACCACGCGCCGTCTCCCTCGACTCCTTCCAGGCGGCAGACGTGGACATCTCCCTCGCGCGCAACCTGGCGACTGGCACGCATGAGGTGGCCATGCGCCTCACGGAGCCGGGCGAACTGACGATTGGGGGCCTGGTCGTGCAACGCACAGTGCCTATGCAGTGGCCAATCCAGTTACTGCTCCTGAGCGGGGTTGCCATGCTCTTCTTCGGCCTCTACGACGGGCTGATCCTGGTGGCGGAACGTACAGGTGCGCTCCAACGGCGGCGCTCCGGAGAACTGTGGCCGGAATTGCCGCAACTTCCCGATTGGCGTCCCTCCCGTCGTGCCTGACCACCTGCCGTGGCCGGGCTTCTCTATACTCGCCGTGCCGTCCGCTGCCTGTGCGGCGCAGAACACTGGCTGAATGAGCGCGGATTGCCCGGTGAATCAGACTCCTCTCGCTGGCTCGCACCCACCTGAGCCGTCTCTCAACCCAGACCCGGCTGCGGAAGGCGCGGTCTCCAGCGAGACGCTGTGGCGGCGGTTGTTGCGGCCGCAGACCTTCATCTCCTTTGCCTTCGCCGCCGCCGTGCTCTGGTTCGTGGTCCGCCAGCTCAATGTCGACCCGGGGGCGATCTGGCAGCAGATGCAGCAGGCCAACCCGCTCTTCCTCGGCGTCGCGCTCGTCCTCTGGTATGGGGCGTTCATCGTGCGCGGCTGGCGCTGGGGCTACATGATCACCTCATCCGGCATCGCGGCCGAGCCGGGCCGGTGCGTGCCGCCGCTCCGCGACCTCTCGCAGATCATGCTCCTGGCGTACTTCGCCAATTCGCTTGCGCCCGCAAAGCTGGGAGATGCCTACCGCGCCTACTTGCTGCGCCAGGATGGGGGCGTGCCCTTCAGCGCCGGGGTTGGCACGATCGTCGCCGAGCGCATTGTCGACGCCATGATGCTCGTCCTGGTGCTGGCTGGCGCAGCGATGGTGGTGTTTGGTGGCGCGTTGCCGGCGCAGGCCTCACCCACCCTCGCCCTGGGCGCGGTCGTCTTCTGCGCCGGAGCTGCCGGCCTGGTTCTGCTCTGGGTGGCGCGGGATATCATCCTGCGCCTGCTGCCAACAGCGTTTCGCACAACCTGGCTCCGCCTGCAGCAGGCGCTGTTCGGCTCCCTGAAGCGCCCGCTGCCCGTGTTCGCCGTCAGCCTCCTGCTCTGGCTGAACGATGGCATGCGCGTCTGGTTCGTGGCCCGCTCCATCGACGCCGGCATCTCACCGGCGGTCGCCATCCTGGTGGCCGTCATGAGCGCGCTCCTGACGGTCATCCCGTTCACCCCGGCTGGCCTTGGGGTGGTAGAACTCGGCGTTGGCTCGATCCTGGTCAGTGTGTTGGGAGTAGACCCGGTGGTGGCTGGCAGCATCATCGTGCTCGACCGCGTTGTGGCCTTCTGGAGCCTGCTGCTGGTGGGCGCGCTCCTCTCCATCTGGCGAGCGCGGCGCGATTTCAGCAAGTCTGCGGGCCCCGTGCCGGTCGCGCCGTCATGATGCCCAGGCTGCCCTCTTTCAGGAATCCGGTCACGCGCTACCGCACGTGGTCCCGGGAAAACCCGGCACAAGCGCAAATCGCCATCATCACCGCTATCTTCATCAGCTTCATCGTCCTGATGGCGCTGACCACCATCATCGTGATTATCGGCCTGCTGCGTTAGCTCACCCGCGCCCGGCCACGAGGGAAGATCATGACCGACCCCGCGCTCTCCACCACCAGCATTCCCGCCGCGCCGCCCATGCCGGTCACCAAGTTTCGTAGCGTCGTGTCTCAGATCGAAGAGGCGGTCGCCACCGTCATGGTTGGACAGAGCGCCATCGTGCGTGATGTCCTGATCAGCCTCATCGGCGGCGGCCATGTGCTGCTGGAAGGTGTGCCCGGCCTCGGCAAGACCATGCTGGTGCGCACCCTGGCGGACGCCCTGGATCTGCATTTCAGCCGCATCCAGTTCACGCCTGACCTGATGCCAGCCGACATTACCGGCACCAACCTGCTGCTGGAGGACAGCGCAGGGCGCAAGCAGTTCGCCTTCCAGCCGGGGCCGATCTTTGCGAACCTGGTCCTGGCCGACGAGATCAACCGCGCCACCCCGAAAACGCAGTCGGCGCTGCTGGAGGCGATGGCCGAACATCAGGCCACGGTGGCAAACGAGATTCACCCGCTGGCCTCTCCCTTCTTCGTGCTGGCCACGCAGAACCCGCTGGAGATGGAAGGCACTTACCCGCTCCCGGAGGCGCAGCTCGACCGCTTCTTCTTCAAGCTCGTCGTGCCCTTCCCCAGCGCCGAGGATCTGACCGAAATCGTGCGCCGCACCACGCTGCCGGCCCCGCCCCAGACGACCTCCGTGGCCAGCGGCGAGACGATCAGGCAGATGGGCCTGATGGCGCGTCAGGTGCCGATTGCCTCCGCTGTCACCGACTACGTCGTGCGCCTCACCCTGGCTACTCACCCCACGGAGCCAGAGCCGCCCGAGGTGGTGCGCCGCTACGTACGCTACGGCGTCAGTCCCCGGGGCGCGCAGTCGATCGTGCTTGGCGCGAAGATCCGCTCCCTGATCGAAGGCCGGTTGAACGTCTCGTTCGAGGACGTGCGCACGGTCGCCCTCCCCGCGTTGCGCCACCGCCTCATCCTCAACTTCGACGCGGAATCGGCGGGGGTCACGGCCGACGCCGTGCTCGCCGACCTCATCGCCACCCTGCCAGAGTGAGCGGGCGTTGCCAGAGCAAGTGTCACATCGCCAACCCTGGTTTACACTCCCACAATCCAGCAGGTGCGGATCACACATGAGCCGCACAGAGCATTGCGTGCCTGTCCGCCCACGGCCCAGTGGCGACAATATCGTTGGTTTACGCGAAGGGAGATCCAACGTGGTAGATCCAAATCCGCGACCCGACCGCTACGGTGACAAGGGACCCGATCTCGACAGCGTCAATGGCCTGATCCAGGCCCGCATCGACGGTGTCATCAGCCGCCGTGGCCTCATGCGCCGCGCGGCTGCGCTGGCGATCGCGGCGCCAGTGGTGAGTGTGATGCTGCACGCCACCTCGGACATGGCCCACGGCGCCCCGTCCCAGGGCCGTGAGCGCGCGCTGGCCCGCCTGCGCGCCCAGGGCGCCACGACTGTGCCGGCAGATGCCCCCACCGCGCCCGAAGGCGAGGCGAAATCCGGTGGGGTGTTCACCGTCGGCACGAACGAAGAGCCGGATACCCTCAACCCCTATCTCACGCAACTTGTCACCGGCACCGACATCACCACGGGCATCATGGACCCGCTGCTGCGCTACGACAGCACACAGGCGCTTATTCCGGCGCTGGCAACCGAGTACGGTATCTCGGACGACGGTCTGACCTACACCTTCACCCTGCGTGACGGCGTGAAGTTCCACAACGGCGATGCCTTTGGACCCCAGGATGTCATCGACACCTGGAAGATGATCATGAACGAAGACTTCGCCGCCTTCTCCACCCTCGGCTGGGACAAGATCACGGACATCACCTCCCCGGATGACAAGACCGTGGTCATGGTGACCAACGAGGTCTTTGCTCCGTTCCTGAGTTACGTCGGTGGAGACAACAGCAGCGCGATCGCGCCGGTCTCCGAGCTGGCCGCCGGACCCGAGAAGTTCAAGTCCGAGTTTGGCCGCACCCGGTTGATCGGCACCGGCCCGGTGAAGTTCACCGAGTGGACACCGAAGCAGCAGATCACCCTCGACAAGAACGCCGACTACTGGGGCGAAGCGCCGAAGCTGGACCAGGTGATCGTGCGGTTCCTGCCAGACGACAACACCCAGCTCGTGCAGTTGCAGACCGGCGAAATCCAGGCGGCCATCGGTTCCGGCTCGCTGGGCTCCCTGCGTGTGGACGAAGCGCTCGCCATCCCCGGCATCACCGTGCTCGAGCACGCATCGCCAGGCTGGAATCACCTGGACCTCAAGCACGTCTTCTTCCTGCGCAACCCGCTGATTCGCCAGGCGCTGGACTTCGCCACGCCGTCGCAGGACATCGTGGACAAGTTGCTCAAGGGCCGGGCGGTCCGCTCCATGGCGGACCAGCAGCCGGGCACCTGGGCCTACAACGACAAGCTCGAAGGCCGGCCTTACGACATCGAGCAGGCCAAGAAGCTCTTCGCCGAGGCCGGCCTGACCCAGAACGCCGAGGGCATCTGGGAAGGCAAGGTGCCGACCGATGATCCGATGGTTTTCGACGGTGAGGTCAAGCCGCTGGAGATCGAGCTCTGGGGCGTCGCGGGTGGCGCAGAGGGGCAGCAGATCATCCAGATCATCGCCCAATCCTGGGGCCAGGCGGGAGTGAAGACCACATCCAACTTCCAGGATGTCTCCACGCTGTGGGGTCCCGAGGGCTACCAGTGGCAGCCGGACACCATGACGGCGTGCCTCTACAGTTGGTTCAACGGTAACGACCCGGACGATATGTTCTACTGGCACTCCAGCCAGATTCCGGACAGCCCGACCGGCTCTGGCGGCAACGCCATCGCCTTCTTCCATCAGTTCAACTTCCAGGCGGAAATCGACGAACTGACCGAAGCTGGCGCCGCCGAGACCGACCAGGCGAAGCGCACCGAGATCTATCACCAGATCCAGGAGCTCCTGCACGAGCAGGTGCCCGTGATCTTCATCTCCTGGGGCAAGAGCTTCCCCGCCGTCACCGACAAGCTGGGCGGCTTCTGGCCGAGCGCCTTCAACCGCATGCTCTGGAACGTCCAGGACTGGTACCTGGTCTAACCGCTGGCCGGGCCGCCCTCACGTCCGAGGGCGGCCCGGCCATTCACCGAGAGCGCCATGATCCGCTTCGTCGCGCGCCGCATCCTGGAGGCCATCCCCCTCCTGTTCGGGATCGCCCTCCTGTCCTTCATCTTCATGCAACTGGCGCCCGGCGGCCCGGACGCGCTCTTTGCGCGCAATGGCCGCATGTCCCAGGAGCAGCTCGACAACATCCGGCGCAGCATGGGGCTGGACCGCCCCCCACACGAGCAGTTCCTCGTCTGGTTCACGAACATCCTGCAGGGCAACCTGGGCGTCAGCTACTCACACTTCCGCCCGGTCTCCGAAGTCATCGGTGAGGTGTTCCCCAACACGGTCATCTTGATGACGGCCGGGCTCATCATCTCCCTCATCTGCGCCCTGGTCTTCGGCATCGCCGCCGCGCGCCGGCCCTACGGCTTCTTCGATGTCACAACCTCTTTCATCAGCTACTTCGGCCTGGCCATGCCGGTCTTCTGGTTCGCGCTGATGCTGCAACTGATCTTCGCCGTGCGCCTCGGCTGGCTGCCATCAGCCGGCATGTACAGCGCACAGGGCGGGGGCGGCTTTATCGACCTGTTGCGGCACCTCGTCCTGCCGGCCATCACCATCGCCATTGGCTCCATCGCCGGCTGGAGCCGCTATGTGCGCTCTTCGACCGTGGAGCAACTCTCGCAGGACTACGTGCGCTCTGCCCGCTCCAAGGGCCTTTCCGAAGGGAGGGTCATGACCGGGCACGTGCTGCGTAACGCGCTGATCCCGCTGGTGACTGTGGTCGGCATTGACGTGCCGCTCTACTTGACCGGCGCGGTCCTGACCGAAACCGTTTTCTCCTGGCCAGGCATGGGGCGCCTCTTCTTTGATGCGCTGACGGTGCGGGACTACCCGGTGTTGATGGGCATCCTGGTCCTGGGTGCCATCCTGATCGTTGTGGGCAACCTGGTGGCCGACCTGATCTACGGCCTGCTCGATCCGCGCATCAGCCTCTCATGATGATGAGGCACACGCCCTGCGGAGTCCGGCCATGAGTGTGCAGTCAACCGCCGAAACGCTTGCTGGCGACCCCGGTGCGCTGGCAGAGTCCGCCGCCGCACCCACCACCCGGATTGGCGGTGATCTGCTGGCCAAGCCGTCGCGCGGGCCCTGGCGCATTGCCTGGGATCACTTCCGGCAATCAAAACTCGCCATCCTGGGCGTGATCGTGCTCACGCTGATGGTGCTGGTGTCGATCTTCGCCAACTCGATCGCACCCTACGCCGAAAACGAGATCGACCTCTTCAACATCACCGCCCATCCCTCGCCGGAGCACCGCCTCGGCACCGACGAACTGGGGCGCGACGAACTGAGCCGCCTCATGTACGGTGGCCGCATCTCACTCTCGGTCGGGGTTGGCGCGGCGCTCATCTCGGCCATCCTGGGCATTATTGTCGGCGCCATCTCCGGCTATTATGGCGGGTGGGCCGACACTATCCTGATGCGCTTCGTGGACCTGATGCTGGCCTTCCCGGCCATCTTCCTGCTCCTGATCCTCTTCGCGATGTACGGCAGTTCCGTCCTCAGCGTGGTCATCTTCCTCGGCGTGTTTTCGTGGATGTGGCTGGCCCGGGTGATCCGCGGCGAGTTCATGTCGCTCAAACAGCGCGACTTCGTGGAAGCGGCGCGCGCCATCGGCGTCCCGGACGGCACCATCATCCGGCGCCACCTGCTCCCGAACGTGGCAGCCGCCATCATCGTGGCGACCACCCTGAACGTCGCCTACGCCATGCTCTCCGAGGCCACGCTTTCGTTCCTCGGGTTCGGCGTGCCGCCCGAAACCCCGACCTGGGGCAACATGCTCAACGCCGCGCGCCCCTACTTCACCACCGTCCCGCTCCTGGCGATTGCCCCCGGCCTGACACTGACCATCGCCGTACTGGCGATCAACTTCGTTGGCGACGGCCTGCGCGATGCCTTTGACCCACGCGGCCGGCGACGATAGGGGGAGACGCGCTGCGGCGCTCAGGGGGAGATGCTTCGCTCAGGGGTGTCGTGCGTACGGCACGCAGGGGGTCAAGGGAAAGCAGGGACGGGAACGAACGGAAGTCTGGAGAAAAGGCAGCGCGCGTGATCCCTCTCATAGAAACCGGGGGCTCCTGGCCTGATATTGGCCACGACATCGGCACGGCCGTGCGTGACCAATTGCAGGCAGCCGCCGCCTCCGCCCGCGCCGAATTGGGCGGCGTCGAGCTCGCCGACGTGGTCCAGAACATCGGGCCCTACCTGCGCGCCACTGAGGAGACCGCGCCGGACATCGTGGCCGAGCTCCACGGCATGGCCGAGGGCAGCGGCGTCCCCTTCGAGACGCTCTTCGTCCTCAACGCCGCCGCCGAACTCACCCAGGCCCTGGAACGCATGGCGTGCAGCGTCGTCGCCGTGGCTGGCATCGGTGCCGCCGACGGCCACGTGCTGCTGGCCCACAACGAGGATGCCACCGCCGGCTGGGGCGACCTCGCTTATGTCGTCAAGGTCACGCCGGACAACGCCCCGGCCTATGTCGCCTTCACCTACGCCGGGCTGTTGCTGCACCAGGGCGTGAACAGCGCCGGGCTCGGCTCGGTCGGCAACGCGCTGTACGCGCGCGACGCCCGCCCCGGCGTACCGAAGCTGCTGCTCTACCGCCGCGCCATCACTCAGCCAACCATCGAAGGGGCCATCCGCGCCGTCACTGACCCGCGCCGCGCCTTCGGCAACAACCACCTCTTCGCCACCAGCGACGGCGACCTCTTCGACGTGGAAGTCTCCGGGTCCCGTTGGGCCATGAAACCCGGCCGCAACGGCTTCCTGGCACACGCCAACCACTTTACCCTGCCCGAGATGGCAGGCCTGGATGCCCAGGACGATCTGCTCAACTCCCGCCTGCGCCAGACGCGCCTGGAAACGCGCCTCGAACGCGCCTGGGGCGAGCTTTCGCCGGCGTGCCTGCGTGAGATCATGAGCGACCACGCCAACTACCCGCGCTCCGTCTGCAAGCACCACGCGCCCGAGAGCGACCTCGACTACGGCACCATCGGCAGCGTCGTCATCGACGTCACCGCCCGCACGTTGTGGGCCTGCAGCGGCAATCCCTGTCGCGGCGAATGGCGCGAAGTCCGCCTCTGATCGGCGGCGTCATGCCTTGACGACGGGACACCCCGTGGGTATTCTTGCCGCTGCTGGAGGCGTGGTGTAGTGGCCTAACATGCAGCCCTGTCAAGGCTGAGACCGCGGGTTCGAATCCCGTCGCTTCCGCCAACACAATGTCGAAGAATGGGATCAGTTCCGCTCGTGGCGACACCGCTACGAGCGCTCTGTTTTCTACAACAGAATCCTGATGGTCAGAACACCTGCTGGGCGTGGCCAGCAGGCGGCCAACCTGCGAGCTGATCCATCAGCCAGAAAGCCAGCGGGTCGCAACGCGTGGTTGGCCCCAAATTGAACGTCAGGTCGTCCTGTCGCGCTACGCGGAGCTATCCCCACAATTCGTTTCACACATAGATGGCTTGTGCAGGTAGGCGCGAATCGACGTCGCACCCGTTCTCCGTCACGATGATCGAGTTGCAGTGGCGGAAGACCCCGATGCCAGGGATGTCCAGATCTGGCTCCAGTGAGAACGCCATACCCGGTTCCAGGATGACCTCGGCGTAGAGTCGAAGATCCATCGCCAGTTCGCGTGCGTCGGCTTCGTAGCTCGTGATGCCTCGCCCGCAACCGGACCCGGATCGTGTCACATACCCAAATCGAGCCAGGACATCTTTGGCCGCCCGGTCAACCGCGGCGAGGGAAGCGCCAGGGCGTGTTGCGGCAATTGCGGCCTCGTTGGCTTCGATCATGATGTGAAAACCATGTGCAACAGCGTCGGTCGGTTTGCCCACATAGACAGCACGCTCCACGTTTCCCCAATACCCCCAGAGCCAGACGGAGATGACCGTCTCCAACAACTGCCCTGACTGCACAGCATCATCACCGTTCCACGTCGCCCACTCGCTATGCCCCGCACCCTTTGCCCCAGAGCCAAGACCGGTCCCGACATGCAGGTGGAACGGCATCTCGGGGTGATGCTTCAGGATTGCGTCGATCATCGTTCCCCGCACGTCGTCGACCAACTCGCGAGCACTCTTGCCGGGCGCCAGGATCTCGATCAGTCGCTCCTGCCCGGTGTCGGCGACGGCGTCTGCCGCGCGGGTCAGCGCCAGTTCCTCTGGGGAGAGGACAAGCCGCAACCGGTCAAGGATATCGGACACACCGACGAACATGACCTCAGGAAGTTGCCGCTGCAAAGCGCCAAGATGAGCGACCGGCAACTTCGCGTCTTCGAAACCTATGCGACCCGTCGCCATCCCTGGCATGCCACGCCACCGTCGATCAGTGGGCCGTACGTGGGCGCGTCTTCGACCCACTGCATCCAGACTCCAGGCCCCCAGGCCGCAATCCCCGCTCTCGTTCTCGATTGACGATGGTCCGGATCGTGTCATAAGAACATCCGAAATCAGGATCGACGGCTCGTAGTCCGTTCCCCGTTACATCCGCCAGAGAGG
>DAOUDE010000102.1:0-13265 GCA_034431475.1 Thermomicrobiales bacterium | reverse complement strand
CCCGCGCCTCCAACCGCCGAGACCCCCCGCCAGCCGGTCACCCCCCCCCCCGCCAGCCCGCCACCCCGCCCCCGTCTGGCAGTCACCCCACCCCCCGCCACACAGTCACCCCAGGAAGGAAACACACGTGAAGTCATCCCAGTGAAGGACGGAGCACGTCCCGTTCTTGCTGCGTCGCCAGGCTTCACGATCGCCGAGGTGGGGCTGTCGAACGGGCAGGTCTGGGCCGCGACACTGGCGGAGCTGGCGCGGCGCAACACCGTGAGCGCCACCGACCTGGAGGCCTGGCTGCGCCCGGCCGCGCTGAGTGGGCGCGACGGCGAAACGCTCCTGCTCGGCGCGCCGACCAGCGTGGCGCGCGACCGCATCGCGGCCCGGCTGCTGCCGGCTGTCCGCGCCGCGCTGGCCGAGGTGCTGGGCACGTCGCTGCCGATCGCGGTGGTGGTGGCGGGCTGCCCGGCGGGCGCCGAGGCGCGGCCGGGCTCGCTCGACGCCGGCCGCAGCGCGGCGTCCCAGCCAGAGCGGGTCGCCACCTGCCGCTGAGCGCGCCGATCCCACCCGGCGGCCTGTCGAAATCGGCGCGTGGCGTTCGACCAGGAAATGCGTAACGGCCGGCGGCGGCCGCACCACGGAGGCAGATGATGCAGCGGTACCTGATTTCGTTCGATGACGGCAGGATGGTGATCCCCGAGGCGGATTTACCGGAGGTTTCCGAGGCTGCGCACCAGGTGGTGCGCGAGGCGAAGGCCGCTGGCATCTGGGTGTTCGGCGGCGGCATAGAGCGCCAGCGCGCCAGCATCGTGGCGACGGACGGCACGGTGAGCGATGGCCCGTATCCGGAGACCAAGGCGGTGCTCGGCGGCTTCTCGATTCTCGAGACGCCCACGCGGGAGGAGGCGCTGGCGTGGGCGGCCAAATTCGCCGCTGCCTGCCGCTGCGCCCAGGAGGTCCGCGAGATCGGGTACGACCCCGAGTCCTGAACTGAGCTGCCCCACGCGCGGCCCACGTTCGAGGTCACCCCCACCCTTGCTGGGCCTTCCGCGTTCAGTCGAGAACGAAGCTCAGATCGAGCCTGGCGTCCAGATGGCGGGAGACGTGGTCCGACGGGGCGAGCTCCTCCAGCGAGACGGCGATCGGCCGAGCAAGGTGTCGGGGCCTGCCAGGGCTGAGCACCCGCGGCAGGAGCGGCCGTGCTTGACGGCGTCACCAACCCCCACCGTGTGCTCCGGGGCCACCGCCGTCTCCGGCCGGCCCATCGCTCACCCCGGGATGCACGTCGGGCCGCCCGACTTCTTGCACGTCAGGCCATCTGCTCCAGAGCAGCAGTACGGCGTGCCATCGGTCATGGTGCAGCAAACATCTCCCGCATCGCAGCAACCACCAAAGCAGACCTTGTCACCTGGGGCGCAGCAACCGGAGCGAGAGAAGTCGGCAGAATACGAGCACTGGTACCCGTTCGGACAACACAGTCCATCACCAGCGCTGGGGCAACATTGCGTGTTCCCGGCCGGACAACAGCCGCAGTCGGTACAGACTTCGTACGGGTCACCGGACTGCGGGTCGGTCGCGGAGTTGCAGCACTGGGAATAGTCACCAGAACCTGATTGGCCCTGTCCGGCCTGGCAAAACTGATGATTTGGCGGGCACTTGCTCGAGCCCTTTTTCTTCCGCTTGTTTTTCCGCTTCGGCTTGTGACTGTGGTGGCGGTGGGAGCCATGCCCAGCTCTGGTTTCGGTCGCGCCCGTGGGGGCGACAAGAGCTGCGAGGATGATCCCGAGTACGACTCGACGCGTGGGCGGGCAACCGAGTGTGCGGACTACGCCGTCAAACTGATTGGCATCCATGTGGCGCCATCCCTTCGTAAGCGCGACGAAGTGAGCGCAATTTTGCCTGGATCACGATCCCTGGCCAACGTCACTCTACACCTGGGAGTCGATGAACACAATACATATGAGAGTGAACATGATCTCCATCCACCCTTCAGGCGGGCCGGGGAGTATCAGCACAGGTCACGAGGGTTGCCGGGTGGGCGTGAGCAAGAACTCCACCCCATCAGGCAGGCATAACTGCCGCTGGAGTTGGGGCAGGTCCTGCAGCAGAAGCACTCCGTTCACCCCAGGCGCTCTCGACTGCGCCCAGGACACCACGCGGGAATGGCGAGCACCCAGGGAGGATGCCTGCATCTGAACTTCCATCGGAGACGAACCTGCAGGTGGGCGAGACCGGGGGATGCCGTTGCCAAGGTCACGGCATCCCCCCTGGGCTCAGGCGCTCCAGATCCAGCCGGTCCCGTGCTCCCGGTGCACGGGGGTCCACTGGCCATCGCGCCAGGCAAGGAAGGTGTCGCCGCCCCGGCTGGGCCGCACGATGCGCGTGCCGCTGGGCACCGGGGTGGGGCCGGTCGCCTGGGCCGGGGCGGGGCGCCGCCCGGCGCGGTGGGTGGCCGCGTGACCTGCCTCATGCAGCGCCGTGGTAACGGCATCGACCGCCGGGGCAACGCGGCCGGCAACCGGGGCCACGCGGTCTGCCACGGCTTCCTGCACCGCGTGCACCACCTCGCCCAGCCGCTCGCGCACGCCACCCTGGGCGTCGTCCTGATCGTGTGCCGTCATCACAAACCCCCTGCTGACATCGCTTCAGGAGTCAGGCATGGCAACTTCCGTGCCGTGCCGGTCAGCGCCAGCAGGCTGATGCCGCCCCGTGCCGCCACCCGGCGAACCCGCGCCGCATCAGTGCGCGACCCGGTCTGGGAGGCAGCGGGCACGGCAGCCCAGGGTGGGGCGGCAGGTCCGGAAGCCGGACACTCGCGATGAAGGCGCACGCGCACGAACACGCAGGTGCGTGGCCACGCGCCTGGCGAACAGCGGTCAGATCGTTACGTACAGGTCTTCACGCAGACGTTCGTACCGCACGCATCCAGTTGACAGACGAACCCCGTGGCACACGTGCCGCCAGCGCCACAGGCCACGGTGTTCGCGCATTGCTGGCCAGCCAGGCACAGCACCTGCCCGGTAGAAACGAGGGCGCAGGAACAACCCGACCCCTGCGGATCGGGATTGATCAACGCTCCGCAGAGCGTCACGTCGCACGTGCAGGTCTCATCGACGCACTTCAGGCCCGCATCGCAGGGGGGCGTACAAATACTTGGTGTCGTGGTGGTTGTTGATGTCGTCGTCGATGTCTTACCTGAGGTTGTGGTCGTCGGGGTCACACACGCGCCATTGACGCACTGCTGGCCGGCGGCACAGCAGCGCTTGCGCCCGCACTTGACCTTCGGGGCCTTGCACTTCTTTTTCTTCTTTGCCTTCGTCGGTGAGCTATCCGCCAGCAGAACGCTGGAGAGTGCGCCGCCAGCCAGGGCCCGTATCGAGGTGCGGCGTGTGCCCGTTGCGCTCAATCGCTTGACCAGTTGGTCGAAGCCCAGGTCGTCCACAGTGACCGCCTTTCCTACCGTGCGAGGATGCAAGAAGCGTTGGGCTGGTAGTTGCTGCAACATATCGGGCGGAATACGAAAAGTCAATCGATACTCGTCGCCTGATAGAGGCTCGGCCTGCTACGCTGCGCCTCCCCTGCCGTGACAGGGGCGCTCCAGGGGGGTCCGCATCGCGCTGATGGGCTCACCGCTTACGTCTTCGCCCATGGTCCACGAGGCGGAAGGCGCAGGCGGACAGACAGCCCGGCGCGGAGGGTTCCCGCGCCGCACGTGCCTGGGTCGGATCGTGAGATGCGGCCTGATCAGAACGCCTTGCGACGCAGTGAGAAGGCGCTCCAGGCCCACCCGAGGAGGTCTGCGACATGAAGCTTCAGCGCATCGATCATGTCTCGGTCAACGTGCGCGATCTCGCCGCCGCCAGGGCGTTCTTCGTTGACCTCGGTCTCGAAGTGGTCAGGGAAGGAGATGTGGCAGGCGCATGGGCAGATCGTGTGACCGGGCTTGACGGCGTCAAGGCGGAGTGGGTGATGCTGCGGACCCCCGGCGGCGAGACCAACATCGAGTTCATCTCGTTCTCGTCGCCGGCTGATGACGGGACTCTTCCGCAACCGTCCTTCAATGCCCCGGGCATCCGGCACATTGCCTTTGCCGTCGAAGATATCGATGCCGTTGTTGCCAAGCTGAAACACAGCGGTGCGGAAGCGTTCAGCGAGATAGAACGCTTTGAAGACGGCGATACGTTGTGCTTTGTCCGTGGCCCAGAGGGGATGATCATCGAGCTGGAAGAGCACCCAACCAGGTGAAGCCCCGTCACACATCCTGATGCCGGCTGGAGGCAGGACTTCAGGCCACAACGCAGGTCAGGGCCGGGCTCGCGGCGGGCCCGCAGGGCGCGGGGGGGAGACCAGCACCGCGCCGCGCAACCAGTGCGGCGCCGCGACCGCTGCGCACGCGACCGCTTCACCAGCGCCCCGAAGCCCAGGTTGTCCACGGTGACCACCTTTCCTCCTGCGCCAGCAGGCAGGACAGAACTTTTGTAGCACAGCGAACAGATCGACCCAAATCCAGGAAGCCACTACGCGCGCCATACCTGAAGTATCGAAGTACGGCTATACTACGGGCACGCTCGCTTCGTCTCCTCCATCCTGACCGGAGCGTCCCATGCCTCATCATGCATTCGATGGGCTCATCTCCCGTTTTCTCACCGACCTCTCGCGACGTGAATTGATTCGCTTCACCTCGGCCGTGGCTGTGCCGGGCGTGCTGTCACGGCTGGAGCAAGCGCCAGAGCGCGCCGTTGCCGGCCATCACAAGAACCACAACAAGCGCAAGCGGCGCTGCGGCGCGCCCGGGCGCCGGCGGCTCTGCGCCCGGGCGTGCGGGCCGCAGACGCTGTGCGGCAAGGCGGTCGACTGCGGGCTCTGCCCCTGCGCCACGACCGCCGATTGCCTGGCGGCCGGCACTGGCGACCTGTGCTGCGCGGGCGGGTGTGTCACCGGCCTGTGCTGCGAGAGCACAAGTTGCGCCAACCCCACCCCCGCCTGTATTGACCACGCGTGCGCCCCGTGTACCGCCAGCGCGCAGTGCCCGGGCGGCCAGGCCTGTGACCTCGGGGGCATCTGCTGCCAGCCGGAGGGCGCCGCCTGCACCGACTTCAAACCTTGCTGCTCGCAGACGTGCGATAGCCTGGTGAACGGCGGCACCTGTGCGCCTTGCCGTGGGCGCACGTGCAGCGCCACCAGGCCGTGCTGCGGGGGCGAGACCTGTACCGGCGGTTACTGCGGCGGCTGCCGCGACCGCGCCACCTCCTGCATGACCTCCGCGCAGTGCTGCTTCAGCGATTGCGTGAGTGGCGCATGCCTGTCGGCGATGGGTGGGCGGTGCGCCCGCGACGTGGACTGTCGCAAGTGCTATCTCAATCACCAGTGCATTGGCGCGTGCGTTGGGGGCGTGTGTACTGCCTGAATGGCGGTGCGGCAGCCACACCCGTGCTGAAGATACCGCGCACGCCTGATCTGCCAGGGCGCGGGTGGCCTGGTCACGGTGCGGCGCCTCCGGGCGTGCGCCCCGTGCTGGCGCGGGTTATGCGGTAGCAGCAACCGGGCGCGCCCGCTTCCGTCGTGCGTGGCGCGGGATCGCTTGACCCCGCTGAGGCACAGGAGCAGGGGACATGCAACGGTTTTTCCGGGACAACGGGCTGAGCCTGGTGCTGTTGGCGCTGTTTCTGCTCTTCTGGGGCGCCCAGAGCTACACGGGCTGGCAGGTGGAGAACGAGGACCGGGAGGAGCACGAGCAACCCGCGCTGACCTACCCCGCCTATCTCCAGAGCGGCCACTTCATCGAGGCGACGTTCGAGAACTGGGAGAGCGAGTACCTGCAGATGGGCGCGTACGTGCTGCTGACGGTGTTCCTCTTTCAGCGGGGGTCCTCGGAATCGAAGGACCCCGACAACCCCGACGAGGGCGCACCCGACCCCGAGGCAGAGCGGCAGCGCCCCGACGCCCCGTGGCCGGTGCGGCAGGGCGGCCTGGTGCTGAAGCTCTACGAGAACTCCCTGAGCCTGGCGCTGCTGCTGCTCTTTGCCGTCACGTTCGTGATGCATGCCATCGGCGGCACGTGGGTCTCCAACGAGGAGAAGGTGCTGCACGGCGAAGCGCCGCAGACGGTCTGGGACTTCATGCACTCGATCGACTTCTGGTTCCAGTCGTTCCAGAACTGGCAGAGCGAGTTCCTGGCCGTGCTGTCCCTGGTCGTGCTTTCGATCTTCCTGCGGCAGCGTGGCTCGCCCGAATCTAAGGAGGTGGCCGCGCCGCATCAGGAGACGGGCGCGTAGCGGTGGCGCGCTCATTGCGCTGCTGGCAGAGGGACTGGTCTGGCCGGCCCACGACGTGCTCGCCGCGTCAGCGAGGCGCGCGCGTAGGGCCAGGGCCGGCAGGGCCGGGAGTCACTCCCGGCCCTACGCGCGCGCTGGTTCTAGGCCGGCGCAGCACACTTGGCCGAGAAGAAGACCACGCAGAGATTTCCGGGATGACAGTCTGAGGAGCGGCCACTGTTACAGTCTGGCATGCTACTGCCGCTTCCAATAACGGTCACGCAGACACTGCGGTCATCGTTGACGTTCGTATCCGTATCTGCCGCCAGCTTGAGACAGGCTCCCCCATCCACGCAGTCAGCGGGCGCCGTGCACACCCTGGCGCACTCCCCTTCGACCGGGCGTTTGCCGCTGGGGCAGGAGAGACACTTCCCGGCGAAGCACGCGCCATTCGCGCCGCAGGCGGTGCCTTCGGCCACCTGTGCGCAGGCGCCATTGAAGCATCCCTGGCACTCGCCACAGGCCCCACCGCACGGTTGTGGCTTCTTCTTCTTGTGCTTCTTCTTCTTGTGCTTGCCGGCCTCGGCCCCGGTGGCCAGCGTGGTGGCCGCGCCGAGGGCGGCCAGCAGGCCCAGGCCGCGGCGGCGGGTGAGGCCCCGCGCCAGGCGCGCAGTCAAGTCGTCGAACCGCTCGGTCTCCATCGTGGCCTCCAATCACGAGCCGCGTGCTGATGGCGGCGCCGGTGGCGCATCGCGGCACTCCCCCTGCGCCGGCCTGCCCGGCGTGGGACGCGCTTTCGCACGGTCCATGATCTGAGCACGGGGCGCGCCGGGCATCCGCAAAAATACGCAATTTCGCCGCCGGCATCTCCGCCCGGCCAGGGCACGCGCCCGGGAAATGCGTATTTCTACTGATGTCCCTGACGCCCCTCCCCGATATGGTGATGGCGTGGCAACCACGCCGTCATCCGGGAGGCCATCATGGAATCTGATCGCTTCGATGAACTGACCGCACGCCTGACCACCGGGCTCTCGCGCCGGCGCAGCGTGGGCATGCTCGGGCTGCTGGGGCTCGGCGGCGCGGTGGCGCCGGACGCAGCCGCGAAGAAGAAGAAGCGCAAGAAGAAGCACAAGCAGGGGACGACCACGCCCGCTCCGGTCTGCACGCCCGCCTGCGGCAACCGCACCTGTGGCAGTAACGGGTGCGGGGGCTCGTGTGGGGAATGCACCGGTGAGCTGGTTTGCCGCAACGGGACGTGTGGGTGCCCGGCGGGGAAGGAACTCTGCGGCGGGCAGTGCTACCCGGTGTGCGTGCCCCCGCACCCCAACCAGGTGGTAGGGCGACACCCGGTGACCTGCAACTGCTGCGTGCGCCCAGGGAGTTACCGGTGCCCGGATACCACCAACCAGTGCTGCCAGGGGCCACAGGATCTGCCCTGTTGCGCCCGGGACTGCAACCCCATCGCGGTCAATCCCACCTGCCCGCAAGGGATTGATTCACCGTATGGCGAAGATGTCTGTCACTACGACGTCGAGTGCCAACCGGGCTCTCGCTGCCCGGCGGGCAACGACCCGCGCAAGTGCGAGCTCATTCCGGGGTAGGCGCGCAGGGGGAGCGCTGTCTGCCACGAGATGCGCACAGCAGCGCTTCCGTTTCCTGCTGATGGCCTGACCGGCCTGGGCGCACCCCTTGTGCTTGCGCTTTTTTCCCGCAACGTCGCCAGCGCCCGTGAGCGAGGCCAGGCCCGGGCCGCCGAGGCGGGTGAGCGTGACGCAGCGTGGAGAGATGGCGCGGGTGCGCCATCCAGGATTGGTCTCGACCAATGAGGCGCCAGGTTGCCGCGCTGGCCCGCGCGTGCGCTACCCCGCCCCTGTGCGCAGCAAGTTCTCGGCGTCGCGCCCGATGGTGTGGGTGATGTCCGCCGCTGGCTCCAGCGGCGGGATCAGCCCGGAGGAGATCCCGCCGCTGTGCCAGGAGTGCGTCAGGGAGCAGTCGTCAGGCTGAGGCCCGCAGGCCATCTCCCCCTCAGCGCAGCGGCGCTCACGCCACGCAGGTATTGCAGCCGGTGCCCGCGCCAACCTCCGTGCAGTTGTCCGATGCGGCGGGATCGCCCGAGGTGTTCCCGCTGTAGGTCGAGCCGGTGCAGGTCACCGTGCCCAGCGTGTAGGTGCCGCCGCCCGCCTGCCCGGCGTGGTTGTTCGAGATGGTGCAGTTCTGCACCGTCACCTTGCCGCCGATGTTCACATCGAAGCCGCCACCGCGCTCCGAGGCGATGTTCTTGGTAATCAGCAGGTTGATGAGCGTGGTCTGGGCCGTGCCGTTCGAGATGCCGCCGCCCACTCCCGAGCTCTTCCCGTTCGTCAGCGTCATGTCGCGAATGGTCACCGCCGTCAGGCCCGGTTCGATGCCGATCACCGACTCCTCGGCCTTGCCGTCGATGATCGTCTTGCCGGCGCCTGCGCCAATGAGCGTGATGTTCTTCTCGATGTAGATATTCTCCTTATAGGTGCCGGGGCCGATGCGAATCGTGGCGCCGGGGCTGGCGGCGTTGATCGCCTCGTGGACTTCGGTGTACGCGCAGCCACTGGGGCAGACGTTGTAGGCGCAGGCTCCGCAGTCCGCCGTCTTCGTCTTCTTCTTGCACCGGTAGGTGACCGGGCCGCACTTGCCCACGCAGGCCTTCTTCTTCTTTTTCTTGCATTTCTTCTTCTTCGCCTCGCTCTCGCCCGGTAGGCCGAGCGCCCCGGCCAGGCCCAGGCTGGCCGCGCCCAGCCCGGCCCATGCGGCCAGCCGCCGCCGGCTCTGGCCGTGTCCCTGGCCCAGGGCCAGCGTGCGGGCAAGGTTGTCGAAGAGCCGTTCGTCCATCGTGTCCTCCAGCCACACAGGGCCGTGCTGCTGCCAACCGGGAACGGCCCGGCCCGGCTGCTCTACCCGCAGCCCTTGGCGTCCGTGTTCCCGCATGACCATCAGCCTATGCATGCCGCCGGGCGCGCACATCCGCGAAACCCGCCACATCTGGCGGCACAGGCGGCGCAGCCTGGGGGAAACGATAAGAATGGGCGGCGAAATGTTAATGGCGGGCGGCCCCTCACCCCCAGGTAACCCTCACCCCCAACCCCTCTCCCTGTGCGCAGGGCGAGGGGAGCCGGTACGCGCGGGCGAGGCTGGACCCGCGGCGGAGGACCCTCACCCCCGGCCCCTCCCCCTGTGCGCAGGGAGAGGGGAGCCGTGCCCCAGATGGGGCGGGGCATGCCGCGTTGTGATGCCGCCAATGCCACGGGGTCGCGGCCAAAAGCCCCTCTCCCTGTGCGCAGGGAGGGTTCTCCCCCTGTCAGCCGATGCGCCGGGCGAGGGATCTCCGGCGCAAGGGTCCTTTCTCGCGGGGGCTTGTGGCCCCCTGCGTGGTGCGATACCGTTCGCGCGTTACTCCTGGAGGTGAACCGATGCCGGGAAGACTGTCGCCGCGGCGACAGAACGTGCCTGCTGCTCGCATGCTGCGCGAACGGGAGACGCCTGCTGAGCGAATTCTGTGGGATGCCTTGCGCGGACGGCGATTGGCGGGGTTGAAGTTCCGACGCCAGCACCCGATCGGTCCATTTGTGGCCGACTTCTGTTGCCCGGATCGCCGGTTGATCGTTGAGTTGGACGGCGAGATCCATGCCACGCAGCACGACCGCGATGCCGAGCGAGAGGCGCTGCTGAACGCCGCCGGCTACCGCGTGGTGCGCTTCACCAACCACGAACTCCTGGCGGACTTGCCCCGCGTCCTGACCATCATTCAGCGCGCCGCCGAGGCATTACCGCAGCGCACGGCGGACCCTATTGCCCGCACCCATGGCTGGTAGGCACTCCAAAGGACCCTCGCCCATAGGACCCTCACCCCAACCCCTCTCCCTGTGCGCAGGGAGAGGGGCTTTCGTTTGGCGGCCATGTGTGTCCGCTGTGGCCTCCGCGCGCCGCTTCCCGACCTCGCCCACACGCCTCGGCTCCCCTCTCCCTGCGCACAGGGAGAGGGGCTGGGGGTGAGGGTCCTATGGGCGAGGGGCTGGGGGTGAGGGTCCTATCAGGGCGAGGGGCTGGGGCGAGGGTCCTATCAGGGTGAGGGTCCTGTCGAGGTGAGGGTTCGTCGCCCCACAACCCGGTAAGATGGCCCCACTCTTCTGCCCGGCCGCCCGCAGGGGCGCAACCGCGCGGCCACCCCGCGCCTCCCGGAGACGCCTGCCCGTGATCACGACGCCCCTCTGCCAGCTCCTGAGCATCGAGCACCCGGTTTTCAACGCCTCCATGTCCGGCACCGCCACTGGCGAGCTGGCGGCCGCCGTCGCCAACGCGGGCGGCTTCGGCATGATCGGCGGCACCAGTGCCGGCGGGGCGGACTGGCTGCGCGCGCAGATCGCCCTCGCCCGCGCCCGCACCCGCCGTCCCTTTGGCGTCGGCTTCATTTCCTCGTTTCCCGACACGCCGGCGCTGGTCGAGGTCGCCCTGGCGGCAGGCGTCGCCGCCATCAACCACTCCTTCGCCGATCCCACCCCGTACGTCGGCCCGGCCCACGCGGCCGGGGTCAAGGTCTTCGCCCAGGTGCAGACCCTGGCCGATGCCGTGCGCGCCGCTCAGGCGAGGGTGGATGTGATCATCGCGCAGGGCGGGGAGGCGGGCGGCCACGGCGGGCGCATCGGCACCTTCGCGCTGCTGCCCGCCGTGGTGGATGCCGTCGCGCCGATTCCGGTCGTCGCGGCCGGGGGGATCGCCGACGGACGGGGCCTCGCGGCAGCACTCATGCTCGGCGCGCAGGGGGTGTGGCTGGGCACCCGCTTCGTGGCCAGCTCGGAGTGGGGCGGCCCCGGCTGGGAGCAGCAGGCGGTGCTGGCCGCCACCGCCGACGACACGGTGCAAACGAACATTTACGACCGCCTCTTCGACCGCCCCTTTCCCCCCGGCATCGACGACCGCATGGTCCGCAACGCCTTCATCACCCAGTGGCAGGGCAACACGCGCGAGGTCGACTCCAGCAACCACACCCTGCAGGAGCAGGTGCGCCGCGCCGGCGAGCGCGGCGACACGACCATCGCGGGGGTGAGCGCCGGGGTCTCCGCCGGCCTCATCACCACCGCCCACCCGGCCGCCGATATCGTCCACACCATCGTGCGGGAGGCCGAAGCGCTGCTGCGGGCCTGGGGACGACGCTTCACGTAGGGAAGACGCTTCGCTCAGGGAAGACGCCTTCGGCTTAGGGAAGACGCGCTCACGCGCTTGGGGAAGACGGCCTGCGGGCCTCAGGGAGTAAGGGAATGAGGATCTGTGACCGGCGTCGTTCCTTACTCCCTTATTCCCTAAGCCGAAGGCGTCTTCCCTAAGCCGAAGGCGTCTTCCCTCGAAAGGAGTTCCCATGACTGCCCTGGAAACCGCCCTGCGCAAGAGCCTCGAACGCGCAGTCGTGCGCGCCCGCGAGGTCGCCGAAACCGGCGCGGCGGCGGCGCTGCAGACGCTGGCCGTGCGCGAGCGCGATGCCTTCGCCAGCATGGACCAGGCGCAGCGCGATCTGCGCACCGCCCTCCGCGCGAAGGCAAAGAACTTATCCCGCCACGCTGTCACCGCCCGGCCTCAGGTGTCGTCCTGAGCGACGTCGAAGGAACTCGGCCTCCCCGGCCACCTCGTTCCGCGTTGGCCACCCACCCTCAGGTGTCATCCTGAGCCGGTCAAAGGATCTCGTTCCCCGGCCAACATGGAACGAGGTGGCCACCCTCTTCAGGTGTCATCCTGAGCGCAGTCGAAGGATCTCGGCGTCACCAGCCGGATTGCTGCGAGGCGGCCGCCCACCCCCAGGTGTCATCCTGATCACCTACCCGGCCACATGGCTGCGAGATCATCGCCCACCCTCAGGTGTCATCCTGAGCTTGTCGAAGGATCTCGTTCCCAGCCACACGCGCAGAGCAGTACCGCCCACCCGCAGGTGTCGTCCTGAGCGAAGTCGAAGGATCTCGCCTCGCCGGCCGCATTGCTGCGAGGTTGCCGCCCACCCTCAGGCGCGGGCATCGTTCTGCGCTGGCCGGTGGCGCGAGGTCCTTCGACTTCGCTCAGGACGACACCTGGGTGGGGATGCCACCCCGTCCCAACGTGGTGATGGACAAGGTCCTTCGACTGCGCTCAGGACGACACCTGGGAGTGGGTGCCACCTCACACCAGCGCGGTGATGGGCAAGATCCCTCGACTGCGCTCGGGAAGACACCTGTATGGGGATGACATCTCGTTCCGCGTTGGTCGGGGGCGCGAGGTCCCTCGACTGCGCTCGGGACGACACCTGGGAGGAGGATGACACCTCCCACCGGTGCGACGAGGGGCAAGGGCCTGCGACACGCAACAGGTCCGACACCTGGGGTAGGCGGCGACCTCGGAGCGTGGTGGCCGCGAGCGCGAGGCCCTGCGGCCTCGCTCAGGACGACACCTCAGCGTGGGCGGCCGATCGCGATCCGGCGTGGCCAGGGAACGAAGTCCGGCGCGCAGGCGCAGGGCGCCACGCGGAGCGAGCTGCCCCCGGTGGGCACGCCCGGCCGGGCCGCGCCGCGCCCGCTTACTCCGCGTGATCGCGCGCCCACGCATCGGCGCGGTGCTGCGTCACCACGCCGCTGCCGTCGCACAGCTCGCAGTCGTGCCACGCTTCCCCAAAGCAGACCGGGCAGGGCACGGGCGCACCGGCGGGCACGCGCCGCCGCTTGCTGACCGGCTTCGGCGCAGGGCGCACCTGGGCGCGGTGCGTGGCGCGCTGCATGGTCTTGACCACGGCCCGCATGTAGCGCCGTACCTCGCGCGATCCGCTCTCGACCGGCTCCCCCGTGGCCGCACCGGGCGCCGAAACCACCCAGCGGCACCCTTGCTCATCGACCTCGATCCCGGTCCTGGTCGTCAGCTCCACCGGCTCCCCATCGCCGGTGGTTTCCCGCCAGAACGTGTGCCCATCGACGTTCAGCCGGTTCACGTCCGAACCCATCGTCGCCTCCATGAACGGAAAATAAGAACGTATGT
>DAOUDE010000101.1:0-93342 GCA_034431475.1 Thermomicrobiales bacterium | reverse complement strand
TCCACTCCATGGTGGCGCCTTCTTCGGCGATGGAGCGCTTGGTCACCAGGTTGTAAACGTCAGTGCTCCAGTTTTGGATGGTGGTGTAGCGGCAGCGAGCGCCCTTCTTGATGATGATCTCCACCACGGCCGCATGCAGGCTATTGCTGCTGTAGATGGGCGCAGTGCATCCCTCGACATAATGAACGCTGGCGCCCTCTTCCACGATGATCAGCGTGCGCTCAAACTGGCCCATGTTCTCCGCGTTGATGCGGAAGTAGGCCTGCAGCGGGACCTCAACCTTGACCCCCGGCGGCACGTAGATGAACGAACCACCCGACCACACCGCCGAGTTCAGCGCGGCAAACTTGTTGTCGTTGTACGGGATGATCGTCCCGAAGTACTTCTTGACCAGGTCCGGGTGCTCCCGCACTGCCGAATCCATGTCCAGGAAGATGACGCCCTGCTTCTCCAGGTCCTCGCGCAGCGAGTGGTAGATGACTTCGCTCTCGTACTGCGCGCCAACCCCCGCCAGGAACTTGCGCTCAGCCTCGGGGATGCCCAGCTTCTCGAACGTGTTCTTGATGTACTCCGGCACCTCATCCCAGGTGCGGCCGATATTCTCGGCCGGCCGGATGTAGTAGAAGATGTCGTCGAACTTGATGCCGGAGAGGTCCGCGCCCCAGTTTGGCATTGGGCGCTTCTCATAGTGGTCGAGCGACTTCAGCCGGAAGTCGAGCATCCACTGCGGCTCGTCCTTCATCTTCGAGATGTCTTCGACGATCTTCTTGTTCAGGCCGCGCTCACTCTTGAAGACGTAGTCCTCCTCGTCGCGGAACCCGTACTGGTAATCACCAATGTCAATCTGTGGCTTGGCAACCATGTCGTTCTCCTGTCGGTCGCTCCACGCTTTCCCCTCCCCCGCGCGCAGGGCGAGAGGGCGGGGTGTGGGCGTTAGGCGTTCGCCGCCAACTGCTCGCGAAGACCCTCATAGCCCCGCGCTTCCAGCTCGTGGGCCAGCTCCGGGCCGCCGCTCTGGACGATGCGCCCCTCCATCATGATGTGGACGAAGTTTGGCTTGATGAAGTTGAGCAGGCGCTGATAGTGGGTGATCAGCAGCATGGCGTTCGTCGGGCTGGCCAGGTTATTCACCCCCTCGGAGACCACCTTCAGCGCGTCGATGTCCAGGCCCGAGTCGGTCTCGTCCAGCACCATCATGCTCGGCTCGAGCAGCGCCATCTGCAGGATCTCGGCACGCTTCTTCTCACCGCCGGAGAACCCTTCGTTCAGGTAGCGGGTGGCGAAGGCGTCGTCCATCTTCAGCAACGCCATCTTCTCCCGCATCAGGCGGCGGAACTCGCGTGGCGTCATCTTCTGGACTTCACCACCGTCCTTCGCGGCCTCTTCCGCGCGGGCGTTGCGGACGTTGGTGACGGCCATGCGCAGGAAGTTCGCCATCGAGACGCCGGGGATCACTGTCGGGTACTGGAAGGCGAGGAAAAGGCCCTTGCGCGCGCGCTCATCGGGCTCCCACTCCAGGATGTCCTCGCCGTGAAAGCGGATGCTGCCCTCGGTGACTTCGTAGCGGGGATCACCGGCAATGACGTAGGCCAGCGTGCTCTTGCCAGACCCGTTCGGGCCCATCAGCGCGTGAATCTCGCCCTCGTTGACGACGAGGTTGACGCCCTTGAGAATCTCTTTGCCCTCGATCTCGGCGTGCAGATTCTCGATTTCAAACATCGGTGCACTCACGATGACGTTTCCCCCTCTTGGCGGCATTCTGCCGCCTTGTTGCTGCGCGGAATCTCCACCGGGCCGCTGGTTAGTGGGTCTCTGCGGCACCTCCACGTTCCAGTTGTTCCGTGGTCATCTGGCGTCCGCCGGTGCGGCAGGCCGGGCACGTTCCCAGGAACACGGTGTGATGGCTATCAATGTCGAATCCGCTTTGCTCCGAGGCCACATGCATGGCCATCAGGGCAACAGGGACATCGACATCCAGCAGCACGCCGCATGCCTGGCAATGCACGTGGTCGTGCCGCTCCACCCGGCCGTCATAGCGGCTAGCTTGGTCCGCGAACGTGAGTTCCTGGATCAGCCCATGCTCCGCAAGAAGGTGAAGCGTGCGGTAAACCGTGCCGTACCCGATATGCGGATCCTGGCGACGGACACGCTCGAAAATCTCCCCGGCGGTCAGGTGTGATTCCGACTTGCGGACGACATCCAGGACGGCAGCACGCTGAGCTGTGTTCTTGAACCGTTGGCCTGGCACCACTCGACCTTTCGACCTTCAAGATGAGAATGAGTCTCACTTGCGTGACAAGGATACCACATTTCTGCGAGATATCCGATGAACTGAGTCTGCTTTACGTCCTGTGCTGCCGGGTCCCCACGCTCCGGCAAATCAGGTGACAATAGGGGCAGAGGGTTCGGTCGCACGCACATGGCGAAGTCGCCAGGGGGTTCCACGTGGCACAGGACTGGAAGATCGTCGTCACCCGCCAGATTCCGGAGGCAGGCCTGGCCTTGCTGCGCGACTTGGGGACAGTCACCGTCTGGGAAGATGAGATGCCGCCGTCCGCCGAGCAACTGGATGCCTTGCTTGGTGACGCAGACGGTGCGCTTACCCTCCTCACCGACCGCATCGACGGCCCGGTCCTCGACCGACACCCCAACCTGAAGGTGGTCTCCAATTTCGCGGTCGGCTACGACAACATCGACGCCAATGCCGCTACGGAACGCGGCGTGCTCGTTTGCAATACGCCCGATGTCCTGACCGCCGCGACGGCCGACCACACCTGGGCCCTGCTCATGTCTGCCGCGCGCCGCATCCCGGAATCCATGGAATACGTGCGCGAAGGCAAGTGGCGCACCTGGGGGCCGTTGCTGCTGCTCGGCCAGGAAATCTCCGGAGCCACGCTCGGCATTATCGGCCTCGGCCGCATCGGCAAAGAGGTCGCTCGCCGCGCCAGCGGCTTCGGCATGCGCGTCCTCGCCCACGACGAGTATCAGGACCACGATTTCGCGTCAAGGAACAGCATCGAGTACACCGATCTGGACACGGTCCTGCGCGAGGCGGACTTCGTTACGCTCCATGTCGCGCTGACGCCTGAGACACGGCATCTCATCGGGGCCGCTGAGTTCGCGAAAATGAAGCCGACGGCCATCCTGATCAATGCGTCTCGCGGACCCGTCGTCAATACCGACGCGCTCGTTGCCGCACTCCAGAGTGGCGAAATCCTCGCCGCCGCGCTCGATGTCACCGACCCCGAACCGCTTGCCGCCGATCATCCATTGGTCAACATGGACAACTGCATCGTGGTTCCGCACACGGCTTCTGCTACGGTCCAGACGCGAGACGCCATGGCCACGCTTGCCGCGCGCAACCTGGTCGCCGGGCTACAGGGCGATAAACCGCCGGCTTCTGTCAACTTTGACGCGGTCATGGCGAAGCGCGCCTGAGTGACGGCGACTCCCTGCCGAATGCGCCCATCCCCCGAGTCTCAGCACAGACCGGGGCGGAGCGAGAAAGCCTCAATTGGCCCTGGCAGATGACGTAATGCGGCCTACGGACGGCTATACTCCGTGGTACGTGCGCGCGCAGCCGGTTATCTGTTGTGCCAGCGGACGTGACAGCAAGTACTGACTGAAGGAAAGTAGCCCCCCATGTTCCGATGCAAAGCCTGCGGTTGGATTCATGATGGAGACACGCCGCCAGATGTGTGCGTGTCCTGTGGTGCGGGGCCAGATCGCTTCCGGCCCATGGACGCCATGGAAGTCGACCAGGTCTCGCAATCGCTGTCGTCGTACGGCATTGCCGGCCAGGGCTTTGACGAGATCGAAGTCGATTACACGCGCCGCATTCGCCTGCTGGCATTCGTGGACGCCTCGTTCTACACGAACTTCATTGCCCGCAGCGGGCCACGCCTGCCGATCTCCACCGGCGACCCGCAATGGTTCCAGGACAACATCCCGTGCATGACGGCCTGCCCGTCGCACACCGATATTTCCCGCTACATCGCGCTCATCGCCGATGGCCGCTACGCGGACTCCTACGAGGTCAACCGCGAGCACAACGTCTTCCCCGGGTGTCTTGGCCGCATGTGTGCCCGCCCCTGTGAAGATGCCTGCCGCCGCAAGGAAATCGATGCCCCTATCGGCATCTGCTACCTGAAGCGCGTCGCCGCAGACTACCGGGGCGAAACGCGCCGCGAGGTTGCACCGCCGTGGAACGGCCAGACCGCCGCCGTAATTGGCGCGGGAGCCAATGGGCTCACGACCTCACGTCAGCTCGCGCGCCAGGGCTACAAAGTCACGATCTTCGAGCGCTACCCGGTCCCAGGTGGCGTGATGTGGGCGGGTGTGCCGGAGTGGCGCTTGCCGCGCGACGTCATCATGGACGAGGCCAGCCTCATCACAGACCTCGGCATCGACATCCGGTACAACACCGAAGTTGGCAAGGATGTGATGCTCCAGGATCTCATGGATGAGTACGACGCGGTCGTCATCTCCGCTGGCTGCCAGATTCCGCAGGAACTTGGCGTGCCCGGTGAGCACCTGGACGGGGTCGTCTCCGGCCTCCAGTTCCTGGAGGATGTCAACCTCGGCCAGAAAGATGTCTGGGTCGGCAAGAAAGTCGTCACGGTCGGCGGTGGTTTCACCTCGATGGACTGTGTGCGCACCGTGCTCCGCATGGGCTCCGACGAATCGATCATGACCTACCGGCGCTCGATCCAGGAAATCCCGGTGGAGGCGCTGGAACTGGAAGACGCGGAAATCGAGGGTGTGGAGATCATGTACATGGTCGCCCCCACCCGCGTCATTGACGATGGCAACGGCCGTGTGGCCGGAATCGAGATGGTTCGCAACGAGCTTGGCGAGCCTGACGCGCAGGGCCGCCGTCGCCCGCAACCAGTCGCCGGTTCCGAGTTCATTATCGACTGCGACATGGTGCTCGTCGCGATCGGCCAGCGCCAGGACAACACGCTGCTTGATGGCGTAACCGTGCAAACGGATCGGCGCGGGGTGCCGCTGCTGGATGAGCAGCTCCACACGGAATTGCCGCACGTCTGGGCGTCCGGAGACTACGTCACCAACCCGACGAACTTCATTTCGTCAATCGGCGAGGCCAAGCGCGTTGCCGAGTTCATCGACGAGGAAATGCGAGGCGTCGAACCAAGAATCAAGGACATGGAGATTACGCGTGTCCCGACCGAGTACATCTCCACACCAAACCCGCTGGTTTCCGAAGGCATTGCCGAGTGGACCCTGTCCACGACCAGCCGCCGCCTGGTCTGGGGAGACAACTACACGAGCGTCGGCCGCCAGATGATGCCCAACATGCCGCTGGCCGACCGTGGCCTGGGCCTGGGCGACACCACGATTGAAACGGAAATCGGCTACACCAAGCCAATTGGCTTTGAAGAAGCCAAGCGCTGTCTGCAGTGCCAGCTTAATATCTTCATCGATGGCAACCGGTGCATCCTGTGCGCAAACTGCGTCGATGTCTGCCCGGTCAAGGTCATCGAGATGGTTTCGCCTGACCGTATCCACTCCATCGATGGCGACGTCGAAATGGCGGAACTCGCGAGAGCCGAACTCGGGCCTCGAGCCGCGGCAATGCTCATCGACGAGCGAGCCTGCATCCGCTGTGCGCTGTGTGTCGACTGGTGCCCAACCGAGTGCCTGACCATGGATCACTTCCGGCTAACACCGGCTCCGACCCGCGAGAGCGTAGACCTGGCAATCGTCGCGGACTAGCCGTGCAGGGTCCCCGGTGACCGGGCCGCCACGGAGCGGGAGGTTCCTTTGGAAGCATTCGAGTACAGCGACATCCTCGCCGGCCAGCAAGCCGGCGAGGAGGCCTACGTTCAGTTCATCAATCGGGGCTCGATGAGCCTTGGTCTCTATGTCTTACCGGCCGGCTCGGAAGACACGCAGACCCCTCACCTCGAAGATGAGATTTATTATGTAGTCTCTGGCCGCGGCGAAATCACCGTTGACGGCGAGCGCCGGCCAGTCCAGCCTGGCTCAATCGTCTTCGTTGCAAAGCACGTCGATCACCGATTCGTTGACATCACGGAGGATCTTGCCATCCTCGTTTTCTTTGCCCCTGAACATTCGCGGAGCTAAGCGCCAAAGGGAACATTGGTTACGAATTGACGTTGTAAGAGTGCGAGGTTGCTTGACAGTACCCGGACGTGCCGTACACTCAAACGAGACGAGATGCACTTCTTGGGCGATGCCTTGCTGGTGCGCCTGAGCGCGGAGGACACATTCATGATCACCATCACGCCGGAGGCTGTGGCCCAGCTGAAGGATTTTCTGGCCGACCAGGGCAATCCCGAGGCAGCGCTGCGCGTGTTCGTTGCGCCGGGCGGCTGCTCTGGTCTGCAGTACGGCATGACCGTTGAGGACATTGCTGAAGAGGGCGACGAAGTCATCGAGACAGATGGCGTCCGCCTCCTGGTTGATAACTTCAGCGCGATGTATCTCGATGGTGCGCAGGTTGACTACGTCAACTCGCTCATGGGGGGCGGGTTCACCGTCCACAATCCGAACGCCGTCTCCGGATGCGCGTGCGGCCACTCCTTTAACGCCGGCGCCAATGAAACGACGGCGCAGGGTTGCGGCTGCGGGCACTAGCCCGCGGGTCAAGTCCCTGCAGCGAAGAGCCGGCGGCATGTGCCGCCGGCTCTTGACGTGCGCGCTGATCACCCGGCCAGAGCGTTGGTGAAATCAAGGTCTGGTGTTCCGTGTTTGGCCTGATATGATCGCAGCATGTCACGAGCGCGCCCGGCACGCGGTTTGCAAGGAACGAACGCGGGGCCAGGATCGTTTAAACCTGGAGGTAGGTTCGCGCACGCGCGGATACACCAGGGCGCCGCTCACCGTTACCGCTATCACGATACCGGTGTTTCAGACACCCGCCACTATCGGATCATGAATCGTCTGTCAACAGGAGTATGGCACCCATGAGCGACCCAATTCAAACCTATGGAATGGACAAGATCGATGACCTTGTCGTCAGTGGCGTGGTTGACGACCGTATTGACATTCCCGAAGAGATTCAGACCCAGATGGCCGATGAGATCGAGCCAGAGGTCGATATCGAGCGCGATCTGGATGTTCTGCAGCGTCTAGACCCCAACTTCATCAACGATCCGGTGCGCCTCTACTTGCGCGAGATTGCCGAAACTCCTCTCTTGACCCACGCCCAGGAAATTGAGCTTGCGAAGCGGGTCGAGCGCGGCGACCTGGATGCCACCCAGCGCTTTGTCCGCGCGAACCTGCGTCTGGTTGTATCTATCGCCAAGCGCTATGTGAATCGTGGACTGACGCTGCTTGACCTGATTCAGGAAGGCAATATTGGCCTCATGCGCGCCGTCCAGAAGTACGACTGGCGCAAGGGATTCCGCTTCTCCACGTATGCAACATGGTGGATTCGCCAGGCCATCACCCGCGCCATTGCCGACCAGAGCCGCACCATCCGCCTGCCGGTCCACATGGGTGACTCGATTTCGCGTTACCGCAAGACGCTGAACATGCTCGCCCAGGAACTCGGCCGCCAGCCGACGCCCGAGGAAGTGGCTGAGGCCATGAGCGTGCAGCCGGAGAAGATTCACCAGATCGTGCAGGCGGCGCAGCGCACGATCTCACTGGAGACCCCTATCGGGTCCGAGGATGAGACGAGCCTGGGAGACCTTATTGCGGACGACGTTTCCGAGACCCCCTACGAGGCGGCGTCGGAGTCGATGCTCAAGCGGGATGTGAACGCCGCGCTGGACACGCTGAGCCCGCGTGAGAAGCTGGTTTTGCAGCTTCGCTTTGGCCTCGGCCACGGGCATCAGCACACGCTGGCTGAGGTCGGCGAGCAATTGCAGATCAGCCGGGAACGGGTGCGCCAAATCGAGAACGAGGCGCTGCAAAAGCTGCGCCGCCTCGATGGCGACCGGCTCTTCGCCTATCACCAGGAACTCTAGGACGCTCCTCCGGCCTGGTGTCGCCTCGAGCTTGTCGAGACACGTCATTCAACGAGTAGTTCGATCGAACCGGGCTGGGAGGATCCCAGCCCGGTTGCTTTTGCCGCGTGCGGCCAATTACTGCCCGCCGCGCATGACGATGTTCCATTCTCGAATCAGCGCGTTGTCAACAACGCCTGCGGCCCGGTAGGGATCGTTGGCCACAATGCGTTCAGCGTCGGCCAGTGAATCGGCCTCGATCACGATCAGCGCGCCAGAGTCGTCGACGAATGGTCCGGATAGCGCGATATTCCCTGCTTCGAGGATACCTTTCAGGTACTCCCGATGCTTCGGACGCGTTTCCAGGCGAACCGCTTCGTTATCGGCGAACGTGTAAACAACGGCGAACGTCGCCAAGGTGCTCCCTCCCTCTCACGACCTGAACCACGACTACTGGCAGGCGACTCCAGCCTGCTTGCGGCGACGATAGCGATGCGCGTAGGCTAGCCATCCCGCACGTGACACGTCAGCATCATACCCTCGGATCGTGAGCGCGCCCTGGTGTCAGACGCAACCACAACGCTTTCCCAACCGGAACGTGCCGGGAGCCAGCCTCCCGGCGATCGCGATGTCGCGCCGGTGCGGCGTCAGTATCTCCAGATCAAACAGCGCTTTCCGGACACCATCCTGCTCTTCCGCATCGGGGACTTCTACGAGACGTTCGAAGACGACGCCAGGACGGCCGCCGCTCTGCTCGATATCACCTTGACCAGCCGGGAAATGGGCAAGGGGAAGCGTGTCCCGCTGGCCGGCATTCCCCATCACGCGGCAGAGTCGTACATCGCGCGTCTCGTTGCGGCCGGGCACAAGGTTGCCATTTGCGAGCAGGTTGGGGTTGCGCAGCGTGGCCTGATGGACCGCGATGTCACGCGCGTGGTCACTCCCGGAACCGTCACAGACCCGTCCATGCTGGATGGCCACCGCCACACCTACATTGCCGCTGCGGTCATCGAAGAGCAGCGGGGCGGCGTTGCCTATGCGGAGCTTTCGACGGGTATTTTTGCCGCCACCCAGGTGAAAGCCTCCACCCGGGAGGACGTCGAAGCCGCCGTCGGGCGCGAAATCCTGAGGCTTGGCGCGGCCGAAGTCGTGCTAAACCGCGACGAGGGGCGAGCGGCCTGGCTGCCGGATGCGATCACCATCTCCCATACCGAGCCATGGCAATGGCGGCTCGAGCGCACCCGCGATGTGCTCTGCGACCACTTCGGCGTCACCATGCTCGATGGCTTCGGGCTGGAGTCCCTGCCCGCCGCCGCCTGTGCCGCCGGTGGGCTGCTCGCCTACTTGCAGGAGACACAGCGGTCGGCCCTGGCACAACTGACGTCGCTTCATCACTACAGCACCGACGGCTTCATGGTGCTGGACGGCCAGGCCCGTCGCAACCTGGAACTCCACGAAAGTGGCCGGGGCGAGCGACGTCACAGCCTGATTGCCGTACTGGATCAAACCTGCACGCCGATGGGCGCGCGCCTGCTTCGGACTTGGCTAAACCAGCCCTTGCTGAACCTGGATGCCATCAGGCAGAGACAGGAATCGGTGCGCTGGTTCTGCGAGAACCCAGTCGCACGAGCGAGCTTCCGCGACGCATCACGTCGCATCGGCGACATCGAGCGGCTTGCCAATCGTGCGCTCCTCGTCACCATCACCCCGCACGAACTAGTTGCACTGCGGCAATCCCTCCAGGCGCTTGCGCGCGTCGGAACAGCGGAGGCCGGCCCATCGTGGAACTTGCCGGAGATGTCTCGCACGTCCTGCGCCGAGATTGCCGTCTACCTGGAGAATGCGCTTGGGGACGACGTGCCGTCGACCGTCGGCGCGGGCGGCGTGATTCGACCCGGGTTTGCTCCGGAGCTCGACGAACACGAGCAGCACGTACGTGAGGCCCGCGAGTGGATCGCCGGCCTGGAACGGAGTGAGCGCGAGCGCACAGGGATTCGCACGCTCAAAGTCGGCTACAACCGGGTCAGCGGGTACTACATCGAGATCTCCGCGAACGCGCTACTCGCGCGCAGCCGCGACGCAGAGGGGGACGACGGGCTGGCTGCGCTTCCCGACGACTATCTGATCCGGCAATCGCTGGCGAACGCCACCCGGTACGTCACAGCGCACCTGAAGGAGAGCGAGGCTCGTGTCCTCGGCGCTCAGGACACGCTCGCGCAACTCGAGGCCGATGTGTTCCGACGCGTGGTCGGGCACGTAGCCGCCCACTGCGCCGCGCTGCGAGAGGCCGCCGCGTGCCTGGCGACTGCCGACGTCCTGGCAGCGTTCAGTGAAACCGCGGCCACACGTGGCTACGTTTGTCCAGTCGTCGATGACTCGGTTTCCCTCGAAATCCGGGGAGGACGTCACCCGACCCTGGAGGCCATCCTGCCTCCCGGCACGTTTGTGGCGAACGACGCCGTGCTCGATGCAGATGGCGCGGCCATCACCATCCTGACTGGGCCGAACATGGCCGGCAAGAGCAGCATTCTGCGGCAGTGCGGCCTGATCGTGCTGCTCGCGCAAGTAGGCTCGTTCGTCCCCGCCGACTTCGCCCGTATTGGCCTGGTCGACCGCATATTCAGTCGCATCGGGGCGCAGGACGACATCTCGGCTGGGCAATCGACGTTCATGGTTGAGATGCTGGAAACGGCAAACATCGTCCACCACGCCACCCGCCGCAGCCTGGTCCTGCTCGACGAGATTGGGCGTGGCACCTCAACCTGGGATGGCCTGGCGATTGCTCGTGCCGTGGTCGAGCACTTGCACAACGCCCCGAACCTGGGGTGCCGCACCTTGTTCGCCACCCACTTCCATGAACTCACTGTGCTGGCCGACTACCTGCCCGGCGTCACCTGCGCACGGATGGATGTCCTGGAAGAGGGCGACCGGGTGGTCTTCCTGCATCGCGTGGCGCCCGGAGGCGCCGACCGCTCCTATGGTATCCATGTGGCTGAGCTTGCCGGTCTGCCACGTGCGCTTACGCGGCGCGCGCGGGAGATCCTGACCGATCTGGAGGCAGGTCCGGCCGGCCCTGCCGCACGTGAACGCCGCGCCAGATCAGCCCTGCCAGCCGTTGAAGCGGGCGTGTTGCAGTTGACGCTCTTTGCGCCGCCCAGCCCGGTCGTCGAAGCATTGCGGGGGCTCGATGTCGACTCGCTAACGCCCCTGGAGGCCTTGAACCGCCTCTATGAGCTCAGGCGACTCGCGGGCGACGGTGAGTGACGAATTGCGGCGCTAGCCGCTGGCGTCGTCCCGCACGATCAGGCCATTGTTCGTGCCGTCCGCGTTGACCTGGCACTCGCACCCCTTGCCCATCGTCAAACCCTCCGGGCAGGGCCGGCGGCACATGCCCGCGCAGCACAGAGTGTTCATGCCCTGGGTCAGGCAGTCGGCATCGGCAACACAGGGATTGCATGGATCGCTCACGGCAAACTGGCATGTGCCCTCGACGCAGGCCCCGGTTCGGCACGGATCGAAGACCGCGCACTCCTCGTCTGCCTGACAATGCTTGTTGCAGCATTCGCCAAAGCAACATTCGTACCCCGGCTGGCAATCAACAATCGCCATGACGCAAATGCCATCGATGCAACTGTTGTTGACGCATGGGTCATCATTCTGCTTGCTGCGGCAGTCCCGATTCGACTCACACACGCGCCAGCACGCACCGTCAATACACGCTTCGCCCTCGTAGCAGCCACCACAGGCGTCCTGAGCCACGGTGCGGCGCACGGCCAGCGACCCGGCAACGATCGCGCCAGCGGCACCCAGCGCTCTGCGAGTCATTCCGCGAGAAAGCGCCACGGTAAGGCGGTCAAACCAATGCGCATCCATACGAACAATTCTGCCTGAGTCTGTGCCCGCAGTCCGTGCGCCACGTCCTGCATTCGCATCCGTCTGTATCTTTAGCAACGCACGCTTGCGCGAGCCGGTTTCTGGCACGGGCGACTCCGCCCGTGCAGCCTTTGCCCGAACGTGCCATAGTCTGCTCGTTCCAACGGCACACGTGCGGCGAACTCGCCCAGGCAAGAGATGAGGGTGGCGATGCTGATCCGAGTGGGAGATTCCGTTTTTGGCGTCGGCGGCAAGGAGCTTGGCAAGGTGGACGGCGTTGTCGTGAACGCCGGAACCATGCGCGCAACTGGTATCCTGGTGCACTCGGGCCTCCTCGGCCATGTGGAGCGCATTCTGGCAGTAACGGGTGTCGGCAGGACCGACGAGCGCGGACTGCATCTTGACACCATCGGCCCAGTGGCGAAGGCTGAATCGCCAATCCTGGACAGTGAGAAGGTTGCATTCGCGCAGCGCGTCCAGCCCGAAGAAACGTTTATTCCGGCAGCAGGCGTTGGCGGACCCGTCTACGCGTCGGAACCGAATGTCTCAGGCCGGTACCCGGATGACTCCAGCTTCTTCGAGATGGCGCCCATCGATCCGCCTCCGGTCGAGGTCCTGTCGAACCTCGAAGAGAACGAAGTCAAGCTGACCCGCCACACGGAAGTATTGTCCAGCGACGGTCACGGACTGGGCCGCGTCGAGAGCTACACGCTCGGCGACATGGGACTGGTGGACAGCCTCACCGTGTCGGATGACAAGGCCTACACCACGAACCAGATCGCTGAGTTCGGCACAGACAAGGTGCATCTGAAAGCGGGCGTCGCCTAGGGCGCACCGCCCGGTCCTGGACCGGCAACTTACAACTGCAAGTGACACCCACGTCCTGACGATGCTACGCTCGCGACGCCGCCGCCCCGTGGAGGGCGTGGCGTGCCGTGAATGGCGAATTGCACCAGGCAGGAACTGCGAACGTGACCGACACTTTCCGATTGGCGATCGACCTTGATGGCGTCTTGACCGAGCACCCCCGCCCACTCGCCCAGGCAGCATCCGCACGCTTCGGTGTCGAAATGCCGGAGAGTGCGTTTGTTGATTCTGCTGGTCTCAACGTTCCTGACGAAGTGCGCGACTGGGTGTATGGCCCGGATGGTCCCGCGTCACGCCTGGCGCCTGATCCCCAGGCGGCTGAGTTCCTGCGCAAACTGCTGGACCTGGTCGGCCCGGCCAATGTCAGCATCGTCACCGCCCGCCCGGAGAGCGCGGCAGCCATGACGCAATCCTGGCTCAGCCGCAACGGCTTTCCGGAGGTTGCGATTGTCTACACCGATCTCAAGGCTGCCGAGGCCTTACGGTCGGGGTTCAGCCACGCCGTTGAAGATAGCTTGCGACACGCGCGCAACTACGCGGCAGCCGGTATCAACTGCTTCCTGGTCAAGGCGGGGCAACATCAGATCGACGATCCACGCATCTCGTCGTCCGATGATCTGGGTGCAGTCCTGAAACTCGTCGCCAGTAAGACCAGACCGGCCTCGAGCAACGGAGCGCATGCGGTTCCGTTTGCCCCATCGGGCGACGACGGGTCTGCGCCCCGCCCCCGCATTGTCATCAGCGACGCCATTCACCCGCAGGCGCGTGAACGGCTGGCCGCCGCTGCGGACATCGTTGATGTGGATGGCACGAACGTCCCGGCACTCCTCGCTGCCATTCACGACGCCGACGCGCTGGTCGTGCGGAGCGAAACCGAGGTAACGGAGGACGTGCTGCGGGCATCGCCAAGCCTGCGCGTGGTTGCGCGGGCCGGCGTCGGCGTAGACAACATCGATCTCGACGCCGCGACACGGGCCGGGGTGCTGGTGCTTAATGCCCCGGGAGCAAATGCTGTCTCGGCGGCGGAGCACACCATCGCCCTGCTGCTCGGCGTCACGCGCGAAATCGCCAGGTCGGACGCCGCCACGCGCGCTGGCCGCTGGGAGCGCAAGACGATGAAGCCGATAGACTTGGCCGGGCGCACCGTCGGCATCGTCGGGCTTGGCCGTGTGGGCTCTCGGGTCGCGAAGCGCCTGCGCGCGTTCGACATGCGCGTCATTGCCTACGACCCGTACATCACCCCACAGCGTTTCACCGAGCAGGGAGCCGCCCCGGTCGACCTGGAGACGCTCCTGCGCTCAGCGGATGTGGTGACATTCCACGTGCCGGAGAACGCAGAGACGTTCCACATGCTGAACCGGGAGACCATGCAACTGCTGAAGCCGACCGCGATTGTCATCAATGCCGCAAGGGGCGGCGTCGTCGATCAGGACGCGCTGGCCGAGGCCCTGAACGAGCGGCGTATTGCTGGCGCTGGCGTAGACGTGTTTCCCGTCGAGCCCTGCACGGAAAGTCCGCTCTTTGCCCAACGCAACGTCGTCCTGACGCCGCACATCGGCGGCTCCAGCGCCGAGGCGCTCGCGGCCGTTGGTGAGGTGATCAGCACCACCACCCTGGCTGCGCTCCGTGGTGAAGCCGTTCCGAACGCAGTCAACCTGCCTGCGTCTTCCCTGCACGCGCCGGAACTCCAGCGCCTGACGACCACCGCAGGAGCGGCGGGCCGCCTGCTGGCGGTCCTTGAGCCAGCCATCCCATGCTCCTTCGTTGTCACGGTCAACGGCCAGGTGCCGCAAGACATCACTGAGCACGTCGTGGTGGCAGCGTTAAGCGAGGCACTCCACCGCTGGACTGGCCAGCGCGTGACGCCAGTCAATGCCCGCCTGCTGGCCGATGAAAACGACATCCGCGTTCGCATCATCCTTGGCACGGCCGACGAGAGTGTCGTTCCCCACTTCTCGTTTGAAGTCATCGATACGGTCGGCAGCCCCCAATCGCATCATGTCACCGTACGGTGGGATCGCAACGAGGCCGCCATCATGGAAGTCGATGGCTTCACGTTGAATAGCCCATTGGCAGGCGACGTCCTGATCACCCACCATCGTGACCAACCGGGCGTTGTCGGCGCGGTCGGGATGATCCTGGGCCGCCACGACGTGAACATCGCCGGCATGCAGGTTGGGCGACACCTCCCCCGGCGCGGAGGCGACGCCATCATGGTCCTGAACGTGGACGATGTGGTGCCAGCCGAAGCGCTCGAAGAGTTGAAGGAGATCCCGGGCATTACGACGGCGTACGTGGTTTCGCTGCCGCAGCCGGTGCCGCAGCCTCAATTGATCGGCGCATCCGCCGGCGGTCGGCGCTGAATCCAGGCTGCCTCGGCAGCGGCGATCTCCTCGAGCAGCGGCGTCACAAAAGCATCCCCGGCCATCTGGACCGCGTGTCCCGCGCTGGCGACGTGCGTGTGCCGCGTGACGCGCGGGGTATCCGCGAGCATCTGCGTCACACCCTGCAGCGCGGGGTGGCTGCGCCCACCGCTGTACATCAGGATGGGGAACGACGCATCCAGTGCCTCCCAGTGTTCGACCGGGAATTCCCCAGGCGGTTCGTTCCGGGCAAAACGGGGGGCAAAGCGCAGCAACTGCTCCCAATCGTCACTGTCGCGCAGCCGCTCGGGCACATGGCCTGCACCGATCGTCTCGAAAAACGCAGTCGTCGTCGCGTCGAGGTCTTCGTCCCGGTGTGCCTCCTGGAGCTCCCGCACGCGCCGCGCCATCGCGTTCGCCGTGTCGTCGTTCAGGAGACGCAGGAGGGGCGGCTCGATGAGATGCAGGCTCTTGATGCGCTCCGGGGCGTGCAACGCCATAGTCAGGGCCACCAGCGCGCCGTAGGAATGACCAACCAGGTGAAAGGCATCGACGTCCCGCTCGGAGATGTCAGCCAGCAAGGCTTCAGCATCGCCTGCGAAGGTGTACCGCTCGGGGTGTGCCGCGCCGTCCGCGAACCCGGGCCGATCCAGCAGCATGGTCCGATAACTTTCACCGATCTCCGCAGCGACCTTGCCGAAGGACGATTCACCGTTGCCAAAGTCTCCGTGCACAAAGGCAACCACTGGTTCGCTTCCCACGTTTTCCAACTCTCCGTATGGTAGCCAGGCCACCTGCAATCGCGAGAAATCCGGGCGTATACTACCGACCGACTAGTCAGTCGGTTTTACGCCAGGACATGGAACCTCGTGAGCATCCAGGAGCGAAGCAAATCCCGCAGGCAACGGCTCCTCGATGCCGCACTGACCGTCTTTACGGAGCAAGGCTACGCCGCGACCCCGATCGACGACATTGCCCGCGCGTCAGATACCTCCAAGGGCGGGGTCTACTTCCACTTCCCCAGTAAGCAGGCGCTCTTTCTGGCCTTGCTCGACGAGTCGAGTGCCGCATTGCGGGAGAAGGTCGAGGCGGCGATGGCAAGGGAGCCGGATCCGCTCGTGCGGGGCGAAGCCGCGTTACGCGCGGTGATCACCTCGTTCGCTGAGCATCGGCTTCTCGCCCGGTTGCTCCTGGTGGAAGCGGCAGGAGCTGGCCGTGACTTCAATCGAGCCCTGATGGACATGCACGAACAGTTTGCGATGCTCATCGCGGCCTGCCTGGACGAGGCGGTCGCATGCGGGCAGATCGCCCCGTTGGACACCCGATTCACAGCTCGCGCCTGGTACGGCGCAGTCAACCACACGGTCCTGCACTGGTTGCAAACCGGCGAACCCGCCGATCTGGAAGGCGCATTCCCGCTGCTGCGCGACCTGCTCCTGATAGGTGTCGTCGGGCGCGAAAGACCAGAGGTGCGCTCATGAATGCATCCGCGACACTCCTGGACACGGTCGCACCGCCAGCTGGTCAACTCGCCAACCTGCCCTACCTCCACTCGCTCACGTTGCCGGTCGCGGAACCTGGCGATGCTGTTGCGTTTCTGGCCCATGCTTCCGCCGCACTCGGTGGTGGCGTGCTCTGGGCGCAACCAGCGTCCGGGATGTTTTTCGCAGGTGCAGGCATTGCCGAAGTTTTCACCTTCTCCGGCGCTGACCGCTTCGCTGAGGCCTCCAGGGCCCTCCGTGCGCTGCGCGGCCGGGTCGTGCGCGAAGATGACGAGCTGTTTCCCCTCCTCGGCGGATTTGCCTTCGATGTCTTGTCGCGGCGCGATGATGCGTGGCGAGAATTCCCCGACGGCCGCCTGGTCGTGCCGCGAGTGCTGCTCCAGATGACGCCGGCTGGCTCGCATCTGCGCGTCACGCTTCCCTCCGACACTGGACCGGAGGAACCTGCGATCAGCGGCGAACTCGCGAGCTTGCTGGATCGCGGTCTTGACTGGATCTCGGCCGCCAGCACGACGTGCATACCGGCGTTCGCTCACTCCACGCGGACGCCTCAGGACCAACGAGAGTGGGAGTACCAGGTTGGCCAGGCCATTGCATCCATTCGCTCTGGCGCGATGACCAAGGTCGTGCTTGCCCGTGCTGAACACCTGCGTGCCGAGCGCGAGATCTCTGCCGAAGCTGCGCTGGGATGCCTCCGAGAGGAGCATCCAGGCGCCACGCTGTTTGCCTTCTCCGGCGCTGCATCCAGCTTTGTCGGCGCCACACCTGAGCGCCTGGTGCGGCTCCGCAACGGACAGGTCGATGTCACCTGTCTCGCAGGCTCCGCCGCCGTCGGACCCACCCCGGAGGCGACCGCCGCACTGGGGCGGCAACTGCTCTCCAGCGCCAAGGATCTGCGCGAACATGAGATCGTCGTGGAGTCCACGATTGATGCCCTATGGACAAGCTGCAGTCAGGTGGCGCGAGCTTCTGGAACGCCGCGCCTGCGCCAGGCGCGCTCCGTGCAGCACCTGGAAACCCCGTTGACGGCGACGGCTCACCCTGATGCTGATGTGCTCCAGCTCGCAGGCCTGCTCCACCCCACTCCTGCCGTCGGTGGGTTCCCGGCTGCGCCTGCGCTCGCACGCATTCGCGAGTTGGAGAGCTTCGACCGTGGCTGGTATGCCGGGCCTGTGGGTTGGGTCGGGCTTGATGGCTCCGGAGAGTTCTCAGTCGCTATCCGCTCCGCGTTGCTCCGCGGCAACACCGCGACGGCCTACGCCGGGTGCGGTATCGTGGCGAATTCCGACCCGACGGCCGAGTTCGTCGAAACCCAACTGAAGCTCAAGCCGATGCTGGCTGCTCTCGGCGAGGTCTGAGCGTGGAGTACGGCCGCGCGAATCTCGCCTTTTCGGCCACGTTGCTGGATAGCGCGGTCCAGCGCGGTCTCCACCATGTGGTCATCTGCCCGGGTTCGCGCTCCACACCGCTGGCGCTCGCGGCGGCGCTCCATCCCGCGCTTGCCACCTATGTCCTCATTGACGAGCGATCCGCTGGCTTCTTCGCCCTTGGTCTGGCACGCCAACTCGGTGAACCAGTCGCATTGATCTGCACCTCCGGCACCGCCGCCGCCAACTTCACGCCCGCCGTCATCGAGGCCTATCTCAGCCGCGTGCCGCTGCTGGTGCTTACGGCGGACCGCCCGGCTGAGCTCCGCGACTGGGGCGCCGCCCAGACCATCGACCAGGTCGGTCTGTTCGGGAGCCACGTCAGTTGGTCACATGACCTGCCTGCTCCGGTGGGCGACGCACACGAATCGCGGTTCGCACAGGCGACAGCCGCTCGCGCCATGCAGCAGGCCAGCGGCCCACCGGCGGGCCCCGTTCATCTCAACATCCAGTTCCGCGAGCCGCTGATTCAGCCAGACGCCAACCCACGCGCATTGCTTCGGGAGCTCTTTGCGCACCCTGTGGCAACTCCTGCGCTGCCCACTCCGGCGCAGCCCTCAGGGCCTGACGACATCGAGCACCTTGCAAACCTGATCCGCTCCAACGCGCGCGGCATCATCGTGTGTGGGCCGCATTCGGGTGCGGAATTGGGAGAAGCGGCTGCGGCGCTCTCAGCGGCCACGGGGTACCCGTGCCTCGCCGATCCGCTCTCAACGGTTCGCTTCTCCTGGCCCTCAGCGGCTGGGTTGATTGACGCGTACGATCTCTTTCTGCGCGACACCCGGCTAAGTGACCGCCTATCCGCTGAGCTCGTCCTGCGTGTCGGCGGCATGCCTACCTCGAAGCCACTGATGCAGTTCCTGGCGCGGCAGGAAGCCCAGGTGGTCGCCATCGATCCCGGCGGGCTGCGGGACGCCGGCCACGCCGTGACGTGGCATGTGAAGGCTGATGAAGCAGCCACGCTGGTTGCCGCATCCTCTGCTCTTGGCGTCGGCAGCGCTCCTGCGCCAACTGGTTGGCTCGATGACTGGCAGGCAATGAACCGGCGGGCCAGGCAGGCCATTGAGGCATTGCTCGCGCCCACGGCCGCGCTGAGCGAACCGAACATCGCAGCCAACCTCACGGAGATCATGCCGGCTGGCGGCACGTTGATCGTTGGAAACAGCATGCCGGTGCGTGACCTCGACACGTTCGCGGCGGGTGGCGATCGTGGCCTTCGCGTCACTGGAACGCGCGGCGCCAGCGGCATCGATGGGGTCACCTCCACCGCACTGGGCGCAGCGGCGGTCGCCGACGGACCGGTCGCCCTCCTCATCGGGGACCTCTCGTTCCTGCATGATTTGGGCGGGCTCCACGCTGCGAGGTACACCAAAGCGCCTCTCGTCATTGTCGTGGTCAACAACGATGGCGGAGGCATCTTTTCCTTCCTGCCCCAGCACACGCAGATCGACACCTGCACGTTCGAGCAACTCTTTGGAACCACGGCGGCAGTGGACATCGAGGGTGCGGCCGGGTTGTTCAGATGTGCGTTTGCCCGGCCAACTGACCTCTGCGAGTTTCGGCGTATGGTCGGGCGTGGCTTGACGAGGCCCGGGGTGACGATTGTCGAGGTGAGGACTGACCGGGCGCGGAATCTGGCGCTGCACCGCGAAATCGCGGCGACGGTGCTGGGTGACCTCGCGGGGCTTCCCACGGCATGAACCCCGATCTGCTCACCGCGCCGAGCGGAATGGTTTATCCGCTCTGGCAATGCGGATCGGGTGCCCCGCTGCTCCTGCTGCACGGCTTCACTGGCAGCCACGAGACGTGGCGCCACGTCGTCCCTCACCTCTCGACCAATCACGTCGTCCTGACGCTCGACCTGCCGGGACATGGGCGGTCGGAACTGCCCATGTCGCGACCATGGAACTTCGCCAGCATCCTCGGCGACCTCGCGTGGCTCATTGCATCGCTCCCTGATGGTGCGGCCGACGTGCTCGGCTACTCGATGGGCGGCCGCCTGGCCCTGGCCCTGGCCGCAACCCACCCGGAACGTGTGCGGAAGCTCGTCCTGGAGAGCGCGTCGCCTGGGATCGCCAACGAGCAAGAACGGCAAGAACGCCAGCAATCTGATGAGCGCCTTGCTGACCGCCTGCTGGAGCATGGGCTCGCTGCGTTCGTCGCGGAGTGGGAACACCTGCCGATGTGGCGGAGTCAGGCCACGCTGGACGAAGCTGACCGAGTGCGGCAACGGCAAATTCGGCTCGGCCACACCGCCTCGGGCCTGGCGGCGAGTCTCCGCGCCACGGGAACCGGCGCGCAGCCCTCGTACTGGGAGCACCTGGCGACCCTGCGCCCGCCGACGCTGCTGATTGCCGGCGCGCGGGATGACAAGTTCGCCCGAATTGCCGCCGCGATGCACGAAGTCATCCCGGACTCCCGGTTGGAAACCGTGCCGGATGCCGGCCACGCCGTCCACCTGGAGCAAACGGACAGGTACGTGCATCATCTTTCGACGTTTCTGAATCAGCCGGCAAGTAGTGAAATGCACGCGCAAAGGAGCCAAAGTGACTGAAGCAACGTGGGAACAAGCAAGCGGCTTCGAGGACATCATCTACGAAAAGTCTTCGGACGGGATTGCGCGCGTGGTCATCAATCGGCCGCACGTTCGCAACGCCTTCCGGCCGCAGACCGTCCAGGAGATGATCACCGCGTTCGTGGATGCCCGCGAGGACCAGCATGTGGGTGTGGTCATCCTCACCGGGCAGGGCCCGGAGGCCTTTTGCTCCGGCGGCGACCAGAAAGTGCGCGGCGACGCCGGGTATGTCGGCGACGACAACGTGCCCCGGCTAAATGTGCTCGACCTGCAGCATCTCATCCGCTACCTGCCGAAGCCGGTCATCGCGGCGGTCTCGGGCTACGCCATCGGTGGCGGACACGTGCTGCATCTGGTCTGCGACCTCACCGTCGCGGCGGAAAACGCCCGCTTCGGGCAAACCGGGCCGCGCGTCGGCAGCTTCGACGCCGGGTACGGCGCGGGACTACTGGCCAGGACGGTTGGGCAGAAGAAGGCGAAGGAAATCTGGTTTCTCTGCCGCCAGTACGATGCTCAGGCGGCCCTGGCCATGGGCCTGGTGAACACGGTCGTGCCCGTTGATGAGCTCCAGGCGGAAGCTGAAAAGTGGGCACGGGAAACGCTGGCCCTCAGCCCGACCGCGCTCCGCTTCCTGAAGGCATCCTTCAATGCGGACACCGATGGCCTGGCGGGTCTCCAGCAACTGGCCGGCGACGCCACGCGTCTCTTCTACATGTCCGAAGAAGGGAGCGAGGGCAAGCAGGCGTACCTGGAGAAGCGCAAGCCTGACTTCTCGAAATTCCCGCGCCTGCCGTAACGGGAACGCAAGCACATCGTGACATCCGTTCCGGACTTCATGGACACTGCCGCCCGGTTGCATGGCGACACCATTGCCTTGCGATTCGACGGGAAGGTGTGGACGTACTCCCAACTCAGGGAGGCGGTTGGCGCGGCCGCGCACCAGCTTGCAGGCGTCCGAGGCGGTGGGCGAGTTGGCGTTCTCAGCGCGAACCGCCCCGGCGTGGCGATCATCGCCCATGCCTGCGCGCGGGCAGGCCTGTCGTTTGTCCCGCATGGCTGGCGCGTGACGGCCGAGGAACTGGCCTGGCAAATCACTGCGGCCGGCGTCACGACGCTCGTCTACGACGAACCGCGTGCGGAACTCGCCAGCGAGATGGGAGCAGTTCACGGCCTCCGCCTGATGCCGATCGCCGCTCTGGAGCGCGGAGCGGCAGGCGCGAGCGGCTGCGCCCATGCGCCCGTGATCGACCTGGACCGGGAGGCAGCGATCCTGTTCACGTCCGGCACGACCGGCCGGCCCAAGGGCGCTCGCATCACCTTCGGCAATCTGTGGTTCAGCGCAGCGTCATCGGCGCTGTTTCTCGGGCACCAGCCGCGCGATGTCTGGCTAGCAACGCTCTCCCTGCACCACATCGGCGGGCTCTCCATTCTCTACCGGGCGGCCCTTGGCGGCGCGACGGTGGAACTTCACGAACGCTTCGAGCCCGAGAAGGTTCTCGCTGCGATACAGGGTGGCGCGAACCACGTTTCGCTGGTGCCAACCATGCTCCAGCGTGTGCTGGAGTCAGCGGGGGCCAGCTACGCCTGGCCTCAGTCGCTGCGGAGCGTCCTGCTGGGCGGAGCGGGAGCCCCAAAAGCGCTGATAGACCAGTGCCTCCAGCTCGGAGTGCCGGTCCTGCCTACCTACGGGCTGACCGAGACATCGTCACAAGCCGCGACCTTACGGGTCAGCGAGGTCGCAACCCACCCTGGGTCATCGGGGCAGGCGCTGCCCCACCTTGACCTGCGCGTGGTGGTGGGCGGGACCGAGGCCGCCCCTGGCGTGACCGGCGAAATCGAAGTACGCGGGCCATCCGTCTTTGCCGGCTACCTGGGCGAACCACGCCGGGACCCGCAGAGCTGGTTCGCGACCGGAGACGCCGGCTACCTGGATGCAAACGGGTTTCTCTTCGTCGTAGATCGCCGCAGCGACCTCCTCGTCTCCGGCGGCGAGAACATCTATCCGGCGGAAATCGAACGGGCGCTGCTCGCACACCCGCTCGTGCGCGATGCGGCGGTCGTGGGCGTGCCCGATGCACAGTGGGGCGCGAGGCCGGTTGCGGCAGTCTCGTGGAGAGGCGCCCCGGGCCAGGCAAGTGCGGAACTCAGGGCGCACTGCCGCGCCACCCTTGCCACCTTCAAGATCCCGGATCAGTTTCTGGAAATTGAGGCGATTCCGCGCTCACCCGCTGGCAAGCTGCTCCGGCGCGAGATTCGTGCCCTGTTCGACGGCAGTTAGCAGGAGCGCGCCAGGTCGGCCCGCACGACGCGCAAGCTCTCATCCAGGATGGCAATCAGGTCATCCACCTGGGCTTCGGAAATGGTCAGCGGCGGCGCGTAGAGCAGGTGATCGCCGATCACGCCGTCGTATGTGCCAGTGCCCGGATACGAGACGAGACCGCGCGCCAGCGTGGCGGCGCCGACTCGCTTGCTGACGCCCCACCCCGGCGGGAACGACGTCTTCGCCTCGCGGTCGATGACCAGCTCTACGCCCAGCAATAACCCTTCGCCGCGCACGTCGCCAATGATGTCGTGGTACGCCGCCAGCTCTTGCAGCCGTTGCTTGAAATAGGCGCCGGTTCTGGCCGCGTTCTCGATGAGGCCGTGGTCGAGGATATACGTGAGCACGGCCGCGCCCACCGCCGTGGACAACGGATTTCCACTCGCCGTGTGGCCAACGACAAACGAGCCGCTGCGGGAGCGAATCTCCTGCACAAACTCTGGCTTCGCCAGCACCGCGCCCAGCGGTGCATAGCCGCCGCTGATGCCCTTGGCGCAGGTGATCAGGTCCGGCGTGACCCCCCAATGATCGAGTCCCCACGGCTTGCCGGTGCGGCCAAAGCCGGTCATCACCTCGTCAGCAATGAACAGCACCCCGTGACGGTCACAGATGTCGCGGATGCGCGCAAAGTAGCCCGGAGAGGCGGGCATCGCCCCAAGCGTGGCTCCGACTATTGGTTCCGCGATGAACGCGGCGACATTTTCCGGGCCAAGCTGCGCAATCGCGCGCTCGAGTTCGTCCGCGCGCCCGTCCGGATCGGCATCCCGGTACGGATTGCAGGCTGAAATGTGCTCCGCTGGCGGCAAGATGCTGGCGAACGGCCTGCGCCGGCCCGCGTTGCCACCAACGGCGAGCGCGGCGATGGTTGCACCGTGGAACGATTGCCGGCGGCCAATGACCAGATGCCTGGTCCCCTGACCACGCTCTCGGTGGTACTGGATCGCCATCTTGATGGCGTTGTCGGTGGCTTCGGAGCCGCCCGATACAAACCAGACCTTCTCGAACTCTGGTGGGGCAAACTCCTCAATGATCAGCCGGGCGCACGTCTCGATGGCGTCGGTCGTAAACGCGTGGGTCGGCGCGTAGGCCAGTTGCGATGCCTGCGCGAGCATGGCGTCCAGGACCGCGGGCACGGCGTGCCCGATAGCGGTCACGGCCGCTGAACCGCCGCTGCCATCGATGTAACGGTTTCCGTCGGCGTCGAAGAGATAAATCCCCTCTCCTCGCACCAGCGTCGGGTAGGAGCGCGCGAGATCTCGATGAATGACGCGGGTTTCCAGAGCGTCCACGCTAGATCTCCACCGGTTCGAGGTCATCCGCAAACAGGATCATCACGCGCCCGGGTCCCTGCACGCCCACCGTCAGCACACGTTCGATGTCGGCGGTGCGGCTGGGGCCGGTGACAAGCGTCACCATGTTCCGCCCGGGCGCCAGCGCCAGGGCACGCAGGATCGGCGCGGCCTCATCCAGCGACGGCAGCAGCGACTGGGTAGGAATCACGATTGCCTGGGAGCGCGGCAACATGCCGATAGAACGGTCCGCGAGCGTCGGTTCGGCCATGAGGGCCGAACCGGTTTCCGCAACTCCGGCGCGGGCGATACTGATTCCGAGCGCGGAATCGCGCATCTGGTCAGGGCCCTCGGGAGCGACCTGGCTGACACCAAGCGCTGACAGGGCCTCGCAGAATGACGGATACCGCTCCCGCAGTTCCCCGGCCACGATGGCAAATAGCGCGTTGGCATCGGCCGACCACGCAACGAACTCGTGCGCGAGCGTGGCGTGGTCCCCTTGATGGACGACCACACCCAGCGGCTCAGCGCGCGATCGAAACAGCGTCAGCAGTTCAGCAGTTAGTTCGTTGCTCACCGGGTGCTACCGGCAAGCACTAGAGCATTGCCCCCAGGATCCAGGGGTTGTACTCCTCTTCGCCCACGCCAGCGGCCTCGCTCTTGCTCTTGTCGCCAGACGCCACTTCCAGGATGCGCTCGAAGATCTCCTGCCCCAGTTCGTCCAGGGTGATGCCGTCGAGCACCTTGCCGGCGTTGATGTCCATGTCCGGTTCCTGGTTGGCGTAGAGCGTCGAGTTCGTCGCGATCTTGATGCTCGGCGCGGGCTTGAACCCGAAGGCGGAGCCCCGGCCCGTGGTGAAGACGACCATGTTGCTGCCGCCTGCTACCTGGCCGGTCACCGATACCGGGTCGTAGCCGGGGGTGTCCATGTGGACGAAGCCGCGCTCGGTCACGCGTTCGGCGTATCCCACCACCTGGTTCAGCGGAGTGTTACCGGCCTTGGCAATAGCTCCCAGGGACTTCTCGTAGATTGTCGTCAGGCCGCCCAGCTTGTTCCCCGGTGCCGGGTTGTTATCGATCGACGCCCCGAACATGGCGGTGTACTCCTCCCACCAGTGGATGCGGTCGATCAGGTCTTGCGCGACCTTTTCGTCCTTCGCGCGCCGCGTCAACAGGTGCTCACCGCCGTAGACCTCGGTCGTTTCGCCAAGCACCACCGTGCCGCCCTGGCGCACGATCTCGTCGGCAGCCTTGCCGAGGCCCGGATTCGCGGTCACTCCCGACCAGCCGTCAGAGCCGCCACACTGGAGCGCCACCACGAGCTCGGATGCCGGTACTTCCTCGCGCCGCGCCTCGTTGGCCACGGGAAGCAGCTTCTTGACCGCCTCGATACCGGCTTCGACCGTCTTCTGGAAGCCGCCGTCCTGCTGGATCGTCAGCACAGTCGGCTTGTGGCCGTTGCCCATGCCGGTCGCGTCGATCAGGTCGGTCGGCTGGTTCACTTCGCACCCAAGGCTGAGGACCACGTACGCCGCCACGTTCGGGTGCTCAACGATGCCGGCCATCGTCCGCTGCAGCACGCCCAGGTCCGATGAACCGTAGTGCGATCCGCAGCCGCCCTTCGTCGCCAGCGGAATGACGCCGTCGACGTTCGGGTACTCCTTCATCACCTCGGGATCGCGGAAGTAGTTGGCGATGCGCTGCGTCGCAGAGGATGAGCAGTTGACCGAGGCCAGGATCGCGACGTAATTCCGTGTGCCGACTCGGCCGTCCTTGCGCCGGTACCCCATGAAGGTGCGCCGCTCGGCCTCGGGAACCATCTCCACCGGCACGTACTCGGTGGAAATCGCGTAATCCAGCTCCAGCCCCTCACCCACCGAGAGGTTGTGCGAATGGACGTGATCGCCGGGCTTGATCTCCTGCGTGGCGAACCCGATGATCTGGTTGTAGCGGCGCACCTCACCACCGGCGGGGATGTGCTTCAACGCGACCTTGTGGCCCGGCGGAATCATCTGCGCCACCTTGACGTCGCCCTCCGGGGTGCGGACGACGGTGCGCGGCAAGAGCGGCTGCTTGGCGATGAAGACGGCATCATTCGGGTTCAGCAGCACGGCAACGTCAAGCATCTCCACCGGCTCGGCAGAGCCACGCGCCGAGATCGTCAGCCCTTCTCCGCGAGGCTTGGAGGGTTCCATGTGAGGGTATCCTGCTTTCTACTGTGCTCTGCGGCGTTTGCCTTCTGGCCAGCCGCAGCATCGCGCTGCGCATAGCACGCGAACAGGCTGTTCTCGCGCTGTTTCATTTCAGCAACGATTTTACGACAGAAGCCGTTCAGAGCACCTTGTAGCGCGCCCAGACATCCGCGAGGTACGCGCCATTCCGCAAGTCCTCTCGCGCACCGTCTTCCTTGGCCACTTTCTCGAATGCGCGCGTAACCACCTCATCGGCCACACCCTGCGGAATCACCGCGATGCCATCGATCTCCGCGAACACGATGTCGCCCGGCGCCACGCGCACACCCGCGACCTCGACCGGCCGCCCGTAGCTGACCACCGTGCCTCGCCCCGAGATATCAACGGCCCGCGCACCGTGCGAGAACACCGGGAACCCCAGGCTCTGGATCATACGGGTGTCGCGGTGACAGCCGTCCGTGACCATGCCCCGCGCGCCGCGCGCCAGCGCCGCGTTGGAAAAGAGCTCACCCCACACCGCAATTTCGTCATTGCCGCCGGTCGCAATCACCACCACATCGTCCGGAGCCAGAGCGTCGATGGCGGCAATCTGGTTGGTGTAAGGCTGCGCCACGACCTCGAACTGCGGGGCGACGACCAGCGTGGCGGCCCGGCCAACGAGAACCGGGGCGCGGGATGGGTCGATTGGCCGCACCAGCGGGCGCATGACCTGGTCGCGCAATCCCAGCCCGTCCAGCATGTCCGAGATGACCGCCACATAGAGATCACGCGCCATGCGGTCAAAGTGCGTTGCATCGAGCGTCATCGCTTTCCCCACCTACCCGGAAACCAGGATGACGTTCGCATATGGCACCGTGTCCCCGGTACGCACCGTGGCCTTGCCCTCCGGCGCCAACCGCTTCAACTCCAGGTGCGTTATGACCTGTACCGGCACGTCGCCCAGGGCAGCGCGAATTTCGGCAACGCGGTCTGGGCTGACCTGCTCCATTTCCTCCGTGATCAGCACCCGGTCGATCACCCACTCAGCATGCACAGCCCGCAGCACGTCGAGCACGGTCGGAATGCCATCGACCAGCGCCAGGTCGATACGCTCCGGCCCGTCGGGCACCGGGAAGCCCCGGTCACAGACCGTGAAGTAATCCGTGTGGCCGGTACTGGAGAGCAGGTGGCCCAGTGCCGGGTGCAGGATGCCGCCACGCCTCACGTCGCGTCCTCCCCTATGTAGGAGCTTCGCTGATCCAGGGTGATTTGTTCACGGAATCCGGGCAGGGGCCGTTTCAGGAACAGTTCGATGCCGTCGTCCCCTCCGGCAATGGCGACAAGTTCCCAGCCTTCCCGGCCCAGAGCGTTGAGGCGGTCGGCCTCCGAACGCTCCAGGATCAGGTACTCCCAGCCATCACCGCGTGATGAAGACATCGCTGCCCTCCATGTACCTCCAGCATTCATCCGCGAGGATGATCATCGCACAGGCACTTCGTAAGGGCGGTGTCCGTTATCCTTTGCCCAACGCAGAATGGCAACGGTTGGCAGGAGAGAGTAATGAAGCTCGCGTCGCGCATGCAGCGCCTGGGTACGGAGACCGCGTTCGAGGTTCTGGTACGAGCCCGCGCCCTGGAAGCGCAGGGACGCGATGTCATTCACCTGGAAATTGGTGAACCCGACTTCGATACGCCCGCAAACGTCAGCGCCGCCGGAGCCAACGCCATCCACGAGGGGTGGACCCACTATGGTCCTGCCCCCGGCCAGCTCGATCTGCGCCAGGTCATTGCGGACTACATCAACACGCGCTCTGGCAACAGCTACGGGCCAGGCAACGTGGTCGTCACTCCCGGTGGCAAGCCAATCATGTTCTTCCTGATCACCGCGCTGCTCGAAGAAGGCGACGAAGCGATTTTCCCGGACCCCGGCTTCCCGATCTACCGCAGCATGATCGACTTCGTCGGGGCGAAGGCGGTGCCGCTCCCGATCCGTGAGGAGAACGACTTCCGGCTCGATGTCTCAGAGCTGGAGTCGCTGATCACGCCGCGCACGAAGTTCCTGATCATCAACAGCCCGGCCAATCCCACGGGCGGCGTGTTCACCAGGGCGGACCTCAAGGCAATTGCCGACCTGGCCGTCAAGCACGATCTCTTCGTGATGGCCGATGAGATTTACGCCGAAATCATCTACGACGGGGAGCACTTCTCGATCACGTCGTTCCCGGGGATGGTCGAGCGCACGGCCATCCTGGACGGCTTCTCGAAGACCTACGCCATGACCGGCTGGCGCCTGGGTTACGGCGTGATGCCGGAGTGGATCGCCGAGCAGGTCAGCCGCCTGATGGTGAACAGCGTCTCCTGCACCGCGTCCATGGTGCAACGTGCCGGGCTGGAAGCGCTCTCCGGGCCGCAGGATGCCGTGCGCGACATGGTCAACGCATTTCGCCGTCGCCGCGATCTGATGGTCGAGGGGCTGAACGAGATTCCAGGCATCTCCTGCCTGACCCCGGCGGGCGCGTTCTACGTGTTCCCAAACATCACCGGCACGGGCCTGAGCAGCAAGGAGTTCGCCGACACGCTGCTCGATGATTTCGGGGTCGCCGCGATTGCGGGCACCTCGTTCGGGGATCACGGCGAGGGGTATTTGCGCCTCTCGTACGCGAACTCGGACGAAAACCTCAAGCGAGCGCTGGAGCGCATCGACGCTGCCGCCCGCGGCCTGGTGAGTGCCGCGCGTTAGCCCAGCTCAGTGGGCAATCAGCGCATCGTGGGTGCGGTAGGTGGCAGAGACACTTGCGCCCGTATGGATGCGCTGAATCGTTTCGCCTAGGAGTGCAGCAACGGAGAGCACGGTCACCTTGGGGATTCGCTTGCTTTCGGGCACATGGATACTGTTGGTGACCACCAGTTCCTTGATCGGGCTGGCCTCAAGCCGCTCGATTGCAGGGCCAGAAAGCACCGGGTGGATGGCGGAGGCGTAGACCTCGGTCGCGCCGGACTCTAGGCAGACTTGCGCGGCCTGGGTGATCGACCCAGCGGTGTCGATCTCGTCATCAACCAGGACCGCCTGGTGGCCCTCCACCGAGCCGATGAGGTTCAGTACCTCGGAACGGTCCGCGTTGCCCAAACGCCGTTTTTCAATGATGGCCAGCGGGGCATTGAGGATTTCGGCGAAGTTGCGTGCGCGTTTGGTGTTGCCGAGATCGGGCGAGACGACGACCGGGTTCGGCAAGCGTTTTTGCGCGAAGTACGTGGCCGTAAGCGACATTGCGCTCATCTCATCGACCGGCACGTCGAAGAAGCCCTGGATTTGCCCCGCGTGCAAGTCCAGGAGCAGCGCGCGGTCCGCCCCGGAGACGCCGACCAGTTTCGCGACCAGGCGGGCTGTGATTGGCACACGCGGCTGATCCTTCTTGTCAGTGCGCCCATACCCGAAGTACGGGATCACCGCCGTGACCCGGCCCGCCGATGCCCGCTTGATGGTGTCCAGCATGATCAACATTTCCATGATGGAGTCGTTGACCGGATCGGAGAATGACTGCACGACGAAGACGTCGTTCTCGCGCACACTTTCATTGATGCGAACGAAGGTGTTGTCGTTCGAGAACTTGAAGACATCGGCCCGCCCCATCGGGATGCCGACGTACCGGCAAATCTCCTGCGTCAACTCGATGTTGGAGTTGCCAGAGAATACGGAAAGCTGGTCGTAGTGGCCCGCCACGCTCCACCTCTGCCCATACCGAAACCGTCTCGGCGGCGCACGCCGCGACCGCGTGCGTCGTTGCACACGTCATCGTAGCGGCTCACGGGCGGACGCGCGCGCCGCAACGCACCGTGCACCGGCGCAAGAGCTGTCAGGCAGAATCCAGGTGCGCCAGGGCCTGGGCTGCTGCGGCCTGCTCCGCTTCACGCTTGGATGGCCCGCTCCCTGCGCCTAGCACCTCGTCACCGAACAGCACTTCGACCGAAAACGTACGGGCGTGATCTGGTCCCTCTGCGCCAATGGTGCGGTATTTCGGTCCCTGCCGGTGCCGCTCCTGGAGCAGTTCCTGCAGGCGACCCTTGGGGTTTCCGGCCCCCTCGGCCTGCGTGAGCAGCAAATCGGCGTCACGCTCGAGGAGTTGCATCACGAACTTGCGCGCCGCGCCGAATCCGCGATCCAGGGCGATTGCCCCAATAACCGCCTCGAAAGCCCCGGCCAGCATGCGGTCGCGCGCGCCCTCACCGGGCTTCTCGCCGGCTCCCAGGTAGAGATACGAGCCAAGGTCAATTTCGCGTGCCCAGCGCACCAGGGTCTCCGCACGCACCAGTGCCACGCGGCGGCGCGTGAGTTGCCCCTCGTCAGCGTCCGGGTCGTCCACGTACAGGTATTCGGCGGCCACCGCGCCAAGAACGGCATCACCAAGGAACTCCAGGCGCTCATTGGTCATGGCGGCAGTGCGAGCAGTGCTGATGCCGGCCTGTGCGACCTCGTGCAGGATGGAGCGATGGGTCAGGGCGGTGCGCAGCAAGCCGAGATCGCGAAAACGAAAGCGCAAGCGCCGCGCGAGACGGGCGGCGTTGTCGGAGCCCATTGGCCGCGGCAGCCTGGGGCCCGGTTTGGGGTCAGGCTCCTCGTCAGACTGGCGAACGCGGTTCGGCGCGAGCATCAGCCCCCCGGAATCGTCGCGGCGCCGGCGAGCGCTGCCGGGAGATCGATGCCGTTCGCCTCGGCGAACTGGTAGAGCGCACCCCAGGTCACAGAAACAAAGTAGATGAAATGCCCGGGATCCGTCTCCTCGCTCCGCGATTCGCCAAGGTCGTAGCGCACGAGGTAGGTGATCAGCGCGTCGGCGATGGCGTTTTGCTCAGCCTGCCGGTCATCCAGGCTGATCTCGGCGTGACCGGTGCCCTGAGCCTCGTACGCGAGCACGATCCCGTCGCGGAACGCCCCCTCGTGTTCAGCAGCGCGCGCCTTGGCCGTCGCAGCGATCTCCGCCTTCTGTTCCCCAATCACGCTGCCATCGACATCGGGCGCGGTGTTGAGATCGACATCCTTCTGCCCGTCGACAATCACCAGGTCCCGCACGATCGCATCGAGCAACGCCGAAAACGCATCCGCCAAGGCCAACTCCCTGTCCGATTTCCTGCCGAACCAGCGCGGAGGCTTCGGTGCCCAAACGTTGCCGCAAAGCCCTGCTACCAGTATAGAGGTGGCTCCCAAACATCTGTTGACAGCATGCGGTGTGCATGGTTAATTCCCACAACTCCCGCGTTTGGGGAGAATCCCCTGGGCAATGTTGCCCACATCATTCCGGAGGCGCTCGATGTCGAGTGACAAGGCTTTCTGGAGTTGGATCGAAAAACGGAACATGGCGCGTGAGCAACTGGCGACCAACCGGCGCACCCTCCTGAAGGGCGCCGGGGCAGCGACGGTGCTGGCTTTGGGCGGCGGCCGCATCAACGTTCCTGGCGTGGTCGCGCAGTCAGAGCCGACCTTCGACGGCGTCACGCTGCGCGTCTTCACCCAGACTGGCCCCTTTATCTCCGGGCCGGTCAAGTTCCACGCGCCCGAATTCAAGGAACAGTTTGGCGCAGACGTTCAGGCCGTCGAGGCGCCGAACGCTGATCTCTTTGCCCGCGCGCAGCAGGTTGCGCAGACCGGCTCTGGCGATTTCGACATCCTGCTCCTGGCGAACACCTGGATGCCCGACTTCGTCAACCTGGGCTACGCCGTTTCGTTGCAGGAACTGGTTGACCGGGACATCGACGATGAACTCCTGGCCTGGGACGATATCCCGGACGGCATCAAGCGCAAGAACTCCTGGGCGGGCGAGACGTACACCTACATTGTCGACAACGACAACCAGACAATGTTCTACCGCAAGGATGTCCTGAGCGATCCCAAGTGGCAGGAGGCATACAAGACGGCCACCGGCAAGGATCTGCCAAATCCGCCGCAGACGCTCCCGGAGTTCACGGAGGTCGCCAAGTTCTTCTCGCCGAACGGCGGCGGCGCAGCCTGGAGCAGCGCCGGCACCGGCTACGGCTTCATTACCTGCGTTCTGCGTGGCCAGCAGTCGTACTGGTACTCCTACCCGTGGACGGCGCCCTACTCCGTGCTGCCCACCGACAAGGCGCCGGACAACACGCCCGGTATCTACATCTTCGATCCGGACATGAATCCCTTGATCAACACCGAGGGCTATGTCCGGGGCCTGACAGAGTTTGTCGACACCATCAACGGGGCGATGAAGCCGGGGCTCGACTCCGACCGCACCACGGTTATCAACGACATCGTCAATGGCACCACGCTCATGTCCCTCGACTGGGGCGACACCGGGCCTGCGTCGGTGGCCGAAGGATCGATGGTCAAGAATCTGCTTGGCTTCGCCCAGACCCCCGGCGTGACCGAGTACTACGACTGGGTCAACAAGACCTGGGTCACCATGCCCGAGGGCGAAGTGCATCGCACGCCGACCCATGCGTACAACGGGTGGTCGTACTACATCACGAACCAGACCCAGAACAAGGACGCCGCCTGGCAGTGGATCAAGTTTGCCGGTAGCCCCGGCATCAGCGCGATTGATGTCGCCTCCGCTGATTCGGGCTATCAGCCGTGGCGCAAATCCCACTCCACGAACCTGGAGCCATGGATTTCCGCCGGTTGGGATGAGGCCGAGGCCAAGGCCTACATCGAAAACATCCTCGCGGCGACCGACGATCCAAACGCCGTCTTCGATCCCCGCATTCCGGGCGCTGCCCGCTACCAGGAAACGCTGGAGCTCTACACAAACCGGGCCATTGCTGGCGAACTGCAACCGCAGGACGCCATGGACCAGTGTGCAACCGAGTTCAACGCCATCACCGATGAACTCGGCCGCGACAGCCAGATCGCGGCGTATCGCGCGCACCTCGGCATGGTCTCCTAGCGAGACCTCACGCCCGCCCGCGCCCATGGCTTCTGGGCGCGGGCGTCCATCGTCATATCCAGGTGATTGCCATGTCAGCAGCCGGTTCGATGACCGCGCCTGAGGTCGCGCAACCTGCCGCCAGCGGACGAGCCTACCGGTCGTCCGCGAAGTACGTGTTCCTGGTTCCGGCAATGGTCTATTTGCTGGTCCTGGGCGTCTTTCCCCTTCTCTTCTCGCTCCGCCTGGTCTTTGGGGCGTGGAATGCGGGGCAGAAAGATGTTACCTGGGTCGGGCTGGCGAACATCCAACGCCTCATGGCAGATGAGCGGTTCTGGGGTTCGCTCGGGCGCACACTTGCCTTCGTCGCGTTGGCGGCTGGCCTGGAACTACTGATTGGTTGCGGCGTGGCGCTCGCCTTGCAGAACGTGACACGCGGCAAGAACTGGATGCGCGTTGCGTTTGCGCTCCCAATGCTCCTGCCGCCCATTGCCGTCTCGTTCACGTGGAAGATGCTCTTCGACTATAACCGGGGGCCCGTCAACTACTTCCTCGGCGAGTTGGGCCTGCCGCGCGTCGCCTGGCTCGCCGGGCAGGAATCCGCATTGATGTCGCTGGTGATCGTCGATCTCTGGCAATGGACTCCATTCATCATGCTGGCGGCACTCGCCGCACTGGAATCCCTCCCCGTCGAACTCTACGAGGCCGCCACTGTCGATGGGGCAACCCGGCTGGAGATGCTCAAGAGCATCACGCTGCCGCTCATCAAGCCGTATCTGGTCGCCATCGTGCTCTTGCGGGCCATCGACGCCTTCAAGGTCTTCGACACCATCTACATCCTGACCGGCGGCGGCCCAGGCACCGCCACCGAGATGCTGACCTTCTATGCCTATGTCGCAGGCTTCCGGCCGTTCAACATGGGCTTCACCGCCACGATCTCCTGGGCTATCGTCATCGTGATGTCGATCGTCTTCCTGTTCTTCCTGCGCGCGTTCCGGCGGATCGAGGAGGTCTGAAATGGCAGGTCAGGCAGGCCGTCTCACCAGGATCGTGTCGTACGTCGTCCTAGCGGTCTTCGCGATCTTCACCCTGTTTCCGATCTACTGGATGTTCATCACGTCAGTGAAGCCGGAGAGCGCGGTGGGCGCACCCACCCCGTCGTTCATTCCCTGGCTGCAGTATCAACCGACCCTGCAGCCCTTCCGCGCCATCTTCGGCGAGGGTGAAGGTTATGGCGTCAGCGGGATGGGGAACGTCATGTTGCTCTTTCGCAACAGCTTCCTCTCCGCCTTCTTCTCGGCGCTGATCGCGACGGTGCTCGGGGCCATGGCCGCGTACGCGCTCAGCCGCTTTCGCTACCGGCGATGGAAGAACAATGACATCGCGTTCTGGTTCGTTTCCCAACGCATGATGCCACCTATTGCCCTCGTCGTCCCCTACTTCCTGCTCTTCGGGCGTATCGGGCAACTGGACAAGGTCACGACGCTGATCGTGGTCTTCGCGGCAGGCAACCTGCCGCTGGTTATCTGGCTGCTGCGCGACTACTTCCAGGATTTGCCCATTGAGATCGAAGAGGCGTCAATGGTTGATGGCACGACGCAGTATGGAGCGTTCTTTCGCATCGCCTTGCCGCTGGCGTTGCCGGGTCTCGTCGTGGCGTTCCTGTTTGCCTTCGTGTTCGCCTGGAACGAGTTCCTGTTCGCGCTCACCCTGAGTATCGACCAGGCCAAGACGTTGCCCGTGCAAATCGCCGGAAATGTCACGTTGCGCGGCCCGCGCTACTGGGACATTGCTGCCCAGGGCCTGGTGGTGATGCTGCCACCGCTTGTGATCGCCCTGCTCGTGGGCAAGTACATCGTGCGCGGCCTGACGCTTGGCGCGGTGAAATAGACCGGCGTCAGCAGCCGCCCGCCGCCTGCTGGATCGTCACGAACCGGTAGCCCTGCGCGGTGAGATCGTCAATGATCCAGGGGAGCGCCGTGGCCGTAGCCCAGGTGCTGTTCTGCGAGTCCAGGTGCATCTCGAAGATTGCGCCGTCAAATGCGCCGCCGACGATCCGGCTGTAGATCGCGTCGGCCGTTGCGTCCGGGCTCCAGTCTCCGGAGGTCACGCTCCAGCCGACGATCACCTGGCCCAGCGCGTTGGCAATCGAGCGCACGCGCCAATCGCTGGCGCTGGCAAACGGCGTCAACCACGGCGAGGGATAGTACCCAAGCGCATTGCCAACGGCGTTGATCCCGGCCTGGATATCCCAGGAGATGTCATCGTCGGAGCGCAGGGTCAACTCAGGCGGGTTGTACCCGTGCGTTCCGACCGGGTGCCCGTATGAGGCAATCGCCTGCACCAGCCCGGGGTTCTGGTCGGCCAGCCAGCCCATCACGAACATGGACTGACTGAGGCCGTAGGCGCTGAGTGTGTCCAGGATGCCATAGGCCGGGTCGTACCCGGAGCCGACGTTGAACATGAACGAGACATTGCCACAGCCAGGGACACCCGCCGTCAGATCGAACGCTCCGTCGGCCTGTGCCATCGTTCCCAAACGTGTTGCTCCAAGCGCTGGAGTCAGGGCGAGCCCACCCAACGCGGCGGCCCCACGCAGGAGAGAACGGCGGTCAAGAGAAGACATGGCAGAACTCCAGGCGGGGCTGCACACACGCAAGCTTCGCCAAATGCGGTTCCATGGTGAGAAGGTTGTCTGCGCCGCCGCTGCGGCGGGGGCGGACGGGACGTGCATGGTACCTGACCTGGGCGCCTGCACGGCAACGTCCCGGCACGCTTGCCGACACTTGCTATCTACCGTATAAGTCCTTTCAAACCATCTGGCCGATTGCAGCGCCGCAACGGCACATACGCCAGGACGCGGATACCCCGCAGGAGGAAACCATGTCAGCAGCGGAAGTTGCTGGGGCCGTGGAACTCGACCGCGATGCCCTGCTTGGCATGTACGAGCGGATGATGGAAATCCGGATCTTTGAGGATATGGCGGGCAAGAATTTTGCCGCTGGCCTCATCCCCGGGTTTGTCCATCTCTACGCCGGTGAGGAAGCCGTCGCCGTCGGCATCTGTTCGCAGCTCAACGATCGTGACTTCATTACCTCCAACCACCGCGGCCACGGCCACTGTATTGCCAAGGGCGTCGAAATCCCCGGCATGGTGGCCGAGCTGATGGGCAAAAGCACCGGCGTCTGCAAGGGCAAGGGTGGGTCCATGCATATCGCTGACGTCGAGAAAGGCATGCTGGGCGCGAACGGCATCGTCGGCGGCGGCCTGCCGCTGGCATGCGGCGCGGCGCTCACTGCCAAGACCCTCGGCACCGGCGGCGTTGCCGTCTGCTTCTTCGGGGACGGCGCCTCGAACCAGGGCACCTTCCACGAGTCGTTGAACCTGGCTGCCATCTGGGATCTGCCAGTCATCTTCGTTTGTGAGAACAACGGCTACGCCGAGGCAACGCCATTCCACTACCACTGCTCCACCAGCGACATCGCCAATCGCGCCGGCTCCTACGAGATCCCTGGCGTCGTGGTCGATGGTCTCGATGTGTTCGCCGTCTACGAGGCCGCCCAGGAGGCGATTGCCCGCGCCCGGCGCGGCGATGGCCCAACGCTGATCGAGGCCAAGACCTACCGGTACTACGGTCACTTCCAGGGGGACCAGGTGACCTATCGCACCGCCGAGGAACTGGAATCCTTCAAGCAGCGCGATCCGATCCAGTCGCTGCGCAACGCGCTCGTCGAGCGAGGCATTGCCAGCGCAGAAGATCTGGACACGATTGACGCGAAGGTCCACAAGGCGCTGGACGACGCCTGGGATGCCGCCAAGGCTGCCCCGTTCCCGGCGCCAGAAGAGGCCCTGACCGACGTGTACGTGAGCTACTAGGCCAACAGGGGCAACGACGACATCAAAGGAGCAGTGGACCTCATGGGTGCCGCAACCGCTACCCGCACCATGACTTACCAGCAAGCGATCAACGAAGCCCTGCGCATCGCCATGCGCGAAGACCCAACGGTCATCCTGATGGGAGAAGACATCGCCGGCGGCGCTGCGGTTGATCACCTGATCAACGAGGACGCCTGGGGCGGCCCCATGGGCGTGACCAAGGGCCTTGTACAGGAGTTCGGACGCAACCGCGTCCTGGACACTCCGATCACCGAAGCCGGCTTCATCGGCGCTGCCGTCGGCGCGGCAGCCACGGGCCTGCGCCCGGTAGCCGAGTTGATGTTCGTCGACTTCTTTGGCTGCTGCATGGACCAAATCTTCGACCAGGGCGCCAAGCTGCGCTACATGTTCGGCGGCAAGGCGACCTGCCCGGTCACCATTCGCACCCAGATTGGTGCGGGCGTGAGCGCCGCCGGGCAGCACTCCGGCTGCCACTACTCGGTGTTCGCACACATGCCGGGCATCAAGTGCGTCATTCCTTCAACCCCGGCCGACGCCAAGGGGCTCCTCCTGAGCGCCATCCGGGACGATGATCTGGTCATGTTCTTCGAAAACAAGGTGCTCTACGGCACGAAGGGCGAGGTGCCCGATGGCGACGAAGGCATCCCGTTCGGCGTCGCGGATATCAAGCGCGCCGGGAATGACGTGACCATCGTCGCGCTCTCCCGCATGGTGCAGCAATCCCTGGCAGCCGCTGACATTCTGGCAGATGAGGGCATCGAGGCCGAAGTCATCGACCCGCGCACGATCTCCCCGCTGGACGAGGACACGATCCTTGAATCCGTGGCCCGCACACACCGGCTCGTGATTGTGGACGAGGACAACCCACGTTGCAGCGCCGCGGCCGATATTGCCGCCATGGTCGCTGACAAGGGCTTCGATACCCTCGATGCCCCCATCAAGATGGTGAATGCCCCGCACACACCGGTACCCTTCAGCCCGCCGCTGGAGGCGTTCTACGTCCCGAGCCCCGAGCGCATCGCGGACGTCGTTCGAGAGATCGTCTAGTTACCAGCGCAGTTCAGGAGCGCCACGATGCCAACAATCGTCACCATGCCGAAGTGGGGCCTGACCATGAAGTCCGGCACGATCACCGGCTGGTCCCATCAGGAAGGCGACGCCGTCAGTGAGGGCTCGCCCCTCCTGACGGTCGAGACCGAGAAGGCCGTAGACGACGTAGAAGCACCCGCCAGCGGCGTCCTGCGGAAAATCGTGGCGGATGCCGGCGCGGAAGTGCCGGTGATGGGCGCGGTTGCCGTCATCGTCGCGCCAGGGGAAGACCTGAGCGATGATGACCTGGCGGCCCTCCTGGCGTCGACCGGCCCAGCGGCAGGTGCAGGCGGCGCTGCCGCCGGGGCACGCCCGGCGCGGGAGCGTCGCCAGGCCGTGGCTGACGCAGGTGGGCGTGTTAGCGCGTCCCCTGCCGCACGCAAGCTGGCAGCGGAACTTGGGGTTGACCTGGCGACGGTCGAGGCATCTGGCCCGAACGGCCGGGTTACCAGCGAAGATGTCGAACGTGCCGCCGTACTTGCCGCCGCTGCTGCCGCAGCGCCGCGTACCGAATCCATTACCCTGGAGAACGGGGACGAGATCAGCGCCATGGTCGCGGGCGCGAGTGATGCGCCGGCCACGCTCGTGTTCATCCACGGCCTGGGCGGTGCGCAATCGACGTGGGCTGCCATCCTGGGCAACTTCGCCGACAACTACCGGGTCGTCGCGCTTGATCTGCCCGGGCATGGGGCCAGTAGCAAGCCTGCTCCCGACGACGACGGCAACTACTCCGTGCCGGCGCTTGCCGCGGCGGTGGGCGAAGTCATTGAGAAGCTCGATCTCGCGCCGGCCGTCGTCATCGGGCACTCGCTCGGTGGCGCAACCGCGCTCGACCTGGCGCTCGCCAGGCCGAAGCTGGTGCGCGGCCTGGTGCTTGTCGACAGTGCCGGGCTGGGCCCAGACGTGAGCGGCGAACTGCTCGATCGCGTGGAGGCCGAGCCCTCACGGGAGGAGGCCAAGAAGCTGCTGGACCTCTTCTTTGCCGACAAGCGCTATGTGCTTGAGCGTGGTATCGAAGACATGTACGCCAGCCGTACCGCACCGGGGGCCGATGCCGCAGTCAAGGCGGCGGCTGGGGCCGCGTTCAACCGCGATGGTCAATCGATCCGCTACGACGAGCGCCTGAGCGAACTCACCCAGCCGATCCTGATCATCTGGGGTGAGCAGGACGCGGTACTCCCAGCCGCGCACGGGGTAGCGGCGGCAATCGCCGTGCCGCGCGCGTGGTTCGAATTGCTGGACGGCGTGGGACATGTGCCGCAGATCGAGGCTAGCGAGGCATTCACTGACATCGTGCAACGGTGGCTCGCAAGGTTGCCAGCGGCGTGACGGAGAGTGCGCTGGTCGGCATCATCGCCAACCCGGCGTCGGGCAAGGATATCCGCCGCCTGGTCGCGCATGGTTCGGCGTTCGACAACAACGAAAAGATCAACATCGTGCGCCGCGTCCTGCTCGGGCTGGACGCGGCAGGTGTCACCCGCGTCGCACATCTGCCTGATGAGTACGGCATCGTGCAACGTGCCGCCCACGCGGCGAAACCGAAGCTCGAGTTGTCGCCGATCCAGATGCCAATTATCGCCAACGCAACAGATTCAACCGAGGCAGCGCAGCGGCTGCGGGATGCTGGCGCGGCGGTCATCATCACCCTGGGCGGGGATGGCACGAACCGGGTGGTGGCGAAGGGGTGCGGCGATGTCCCGTTGCTGCCCATCTCTACCGGCACGAACAATGTCTTTCCGCGCATGATCGAAGGTACGCTGGCGGGACTTGCAGCGGGACTGGTAGCTACTGGCCTCGCTGCCAACCGGCCCGAGGGGCCGACCGTTATCCGCCGCTTACCCCAACTCGAGATCCTCATCGACGACGAGTTTCGGGATATTGCACTGATCGATGCCGTGACTACCACGCAATCCTGGATTGGGGCACGCGCGATCTGGGAGCCTACCCACCTGCGAGAGGTTGCGCTCTCACGCCTGATACCGGCCGCGATCGGGATCGCCAGCATCGGGGCTCCGCTGTTTCCCGCAGCGTGCGGTTCCTGCAATGGGGCATTTGTCCGGATCGGCAGGCCCGCGGATGCCACGACCACCATTACCGTCCCCATTGCGCCCGGGCTGATACGGGACATCCCCGTGACAAGCTCGCAGCTCATGCATCCTGGTGAGGTTGTTCCGTTCGCACCTGGTCCCTGCACCCTCGCACTTGATGGCGAACGCGAGATCGAGGTGCGTGACGCAAAATCTTCACTCGCGGTGCGGCTTCAGCCAAAGGGCCCGCGCGTCGTCGATGTCGATGCCACCCTGAGTCTTGGAGCGACGCTCGGGGCGTTCCGCACGTAACCGGAAACCTGGGCCGTCTCGGAACCGGCGCGTCGCGTTCCGTCAGCACCCGGCGCCGGTGCGCAAAAAACGACGAACGTGACAGCGGGCGGCCGCCAGGATCATCAGAAGCAGCACCGCTGGTCAGCTGCGGCTACGCGACGGGCGGACGCACGCTTGCCCACGGCTGGGCCTGCTCGAACGCGCGCGACGCCCGCAGCACCGTCGGGTCATCCCGCCAGCGACCAACAAGTTGCATGCCGATGGGCAGACCTTGACGGTCAAAACCCGCTGGCACGGTGGCAGCAGGCTGACCGGTAATGTTGAACGGGAACGTAAATGGCGTCCAGTCCAAAGGGGCAATGGTTTGTCGTTGCCAGTTGTCGGGTTCATCCAACCCAGCCGTGAAGGCTGTCGAAGGCATCGACGGCGTGATCAACAGATCGAAGTCACGCATGAACTCGCGCATTCCGGTGTAGTAGGCGTTGCGCCGCTGCTGGGCGTTCGCCAGTTCACCGGCCGACAGCTCACCAGTGCGCTGCACGGTGGCCAGCAGTCCCTGGTCAATAAGGTCACCAACCTGATCCAACCGGCCCAGGAAATAGCCGGCCATCGCACCGGCCCACAGCTTGTCCAGGATATCGGCCGGATCAGGTACGCCAGGATCGACCTCGACGACCTCCGCACCGAGGCGCGCAAGCGTCTGCACCCCCTGGTTCACCGCTTGCAGCACGTCCTCGTCAACATCAACATAACCCAGCGTTGGCGAATAGGCGATGCGCAAGCCAGTGATGCTCTCGTTCAACCCTTGCGTGTAGTCAAGGCCGCTGGACCAGGAGAGGCGGTCTCTCGCATCGCCACCTGCAATTGCATTCAGCATCAAGGCTGCATCGGTCACGGTTCGCGTCATCGGACCGAGGTGGGAAAGGTCACCAACCGCGCTCGGCGGGAACTGTGGGACAAGCCCGAACGACGGTTTCAACCCGAAGATTCCGCAGAATGCGACGGGGATGCGAACGGAACCCGCGCCGTCGCTGCCCTGTGCGAGCGGCCCCAGGCCGCTCGCGACCGCCGCCGCCGCGCCGCCACTCGAGCCTCCCGCCGTACGATCAAGCTTCCACGGGTTGTAGGTCGGCCCGAAAACGCGGTTTCCCGAATCGCCCTTCCACCCGAGCTCAGGAGTGTTGGTCTTGCCCAGGATCACGCCACCTGCCGCGTAAAGACGCTCGACCACCGGAGGATCCTCATCTGGCACCCAATCCGGGTCAACCAGTGACCCACGGGCCGTACGGATGCCTCGTGTCGGGGTCAGGTCCTTGATCGAGAAGGACACGCCCGCCAGAGGCCCGGCCGCCCCAGCTGCGTAGGCGGCCTCTGCTGCACGGGCGCCCGCCATCGCCTGATCCGCGCTTACGGTCGTGTAGGCGTTGACGATAGGATTGACGCGCTCGATGCGCGCCAGAATCGCTTCCGTCACTTCCACGGGCGACAAACGCCGCGCGCGAAACGCTGCCACCAGGTTCTCGGCGGAAAGAAACGCGACATCGTCAGACATCAGCACTCCACGACGGGCGCCCAGGCCCGGTTCCAAGACACGTTCGTTCACGACGCCGATCATATCCGCTTCGACGTCTCCATGTACACGACATACTGATCGGGCCTTGCGGCCGTCCGACCCCTGTTCGTACTTCTGGGATATGTCGCGCGAGGGCGCACCGGTTGGCGCCGTCGTCCGCTACACTCTCTCGGCTTGACTCGGACAGGCTCGGCGGCCTCAACGGCTAGGATCCCTTCGCGTGCTCCGACGGCGGACGCTCCTGCGGTCCCTGGCGGCACTTCCGCTATGGCGGCAACATGTGCCCAAGGCCGCTCGCGCGGATTCGCGCCCACATATCATCGTCATTCTGCTCGACGATCTTGACGCCGGGTCGGTCGCCTACATGCCGATCACCCAGAAGCGCATCTTTGCCCAGGGCGTCACCTTCAGTCAATTCTTCGCCACAACGCCGCTCTGCGCGCCCTCACGCGCGACGCTGCTCACCGGACTTTATGCGCATAACCACCGTGTTTTGCGCAACACGGGAGAAAGCGCGGGATACCGCGCCTTCCGTGCCTTTGGCGGGGAAAACGTGGCGATAACCCTGCAGCGCGCCGGCTATCGAACTGGGCTGATCGGCAAATTCATGAACGGCTACCCCAGCCCCGATGAGCCCGCGGGCCAGTGGCCACCAGGCTGGGATACCTGGATTGCCGGCGCAGACCACGCCGCGTATGAAGGTGAGAACTACGAACTCAATGAGGACGGCGTCGTGTCGCAGTACGGGAAGTCTCGCGCCGACTACCTGACTGACGTCATCTCGCAGCACGCGGTGTCGTTCCTGGCAGACGCATTGCCTGTCCAGCCGACATTTCTGTTTTTCGCCCCGTACGCTCCCCACGCACCGTCTCTTCCCGCACGGGATGATCGTGGCTCATTTTCAGGCGCGAAAGCCCCGCGTGGCGGTTCATTCAACGAGCGCCACGCCAGAAAGAAGCCGCGGTGGGTCCGCGACTCGCCGCTGCTCACCGACGCGCGTATCAGCAAGGTCGATGAGAACTATCGCGATCGTCTGGAGACACTTCAGGCCGCCGACCGTGCCATCGGAACCTTGCTCGACACCGTTGATTCACACGGAGCGAGCCAGAACACCTACGTGGTGTTTCTGTCCGACAATGGGTACTTCCTTGGCGAGCATCGGCAACCGCACGGCAAGGATGCACCGTACGACGCCGCTGCCCTCGTGCCCCTGGCCATCCTCGGTCCGGGTCTGCCAGCCGGTGCTACTGCCACCTCGGTGGCAGGCAACACCGACATCACCCCAACAATTCTCGACCTTGCGGGAGTCGCACCCGGCTACGAACCAGATGGACGTTCGCTCCTGCCCATCATCCGGGGCGACAGGAGCGCTGAACGCCGGTACCTGCTCCTGGAGGGATTCGGGAAGGAAACGGAAGGGCACGAAGCCGGTGAAACGACAACGCCGCCCTTTGCGGCACTCAGAGGGACTGGCCTGCTCTACACCGAGTACGCCACCCGCGAACGCGAGCTGTATGACAAGCGGAGAGACCCCGCCGAACTCAACAATCGGGTCGAAGGCGTCAACAAGGACCTCGTTCGGCGCTACAGTGAGTTGCTTGCCGGGTTGACCAGGTGCGGAGGCGCTGTGTGCCGGGAACTGGAGGATGCGCCCCTTGCTCCCAAACAGCGAGATCGCTCGCGCCACCACAGGAAGGGGCGGCGCAAGCGAATCGTGAATGGTTAGTCGCTCTCCCGGGATTGCCGCTGAGGATCAATGACCGTCTTGATCCAGGAGCCAGTGGACGCAGCCACATCTTCCAGCGACTTGATGGCCGACTTCAACTCAGGCTCCGACTGCGCGTATGTTGCCTCCGCGCCGGCCTTGATATCGGTCGCCACGCCACGCGCCATACCCAGGAGCTCCTGGAGCGAGTCCTTGAGCTGTCCGGCCGTCTCCTCGGCCTTCACGCGCTCCTCGCCCCCGATGCCCGACCGCTGCTCATCGAGCGAGGTGGCAAACGACGCGCGCAGGCGCGCCGCCGTTTCTTCCAGGCGAGAAAGATCAGCACGGAGGCGCTGCGCCGCAGCTTCTTCGCCGGGATTGCTGTCGACCGGCTTACCAACCGCGCCCCGCAGGTCGCTCACAGAGCTCCGGAGCTTGTCCACCAACTCGTCCCAACTGCCGTCTTTGTCGCTCATGTGACCATCTCCTTCGTTGTCGCCCGCACGTGTCTCCCAACCTGGAGGTTCCCGCCTCGCATTGGGCATCCACCTCAGCAACGACAAACCGCGCCAAGGTGATCCCTGAAACGCCGGGCCGGGGCGCTCGTTTGGACTAGGCTTACCGGAAAGCGTGTTCGAATGCAAGATGAGGATCACTGCGCATGCAGACGTTCGAAACCCGGTGTATCCACGCCGGCGAAGCTCCTGATCCCACCACCGGGGCACACGGGGTCCCGATCTACCAGAACGTCACCTACGCGTTCGAGACGTTCGGTCAGGTGGAGGCCATGCGCTCTGGCGAGCGCCCGCACTTCTCCTACTCCCCGCGTGGCAACCCGACGGTTCGCTGCCTGGAAGCGAAGATTGCCAACCTGGAGGGCGCCGAAGCTACGGTGGCGCTCAACTCCGGGATGGCCGCGATTTCGGGCGCCATCCTGGCTGTCGTTGGGAACGGCGGCCACATCGTCGCGTCAGACCACGTCTATGACCTGACGCGTGACTTGCTGCGGGACGAGTTGCCACGGTTTGGCGCGTCCGCAACATTCGTGGATATCAGCGACGCCGCTGCTATCGCTGGCGCCATTCGGCCGGAGACGCGAGCGATCTACGCCGAGCCCGTCTCGAATCCACTTCTCCGCGTTACCGACATTGACATGGTGGCAAGCGTCGCCCGTGAGCATGAGCTTCCCCTGATTGTGGACAACACATTTCTCTCACCGGCGATCCTGAGACCACTGGAGCATGGCGCGACGGTCGTCATTCACAGCGCAACCAAGTATCTCTCCGGCAACGGGCAAGTGCAGGGCGGCGTCGTGTCTGGTCCGCGCGACATCGTTCAGCGGGTCCATCACCAGATGCAGATTCTGGGCACCGCGATGCCCCCGTTTTCCGCGTGGCTTTTGCTGGTGGGAAGTCACACGCTGGCCTTGCGCATGGCACGCCACAGTGAGAATGCCCAGTCGCTGGCCCATCTCCTGGCGACGCACCCGGCTGTCGCGGAAGTCAATTACCCGGGACTCGCATGCCATCCCCGCCACGAGGTGGCGGTTCGCCAGTTTGGCGAGCATGGCTTTGGCGGGATGGTCTCCTTCAGGTTGCGCCGCCCGGAGGATCAAGCGCGCTTCCTGGACCATCTGCGGATCTTCACCATCGCCGTCAGCCTGGGCGATACTGGCTCTCTGGCCTGGCCATGGGCAAACAGCGACCTCATCCGCATCTCGGCAGGGCTCGAGGCACCCCGCGACCTGGTCGAAGACGTGCAAGTCGCGCTTGATGCCCTGTCTGACGTGTGACGGCCTAGCGCGACCGATCCCGATCGCGCATCAGCTCGGCGACCTGCCGTTCCAGGCGCGCGACCTTGGTTTCGAGCTCGTCGATCCGCTCTCGCAGCGGGTTGACCTCGCGCTCGACGAATTGGCGGGCCCCTTCCTTCACGCCCTGGTTCACCTGGCTCGCGGCCTGCTTGAGCGCCTCGCGAGCCATGGGATTCTTCAACATGTGACACGCTCCTTTTGTCTGGACACGAGCGGTTCTCTCTCGCCACGAACGGCCTTCGCGAACTAATGATGCACAGATCATCAATTGCCGTGCTATGGCCGGTCACGGTAGGATGGTCGGATTCGGCCCGCGACTCGGTCAGGACAGGTTTAATGCGCTACCTCTGGATCAGCTCCGTATGCATGGTGGTGGCGGGCGCTGCCTGCATCCTGGCCCGCCAATTGGGCCTGCTCGACCCGATTGCCACTATCCTGGGCGCCATGCTGGTTTGGTCCGGCGTGGTCAAGTTGATCGTGCTGAAGGTCTGGCGTACGTCGCTCCACCGGCCGGGCATCCAGGAGCGGCGGCGTGAACCAGGACGGAGTACGTCGTGAGCCGTCGTTCACCGGGCCGCGCAACGAAGCAGATCCTGTCCGGCGATCAACTCACGACGCACGTACCCCAACGCTCCACCGTTCCCGGCGCCGACTTTGGCAGCCAGTTGACCCAGTGGTACTTCGTCGTGCTCTCGGCGCTTTTGCTCGGTGCAGTGCTCGCCTGGGCAATCTGGGGTATGGGGGCCGCCTCGCCCCTGCTCTTCCTGCTCGCAGTGGGATTGGTAGCAGCCTGGGTGGTGATCTGACGCAGCGCGTTCGCGCTGCGTCAGATTACGCCATCGGGTGGCCGCTCCGCGCCTAGTTAAAGGTGTTCGGGTCTGTGCCCTGCGCGGTCTCGTCCCCGTCCAGGATGCCATCGCCATCGGTGTCTGGATTCAGCGTCCCGGTCGCGAAGACATAGTACTCGTCGCCATCGGTGAGGCCGTCCTGGTCCGTATCCACCGAATACGGATCGGTGCCAAGCTCGAACTCGATGGCATCTTCGAGACCATCGCCGTCAGAATCACCAGGTGTTGTGGCGACTGGCGCTTCCTCCACGACCGGCGCTTCTTCCGCCGGAGTTTCCTCCACTGCCGCTGGAGCCTCCTCAACAGGCACGGCTTCCTCGACGGGGGCAGCCTCCTCGGCGACCGCTGGCTCCTCCTCGACGGGCGCGGCGTCAGCAGCCGGCTGGCCATTGTTGGGGTCGTTGGGGTCCGTACCCAATGCGACTTCGTCGCCGTCCAGCACTCCATCCGTGTCGCTGTCGGCCGCGAGCGGGTTCGTGCGGTGCTCGCGGACCTCAGCGCCGTCGGTCAAACCGTCCTCATCCGTGTCCGCCAGCGACGGATCGGTCCCCAGTTCAGCTTCGCGGCGGTCATTCAGCCCGTCGCCATCCGCATCGTTGCCAGCCTGCCCAGCTTGAGCCGCGGGAGACGCTGCCGGGGCTGCGGTCTGGGCACCCTCGACTTCGATGACGCGTGCCTCCGGCGTCCCAACGGCGGATGAGCCTCCAGTCGGTGTTGAGGATGCAGTCTGGGCTGCCTGGTTGAGGAGCGGGACGGCGGGGCCAACCTCCACGACCGAGACACTCGCGCCCTCAGCCCCCGCCGTGATGATGACCTGACCAGTGAACGACGCGGCTTCCCCGGCGCCGAGCGAGACGACATCACCGCTCTCGGTGGCGACATCCGCAGCACCGGCATCGACGAGCACCAGGGCCGGCAAACTTCCGGCGGGAACCGACCACTGTCCGCCCGCTGGCAGCGCGTCCTGCAACAGATCGACATCGTGCCGAGCGCCCGGGCCGGCAAATGGCTCACTGGCATAGATGACGGTCTCATCGGCGGGAACAGCGTCGTCTGATGGCAGCAGCGCCACGTCGTGGTACGAGGCGACATCCGAGCCCAGCGCCACGCGATCCTGGCTCGCCTGGGCTCCCGTCACTGCCGCTTCACCCGCGGGCAGGCGATACTGATTTCCGGTCTTCGCGTCTTCCAACAGGAGCACGCCGGACTGGACGATGATGAAGCCCTGCTCGCTCTCGACTGGCTGGGCGTTACCCGGGAGCTGCGCGACGCGGTCCGTCACCTGCCAGCGTAGATCACCGCCGCCAAGCTCCATCACACCCTGGGCGACCACTTGTGCTGTTCCCGACTCCGGCGATGCGTCGGTTGGCGACTGGTAGAAGGCTTCGACCAGCGGCGCAGCACCCAGTGCCGCACCGGCCAGCACAGCCAGGGCAAGCCCGTGCTTCCGTAGGAAAGCGGGATGCAGCCTGCGTTGGCGTGCAGTTGGCTCTTTCCGGACCTCAGTCACCGTGGAGTACCTCCCTCGGGAATCAACCTTGGGCATGACACCGTGGCGTCAGGCAAGGCCCCGTCACTCTACAAGCGGCGTGCTTGTGTTCTGCATGGCACAGTCTTGAACACACGAGCCTCTCGACTCATGTACGTACGGCTGACTATACCCGTTTCGGTGACTGGCAGGCAGATCGGTTTCGTAGCCTGGAAGGAGCGCGCTGCCTGAGGGAGTGACATGAACAGCGCGTCGAAATGAACAGCGGCAGCATTACGATGACGAGCTAGGGTGCACGCGACGCCGATTCTTCTCTAAGGCGACAGAACGAGTATTGGCGCAAAAACACTCAGGGGCAGGCGTTGCGCACGCCTGCCCCTGAAGGTTGCCTTACGGCGAGACTAGCTCACGAAGGCGAGGTTGTTGTCGCCACCGGTGGCATCAGCAATGCCGGTGCCGCCGTCGACCGCAACGCCCAGGCTCGTGGCGTTGAGGCTGTCGCCGCCGTACACGTCCGGATCCGGACCGTAGGTGTTGCCAACAGCAATCGCGCTGCCGACGTTGCCGCCGCTGTTGATGTTGCCAGCGGAAACGGCGCCACCGTTACCAGCGGCGGTGGCCACGCCACCGTTACCAGCACTCGCGGTATCGATGAACTGCATTTCGAAAACCCTCCCCGAACCTAACCCTTCCCAAAGGGACGCAAAGTTGAAGGTGCGAGCTGACTAGCTGACGAAGGCCAGGTTGTAGCTGCCGCCGCTCGCATCTGAAATAGACGTGCCACCGTTGGCCGAGACGGAAAGATCCGTCGAGTTGGCCACCGTGCCACCGTCAACACCCACGGTGCCGACCGTGTCGCCAACGCCAATGGCGTTGCCGGCATTGCCGCCGCTGTTGATATCGCCGATGGCTACCGCACCGCCATTGGCACTGGACGTCGCCACACCACCGTTACCGGCGCTGGCAACATCAGTTACGCTCTCATCGGCGCCAAAGAAATCCTTGATGAGACCCATCCGTTACCCCCTTTTCAGGTCGCAAGCGACCGCCCCTCTGCGACTCGCCGAGGCGCGCCGCGTCCCCTTTCGGTTGAATCGCACGCTACCACCGTTGCCATCCCCTGTCAATGGCTCAGGCCGCATGCTGACGTCAAAAAGGTACCCCCAGCGGGATTCGAACCCGCGATCTTCACCTTGAAAGGGTGACGTCCTGGGCCACTAGACTATGGGGGCCCCGAAGGTCGAATGATAAGGATGCTGGTCCGCCACGTCAACGCGGCATGGCGTGGCCTGGAGAGCCCACTCCAGTCGCGATGACCCACAGTCTCCTCACGCGGGAATAGGTAGTTTGCCCAGTGTTCCTTCGAATCATCCGTGAGATTCATGACCTTCGCTACAATCAAGGTCTCCACGGTGACGAACTTCCTCAGAAATCCTCTAGACAAACCAGCCCAGGTGCATTACTATGCAAGACAATAGATTAATGGGAATGGGACGAAAGGAAACGAGGCTGTCTGAACCATTGCGCAGCGAAAGTGAGCCTTCTCACGCTGCAGACCTTGCGCCGATCCCGGAAGAATTGCCGCTCAAGGGCGTTCCGTCCGCTGCTGACTTGATCTCTGCTCAGGAGGCTCGACGCGAAAAGCGGGCTCGCCGCAAGAACCTTCACCTGGTTGAGCCGAATGGAGACTCCGCGCCTGAAAGCGCTGCTCCGGCCGAGGCCGTCGCGGCGGAGGCGGCCCCGCCGCGCGAGGTCGCGCCTACCCAGAAGCTGATTGAAGCGGAAATGCGGCGCATGTCCCGGGAGACGCGCCAGCACCCGGAGTCGAGTGTCCGGGCCGAGCGGCAGGCTCGGAATGCCACGCGCAGCGCCTCTTCCTCCGCAGATGAGGTAGTCGTTGCGGACGTCGACCAGATTGTCCCGTCGCCCGATCTTGAATCCGAAGTCGATGCACTGGCGGTTGAAGCCACCGCGAACGCAGTCGAACCAACCAGGGCCGGTAAGGCGAATCGCCGGCGCGCCAATACTGCGGACAAGGCGCGTCGCAAGAACACGTCGGCGCCAAACGACGAGAATCTGCTGCTCGTGCGGCAGTTGAGTTTGACGAGCCAACAACTGAACGCAGCCCACCGGGTCATCGGCCGGCTCTCGGCTGAGCGTGACATCCTGCGACAACACTTTGCTGACGCCGTCGGCATCCCGGTGAGCGAGGTGGTCGTTGCGACGGACACCGATGCCACCGAAGCGGCGCAGAAAAAGGTCCATGTCGAGGCCAAGCCGCCGTCTCGCATGGAAAAGCTCAACTATTTCGGTGGCAACGACTACGCGCAGATGCGACGTCGCCGCCAGGCATTTGTCGGCATCCTGTTTGCCATCATCCTGGTTCTCTGGGGGCTCTCACGGGCCGGCTACTGGAGCATGCCCGATAATATTTCGCGTGACTCGCTGGGTCAGGTACCGCTCATCGGTGACCTCATGACCTACTTCCTCGCGGGCTGGCTTTTCTTCCGCGTGGCCAAGGTCAGCTCCAAGGGCGTTCGCTGGGTCTTCCCGTCAGACAACAAGCGCCGGCGTCGCTAGCACGCTCCGCCTCCCCGGCAAACGGCCCGGACCTGCGCAGGTCCGGGCCGTTTGGTTTGCGCCTATTTCCCTTGCTGCACTGCCAGGATCCAGACGAGCGCTGCACAGGTCCCTGCCAACATGAACGAGACTGGCAGCGGCGGCATCCCTATCGCGATCGCCGCCGCTGGGGACCCAAGCCGCTCAACGGTGACAATCATGAGATCGGCCGCGAGTGACGCGGGCACGACGGCCATCTCGCCGAGCCGGACATTCCAGAGCCCGAGCAGTCCGGACAGGCCCGCCAGCGGCATCGCCATGCCAGCCAGCGGTGCGACGATCGTGTTCGCTGGGATGCTGAGAGAAGTCACCGTTCCGAATACCGCCAACAACAGGGGAAGCGTGGCAATTTGCGCCAGCGTCGTGGCCGCAAGGATGCTGGACACCGCCCCAGCCGCATCGCGTTGGAAGAACGCCGGCATTGCCATCGCGAGCGCAAGCGAGGCAGCCACCGAGAGTTGAAAGCCAAGGCGATTCACCTGCGCCGGATCGTGGAGGGCCATGGCGCCAGCCGCCAGCACGATCAATGTCGGAAAGTCCGCCGCACGGCCAAAACGAACCGCCAGTAGGGCGACAGTCGCCACAATCGCTGCCCGCACCGCCGGCGGTTCGGCGCCGGTGACGAATGCGAATGCCCAGACGCCGATGATCGTCAGAACTTGCCAGCCCAGCCGGCGCTGCCCGACAGATGCCCGGCCCAGCGCCACGAGCATCCCCGCGATCAGGGCCAGGTTGGACCCGCTGACTGCCGTCAAGTGGGTCGTCCCCGAGTTCGTAAAGGCGTCCTCGCGCTCCGGGGAGAGCGCGGTGTCGTCACCGACGACGAGGCCTGCCAGCAACGCTCCAGAGTCGCCAGGCACGAGCCGTCGCAGACTCTCGCTCATCGCTGCTCGCACGCGTCCAAAGCTCCACCCAACCGCCGGTTGCGGGCTGGTGATACGCACCGACTGTGCGAAGAGCGAAGCGGCACATCCTCGAGACGCCAGGAACCGTTGGATGCGCAGCGGCTCATCCTGTGGCCAGCCTGGCTTGCCGGTCGCTGCCACCTGGTCGCCAATCTTCACGGCCGGGAGTGAGCGAGCTACGACACACAACCGCAGTGCAGGGTCACCGACGGGCGACGCCACAAACTGCTGGAACGTGCCGCCGAGATCCGGGTTGGAAACGATGATCAAGGCTGCCAGATCTGGCGGCTCGGCCAGGACAATGTCCGAACTCGAAATTGCAGGGGTGTGGCGCCACACCCCCGCGGCCGTGAGGACGACGACAACGAAGATTGCCGCGCCCGATGGCAGTGATCGGGTAAGAGCGCAGAGGGTCACAACACTGGCAACCACGGCAATGGCGCCCCACCAGCCAAAGGCGACGCCAGCGAGGACCCCCGTGCCCGCAATGATTCCCGTCATGGTCCGGTGGTCACGAGATCGCGGAGTCCGTTGATTGTCTTCGTGCTGATGCCCTGCACGTGAACAAGGTCATCGACTGAGCGATAGGGGCCGTTGGCTTCGCGGTAGTCGATGATGCGACCCGCCGTGACCTCGCCGACGCCAGGAAGCGTGTCGAGCTCGGCCGCATTCGCTGTGTTGAGGTTCACCAGCCCGCCGCGTTCATTGCCACTCGCACCTGCGCCCGGCCCGCCGTCGTCGCCTGCAACGGGCGGGGCCAACGTGACCAGGCCGGGCACGGTGACGATGGAACCGTCCTGCAGGCGCGCTGCCAGGTTGAGTTGCGTGAGATCGGCATCGGCTGTCAGGCCGCCGGCTGCCACAACCGCGTCATCCAACCGCGAGCCGGCCTGAAGTTCGTAAACGCCCGGGTTCGCGACCTCCCCGCGCAGGTCCACCACGATCCCTGGCTGTACGAGCGAGTTGTCGATAATGATTGCCGGTGCTGTCCGCTCATCAATGGCCCGCACTGCCGCGAAGATCACGATCACCGCTGCCACAATTGCCACGATGGCCAAACCAATGCGCGTCAGGCTCACGACAGGTCCCCAGGTGCACGTGCTGGTTGCGTGCCCCAATCCTAGCGAAATCCGGGACTGAGCGGAGAGGTGTTGCCGTGGTAGTCTTCGCCGCCCGCCCGGCAACGTCCAACCCGGGCCAGGCCGATCCATTTCCAACCCGGAGCCCAATGACACTCTCGCACCTGGCATCGCAACTCGCCGGAGATCCTTCTGTCGCGGCTGCCCTCTCGGCGGTGCGTAGCCGGCCGGTCGATATCTTGCACCTGCCTTCATCGGCTCGCGCTGCCGTCGCTGCCGCAGCCATCGCCGACGAAACCAGCCCCACGCTGGTCATTGCCTCGCGCGCTGACCGCGCCGAACGGGTGGCCAGCAATCTCTCGGAACACCTGCCCGGCCATGATGTGCTGCTCTGGCCTGCGCCAGACGCGCTGCCCTACGAGCAGTTGCCCTTCGATCTGCAAACCTCGGTTGAGCGCGCCGCGATTCTGGGTCAACTCATGGCTCAGCCAGAGCGGCCACTCGTCGTTGTCTCGCCGCCGCAGGGGCTCATGCAGGGGATCATGCCACCGGGTGCGTTTGCACGTGCCACGCGCTTCATACGGCTGGGAGATCGCCTGCAACAGCCCGAGTTGCTGGCCTGGTGCCTCGATCACGGCTTCGAACTTGTGCCACTCGTCCATGAACCGGGCCACCTGGCCAGGCGCGGCAGCATCATCGATGTCTTTCCGGCTGATGCTGACCTCCCGGTACGCGTTGACTTCTTCGGAGACGACGTCGAGTCGATTCGCACGTTCGATCCGACAACACAACGCTCACGTGACCGCCTGAAGGAACTCCGGCTGCTGCCGCCGGCCGAGGTCGATATCACCCAACTGGGGATGGCGCGTAACGCGCTGGAGAAGCTCGATTTCGGGACCCTGCGGCCTGAGGTGGCGGCGGAGTGGCGCCGCACGCTTGAGCAAATGGGCAACGGCAGGACGCCACCGTCCCTCGATCTCGTCGCGCCGTACCTCGGCGGCGAGCACGCGACGCTCCTCGACCACTTTCCCGGCAAGAGCCTGGTGATCATTGACGAACCGGCCGCAGTTGATTTGAGCGCCCAGCAACTGGAGCAAAAGGCAGACGAGCTTCGGTCAGCGTTCATCGCAAATGGCGAGCTTCCCGGTGGCCTGCGTAGCCCCATCGCGCCATGGGTTGATGTGCGCAACGATCTTGCTGAACGGCGGGCACTCAGTTTCGGGGACGCCGCCTTCGCTCCCGTCTCGGAACTCCACGAAGTGGATGTGACTGAATCACCGCACTTTGCCGGTCGAATGGCCGATGTGGTGAGCGCCGTGCAGGACTTGCTCGCCACCGGTTGGAGCGTGTCCATAGCTACGGACCAGGTGGAGCGGCTGACTGAGCTCTTCGAGGACGCCGACATCTTTCCACGCAAGGACCGCCGCCGGGATCAGCACTCGGTCGCGCCGCCACTGCCCTCCGGTGCGCTGGAGATTCGGGCCTCTGACCAGGCCGTGGGTTGGCAGGCGCCCTCGATCAAGCTCATGGTCCTGGCCGACTACGAGCTGTTCGGCTTCAGCAAAACGACACGCCGGGCGCATCATCGTCGCCACGCCGAGTCAGCGCCGCTCTCCTCGGCGTTGACGCCGGGCGACTATGTCGTGCACGTGGACTACGGCGTCGGTCAGTACAAGGGCCTCGTGCGCATGGACGCCGCCGGGGTTGAGCGCGAGTACCTGCACATCGAGTACGCCAAAGGCGACCGGCTCTACGTCCCGGTCGATCAAACCGACCGCATTGCCCGCTACTCCGGCGGGGGCCTCGATCCGACGCTCACACGCCTTGGATCCGGTGAGTGGCAACAGACGCGACGACGCGTGCGGCGTGCGGTACGCGAGATGGCGCTGGAACTGGTGCAGCTCTATGCGAGCCGCGAGGCCTCGGAGGGGCGGCCCTTCGGGCCAGACACCGTCTGGGACGAACGTCTCGCCGAGTCCTTCCCCTACACGGAAACCCGTGATCAACTCGCGGCCATCAACTCTGTACGCGCAAATATGGAATCGCCATCGCCGATGGACCGCCTCATCGTCGGCGATGTCGGTTTCGGCAAGACTGAGGTCGCTCTTCGCGCGGCATTCAAGGCCGTCAACGACGGCCGCCAGGTCGCCATTTTGGTTCCAACGACCGTGCTTGCCCTGCAACACTTCACCACGTTCAGCCAGCGCCTGGCCGCCTTTCCGGTCCGGGTGGAGATGCTCTCCCGCCTGCGCAGCAAGCAGCAACAGCGCGACATCATCAAGGGCCTGCAAACCGGGGCCGTGGACATCGTCATTGGTACGCATCGCCTGGTGCAGGACGACGTCAAGTTCAGGGACCTGGGTCTCGTGGTCATTGATGAAGAGCAACGCTTCGGCGTGCGTCAGAAGGAATTCCTGAAGAAACTACGCACCGATGTGGATGTCATTTCCATGAGCGCAACCCCGATCCCACGCACCCTCCACATGGCGCTCGCCGGCATCCGGGATATCAGCATCATCGACACCGCGCCGCAATCCCGGCTGCCCATCCGCACTTTCGTGACGACGTCCGACGACCAGTTGATCCGCGAGGTGATCCTGCGCGAACTGGACCGTGGCGGCCAGGTCTATTTCGTCCACAACCGCGTGCGCGGCATCGAGCGCCTCGCATCCCGGCTCAAGACGCTCGTCCCAGAGGCACGCTTTGCCGTTGGGCACGGCCAGATGGACGAGGAGGTACTGGAAGAAATCATTCTGGGGTTCATGCGCAAGGACTCGGATGTCCTGCTCTCGACAACCATTATCGAGTCAGGTGTCGATATCCCCAACGTCAACACCATCATCATCGATAATGCCGACACCCTGGGGCTGACACAACTCTATCAACTTCGTGGGCGCGTGGGCCGCTCCAGCAACCGGGCCTACGCGTATCTCCTCTACAACCCAAACAAGGCGCTCTCCGAGGAAGCCCAGGAGCGGCTGGTCGCCATCCAGGAGGCGACCGAACTCGGTTCGGGCATGCAACTGGCCATGCGTGACATGGAGATTCGTGGCGCAGGCAACATTCTCGGCGCGGAGCAGAGCGGGCACATCGCGGCAGTGGGCTACGAACTCTACGTGCGGCTACTCGCGCAGGCGGTCGAGGAAATCCGGTCCGGCAAACCGTTTGAGGAGCATGGGCCGGTCATCCTCGATCTCCCAATCACCGCGCTCATCCCGCAGGATTACATCCTGGACACTGAACTTCGCCTCGTCACCTACCGTCGCATTTCAGCCATCACCACAATTGAAGCCCTTGATGACGTGCGCGACGAGCTGGAGGACCGCTTCGGTGAGATCCCGGACGAAGTCGAGCACCTGTTGGCCCTTATCGCACTGCGTATTCGGGTTGACGCGCTCGGCATCGAATCGATCATCGAGCGGGAGCGCGAAATCGTCATTCGCCCCGTTGAAACCGAAGGTATTGAGCGGGCGCTCACGTCGCGCCTCGGCCACGCCGTGAAGCTCACGAAGCACTCGATCCGCATCCGTCTCCTGGACCTGGCCATGCCCTGGCGCGAAGCCCTGGAAATCGTGCTGCAAGCCATCGAGAAGTTGCCGCGCACCCAGCTCCGGACTGCTGAACTGGCAACCACCTCTCGGTAGGTCGTCCAGTCGGTTCGGAAAAGCGAAACAGGGCCGCCCTTGCGGCGGCCCTGCTCGACTACGGGTTCCGTGCCTGGTCTACGCCTGGGCGGATTCGTCCCACTTGACGAAGCCGCGGGCGGCCAGCTCGCGCATGATGCGGCGCGCGTTCTCCTCTGGAGTGTGGCCAACCGTATCCAGCGTAATCTCCGGGTTCAGCGGCGCCTCGTACGGGTCGCTGATGCCGGTGAACTCCTTGATCTCGCCACGGCGAGCCTTGGCGTACATACCCTTGACGTCCCGCTCCTCGCAAACAGAGAGCGGCGTATCGACATACACCTCGATGAACTGGTCTTCGTCCATCATGGCCCGCACCGCGTCACGGGTGGCGCGGTACGGAGAGACTGCCGCGCACATCACGGTGCCGCCATGGCGGGCGATCTCGCTGGCCACGAAGCCGATGCGCAGGATGTTGGTGTCGCGGTCTTCACGGGAGAAGCCGAGCCCCTTCGAAAGGTGCGTGCGGACCACATCACCGTCAAGCTCGGTCACCTGACGCCCAGCTTCCAGCAGGAGCACGCTGAGCACGGCGGCGGTCGTCGACTTACCTGAGCCACTCAGGCCGGTGAGCCAGATGCAGAGGCCCTGGCGATGCCGGGGCGGGTACGCCTCAGCCAGGATCTCGGCGGTTTCGGGCCGCGTGAACCACGCCGGCAGGAGTTGGCCTTTCGCCAGATAATCTTCGCGGACCTGCGTTCCGGAGATGTTCGCGGTCTTCGCGCCGGGCTCCAGCTTGTCGGTCTCTTCGTAGCGGTCTTCGTCCGGCAGGTACACCAGTTCTGAGAACGGCACCATCTTGACGCCGATCTCGTCCTGGTACTTCCGCACCATTTCCTGGGCATCGTACGGGCCGAAGAATGGCTTGCCCGTCGAATCCTTGCCGGGTCCAGCGTGGTCGCGGCCAACCACGAAATGGTTCACACCGTGGTTACGGCGGATAATGGCGTGCCAAAGCGCCTCGCGCGGGCCACCCATGCGCATGGCCAGCGGCAGCAGCGAGAGCACGATACGATCGGGATCGTAGTGGTTCTGGGCCAGCGCCTTGTAGGTGCGCACACGCGTGAAGTGGTCAACATCCCCGGGCTTGGTCATACCCACCACCGGGTGAAGCAGCAGGACGCCATCAACGGCGGCGGTCGCGCGCTTCGTCAGTTCTTCGTGGGCGCGATGGAGCGGGTTGCGCGTCTGGAAGGCGACTACGTTGCTGCGGCCACGCTCGGCCAGGACCTCGCGCGTTTCGGCGGGAGTGCGGCGCAACTCACGGAAGTCGTAGTGGCGAGGCAATTGCAGGACCCGCAGCTTGCCGGCCGCGTTCAGCCGCCCCCAGCGGCTCATTTCGTTGACCAGCGGGTGCTTGCTATCCTGGGTACCAAGGACGTGCTGTGCGAAGATTGCGGGATCCCAGGGGTACAGCTCCTCGATCGTCATGATGGCGAGCAGATCATTCATCGAGTCGCGGAGGGCAATGTCGGTCCCGACCGCCAGCCCGGCGTCAGCCGGAACCGGCAGCGTAATGGGCATGGGAAAGAGGGTTCCATCCGCCAGGCGCATGTCGGAGACGACGCCGCGGAAGTCTGCCTCACCCATGAACTGCTTCAGCGGTGAAAACGCGCCGGTGGCCAGCATTTCCAGGTCACACACGGCGCGGGGCGAAATCTGGAGCGATGGCAGCGTGCTAGCATAGGCGCGAGCGTCGGCCAGGTCCTCCTTGGGAACCATGAGATCGACGAGTTCCCCGCCATACGGTGAAATCAGCGTTGCGCGTGACGTGGTTGCCGCCAAAGACGAGCCTCCTCCTGAGTGGGATTGCGCCAGCGCACCAGTATCCCAGCGCCGGTGCGCTCCGGGGAAACGGCGCCAGCGCGCACGACCATCCCCACTAATCCTATTGCTTTACTAGGATGACACATCGCCACCGCTCGTTCAAGCGGCGCGGTCGATCAGACGGCGCGCATGAGGGCGACAGTCGCGCCATCGCCTCCCTGGTTCGCGGGCGCCGACTCGTAACTCGCCACCGCCGGATGCGCGGACAGGAAGTCCCGCACAACCTTTCTCAGCGCCCCGGTTCCCTTGCCATGAATGATGCGAACGAACGGCATACCTGAGCGATAGGCATCCTCGAGATAGCGATCGAGCATGGCCTCGATTTCTGCTGCGCGGTATCCCCGCAGGTCAAGCTCCAGGTTCACCGTTTGTGGCGGGGCGGCGGCGATCACCACGGGCCGGCTGACCGTCTCGGATCGGGCGCGCCCGATCCGCTCGAGCGCTGCGAGCGGCTGCCGCATCTTGAGCGAGCCCAACTGCACATCTGCCGAGTCGCTATCGACCGAAAGCACCACACCTTCCTGGCCGAGCGATACGATGTTTACCCTATCCCCGGCAGATATCGGCTTCTTTCCCTGGAGCGGCGGCGGCGCGGCAGGCCGTTCCCGCTTGAACGTGCGGAGATCTTCGGTGGCCCGGTCAACTTCACGCCGTCGCTCCTCGAGGTGCTCGCGCGAGATATGCAGCGCGTCCCGGTCGCGCTGCAGGCGCTTCATCGTCTCCCGCGCCTCCGCCAGTTCCACTTCAGCCTCTGCCAGCGCCTCGTCGCGGGCGGCGCGTCGGGCCTGTTCGGCCTCGCGGAGTTCGCGCCGCGCCTGCTCGCGCAGCCGTTTGGCCGCTGCGTCGCGTTCGTTGGCGCGCTCCAGCACGGCTTCGGCCTCTTCCCGGCGGCGGCGGATATCCTGCAGCAGGGCATCGACTCGGAGTTCGTCCGGATCGAGCATGCCCTGCGCTTGTTCGAGAATCTCTTGCGGCATCCCCAGCCGCCCGGCGATCGCAATCGCGTTGGAACGTCCCGGAACGCCGATCATCAGGCGGTACGTTGGCGCGAGGGTGGCGACATCAAACTCAACACTCGCATTTTCCACGCCTGGCGTCGCGAACGCATACGCCTTGACCTCCGGATAGTGCGTGGTAGCAACCACGAGCGGCCCCGCCTCCAGCAGCCGCGCCACGATGGCGCGCGCGAGCGCGGAGCCCTCCTGTGGGTCCGTACCTGCGCCCAGTTCGTCCAGCAGCACCAGGTCCTCACTGCCGACCCCGCGCAGCATCCCGATCACCGTCCGGATATGCCCGGAGAAGGTCGACAGGCTTTGCGCGATGCTTTGCTCGTCCCCGATATCAACAAAGACCGCCGGAAACACTGACACGACCGATGTGTCGTCGGCCGGGATGAAGAGGCCGGTCTGCGCCATCAGCGTCAACAGGCCGATCGTTTTCAGCGCCACGGTCTTGCCACCGGTGTTCGGGCCGGTAATCAGCAGCACCCGGAAGGTTTCGCCGAGGTCAACATCAATCGGCACGACGGCGTCAGACACCAACAGCGGGTGCCGCGCCCGTCGCAGCGAAATCCGTTGTGACTGATGCCCGTTCTCGTTACCTTCCCCGCCCTGCCAGACCTGTGGGCGGTTGGCGCGCATCGCAAACGCCAGCCGCGCCTTGGCCATGGCCAGGTCGAACGCCGCAGCGCCTTCGACGGAACTCTTGAGGGCGTCTGCATGATCGCCCGTCTTCCCACTCAGTTGGTCAAGGATACGGTTGATCTCGTGCTGCTCTTCGATTTGCCGCTCGCGCCACTTGTTATTGAGCTCGACGATCTCGAGTGGCTCCACGAAGAGCGTCTGACCGCTGGCGGAGGTGTCGTGAACAACGCCGGGCACCTGTCCTCGGGCGTCAGCGCGCACCGGCACCACGTAGCGCCCGTCGCGCATGGTGACAATGCTGTCCTGCAGCGCCGTAGCGTACTTGCCCCCATTGACCAGGGAGTTCAGCCGCTCAGTCAGGCGGCTCTGCGCAACCCGCACCTCCCGCCGGATTCGTCCCAGGTCTGGGCTGGCGGTGTCGAGCACATCGCCACGCGGGCCAACTGCCCGGCCGATGTCGGCCTCAAGGTTCGGGATCTCGATCAGGTGCTCAGCGAACCCCGACAGGTGCGGGAAACGCGTATCGACATCCGGCAGGCGCAGGAACGCGCGGCGCAGCGTGCGCGCCGCCACCAGCATGTCCAGCACCTGGAGCAGGTCCATCGGCTGCAGCCGCGTGCCCTTGGATGCGCGTTCGGCCAACGCGCGCACATCGCGTGCGCCGCCGATCGTGATTTCGGGGAAATTCGTGAGCAGATCAACCGCCTCAGCGGTGACCTCAAGGAGGTAAACGACCGTGGCTCGATCCCCGCTGGGACCCAACTCGAACGCTCGTTCCGCAGCGACATTGAAGCGACAGTGCGCGGCGAGGCGCTGAAGAATCTCGGGAAACTCCAGCTTGGCCAGGACGTGTTCGTGCATGCCGGGGTCTGCCCCCAAGGTGGTGTCTCTCATTGTGGCGAGTTTACTGCGAAGGTCAGGACTTGCAGCAGGTGAATGTTGTTGACACGAACATGTGTTCGCACGTATGATCCATTCCAATACGGCTCGCCCTGCATCCGGGGCGATTGCAGCGCCGCTCTGGCACCCGTACCCGGCCGCTGCACACACGTTCAGTCAGGAGCGGACCATGAAAGACCTGTCCCGCAAACAGCAGGCGATCCTCCAGTTCATCGAGACTTTCCTCGAAGAGAATGACTATCCACCCACTATTCGGGACATCCAGAACGAGCTTGGCATCTCGTCGACAAGCGTTGTGGACTACAACCTCAAGGCGCTTGAAGCCCGGGGTGTCATTCGCCGGAACAGCAAGATTTCCCGGGGCATTGAACTCGTGAATCGCGGCCCGGCGCGGCGCAACGTCGTTTCCATCCCGATTATCGGCAACATCGCCGCTGGTCTTCCCATCCCGGTGCCGGGCGATCTTGAAGGTTCGGACGTGGCCGAAATCGTTGAGGTCGGGTCGGAGATGGTCCGTGGCTCGGGTCAGGGTCTCTTCGCACTGCGGGTCAAGGGGCAGTCGATGATCGACGCGCTCATCGACGATGGCGACGTGGTCGTGCTCAAGCACCAGCAGACGTGTGAGAACGGTGAGACGGTCGCGGTCTGGCTGAAGGACCAGCGCGAGACCACGCTCAAGAAGTTCTATCTCGAAGGTGATCGCGTGCGGCTGCAGCCCGCGAACTCCACGATGGAACCGATCTACACGCCGGCCGACAATGTGTCGGTGCAGGGCCGTCTGGTGACCGTACTCCGCTCCATGTAGCTCACGTTCAGCTTTTTCCGCGCCATCTGGTGACCCAGGTGGCGCGGTTTGCGTGTTGCGCCAGTTGGGGCACCGTCATTTTCGTCTCGGCGGCAAGTGATAAACTCCGGGGCTGATCGAGCTACCCGGCGCTCGCAATTGGCCACGGACGGAGGCCCAGTAGCGTGGAAACCGCGATCCTCACGGGCGCAGGGCTTGCGGCACCGGCGGGCCTCAACGCCTACATCCCCCTGCTTATCCTCGCGCTGGCGGACCGTGCAACCGACCGCGTCACGCTCCATGGCCCGTACGACGCCCTTTCGTCCAACATCGGTATCGCGCTGCTCGTCCTGCTGCTCACCATCGAGGTTGCCGTCGATAAAGTGCCCGGCGTTGATCACATCAACGACCTTATCCAGTCATTCGTGCGGCCGGCGGCCGGCATCATCGTGGCGCTGGCCTCCACCAGCGGCGTCGTCTCCATCAGCCCGGCCATCATGGTGCTGATCGGGCTCGTGCTGGCGGGATCGGTGAATGCGGTCAAGGTGACCTCCCGCCCTGCCTTCACGGTTGGCACCGGCGGCATCCTGAACCCGTTCGTCAGCATGGCGGAGGATGCCATCGCTGTTGTCACCTCGCTGGTGGCGATCTTCCTGCCCCTGCTGGTAATCCTGATTCTCGCCATGTTCCTCGTTTCCGCTATTCTTCTGATCAACAAGGTGCGCGGATCACGACGCAGTAGCGCCTGATCCTGGCGTTCGCGTGTCCGCCAGATTCGTCAGTACGCCGGCCACTCTGCCGGGGGACAAACATGTCCAGCGTTCAAGTCAAGGACTATTACCAGATTCTCGGTGTGCCACGAACGGCCACCGAAAAAGAAATCCGCACGGCCTATCGCAAGCTCGCGCGGCAATATCATCCGGATCTCAATCCGGGAGACACCTCGGCCGAGGAGCGCTTCAAGGAAGTCAACGAGGCCCACGAGGTGCTCACCGACGCCGATAAGCGCAAGCTTTACGACAAGTTCGGCGAAGATTGGCAGCGCTACCGCGACGCGGGCTACACCGGCGACGAGAACTTCGCTCCACCGGGCGCGGGTGGGCGCGGCGGCCGTACATCCAGCTTTGATCCGAACGACTTCAGCCGCTGGTACACCAACCAGGGCGGCAGCGGCACCGAGTACACGTTCTACGGGGCCGACGAGGGCGACAACCAGCATTCGGACTTCTTTGAAACCCTCTTCGGCTCGCGCGGTGGGGGGTCCCGCTTTGGTGGGTTTGACTTTGGGGGCGGCTTCGGCACGCGCACCCAGCCCCGTGCGGCCAGGGCCCGCAGAGGAGAGGACGCCGAAGTGCCGGTCGAAATCTCCTTTGATGAGTCGTTCCGTGGCACGACCCGCCAGATCCAGCTCCAGGTCAACGAAGAGTGCCCAACCTGCCACGGCCTGGGCGAGGTGCGCGGCCAAATCTGCCCCACCTGTGATGGAACCGGGACGGTGCGCCGTACCAAGACGCTGGAAGTTACGATCCCGGCGGGCATCGCCTCCGGCAAGCGCGTGCGCATGGCCGGGCAGGGCGGCCCCGGCCTCAATGGCGGCGAGGCGGGCGATGTCAACCTGGTGATCACTGTGCGGCCCGATCCGCGCTTCGAACGCGACGGTGACAACCTCAAGACCGACGTCGATGTCCCGGTGACAACCGCCGTGCTGGGCGGGGAGGTGGAAGTCAATACCCCGACCGGGCGTGTTGCGCTCACCATTCCAGCCGAGACACAAAATGGCCGCAGCTTCCGCCTGCGCGGCCAGGGCATGCCGAAACTGAGGGGCAAACCGGGCGAGCGCGGCGACCTCACCGCTCGCGCCCGCGTAGTGGTGCCTACCAGACTCTCAGAGCGCGAGCGTGAACTCTACGAGGAGCTACGCGGCCTGCGCTCAGGGGAGAAGAAGTGATGACCTCCCAGCACTCAACTGACGTCATTCGCGTCTCGTTGACTGACTGGCTAACGGACGACGATGACGAACCAGGGAGCCACCCGAAGTACGCGATGTCCATGGTGGCGGCCCGCTCGGGGCTTGGCCGCACCACGCTCCTTCGCTACGAGGAGTGGGGCGTCGTCAATCCGGCGCGGAGTGGCCGGGACCGGCTCTATTCCGACGCCGACCTGGATCGGCTCCTGCGGGCGCAGCGGTTGATCGACGACCTCGGCGTCAACATCGCCGGCGCGGCAGCCGTTCTCCAACTACGGGAACAGATCATCGCGCTGCAACAGGAATTGACGGCTCTTCGCAGCCAGAGCGAGTAACTGCAGCGCGAAGCAACTTCATCCAGAGAAAGGATCAGCACCATGCCCGCGACCATCGTCATGGGCGGCCAATGGGGTGATGAGGGCAAAGGCAAGCTCACGGATGCCCTGGCGGCCGAAGCAGATATCGTCGTTCGGGCCAATGGCGGCGCGAATGCCGGCCACACGGTCCAGACCGACGCCGGCGTCTTCAAGCTCCACCTGATTCCCTCTGGCATCCTGAACCCCGACACCCAGTGCGTGGTGGGCGCGGGCGTCGTCATCGAACCACGCCAGGTCCTATCCGAGATGGACAAGCTGCAGGAGCGCGGGGTCTCGCTCGAGCACCTGGCGATCTCGGAACGGGCGCATGTCGTTCTGCCCTACCACCCTATCCTGGACCGGCTGGAAGAGGCCGACCGCCTGGAAGGCTCCATTGGCACCACGTTGCGCGGAAATGGCCCCGCATACAGCGACAAGGCGGCCCGGCGCGGACTGCGCATGGCGGACCTCGTGGACCGCGACACACTGCGCTACCGGCTGTCACGAGAACTGCCCCGCTGGAACCGGCTTCTCAGCAGTGTGTACGGCTCAGATGAGCTCGACCTTGAAGAGTTGATCGCGGATCTCGGCGAGATGGGAGAGCGGCTTCGCCCGTTCGTCAAACCGACCGAGCCCATGGTTGCAGGCGCACTGATCGCGGGGCAGCGCGTGGTCGTCGAGTGCGCGCAGGGCGCCATGCTCGATATCGACTACGGGACGTATCCTTTCGTGACCTCCTCCAGCACCACCGCGGCGGGTGCTTGCCAGGGCGCTGGCGTGGCGCCCATCCGGGTCGACCAGGTGCTCGGGGTCTACAAGGCCTATTCCACGCGCGTCGGCGCAGGGCCGCTCCCGGCGGAACTGCTCGACGCGACGGGCGATCTGATCCGCGAGCGCGGTCACGAGTACGGCACGACAACGGGTCGACCTCGCCGCACCGGCTGGTTCGACGCGGTCGCAGCGCGCTATGTCGCCCAGCTCAACGGCGTCTCTGACATCGCCCTGACCCTGCTTGACGTGTTCGATGTCTTCGAATCGATCAACGTTTGCGTGGCGTATGACCTGGACGGCCGCCGCATCGAGACCGTGCCCGCGCGCATTGAGGAACTGACCCGCGCGCAGCCGGTGTATGAAACGCTGGAAGGCTGGCGCACCTCAACTGTCGATGCCCGCACGCCGGACGACTTGCCGCGCCAGGCCCGTGCGTACATCGCGTTTCTGCAGGAGCAGATCGGCGCCCCCATCACCAAGGTGGGTGTTGGACCAGCACGCAACCAACTGGTGCGTTTCGGCGCACCTGAACGCGAGCCGGCAACCGCGTAGGACGAGCCAGTTACGCCAGGAGACGCACCGATGACTGATGGCGCAGGCCGGGTAATTGAAGCCGAGGAGATTCAGCGCATCCTCCCCCACCGCTATCCATTCCTGCTTGTGGATCGCGTCATCGAGATCGAGCCACCGACGCGCGCGGTCGGCATCAAGAACGTGACGATCAACGAGCCGTTCTTCCAGGGGCACTTTCCGGCTTATCCGGTCATGCCTGGGGTCCTGATCGTGGAGGCCATGGCCCAGGTCGGCGGCGTGGCGGTGCTGGCGGGGGATGAGTACCAGGACAAGTTGGCGCTCTTCGCCGGTATCGACAACGTCCGCTTCAAGCGGCAGGTCAAGCCTGGCGACACCCTGCGCATCGAGGTTGAAGTCCAGAAAATCCGGCGCGGACTGGGGATCGGCGCAGGCATTGCCACCGTCGATGGTGATCTGGCCTGCAAGGGCGACATCATGTTTGCCCTGGTCGACCTGCCGGACGCGTTGAAGCAGAGTTAGGCCGTCGTCAGCGCCGCGTGCCGTAAACTTGGCGACATGAAGCAACTGAGCGCACGTCAGGCAACTGCATGAACGCTTCCGGTCGGGTTATTGGCCTGATCCTGATTGCCATTGGCGTCGTCATTGGCGTCATCTCGGGGCTCTGGCTGCTGTCAGGCATGAACGAAGGCAACCTGCGCGGGTCGGGTGCGCTCTTTGGCGCCGCGTTCCTCTTCCTGGTGGTCGTGGCGCCTCTCGTCGGCGGCGGCCTCTTCTTCCTGACCAAAGGGCGCGCCGAAGAGCAGGCGACCGCACGCGCACGCGCTCAACGCCGGTTGCTCGACATGGTCAGCACACGCGGCAAGATCTCCATCATCGATATCGCGCAGGAACTCAAACTCAGCAGGGGCGAGATCGAAGGCGACCTTTACGACCTGGTCGGCATGGGCCTGTTCACGGGATATGTGGACTGGAAGGGGGGCACCTTGCAGTCGGTCGAGGCCTCTCGCTTGCAGGGAGAGCAACACTGCCCGAACTGCGGCGGGATTCTTGAACTGGCTGGGAAAGGCCTCGTGAAGTGCCCGTATTGTGGCGCGGAAATCTTTCTCGGGCCAGACGGCGCCAAACAGATCGCGCAGCAGGCCGCCAACCCGGCGATCTCATCAACAGGAGGTCAGAGGTGACCGACGATCCAGAACAGGAACTCCAGCGCCGCGCGCACGCGCTGCTCGATCAGATTCCGGGCTACCGGGGCTACCGCCTGAAGGAGCAACGGCGAGACGCCGATCGCCGCGTCCGGGAGGCCGTCGCCGAGGCCTATGAGACAGAGTTGGCGCGTGTCGAGCGGATTGGCCGCGACCTGGCCAAGGCCCGGCGCATCGGCGACGTAGGACCCATCGAGGAGGTCAGCCAGCGCATCCGGCTCATGATCAACCGCGTACGCGCGGAGACGCCCGGATACGGTGGCCTCTTCAGCGACAACCCTATCGATGGTGTTGCCCTCGATCAACTCCGGCTTTTCGACGAAAGCCTCATGCAGGGCGTCGTCGACCTCCGCGCCGAGGTCGATGCGCTCGAACGCGCCTCCACTGCTGGCGACGCCCTGGCGGTTCCGGCTGCCGCGATCGCGGCGGAAGCCGAACGGGAGTTGCTGCGGTTGAACACCCGGCAACACGTCGTTGATTCGGGCCGGGCCGTGAGCTCCGAGCGTGCGCTGGCGGTGTTGGGATCGGAGCCACCGGCCTTGCCCGCGCCAGACCTGATGGGCATTCGGCCCGGCGATGCCGTCTCCATCCTGGGAACGGATTACTCCGTTGACGCCGTTATCGTGGTGAAAGGCCGGCCCGATTCATTCGAGTTGGCACGTCTTTCGCAGGAGCCAGAGGAGTGGCTGCTGATCAACGCAGACGCCAGGCAGCCGGTTCTGCGCGTCCGTCCCGCCAAGCCGTCAAAAGAGGCGCTTGGCGTGGCTGGCGAAGCTCTGGAACAGGCAAGTACCGGCACAGGCGACGGCGAAATTGTGACTGGTGACTCCATCGGCCCACTACGCGCCGTGCGCTACGCTCTGCTGCGGGATGAAGCCAATCCAGCCAGCGGCGGCGTGGCGCTGGACTGGGATGGCGAACGGCAGTCGTTTGCCGGAGAGCCCGTCGAAGCCATGGACATCGAGCTGTACCGGAACGCCCCGGTTCAGAACTGAGCGACGCAGCGACGCACAGAGGAGGAAACACGTGGCTGGAATCATGGATCGCCTGACCCGTCTTGTCCGCGCGAATGTCAACGACTTGATTGACCAGGCGGAAGACCCGGAGAAGATGATCGACCAGATCATCCGCGAGATGCAGGAGAGTATCGTCACTGCGCGCTCCCAGGTCGCGGCAATGATCGCCCAGGAGAAGGAACTCGAACTGGAGGTCGCGGAGACGACCAAGCTCGCCTCCGAGTGGAACAAGAAGGCGGAGCGTGCCGTCGGCGCCGGGAAGGATGACCTGGCCCGTGAGGCACTGCGCCGCAAGCGGGACAACGAAGAGAACTCCGCCATTTACCAGCAGCAACTGGACATCCAGAAGCAGGCCGTGAGCAAGCTCAAGGACCAGTTGCGGCAGCTCGAGGCCAAATACCAGACCACACTTGGCGCGCGGGACTCGCTGGTCGCTCGACAGCGCCGCGCGCAGGCGACCAAGCAGGTGGCAGACGCTATCGTGGTGGTCACCCCGCTTGATCCGTCCTCCGAGCTGGATCGCATGGAGCGCAAGATCCGCAGCCAGGAAGCGCAGGCCATGGCTTCGCTGGAGATGGGCGACGAGAGCTTCGATGCCCAGTTCCGGGCCCTCGAGGCAGAATCCGATGTCGAGGACGAACTGGCCGCACTGAAGGCCTCGCTCGGGGTTGAAGCCCCGAAGTTGACCGCCGGCGGCGGGTCCGACGCCTGAGTCACTGGTAAGGGAGCCCACCATGGCCTTGATTGACGTTATCGAACTTCCAGATCAACGGGCAGACGATCTTGTCACCCGGGTGCCCGAGCAGGGCGCTGGCCAATTCACCATGGGCTCCCAGCTCATCGTGCGCGCGGGACAGGCGGCCGTTTTCTTCCGAGATGGCAAGGCGCTCGATGTCTTTGGACCCGGGCGCTACACGATCTCGACCAACAACCTGCCCATCCTGGGTGGCCTGACCGGCGTGTTCTTTGGCGGCCGAACGCCATTCACTGCTGAGGTCTACTTCGTCTCGACGCGTGAGTTCAATGATCTCAAATGGGGTACCTCGCAGCCGCTCGTGTTTCGCGATGCCGAGTTTGGCATGGTCCGCTTGCGGGCGTATGGCACGTACTCCATGCGCGTGGCGGACCCCGGCCTCTTCGTGCAGCAAGTCGTCGGCGCACGCGGCGCATACACGACGGCCCAGATCGAGGACTACTTGCGGAGCGTGATCGTCACCGAGTTCAACGACATGCTCGGGTCGATCAAAGTGTCACTGCTCGATCTGCCAGGGCAACTCAGCGACATCTCCGCGGCGATGCGCAATTCGCTCGGGGACAGCTTCCAGCGCCTGGGGCTCGATCTGACCAGTTTCCAGGTGGCCGCGATCACACCGCCGGACGAGGTGCAAAAGCGCATCGACGAGCGCACGGGGATGGCCATTCTTGGAGACCCGCAAACGTACCTGCAGTTCGAGGCGGCCAAGGCACTTGGCAATACCGGCGAGGGCAGTCCCGCTCTCGGCGCAGCCCAATCCGGGCTGGAGCTTGGGGCAGGCCTGGGTCTCGGCCAGGCCATGGCGCAGACCTTCCGCGAAACGCTGAACCAGCCGGCGCGTATTGAGAGTGGAGGGACGATCGAGTGCCCGAACTGTCACGCGACAATTCCGGCGGGCTCGAAGTTCTGTCCGAATTGCGGTCATCGCCTCCAGGCGTAGTCCGGCGTCGTCCATATTCAGGACGACTGCGGGTTGGTACGAAGGCACGATGGCCGCGACAATGCGCTCTGGCGCACTCGTCGTACGAGGGAAGGGGAATTCCATGACGTTGCAGATTGCGCGGCGCGCCGCCCTTGCGTTGGTCGCGGGCGGCATGCTGGCGGTGGCCGGGGCGGGAGCCGCCATGGCCCAGGACAACCTCGGCTCCGTTGTCACCATCGGCGGCGGCATCACGGGTGTCCAGGGCGGCACTTCGACCATCCTGGCCCCCGGGGTCACCATCAACGGTGGTGACGTCGGGAACAGCACGGACATCGGCGTGCTCTCTGGCGGTGGATCCTCCATTGGTGCATCGACCGGCGGCGACGATTCGCTCGCGGCCTCCGAGTAAATGACGCGTACTCACCTTCGACGGCGCACGTTCCTGGCGGCCGGAGCAAGCGGAGTCGTTGCCATGGCGCTGGCCGCCGGGGCCATCGCTCCCTGGCCGTCCCGAAACGCCGAAGCGCAGATCGATCCAGCACAGCCGGGCACGGACCTGGCGCCAGAGCACAACGACCCGGCACGTTCCGGCGCCGACCCGGCTCTGGATGGGATCGATCCAGCTTCGGCGGGGACAGATTCAGCACCGGGTGTCTCGGATGCGGCGCTCGCCATCCCAGCCACACCGGTCGTTACGCCGGAAGCCGCGGTGCCGGCCCCAACTTGGGAGGCGTCGGACGCAGGGATGGCAACCAGCCTGGGCGGATCGGATGTCGCCGTGGCGAGTGAGGGTGGTTCGTATCAGGTCGATGCGCCCAAACGCAAGGCGGACAAGATTCGGGGCGAAAAGAAGCGTCCCTGAGTCGCCTCAGACGCACGGTGACGCAACAAAGCATGCCAACTGTGCCAAGAATGCCAACGTTCGCGGGTAGGCGCAGTGCATCGATTTTGCGGCCGGGGAAACATACTCCCCGGCCGAATTCTTGGTCCGAGATTCAGCCAGTTTCCGCGTACGGACGCCATGTTTTCCCTGATCAATGTGGAGATTCGTGGTAAACTTATGTCAGATTATTTGCTTGCATAGCAGCGTTGAGACAGGGGAATTCGCTCGTGGAAATTGGAAACGTTCGGCTGGCAAGTCTCGATACCGAAATGCGCCAGTCGTATCTCGACTACGCCATGAGCGTGATTGTGCAGCGCGCTCTTCCCGATGCACGAGACGGCCTCAAGCCCGTCCATCGCCGCGTGCTGTACGCCATGGCCGAAATGGGCATGCGCTCCAACACGCGCTACCGCAAGAGCGCCGGTGTGGTCGGTGAAGTCCTCAAGAACTATCACCCGCACGGTGATGCCTCGGTATATGACACCCTGGTCCGCCTGGCGCAGGACTTCAACATGCGTTACCCCCTGGTCGATGGCCAGGGCAACTTCGGCTCAGTCGATGGCGATAGCGCCGCCTCCATGCGCTACACCGAGGCCCGCCTGACGGCCATTTCCGACGAGATTCTGGCTGATCTCGACAAGAACACCGTCGATTTCATGCCGAACTACGACGCCTCGACCGAAGAGCCCAAGGTGATGCCGGGCCGATTGCCCAACCTGCTGCTCAACGGCAGCTCAGGCATCGCCGTCGGCATGGCGACCAATATCCCGCCGCATAACCTGAACGAGATTTGCGACGCCGCTACGATGTTGATCGACAACCCGGAGGCGACGGTTGAGGACCTGATGACTGCCGTCACGGGGCCGGACTTCCCAACCGGTGGCATCATCCTCGGGCGAGAGGGCATCAAGGCGGCCTACGCCACGGGGCGCGGGCGCATCGTGGTCCGCGCCAAGGCGTTTGTCGAGGAAGCCGCGCGCGGCGGCCGCTATCAGATCGTGATCACGGAGCTCCCATATCAGGTCAACAAGGCGGTCCTCCTGGAACGCATCGCGGACCAGGTACGAGAAGGCAAGCTGGAAGGCATCAGCGACCTGCGTGACGAGTCGGACCGCACCGGCATGCGCGCCATCATCGAACTCAAGCGGGATGCTCAGCCGACGAAAGTGCTGAACAACCTGTTCAAGCACACGCAACTGCAATCCAGCTTCGGCGTGAACATGCTGGCACTCGTGGAGCGCGGCACGCAGCCGCGCACCCTCACCCTGAAACGTGCCCTGCAGGAATACATCAGCCACCGCCAGGAGGTGATTACCCGGCGCACCGAGTTCGAGCTTGAGCGGGCCCGCCGGCGCGCCCACATCCTCGAAGGCCTCAAGATCGCCCTCGACAACATTGACGAGGTGATCTCAACGATCAGGGCCTCGCGCACCACCGAGACAGCGCGCACGAACCTGATGAAGAAGTTCACCCTGACCGAGGTGCAAGCCACCGCGATCCTCGATATGCGCCTCGCCCGCCTGGCTGGCCTGGAGCGCAAGAAGATCGAGGACGAACTGAAAGAGGTCCTCGCCGAAATCCTGCGGCTGGAAACCTTGCTGGGGGACGCTCGCCTCATCCTGGGCGTCGTCCGCCAGGACCTGCAGATGCTCAAGGAGAAGTACGGCGACGAGCGCCGGACGCGCATCCAGGACATCTCTGGCGCCATTTCCGAAGAGGACTTGATCCCGGAGGTTGATGTCCTGGTCACGCTGACCAACCGTGGCTACGTCAAGCGCAGCAGCGATGAGGTGTTCCGCACCCAGCGGCGCGGTGGCCGCGGCGTAACCGGCGTCAAGATGCGCGATGAGGACGCGGTCCAGCACATCCTGGCGGCGAACAGCCACGATTGGTTGCTCGTTTTCACCAACCGGGGGCGTGTCTACCAGTTGAAGGTGCACGAGCTGCCCGATGCCGGCCGCACGGCCAAGGGCATGCCGATCATCAACCTGGTCAACATGCAGCCGGACGAGACGGTCACGACCCTGATGAAGGTGAAGGACTACGACTCGGCGGAGTACCTGTTCTTCACCACTCGCCTGGGCCGTGTAAAGCGGACGGAGCTATCGCACTTCCGCTCGGTGCGTTCCAGCGGGTTGATCGCCATCGGTATCGACCCCGACGACGAGCTGGCCTGGGTTCGTATGACCACCGGCAATGACGACATCGTACTCGTGAGCCAGGGCGGGCAGGCCATCCGGTTCCGTGAAGACGATGTCCGGTCCATGGGTCGCCAGGCGGCCGGCGTCATCGGCATCCGCATGGACCAGGGCGATCGTGTGATTGCCTCCGAAGCCGTTGTTGAAGGCCTGGACCTGCTGGTGGTGGCAGAGAAGGGTCTCGGCAAGCGCACGGCCACAAAGCATTTCTCGGCGCAGGGCCGCGGTGGCAAGGGCGTCCTGGCTATGCGTCTCACGCCCAAGACCGGCCAGATCGTTGGAGCCGGGATGGTGAATGACGAACACGCCCTCATGCTGATGAGCACCTCGGGCAAGGTCATTCGCCTACCAGTCTCCCAGATTCCCACCATCGGACGGCAGACGCAGGGTGTCACGTTGATGAAGCTGGACCCGGATGAAACTGTGGCCACCATGACGATCGTGGAAAAGAAGGAAGAGGAGATCGATCCGTCGCTCCCTGCGCTGAACGGCAACGGGCGGGCGGACGCCATCACGGAATAAGCCGCTACGTATCGCGTCGCCGGCGAGCGCCCCGCTGGGGAACGTTCGCCGGCGTTGCTATCCCCGTTTTCTCGTCGACGGTTTGCAGGAAGCGTCGGGTGAACAGAGCGCCAACTGGCGCCATGATCATCATGCCCAGCGCCGTAACCAGCACCAGGGTGAGGCTGAGGTAACTCACGAACCCGGCTTCAGGCCCGACAACGGGCCCCTTGCCGACGAGCCAAAGCACCACAACCTGCAGAACGAATGCCGCAATGGCAATGAGCGGGCGCCAGCCAGCAGGCCCGAGCAGCGCGACAAACGTCGCAGCTCCGGCGACGAAGGCGGACTCAGCTAACATCGCGAGTGACGCGGATTCGTCCAACTCCGAGCCCGCGCCCAGCATCGCCGGGACAATCAGCGCCGGCAACAGCAGGAGCAGTGCGGCATTCTCGGCCGGGTCTCGCTGCTGGAGCAATCCGAAGATCCACAATCCCAGGAGCACCAGGATGCTCGCGATCGTCATCCAGACCAGTGGTCCCGCGGAGCCACGCCCCAACGCAACGAAGGGCGCCCGCAACGCCGACGATTGCAGCGCCACCACGGGCATCTCCACCAGGACGACCGCAAGCACAAGCTGCCAGTAGGGACGGGCCGACGCGCGGTCGAACACAAATGTCGCGCCAATTCCCAGGAGCAGTACGGCGATGACCACGATCATGCGCAAGGGCACGGCAATTGGGGGCGCTGGCAGGAGATGCGCTGCGCCCGCCAGCGCAATCACGCCCGCCAGAAAACACGGCGCGGTGCGCCACAGCGTGTTGGTGATGAGTGCCCGCGCGCCCTGGCCCCCTGCCCGCGGCGGACGCCGTTCGCCGCCACCACTGGGTGACACGTGCGAGGGTCGGCTTCTCGGCGTGCGAGCGGTCGGCGCATCCATCGGCGGTGGCTGAGGCTGCCTCAGGCGACGCGCGACTGCAACGCTGCGACTGGAACCAAAGTGGCTTCGTGCTTCCGGAACGAAGCGACGTTCTCGATGCCGCAGAGTTGCAGCATGTCGAGCGTGAGCGGGATGCCCGCGCCTACCGTCTGCGCAGCGTGTGAATCCGACCCGGTGGTGATCAGCTTCCCCCCACGGTCCGCGTACCATCGCACGATCAGGCCGCTGGGCATGCTGGTGCGCGGCGTCTGCCGCAGCCCGGAGGTGTTGATCTCGAACGCCACGCCATTGGCGATCATGCGGTCAAAGATTGGCTCGAGCCGCTCCTTGAACAGCAGCGGGTCGTAGTCTCGATGCGTCCTGGGGGCATACCGCTTCGGCAGATCGAGGTGCCCGATGGAGTCGAACCACCCGGTCTCTACCGCCCGCTCAACCTGGTCGAAGTACGGCGAGAAGACCTCTTCCAGCGACTTTCCGGCAAAATAATCCGGAAAGATCATCGCGCCATCGCTGAAGTAATGCACCGAACCGATGATGAAGTCGTACTCATCCCGGTAGCGATCAAGGAACCGGGAAACCTCATCGATGGTGCTGTCGTTGTAGTCCACTTCGGCGCCACGCAACACCGTCAGTTGCCCTGCGTAGTGTTCCCGCACCGCGTCAAGTTCTCGAAGGTAGTCCTCGGGACGATAGAAGCCAAAGCCGAGGTCTGCCGGGACATGATCCACGTGATCGGTGATGGCGATTTCGGTGATGCCTGCGGCGATCGCGGCCTCGCAGGATTGCGCCATGGGAATCGCGCAATCAACGGAGAATGTACTGTGTACGTGGTAGTCGAACACGCCCTCGCCTCTCGTCCCGCCCGGCTCACATCCCCCGAACTATAGCAACGGCGTTGCAATGCCCGGAGGCGCGCCAGCCGCCCTGATACAATCGGGCGCTCGCACGTACGATCAGGAGTGTTCGTGACGCACGCCGCCACAGACCAGGACCCCTTGCGCCGCATCGGTGTATTCGGTGGGACGTTTGACCCGATCCACCTGGGCCACCTGCACATTGCCAACGGCCTCCGGGAAAGGCTGAATCTGGACCAGATCATCTGGGTGGTTGCGGGTAAACCGCCGCACAAGCGCGGTCAGATCGTGAGCGAAGATGATGACCGGCTTGCCATGGTGCGTCTCGCGCTGGGTGACACGCCGGAGGATATCGTCAGCCGCGTCGAGGTCGACCGGCCCGGCCCTTCCTACACGGTGGATACGTTGGAACGCTTGACAAGTGAGCTGGGACCCGCCAGGTATTTCTTCCTGATGGGGGAGGATTCGCTGCGGGATTTCGCGACCTGGCGCGATCCGGCGCGCATTCTGGAACTCGCCAACCTGGGCGTCGTCGGGCGGCCCGGCATCGACACTGACCTGGCAGACCTCACTGCAACCCTGCCGGCGCTCGCTGGCAAGGTCCACCTGGCGCAGCTCGCGGAACTCCCCTACTCGTCGTCCGAAATTCGGCAGCGCGTCGCGGACGGACAGCCGATCGATGAGCTCACGGTCGAGCCCGTGGTCCGGTACATCCAGGACCACGGGCTCTATCTCCCGCAGGCGGCTCCCGCTTAAACCAACTTGCGCTCGGCGGCGATCTCGTTGATTGCATGCGCGGCGACCCGTACCGCTTCGTCCAGGTCGGCCTTGGTCGAGATCAGCGGCGGCGCAATCTCGAACGATGTGCCAATCGCGCTGGCGATAACGCCGTGCTCAAACATGCGAGCCACCACCGCCTTCACCGTGTCATCCGTGAAGGGCGCTCCGGATTCCTTGTCCGCCGTGAAATCGACAGCCAGCCACATGCCCTTGCCTCGAACATCGCCGACGATCGGGTGTGGATCGAGGAACTCGTGCAGGGAGTCGAGCATGTACTCCCCCATCTCCTTCCCGTAATCGATCAGGTTCTCACGCTCCTTGATGGCGATCACGGCGTTCGCAGCCGCTGCCGCGCCCGCGTGGCCGCTGTAGGTATGCACATGGCGGTAGACCGGCAGCGCGTCGATGAGCTCGGGCCTCGCCACCACCGCGCCCATGGGCATGTAGCCGGCAGTCATGGCCTTGGCCATCGTCATGATGTCCGGCTTGATGTCCATTTGCTTGCTGGCAAACCAGGTGCCGGCCCGGCCGAAGCCCGTGATCACCTCATCGACGATGAGGAGCACCCCATACCTGTCGCAAATATCACGCACCCGGGCGAAGTACTCCGCAGTGCCGTCCTGGACACCATGCGCCTGCATGATCGGTTCAGCAATGAACGCCGCGACCATGTCTGGCCCCTCGTGCAGGATCTGGTGCTCCAGGTACTCCGCGCAGAACGCGTAGTACGCCGCTTCCTCCATGCCGAACGGGTTGCGGTACCGCATCGGTCCCGGAATATGCGAGTAACCCGGTACACCCGGCTCAGAAATGTGCCGCGTGCCAAGCCAATCCGTGGCTCCCAGCGCGCCCATGGTCGCGCCGTGATAGGCGTTCCAGCGCGAGATGATCTTGTATGCGCGCGGTTTCCCAGCGTGAATCTGGTACTGCTTTGCGATCTTGATCGCGGACTCCACAGCCTCCGAACCACCGCTGACGAAGACTACCTTGGAGAGCCCTTCAGGCGTGAGCTCGACCAGCTTGTCGGCCAATTGCACGGTCGGGGGCGCCATGTTGTTCACGGTGCCCGCGTAGTGCATGGTCTTAAGTTGCGCGGCGACCGCATCCGCGATCTCGGCGTTTCCGTAGCCCAGGGAGTTCGCCCGCGCGTGCGAGCTCATCATGTCCAGGTACTCTCGGCCTCCGGCGTCGGTCACCCGAACGCCGTCGCCTTTGACCCACATGCGCACCCCGTCTCTGGCAATGTCGTCGGCCGGCGCAAGCGGGAAAACGCAGTGCTCCAGTGCGGATGCAACGAGTGCCTGGGCATCCAGATCGGCGCCTGTCGCAGTCATGGGGACTCCTTGATCAGTTGATTTGGATCTCCTCGCCGGACCTCCGGCAGCTCTGATGTTGCCGCCACCGCCCCCTGCCGTCAACAGGCGCTGCCCACAAGCGTGCAACGCACAGACTGGGGTGAGCATTCGCTGCTCACCCCGACCCGCCAAACTCAACGCGGCGCCTGCATGGTTATGGAGCGGGCGTTGCTGCCTCAACGGCCTCTTCCACGTTCTCCTCGTCGGCTGCCTTGGGGCCTGCCGGCGCGAGGGTCGCGCCATCCGGAACCGCGTCGGCGGCTACCAGCATCCACAATGCGCCGCGCGGATTCGGCGCGGTCTGCCCGTAGCCGCACTCGCACGACGTGAAGTAGATATTGCCGGCCTCATCCTCGCCTGATCCGGTCACGAAGAGCGTCGTGTCCAGCAACTCTTCCATCTGCCACGTGCCATTGCTGGGCGCAATGCCCCAGACGCGGCCGGAGATGTAATCCGAGACGAAGTAGATGCCCTCCAGGGCAGCGTAGTCTGCACCCCGGTAGACATGACCCCCGATGACCGTCGAGCCGCCGGACGGGTCATGTGGGTACTCGGCCACGGGCAGCACACCGACTTTCGGGCAATCCGGGTTCATGCTGTCCGGAAAGCAGTGCGACCCCTGCAGGAACTTCCAGCCGTAGTTGAAGCCGCCCGCGCTGCTGGCAGGCTCGAAGTCAATCTCCTCCCAGAAGTTCTGGCCAACATCGCCGATCCAAAGGTCGCCGGTCTCGCGGTCAAACGAGAACTGCCAGGGGTTACGGATTCCGAAGGCCCAGATTTCAGGCGCGGCGTAGGGGTGGTAGCGGGCAAAGTCATCCTCGGTGAGTCCGAAGAGGTCGAGAATCATATCGCCTTTGACAAACGGGTTGTCTGAGGGAATCGCATACCCCTTGCCGATCATCTCCCGGCCCATGCCCGCCCCGTTGACCGAGTGCGTCTGTGGTGAAACCGGTTCCGCTGCAGCCGCCTCGGCGGCAACCTCCGCCGACGGCAGCGTCCAGCCGTCGCCGCAGGCTGGCAAGCCCAGGTTCGGGTTCACATCGATGCGTAGCATCTTGCCGAGGTGCGTCGTCAGGTCCTGGCCGGCGTCCAGCGGGTCGCCTTCGAGGCCGCCGTCGCCGTGGCCAATGTAGAGACACCCGTCTGGTCCAAACGCGATGTCGCCGCCGATGTGATTTGGATACGGCTGAGAGCGGAAGCTGATGACCTCGGCGCTGTCCGGATCAGCCACATTGGGGTCATCGGCAGACACGCGGAACTGCAACGTCAGCACGTCACCGCTGCGCAGCACATCCGTGTAGTTGATATAGAAGACCCCATTCTGGGCGAAGTTGGGGTGAAACGTCAGCCCAAGTAGCCCCTGTTCGAGGAAGGCCGACATCGTCCAGCCCGTCCAGTCCAGGAACGGCTGCGGCAAGACGGTGCCATCGGGTTGCACGATCTTGATCTTGCCGCCGCGCTCGACCACGAAGATGCGGCCAGTGCCATCCATTGGCGCAGCAACGTTGACTGGTTCCTCAAGCTGGTCGGAGATCTGGACCAGCTGCACCGCAGGATCACCCGGGAGATCGCCACCGGGCTGGGCAACCTCAGCCGGGTAGAAGGCGTACTGCCCCGGGAGAGGGCTCCCCGCATTGGGAGCGGGTGGGAGCGGCCCAGGCGTCGCATCCTGGGCAGCGGTGCCCAACATCCCTCCTCCGAGCATGATGAGAACGGTAAGGCCGGAGATCCACTTTTGCAGGCTTCTCACGGGTCCTCCTCAGTCGACGCCACGTCGCTGTGGCCTCTCGCGTCCGGAATCCGGCCAGCACAAGATGCAGTGGACTGGCCTAGCCCCATCCTATCGCATAACCTAAATATCTGCTCATGTCTTTGGGTTGTGTGGTGGTCTTTGGCTCAGAATGCAACCATGCCGGTTTGCGGCCGGCACCGAATCACCCCCGGTCTGGCCCATGCCATACAATCGGCCTATACTCCGCGCCGTTGTGAGCATTCTGAGCATTATGTTCGCTCGGAGCTGTCCTGCGCGGGAATGCGCTGCGATTCCCTGGGAGTACGCGCTTGCGGTCGCGAACCTGGATCACGCTGGTCTTCATCATCCTGCTGGCGATCTTCGCCACCTGGGTCGCGCTCCCTGGCTCGAACTACGACATCAAGGGTTTCCGGGCCGCCCACCCCGTGCGCGAAGGACTCGATCTCCAGGGAGGCCTCCAGGTCGTCCTGCAGGCGAACCCGGTCGCGGGGCAAACGCTCGACGCCGAAACGCTGGAAGGCACACGCCAGACGCTCGAACGGCGCATCAATGCCCTCGGCGTCAGTGAACCGCTTATCCAGACTCGAGGCAGCGACCAGATCATTGTCGAACTGCCCGGCATTCGCAACCCGGAAGACGCTATCCAGATCATGCAACAGACCGCCCTCCTGGAGATCATCGATCCCCAGGGACGTTCGCTCCCGCCCGGCACCATCGTCGATACGACCCTGGGAGCGGCTGACCGCGGGAGCGGTGCCGCAGCCACGCCGGTGGGCTCGCCGGTTGCGGGCAGCGCGACTCCCGTTGCCGGGGCAATGGCTACGCCTGTCGCGGAGTCATCAACCCCGACGGGGCCGGTCTACCAGACCATCATTAGCGGCGCGGATCTCAAGGATGCCTACGCCACCACCGGCAACACGGGCATTGGCCAGGTCGTCGCCTTCGAACTACAAAGCGATGCCGCTGGGCGCTTCTTCGAGTACACCAGCAGCCACCTGGGTCAGCCGATGTCGATTGTCATCGACAAGCAGGTGATCTCATCCCCGGTCATCAACGGGGCGATTTCGAGTTCTGGCATCATCGAGGGCATTCCGCCGGCAGAGGTCCAGAACATGGTCATCCAGCTCAAGGCGGGTGCCCTGAGCGTCCCGCTCGAGGTTGTCCAGAGTCAGACCGTGAGCCCGTCGCTGGGGCAGGATTCCCTGCAGCGAAGCCTTATCGCCGGCTCGGTCGGGCTCTTCATCGTCGCCTTGTTCATGATCCTGTACTACCGCCTGCCGGGTCTGGTCTCCGTGGTCGCGCTCATCTTTTACGCCGTGCTGACGGTGGCGATCTTCAAGTTGATTCCCGTCACGCTCACGCTCGCCGGTATTGCCGGCTTCATCCTGTCGATTGGCATGGCGGTCGATGCCAACGTGCTGATCTTCGCGCGGATGAAGGATGAGATTCATCGCGGCAGAACGCTGACGCAGGCGTTGAACTCCGGGTTCTCACATGCGTGGCCGTCGATCCGGGACTCGAACATAACGACCATGATTACGACGTTCATCCTGTATGTGTTCGGGAGCTACACCGGGACTTCGATCATCACCGGGTTCGCATTGACGCTTTTCATCGGCGTGCTGGTGAGCATGTTCACTGCCATCATCGTCACCCGTACGCTGCTGCAGATCGTGGTGGCGCTCGGGCTCACGAACCCGCGCTGGTGGTTCAGCTCACCGCCGCCCATCGTCACCGCGGCGCCAGCGGATTAGCAGCGAAAGAGCAGGCAGCGCACTCGCATGGAACATCTTGTCAGCAAGCGCAAACTCTGGTTCACCATCTCCCTGATCCTGATCATCCCCGGGTTGATCTCGCTGCTCCTGTTTGGCCTCAAGCTGGGCATCGACTTCACGGGCGGAACGCTCTGGGAGGTGAAGTTTGACCAGGCAACGACGACCCAGCAGGTCGAAGATGTCTTCCGGGAAGCTGGGTATGACCAGGTGGTCGTGCAGCAGACTGGTAACGCAGACGCGTACACCTTTCTGATTCGCGTGCCTGAGATCCGAGAGGGTTCGCCCGAGAAAGCCGTCCTCGCCGAGAAGATGACCAGCAACCTTGGCGCCTACACAGAACTTGAATTCTCGTCGGTCGGTGGAGCGGTTTCCACGCAAATCCGGAACCGGGCCATCATCGCCGTGGCGGTAGCTTCAGTCGGCATTCTGTTGTACATGGCCTACGCGTTCCGCAATACGCAGAGTCCACTGCTTTACGGCGGCGCGGCGCTGGTGGCAATGCTCCACGACGTGGTGATCGTCCTCGGAATCTTCTCGATCCTCGGCGTCCTGTTCAATGTGCGCGTCGATGCGCTATTCATCACCGCGCTGCTGACGGTCATCGGCTTCAGCGTGCACGACACCATCGTGGTTTTCGACCGCATCCGGGAAAATCTGGCGCTCAACCCGGCCGAGTCGTTCGAGAGCGTCGTCGATCACTCGCTCGCGCAGACTGTGGTGCGCTCGCTCAACACGTCCATGACGGTTGTGTTCACGCTGCTGGCGCTGGTGCTCTTCGGTGGCGACTCCACTCGTGTCTTCGTCCTGGCGTTGTTGCTCGGCACGATCAGCGGCACCTACTCCTCGATCTTCAACGCAAGCCAGTTGCTGGTCGCCTGGGAGAACGGCGAAATCCAGTCCCTCTTCCGGCGTCTGACCCGGCGCGAAACCGCGCAAACTGCTGGCGCCTGAGCGCTCCCGAATATCGAGATTTCCAGATAGCGTGGTAGACTCCACGTCCGCGCATGACCTGAACCGCGTACATTTGTGCGCCTTCCGTGCAGTGCCGCACGGCGTCAGGGAACCTTACGTCCGGGGAAAGATGTAGGGAGTCGCCAGGCGACACCGGGGAGCCCGGTGCTACAGGGGGAAGTCCTTTGCGCTGCGGAGCGCAAGGGGTTTTGAGGAGGGGGTCTTGGAAGCTCGGGAGCTCTATTCGCTGCCGGTGCTGGTATGTGGCCTGGTGGCCATCCTGTTTGCGGGCTGGCTCGCCAGAGACGTTCTCGCCCGGGACACCGGCACCCCTGCCATGCAGGACATCTCCAACCGCATCTATGTCGGCGCTGTTGCCTTCCTGAGGCGGCAATATTCCACAATTGCGATGCTGTCGATCGTCATCGCCATTGTCATCGGTGTCATCGTCGGCCTCTCGGAGAAGGATCACCAGACCACGCGAGCCGCCATCACTGCTGGCGCGTTCCTATTTGGCGCTCTGCTCTCCGGCATCGCTGGCTACACCGGCATGTACGTTGCGGTCAAGTCGAACATCCGGACGGCGTCCGCTGCCCGTCGGAGCCTCGGTGAGGCACTCACGGTCGCCCTGCGTGGTGGCGCGGTTTCTGGCTTCCTGGTGGTGGCGCTGGGTCTGCTCGGCGTCCTGGCCATGTACTGGATTGTTTACCCGTTGGTGCAGGGCACCCTGCCGGCTGCCGCCGAGACCCCGTTCTGGATTGTCGGCTTCGCGTTCGGCGCATCCTTCGTGGCCCTCTTCGCTCAGCTTGGCGGCGGTATCTACACCAAGGCCGCCGACGTTGGCGCCGACCTCGTTGGCAAGGTCGAGGCCGGCATCCCCGAAGACGATCCGCGCAACCCGGCGGTCATCGCCGACCTCGTTGGTGACAACGTGGGCGACTGCGCTGGCCGTGGCGCAGACATCTTCGAATCCTCTGTTGCCGAAATGATCGGCGCCATGATCCTCGGCGCCACGCTCTTCACCGCAGCGATGGGCACGCAGAACGAACAGGCGCTGGCCTTCGTGTTCTTCCCGCTGGTGCTGGCCGCCCTCGGCCTGCTCGCTTCAATGGCCGGCCTGCTGGCGGTGCGCCCGCCGGCGACCCCAGCCGACCCAATGACGGAGCTGAACAAGGGCTTCTACGTTTCGGCGGCCCTCGGCGTGGTTGGCCTGGCCATCGCCTCCTTCTGGATGCTGCCGTACGGCAAGATGGAATATTTGCTCTGCGGCATCATCGGCGTCCTGACCGCGTTTGTCTTTGTCTGGGTCACCCAGTACTACACGAGCGGCCGCTACCGCCCGGTGCGCGACATCATGGAAGCCTCTCGCACGGGCCCGGCGACGAACATCATCTCCGGCATCGCGGTCGGTTTCGAGACCACCGGCGCGGCGGCGATTGTCATCGCCATCGCCCTGCTCTCCTCCTACTTCGTGGGCAACCAGGTCACCTCGGTATTTCCCGTGCAAGATGGGTTGTTCCAGTCCGCTGGCATCTACGGCACCGCCGTGGCGACCATGGGCATGTTAATGACCGCCGCCTACATCCTGGCGATGGACACCTTCGGCCCGGTCACCGACAACGCCGGCGGCATCGTCGAGATGAGCAACCAGCCGGAAAGCGTGCGTGACACCACCGACGCACTGGACTCGGCCGGCAACACGACCAAGGCGCTGACCAAGGGCTACGCGATTGGCACGGCGGCCCTGGCTGCCTTCCTGCTCTTCTCTGCGTACCTGCAGGAAGTTGCGCGCTTCGGCGGCGCCGCTATCGAATCCCAGGTGGTGAACCTGGCGAATCCACGGGTGTTCGTCGGTGGCCTCATTGGCGCGGCGCTCGTCTTCGTCTTCGCCTCGCTGGCGATGCGCGCCGTGGGCCGCGCGGCTGGCGCCATGATCGAGGAGGTTCGCCGCCAGTTCCGCGCCGATCCCGGCATTATGGCGGGCACCTCGACTCCGAACTACTCATCCTGCGTTGATATTGCTGTGCGCGCGTCTCTGCGGGAAATGATCGCTCCGGGCCTGCTGGCCGTCGCGGTCCCCATCCTGGTCGGCATCACGTTGCGCTGGGAAGGCGCGGCCGGCATGCTGATGATCGGCACCATCGCCGGCATCCTGGTCGCCAACGTCCTCAACAACGGTGGTGGCGCCTGGGACAACGCGAAGAAGATGATCGAGGCCGGCATGTTGAAGGATGCCGACGGTCATGTGCTTGGGAAGGGTTCTGACGCGCACGCGGCGTCGGTGGTCGGAGACACGGTCGGTGACCCCTGGAAGGACACCGCCGGTCCGTCCATCCACGTGCTCATCAAGCTGATGGCGACCATCACGCTGGTCATGGCGTCGCTCTTCATCTAGCGAACTGCACTGGCAACGCCCCACGCCTGGTTGGCGTGGGGCGTTGTTGCGTCTCGCGGTACCGGAAGTGGGCCTGAGCGCACGACTTGGGCTAGCGTTACCGTATGACAGACCGCAAGCGTATCGCCGTCATTGGTGGCGGCATTGCCGGGCTCACCGCAGCTTTTCGCTTTGCCCAGCAAGGGCACCAGGTCATGCTCTGGGAGCGTGCACCACAGTTCGGCGGCCAGGCTAACGCGTTCCCGGTAGCTGGAACGCATCTGGAACGCTTTTACCACCACCTCTTCCAGAGCGACCGGGAAATCGTAGCGCTGGCCGAGGAGATTGGCATCGGCGACACGCTCATGTGGCTCCCATCGAATGTCGGGTACTTCGCGCAGGGCAAGATCTGGCCGCTCAATGGCGCCCTGGATCTGCTGAAGCTGGGAACCATCCCCTTTCACGACCGCCTCCGCGTCGGCCTGGTCACAGCCTACCTGCAACGGGTGCGCAACTGGAAGCCACTGGAGAGCGTGACCGCGCACGACTGGCTGCTGCGCGCATTGGGACAGCGCGCCTACGACCAGACGTTCGGCGCGCAACTCCGGGCGAAGTTCGGGCGCTATCACGACCAGGTCGCCATGGTCTGGTTCTGGGGCAAGATCTGGCTGCGCACCACCTCTCGCCGCTCGCCGCTGGAACAGGAGCGACTCGGCTACTTCCGGGGCAGTTTCAACGTGCTGATCGACGCGCTGGTGGAGGCGGGCCGCAACGCCGGGGCCAGGCTGATCAGTGGCACAGGCCCGGAAAAACTCGAACCGACTGGCGCTGGCGGGTGGATCGCCACGGTAGATGGCGAACGCTACCCCTTCGACGCCGTCGTCGTGACCACGCCTTCACCGATTCTGCCACGCCTCGTGGCTGGCCTGCCGCCCGCCTATCTGCGCAAGCTCAAGGCACTGGAGTACGAAGCCGCGATTGTCGTGCTGCTTCAGCTTTCCCGGCAACTCTCACCCGTTTACTGGCTCAACGTGGCAGACGACGACCTGCCCTTCACCGGGATCATCGAGCATACGAACTTCATCGATCCAAAGCACTATGAAGGCAAGCGCTTCGTCTATCTCTCCAGGTACCTGGAGCAGGATCACCCGTACTTCAACCTGACTGACGACGACATCGTGGCGGGGTATCTGCCGCATTTGAAGCGCATCAACCCGAAGTTCGAACCCTCCTGGATCGAGCAGTCGTGGGTGTTCCGTGAACGCGCGGCACAGCCGATCATTCCGCTGCACTACAGCGAGCAGATTCCCGATCATCGCACGGGGCTGCGCGGGCTCTACCTGGCAAATACCACGCAGATCTACCCCGAAGATCGCGGCACCAACTACAGCGTCCGCCTGGGCAACGATATCGCGCGGCTGGTCAATGACGACCTGGCGCATGGCGCCACCTGATCCCACCCGGGCGCTGGCGGGCGTGGCGTCGCGCGTCGCGCTGGAGCACGTCACGTCGCGCTACGACGAGGGCAAGCGACGTCTTACCGCGCTGGAGGACCTTTCGCTCACTGTCAGCACCGGGGAGTTTGTCTCTATCGTAGGGCCGTCTGGCTCAGGCAAGAGCACGCTGCTGGATATTGTGGCCGGCTTGCTCGTGCCCGACGCGGGGCAGGTGCTGATGTCTGGCTGCCCCACAACTGTGCACGATCGCCTGGGGCAGTCTGCCTACATGAGACAGCGAGACCTGCTGGTTCCGTGGCGAACGACCCTGGAAAATGCCGCCCTTGGGCTGGAGGCCAGTGGCGTCTCGCGTCGGAAGGCAGAGGCTGCGGCCGCCGAGCAGCTTCCCCGCTATGGCCTCGAAGGATTCGCGACTGCCTACCCTAGCCAGCTCTCTGGCGGCATGCGGCAACGCTGCGCCGTTCTGCGCACGCTCCTGCCACAGCGCGACCTGGTTCTCCTCGATGAACCGTTTGGCGCCCTCGATTCACTGACCCGAGCCGAGCTCCAGCTCTGGCTGGCCGAGGCGTTGGCAACGCAGCAAGCGACGGTCCTGTTCGTCACCCACGATGTAGAAGAGGCCATCCTCCTGGGTGACCGCATCGTCGTGCTCACACCGCGCCCTGGCCGGGTCTGGCTAGACATCGCCGTACCGCTGGCGCGGCCGAGACATCGGGATGTGCTGTTTGCCCCTGACTTCCTGGCCATTCGCCGCGACGTGCTCAACGCGCTGGGCATCCACACGTGAGGTCGCGCTCCGGGATAGGCGAAGCCATCGTCCAGCGCTGGCTCGCGCCCCTGGCCCTGCTGGGAGGTCTGGTTCTGCTCTGGCAGGTGGCCGTGAACGTGACCGGCGCGCCACAGTGGCTGCTGCCAGCCCCGACGGATGTTGCCGAGTCGCTGATCGAAGATCGCGACCTGCTCCTGGCAAACGCACTGGTCACACTGCAGGAGGTCCTCATCGGGTTTGTCCTGGCGGTGCTGGCCGGAGTGGGTTGCGGCATCGCGATCACCCGCTTCCCGGTGCTGGACCGTGCCCTCTACCCTCTGATCATCGCTAGCCAGACCGTGCCAGTGCCGGCGATCGCTCCCCTGCTCCTGGTCTGGTTTGGCTACGGCCTGCTCCCGAAAGTGCTCGTTACGGCGCTGGTCGGCTTCTTTCCGCTGGTGGTGAGCACGGTCGAAGGCGTGCGCAGCACCGACCGCGAGGTGGTGAACCTGCTCCGTGCGTTCGGCGCGCCGCCAAACCGGGTTTTTCGTCTGGCTGAACTGCCCTCGGCGATGCCATCCATTTTCGCGGGGGCGCGGATTGCCGTCGCCATCTGCGTCATCGGCGCCGTGTTCGGCGAGCTGGTCGGCGCGAAGGCCGGGCTTGGTTACCTGCTGACGCGGTCTATTGCGCAGTTCGAGACGCCGCGCATGGTGGCCGCCATCTTCCTGTTGGCGGTGATGGGATCAACGCTCTTTGCGCTGGTGGGCGTGGCCGAGAGGCTGCTGCTGCCCTGGCGGCGCCATGTTACCGCTCAAGCCTGACTGTGCCCGACTCCGGTATTACTGCTTGCGCCCCACATGAATCGCAACCGCACCCAATCCACGGCGCAGGTACCGCACGTTCCTGAGGCCGGCCACCTGCATCAGCCGGCCGAGCGATTCGGCATCCGGAAACAGCGCCGATGACCGCGGTAGATAGGCGTACGCCGCACGGTCGCCGCTGAGAATGCCGCCAAGGAGCGGCAGCCCGGTCTGCATCGTGAGTTCGAAGATCGACCGCAGTACGGGAGATGGCAGCGGTGAGGTCTCCAGGCAAACAAACGTTCCCCCAGGCTTCAGCACGCGCACCACTTCGCGCAGCGCCCCGAGATAGTCAGGCATGTTGCGCAGCCCAAAACCGACGGTGACGGCGTCGAAAGTGTCAGCAGCGAAGGGCAGCGCCATCGCATCGCCCTGCACCCAGGACACCAGCGACCCGCCGCCTGGCTCTTCCCGCGCCTTGCGCTCCGCTTCCTGCAGCATTGGTTTAGAGAAATCCAGGCCGACGACGCTGGCGAACCTCGCCCGCTCCAGTTCAAGGGCCAGATCGCCTGTCCCGGTCGCGATATCCAGGACAGACGCCGCGGCCGGATTGAGATGCCGGGCCGCCTCGCGGACGGCTATCCTGCGCCACGCGATGTCACGCCCGCCCGTCATCAGCCGGTTCAGCAGGTCGTAACGTGGCACGATGCTATCGAACATCTCGCGCACGTCGTCACTCGATTTGATTGCGCCCTGCACGGCGCTGGACCGGGACTCACTCACAGGACGATCCCTACGGCATAGGCCACAGCAAAGAACAGACAGAGCCGCGCCGTGCCTGCCAGCACCGGGTTGAGGGCTCGGCCCTCCTGATTCCGCACGCGTTGTAGCAGCACCAATGCCAGCGGCGCGGTGACAAAGCTGAGCAGCACCCAGAACGAGGCCAGACCGCTCAGCCACACAACCACCGGCGTCACGTAGGAAAGCACGAGCAGGGCCGTGTACTCGGCGCGCGCGCCACCCCGCCCCAGGCGCACCGCCAGGGTCCGCTTGCCTGCCTCACGGTCGGTCTCGATGTCTCGCAGGTTGTTGACGACCAGGATCGCGGTGATCAGGCAGCCCATCGGAATGGAAGAAAGCAGCGAAAGTGCAGTGAGTTGGTGCGTCATGAGGTAGGCGGTGCCGGCAACAGCGACTGGCCCGAAGAAAAGAAAGACCGCGATGTCGCCCAGCCCCACGTAGCCGTAGGCGGGGCCGGCGGTGTACGCCACTGCCGCCCCGATTGCCAGCAACCCCACAACGGCAAAAATCCAGCCACCTCGCCAGACCAGGAACGCGCCTGGGATGGCCGCCAGCGCAAGCGTAATGGCCGTTGCCACCTCGACCTGACGCGGTGAGAGCAACCCGCTCTGGGTCACCCGGGTCGGGCCGACGCGGTGCTCGGTGTCGGCGCCACTGCGAAAGTCCGCGACATCGTTGGCAAAATTCGCGCCAATCTGGAGCAACAACGCGACCGCGATGGCCGCGACCCCGACCAAGAGATCGAAACCGCCCTCGGCAACGGCGACGGCGGAACCCACAACCACCGGCGACAGCGCGGCCGGCAAGGTCTTGGGCCGAGCCGCCAGGAGCCACGCGCTCATCGAAGAACTCGCAGATGGAGACGCTGCATTTGCCATTGCGCGATGGTACCCGCTCGACCGGACTGGCATCCGAGCATGCCATAATGTGGAAAGTCTGTTCGCTTTCGCGTATACTGGCCTCGTTCGGGGATGTTTGGTTTCGACAGGGTCGTTTGTCAGGTACGTGCGTGTCGAGGCGCCCGGAGCCTCGTAAAAACGGGCAACCAAGAGATGCGAACGCTCCTCTTGCTTACGCTGCCTAAGTCACTGACCTCTAGGTAGCGCGTCTGTCCGGTCCTCCGCCTTCTGGGACCGGGGTCAGGCGTCACCAAGGAAGGCTGCGGTGGTCCAGTTCGCCAGAGCGCGATCACCAAAGGCAGTCTGGCTCACTGCAGTGGAATCCCGTCGGTAGGAGATCATTGCAGCACACAAAATGCCGACTACACACGTAGGATCTTGCCGGCTGGCGGTTCTGGACGGGGGTTCGACTCCCCCCATCTCCACCTGATGAGGGCGTTCCCAAGCGGGACGCCCTCTTTCATTCGCTCAGCACCACCACATCTTCGCTCATTTCACGCGTGACAATCTCCAAACCGTTCGCCAGTGTCCGGTGAACCGGGCACTTGTGGGCGATCTCCAGGATGCGGGCGCGCTGCTCCTCACTTAGCGGACCGCTGAGGCTGATCTCCTGCGTGATGCGCTCCGTGCGCGTGCGGCCGGTGACCGGATCTCCGGTGATGATGCGCTCGAACGAGCCGCGCACGGAAATGCTGTCAATCTGCCATTCCTTGCGTCTCGCGTAGAGGATCATGGTCAGCACCGTGCAGTGGCCGAGCGATGCCAGCAGGAACTCATACGGGCTGGGGCCTGCGCCGTCTCCGCCGTTGGCCACTGGCTCGTCTCCGGTCAGGGTCAGGTCAGAGGTCTCGATGTTCGTCTGGTACGCCGTACCCGGCACATAGCTGGTGGTGACTGAGGCCACGGAGTTTGCTTCCTTACGAGGTGAGGTCTTTCGCGATCACGATCGGGAGAGTTTTGGCCGAAACACCCACCGCTGGCAGACGCGGCCCTGGCCGAGATGCTCTTGCACGATTTCATGCACCGCCTCGGCGTCGATGCCGTTGTAAAAGACTGGCCCGGGGTAGACGTTGAGGGACGGGCCGTAGTCGCAGCGATTGCGGCAGGTGGTCGCCAGCAGTTCGACCTCGCCAGTCAGTCCGGCATCGGCAATCGCCGCCTCCAGCTTCGGCCAGAGCTGCTTGCTACCCCGTTCGCTGCAGTTGGGGCCGAAGCAGAGGTGGACCCGATATCGTGATCCGGCGAGGTCACCGAACCGGTCAGTCACCGTTACCCACGCCGGCCAGTGCGGCCGCTTCGATGGCGTTGCGGATCAACTGATAGTCTCCCTCGCCGATCTCGTGCACATTGCCCTGGAAGGCCAGGGTCCAGTTTTTCTCCGGCCACTTGGCGGCATACTGCATTTGTCGCGCCAACGGTTCAGCCGGGATGGCACTCTCCGGGCCAAGGATGACATCCGGGGAGATCCTGACCCGGAAGGGATAATCCTCGGCGGCCTTCTTGGGATCACTGGAAACCCAGATCGCCTCGTGACTCTCGAAGTACGGCGACTCGATGGTCACCACACCGGCGAAAGCCTTTTGCCCGGTGATGTAGTAGATCATCTTGTCGCCCGGCTTCATCCGCTCCGCCTTCTTGCGGTGGCGCGACTTCAGCCCCTGGATGGTAAAGCCATGCTCGGCCGTCTTCGCAAAATTGCCCGGCGACCCAACCACGATCCAGTATCCCGGGCCAGTTTCGACATCTGTCATTTCTGGTTGCTTCTCCTCACGCCCATTGGACGTGCGTACGGGGCATATGGTCAGTATGTCACGCAGGGCAAGGCGTCCGGGAGGATGAACGCGCTACCATAATGCGGCAAGAGACTCGCCTCTTCTCCGTGGGAGCATTGTGGTGAACCGCGACCAGCTCATTGACCGGCTGAAGGCCATTGTCGGGCCTGACGCGGTCTTTTCACGGCCAGCCGACTTGCTGGTCTACGAGTACGACGGCAGCGTGGATGGTGCGGTCGAGACGGCAGTGCCGACCGCCGTCGTGCTGCCGGGCAACACCGCCGAAGTTGCGGACGTCGTGCGGCTGGCGCGCGCCGCCAACCTGCCGATCGTCGCGCGCGGCGCTGGCACCGGGCTTTCCGGCGGAGCGGTGCCCCAGAATGGTGGCATCATTGTTGCCCTGACCCGGATGAACTCGGTCCTCGAGATCGACCGGGAAGACCGCACCGCGCTGGTCGAACCGGGCGTGATCAACCTCGAACTCTCTGAGGAAACGACCCCGTTCGGCTACTTCTTTGCGCCCGATCCTTCCAGCCAGCGCGCCTGCACTATCGGCGGCAACGTAGCGGAGAACTCCGGCGGGCCGCACTGCCTCAAGTATGGCGTCACGTCCAACCATATCCTCGGCCTGGAAGTCGTGCTTCCGGACGGCAGCATCGTCTGGACGGGGGGTCGATCGCCCGGCACGGCGGGCTATGACCTGACTGGCGCGATTGTTGGCTCCGAGGGAATGCTTGGCATCGTCACCAAGGCGCTGGTGCGGCTAACGCCGAATCCCGATGTGACCCTCGTGCTGTTGGCTGCCTTCCCGGATATCGAGACGGCCTCGCTGGCAACCTCCCAGATCATCGCGGCAGGCATCGTGCCAGCGGCCCTGGAGATGATGGACAACCTGACCATTCAGGCCGTGGAACCGGCCTACCACGCGGGCTATCCAATGGACGCTGGCGCGGTCCTCCTGATCGAAATCGACGGCATCGCGGACGACGTCCTGAGCACCGGCGAGGAGATTGCCGGCATCTGCCACGCGGCCGGGGCAACCGAGGTCCGCAGCGCCACGGAGAAGGGCGAGCGTGACCTGCTGTGGAAGGGGCGCAAGATGGCGCTGGCCGCGATGGGTCGCCTCTCCCCGAACTACTACCTGCACGACACGGTCGTGCCACGTTCCAAGCTCCCCGCGACGCTCAAACGTGTTGAGGAAATCTCGCGCGACTTCAACCTGCCGATTGCCAATGTGTTCCACGCTGGCGACGGCAACCTGCACCCCTTGATGCTCTTCGACCGCCGCAAACGTGGAGACACCGAGCGCGTACTACTGGCAAGCAAGGAGATCATCTCCTACTGCGTCGAGGTTGGCGGGGCGCTCTCGGGGGAGCACGGGATTGGCACCGAGAAACGGGGCTACATGACCTTGGTCTACACCGCTGACGACCTGGCCGCGATGGCCGGGCTCAAGAACAGCTTCGATCCGGCCGGCGCGTTCAACCCGGAGAAGATCTTTCCGAAGGGGTATATGTGCGGCGAGGTTCGGGCGCTCCGCATGCAGGCCATGGCCCAGAAGCACGGCATCTATGCACTCTGAGCCCCAAATGCCACGCTCTATCGATGGCGTCGCCATTGGGGCGACGAGCACTCCGCAATCCGCCGAGGAGGTCGCGGCCATCCTGGCCGATGCCGCGCAGCTTGAGCAATCGGTCATTCCGGTCGGCGGCGGTACCTGCCTGGCTCTCGGCAATCCGCCACGCGGAGCAGACCTCGTGCTCTCCACCAGGGCACTGTCGTCCGTCATCGACTACGAACCGACCGACCTGGTGCTCTCCGTCGGGGCGGGCGCGCGATTTGGCGACGTCCAGGCCGTGCTTGGCGAGCACGGTCAGCGTCTGCCACTCGACCCAGCCGGCGGAGACGACGCCACCATTGGCGGCCTAATCGCCACAGGACGCTGGGGTCCGCTGCGCCACAGTTCGGGCACCTTGCGTGATCTGTTGATCGGCATCTCGGTCGCGCACGCCAGTGGGACCGTGACCAAAGCTGGTGGCATGGTCGTCAAGAACGTGACCGGGTACGACATGCCGCGCCTGTACCACGGGTCGCTGGGCACGCTGGGCATCATCGCCTCCGCCAACTTCAAGGTCCTTCCTCGTCCCCGCGCCGAGACCACGCTGGTCGCCGGGTACGCCACTGCCGGAGAGGCATTCGAAGCTGCGGCTCGCGTGCGCAACAGCGGCGACCCAACGGCTGCACTGGAGGTCGGGTTCAGCGGCAGTCAGTGGCTGCTCGCCGCCCGGGTTGAGGGCCGCGAACGCACCGTGCAGGCCATCGCCGGACGCATATCGGGACTGACCGGCGCGGATAACGCACTGGGGCCAGATGAAAGCGCGGCCTGGTGGAACAGCTACGTCGCTAACCTTGACCCTGCCACAACGCCCGGGGAGGTGACCATCCGCCTCGGCATCCGGCCCCGGGCCACGCGAGCCCTCGTGGAGGGGCTGCTGCCAGTGCTGGAAGCCCTGAACGCGCAGGTGACGGCGCTTGGCGCCACCCCTGCCGTAGGCTCGGTCCTGGTGCGGCTACGGCTCGCGGAGGGCAGCGCGGCGCGGCTGGCCGAGATACAGCGCGTCACGCTCGACCTGGCTGAGTCAGCCACGATTCTCTCCGCGCCGCCCGAATGGAAACAGGGAATCGATGTCTGGGGCGCACCGCCCGCTGGCCTGGAGGTGATGGCGGAAATCCGCGAGCAATTCGACCCCAAACGCACGTTGAACCCGGGGCGCTTTGCCGGGTTTCTCTAGTCCATGCCCGCGTCGCAATGCATGCGAAGCAGCGTTGATCGCTGATCCTGGAATGGAGTTCTCATGGTCGTGGCGGAACCCGCCGATGCCAACCTGATTCGCCTTGGCGGCTTCTCCGGGGCGGACGTGCCGGAGGATGACCTGCTGCACGATTGCGTGCACTGCGGGATGTGCCTTTCCTCCTGTCCCACCTACCGCATCACCGGCCAGGAAATGTCGTCTCCACGCGGCCGCCTCTGGCTGATGAAGGCCGTGGCCGAGGAGCGGCTGGACCTGCTGGATCCGCTCTTCGACGAGCAGATGTACCAGTGCCTCAACTGCCGGGCCTGCGAGGCCGTGTGCCCTTCTGGCGTGCAGTACGGGCCGTTGGTCGAGGCGTCTCGCGCGCAACTGGAGCAGCATCGCCCGCGCCCGGCGCAGGTCAAGCTGGCGCGCAAGATCGGCATGGAATGGCTCTTCGGCGACGCCCGCCGGTTGCGTGCCGTAGTCGGATTCCTCCGTCTCTCCGAGCGCACGGGCATGACCGCGCTGGTCCGCAAGACCGGCATCCTCAGCAAGCTTGGGATGGCCGATCTGGAGGCGCTGACCCCGGAGATCTCGCGCAAGGCGCTGGTGCCGGGCGATGAGCGCTGGGTCGCTGACCCCGTGAACGGCGAGACGCGGCAGGCGCACCTCTTCAACGGCTGCGTCATGGGCACGGTGTTCGCGAACACGAACCGCGCCGCCGCCCGCGTAGTGGCTCGCAATGGCGCGGACATCGACGTACCCGTAGGTCAGCAATGCTGTGGCGCGCTCCACGT
>DAOUDE010000100.1:0-222669 GCA_034431475.1 Thermomicrobiales bacterium | reverse complement strand
CGGCCACGAAGTCCTTGGCGACCTTGAAGTTAACGTCCGCCTCGAGCAACGCGCGGCGCACTTCACGCATCGCGTCATCGACGTCCTGCTCGGTGAGGCGGCCCTTTCTGCCCAGCCGGGCAAAGGTTTCATTCAGGCGATCTGTGAGGGTTTCAAACATGGCTTGGGGTATCCTGTCTGGAAGGTTTGGTGCGGCTGGCTGTTTCGCAGAACGATTTGCAAGAGCTACCTATTCATCGACAAAGTCTAGCCGCTGCTCCTGCCAGGAATCGGCTCGTGCCAGCCTAGACGATTATCCCAAAGGAGCAACCGACCTTTGAACAAAGGTCCGGTCCGGATGAGGCCCAGCAAGAGGTCCGTGACTGTATCACCCGAGACCTGAGGCGTGACGAGAATGCCCGAGTGGAACGACAATTCAACTTGCGCTCCCGTTTGAGATTCCACCTCGGACATCCACTGCGTGCGAAAAAGCTGCCACGTCTAATGAAGAAGCTTGAAGTCTCGGGCATTGTGAGAAACGACGGTCTCACCTCGTCTCGCGGCGAGAAGGAGCACTTGAGCGTCGGTGAGCCCTCGCCGACCGATGTCGCGCGCCGACTCTGCCCAGATCCCATCCTCACGCAGAGATTGTGCAACGCGCCTCGAGACGTTTTCGTCGAGAACCAGCCTTATCCCAGCCAATCCAGCTATCGGCCAAGCACGGCCGCGTTCGCCTCCAGTATTGCGTCGATAGGTCCGCGATTGTTGCGGTGGTACTGAAATGCCGCAATGACCGAGGTCAACGGAACATCATATTCGTAAGCGACTGCCTGCATGACCTCGCTGGCTCCGATTGTGTCCGGATCGGTTGTGCCCATCATCTCGGCGGCTCGTCCGATCAACGCCCACACGGGGATTTGCTCAGCAACGAGCCGTCCGTAGCCTCTTCCCGGGCGGTTGACATCCTGCTCGATCATGCCCTGCCAGTCGAGACCATTCAGAATGGCAGGGTTGGATTCGGGTGCTTCCAGCATGGTCAGGTCCTCGTCTTGCGGATACGCGTGTGTTCGGTGTTTCAGGACCGCAATCACCGCCTCGGGATCTTGTTGAATCATGCGCAGGTAGTTCATCGCGGCCGTGCCAGGTCGGCAGCGCCCGCTCTCCCAATTCTGCACAGTGCCGATTGGCAGATTGAACATTTCTGCGAATGCTTCCCGCGACAGGTGCAGTTTGGCGCGAACCCGCCGGGAACTGAGCACCGGCTTGAGCCGGGCCAATTCTTCCTCGGTCATTGGAGGATTGTCGGGATCTGAAAGTGCGTTCGCCTCGATTTCTGCTTCGGACATGGCGTCGAGGCGAGCCCGGTCAGTTTTGTCCACCATAGGACGCAAGGTCCCATCCTCCATTTCCTGGAAGACGCGGCCGTCGCTCAGCCGGAGAACTTTGATCGTTGTCACGTCGCTCATCTTCAGGCGCCTTGTATGCCAGGTATGGAAGGCCAGACTTCGCGCGGCGTCCGTCGTGTCGGCTGGCTTCAACTCAGGAATGATACGGCGCTGCGACACAACGAGCGCTTCAAATAGAGTCCTCTAGAACCCCTCACCCTCGCCGAAGAAGAGTGAATCGACATAGGTGTCCGGGCGGAACTCAGCGAGGTCGGCAGCCTTCTCGCCGGTGCCGACGTAGGAGATGGGGGTGCCCAGCTCCTTGGCGACCGAGAAGGCAATGCCACCCTTGGCCGTGCCGTCCAGCTTGGCGATGAGGATGTCCGAAATCTCGACGGCATCGGAGAACTGCTTGGCCTGTACCAATCCGTTCTGGCCGGTAGTGGCGTCGATGACCAGGATCGTTTCCTGCGGCGCTTCCGGCACGGTTTTCTGCATGATGCGCCGCAGCTTGGTCAGCTCCGCCATCAGGTTGTGCTTCGTGTGCAGCCGCCCGGCAGTATCGATGATCAACACGTCGACGCCACGCGCGTGGGCCGCCTGCATGGCGTCGAAGACGATGGCGCCCGGGTCCGCGCCCTGCTCATGGGCAATCACCGGTACGCCCACGCGCTCGCCCCAGATCTTGAGCTGGTCGATGGCCGCCGCGCGGAACGTATCGCCCGCCGCAATGAGTACGCTGCGGCCAAACCCCTTGTGATACGCGGCCAGCTTGGCGATGGAGGTGGTCTTGCCGACGCCGTTCACGCCAACCACCATGATCACGAAGGGCACGCCGCGCTGCAGGATCTTCACCTTGCGGTTGCGGCTCGCGCCCTCCAGCAGGGAAATCATCTCTTCGCGCAGGATTTCGCGGGCCAGCAGCGGGTCGGTGACGTTCCCATGGCGCACTCGCTCCTGCAGGTCACGGACCAGCTTCTGGCTGACATCCCAGCCCACGTCCGCCTGGATGAGCAGCATCTCCAGCTCTTCATAGAGATCATCGTCGAGGGCTCCGCGCTCGAAGAGGCGGGTGATTTCGGAGAAGACGCCGCGCCGCGTCTTTTCCAGGCCCTGCTCCAGTTGGACATCGGGCTGGCTCTTGCGGCGGAAGAAGCGGAGGATCATGTGATGGCTCCCGGGAAGACTGCGCAACGCCACACAGGTGACATGACAACCCGGTGATCTGGCGTGGTTGGCGATGCGGCCTGGATGGGCACGAAATCGCGCCGCACATGGCGGCGCGATTGGAAGTATAGACCGGGAGATGATGCCGGATAGAACTATTTCAGGCGAGCGCCTGGTACGTACCGTTCCAGAAATCAAGGTAGACCTTGGGGAGGCCGGTCCCGTCCAGCGATTGCTGCGTCAGCAGGACACCGATGACACCTTCGGTGGGATCGATGTACAGGCTCGTACCAAAGCCCCCATCCCAACCGTAACGGCCGGGCGTCATGTACAGCTCGGCACGCGATGTGTCGATGGCCAGGCCGAAGCCCCAGCCGTGCGTATCCCAGAACCCGGGGAAGAAGTCGCTCTGCACCTGTTCGGGCCGAATCTGGTTCGTGGTCATCAGGGCGACAGACGGGCGCGAGAGAATCCGCACATCCTCGCGCGTGCCGTTGCCGCGCATCATCTCGCCGAACGCGAGCAGATCGGCGGCGGTGGAGACCAGCCCACCAGCACCCGACTCGAACAGCGGCGGCGAGGTAAATCGGCTTGCCGGCCCGGCGACATCGAATTCGACGACCTCGCCGGAGGAAGGGTCCCGCAGGTAGACGCCGGGAAGTCGATCCGCCTTGCCCGCTGGGACGGAGAACGCGGTGTCCACCATGCCGAGTGGACCGAAAATGCGCTCCTGCAGGAGTTCGCCGAGCGTCATACCCGACGCACGGGCGAGCAGGATGCCGAGGATGTCCGAACCGTTGTTGTAGAGCCAGCGCGTACCTGGCTGAGCCACCAGCGGCAAGTCGGCATACCGCTGCAGCATCTCATCTGCCGTCATCGCGGGCGCATTGGGGCTGGGGGAGAGGCCCGCGTCATCCATCGCCTGCTGGATAGGGTACGTGCCCGGCGCGGCGAAGATGGCGCCGTAGCCCGGGGTTAGTGTGAGCAAATCGCGCAGGGAGATGGATCGCTCGGCTGGGACGGTGTCGTCGAGGTCGCTCTCCATGGATCGCAGCACCTGGCGGTTCGCCAATTCTGGCAGGAAGGAATCGACCGGGTCATCCAGGCGCAACGTCGCATCTTCGACCAGCGCCATGGCTGCCACCGCTACGATGGGCTTGGTGATCGACGCAATCCGGAAGATCGTGTCTTCCTGCATCGGCGATTCGCCGTCAGAGGTCATGGTTCCGTACGCCTGGAGGTCGGTCTCGTCGCCCCGGCTGACCAATGTGACCAGACCGGGCAGACCAGGAGTGCCGGCGTGGCGCGTCATGGTTTTGTGCATCACGGCAAGGCGTTGTGGGGCAAAGCCGGCAGTTGGCATTGGGGTCTCCCCGAGTGAGGTCGGCGTGGAATGTGATGCGGTCGTGCCAGCGCCAAAGACAGCAGTGAGGACCGCAAGACTCGATGCGCCGAAAACCGACCGGCGCGAGGCAGGGAGGAGGCTGGAAGACATTGCAGTGGACATGATCGGCTCCGAAATCAGGCGGCGTCCGGCGAAAACCGCCAGCGTGTCTGCGCAAATGGCTCGCCCTTGTCGAAGGCGAAGATCGTGCTTGGGGTCAGGGTGAACACGAGGGCCGAATGGTCGCCGTCAGTGAGCGTGCCATCCTGGACCGTGAATTGCCAGTCGTACCTGGTCTGGTAGAGGTCTGCCAGGCGCTGAATCACGGCTGCATCCTGGTTCCGGCTGGCATTGCCCTCGACAACGATATCCAGGCCGTGATTCAGGGCATTGCACCCGGTCGTCATGATGCAAGCCGGGTTTGCGGCCAGGTTGAGCGCCTTGCGCTCCTCTGCGCCGGTCGTGAAGTGCATGGCGTCGTCCAGCCAGAAGGCAATGAGCGGTGTGACATGCGGGCAAGCATCCGGGCGGACGGTGCTGATCCAGTAGATCTCCGCGCGCTCCAGGGCTTCGGTGACAACAGCCCACGGGGTAGGGACCGCGCCAGGACTGCTGTACCGCCCGTCGAGCCGGCCAATTGGGGTCATACCCTCGTGGTCCTTTCGCGAAAGACGTGGGCGCGGGCACGATGTGGCCCACGCACTCGTGTGGCAGGAAGTTAACGTGCGAGGAGTTCGGCGAGGCGATCCCAGCTCTCGTTCGCGCCGCCCTCCATACCGCTCGCCAGCATGCCATCCAGGTCGTCCTTGCTCGCAAACCTGGAGGATGCGACCACGCGGGTCCCGGCCCCATCTGGCTCGAACGTGACCGTGTCGGTGACGACGTGTCCCGGGTAGCCTGCGAACTCGAAGGTGTTCACCAACTTCCGCGGCGAGACCTCCAGGTACTCCCCGTAGAACTCGTACGCATTGCCCTGGGCATCGCGCTGCACGAAGCGCCAGGCGCCGCCCGGCCGGGCATCGAGCGCTTCGACAGTCGTCGTGGTGGTGCGCTGGCCCCACCATTCGGCAACCTGCCCGGCGCTGGTGTACGCCGCAAAGACGCGCTCCGGGGAGGCCGCGAACGTGCGCTCCATCACAAACTCGGTGTCAGAGATGCGCTGACCAGTAGTAGTCGTCGTGGACATGTGAGGGTGCTCCCTTTCTGCTTGCTGTTCGATCGACAGACGAGTTCTAGTAGGCGCGCTCTGCCTCGCGTGACGTGATCGGGGCCAACTTCCAGCGGCCATACGCCACGAAGACCGCCAGCAGGAACAGCGCCAGCGGCGTGGCGATCATGGATGCCGCGCCCATCACGATGGTGGAGATGACCGCACCTCCCATGATGATCGCGAGGCCGGCAGCGGCCAGGGGCGTCAGTTCGGGCCGGATGCGCAGGGCGGCCGGGACAACGACGCCAATCGCGCCCAGGATCTCGCAGACCCCAATGAATCGGATGAAGGTTGGCGGAAAGATCGGGTAGTACATGGTGAGCATGTCATCGCCGCTCATGAGCTTCATGACCCCAGCGGAAGCCATGCCCAGGGCTAACAGGATTTGGGCGATCCACAGGACTTTGCTGATCATGGTGATCTCCTTCGTGTGATTTCGACGCACCGCCTCACCCGGCCACCGATACGGACTCTTCACTTGACGCCGGAGCTTCCTGCGGGGGCGCTGCGACCGCAGGTGGGCCCACCGTTTGCTGCGGCAAGGCATTGATTGGCCGAATCTCGACCTCCGCGCTGCGTGCCTCGGGCAGCCAGGCCGCGATGCGCACGGCATCGTTCAGGTCACGTGCCCCAATCACGTACACCGTCTGGAGGCAAGCGTGCCCGGTCACGACCGGGCCGTCGGTGAGCACCAGCCCGTCACCTGTACGGCGCAAGGTGGTGGCGTCACTGGCTGGCGCAAGCGGGTACGCGGTGATGTCGTAGCCGCTCTCGACGAGCGCCTCGACCAGGGCGCGTGTCTCCGCCTGGGTGTCTCGCTCACTGGGACCGGATTCCTGGCGAAAGACCAGGCAGAGATAGTGCATACGGACCTCCGCGCTCGGACGTCTAGGGGCCGGGCACTTTCTAGTCGCATGGAGGTCAGGCAAATCGACATCGCTGCGTGATAGAGGGCTGTGGAGTGGGACTTTCGGACAGGCAGCAACCTCGCCATGAATACAGAACGGGCGTGCAGGTGATCAGCAAGTCACCTTCACGCCCGTTGTCCCGACGGTGACCGCCCTAGTCGGCGGAAGAACTCATTGCGGCGCTTTCGCTTTTCCGTGAGGCCGGATCACCCGGTAGCCCGGGAATCTCGATCACCGGACGGATCTCGACGGTACCGATCTTCGCACCGGGAATCCGCTGCGCGATCTGCAGGGCCTCGTCGTGATCTCGCGCTTCGATCATGAAAAAACCGCCCAGTTGCTCGCGCGTTTCGGCGAATGGCCCATCGGTGATGATCGGCTTCCCGTCACGGACGCGGACGCTCGTCGCGGTCGCCACCGGCTTGAGGGGGCTCGCGCCGAGGTAGTGGCCGCTCACGCTCAAATCACGGGCGAGTTGGGCAGATTCCGCGTAGCAGGCATTCCGCTCCGCTTCCGACCAGGCGTTTTCGGCTCCGTAGATCAGCAACATGAATTTCACGCATCAATCTCCTTCGTGGTGCGGGGAGAGCCATGATGCCACTTCGCCGGGCGATATGCCCATGTGCCGGTTACCCACCTGCCATCGCGCCGATGATGAGAAATGGCTCCTGGCCGCTCACCACCGCGTCGGGCAGCGGAGCGTCGGGTGACTCATGCGAGAGGTCCCGGCCACAGGCGAAGAACCGCACCAGCGGCCGGCGAGTGGCGGATCCATGATCCCGAATGGTCCCGCGCAATGTCGGGAAGCGCTGTTCCAGCGCGTCGATAACCGAGCCCTGCGTGGCGGGTTCGCTCACCAGCACCTCGATCTCACGCTCACTGCGTGCCAGGGTGCGCAAGTGGTGGGGGAGCACGACCCGGATCTGGCTCATGGCAGCGTCTGCACTTCGACGGAAACCACCGACGGCAGATCGTGCACGATCGTTTGCCACGTGTCTCCGCTGTCTGGCGAGGCGTAGACCTGGCCGCCGGTCGTCCCGAAGTAGATGCCGCCCGATTCCAGCGAATCGGTGGACATCGCGTCCCGCAGGACATTGACCCAGCAGTTTTCCTGCGGCAGGCCGTTGGTCAGTGCTTCCCACTCGTTACCACCGGTGCGGCTGCGGTAGACGCGCAGCTTGCCTTCCGGCGGAAAGTGCTCGGCGTCGCTCTTGATGGGCACCACGTAGATGGTCTCCGGCTCATGCGCGTGAACGCTGATCGGGAAGCCGAAATCACTCGGCAGATTACCGCTGACCTCGTACCAGGACTTCCCGCCGTTGTCCGTGCGCATCACATCCCAGTGCTTCTGCATGTAAATGGTGTCGGGGCGGGATGGATGCATCGCGAGGTTATGGACGCAGTGGCCGATCTCGGCGTCTGGATCGGGCAACTCCCACTCGGACCTGAGGCCCTGGGTAACCGGGAACCAGCTCGTGCCGCCGTCGTCCGTGCGGAACGCCCCGGCTGCCGAAATTGCGGTGACAATGCGATCCGGGTTCCCTGGATCGAGCAGGATCGTGTGCAGGCACATGCCGCCGGCGCCCGGCTGCCACAGGTGCCCCTTGGCGTCACGCAGGCCGGGTAGCTCGTTCCAGGTCATGCCGCCATCAGTGGAGCGGAAGAGCGCCGCGTCCTCGACACCGGCATAGACGGTGTCAGGATCGGTGTGAGATGGTTCCAGGTGCCAGACGCGCTTGAACTCCCAGGGGTGCTGCGTGCCGTCGTACCACTGGTGCGTGCCGGGATCGCCCTCATAGCCGAAGTTGTTGCCGACGACCTCCCAGGTCTTGCCACCGTCATCCGAGCGGTGCATGGTCTGGCCGAACCAGCCGCCGGAAGGCGCCGCGAAGATGCGCTCCGGGTGAATGGGCGATCCCTTGAGGTGGTAGACCTCCCAGCCTGCAAAGTGCGGCCCGGTGATCTCCCAATCCTTGCGGCGCTCATCTGAGGTGAGGATAAACGCGCCCTTGCGCGTGCCGACCAGAACTCGGACCCCGCTCATTGAGTACTCCCTCCTGCCGAATTGCGATTCGCGGGTGAGCACGTCGGGGCGGCTCGTACTGTAGTCGAACAAGGCCTGTCCGAATCGACATGCTGGCACAGGTGTTCTGCAGATTCCTCAGCGTCCCTGGGCAGCGCGCTGCCGATGGCCAGGTGGCGCTTCGCCAACTCGGCGTTCAGCATCCGAATGCCCTTTGGCCCGAAGCCGTGCAGGGAGAGCAATTCCTTCTCCGTAACCTGCGTCAGCTCCTCCAGCCGGGTGTAGCCAGCCGCTGCGAGCGCGCGCTGCGCCGGGCGGCTGACGATTCCGGCAAACTCGGAATCTCCCGTGGTGTTGGTCACGCTCATCCGCCTTCAGGATGCCGGTTGCGCCAGGAAATCTTCGATCAGGCCCACCAGCCGCTCGGGCTGCTCCGTCACCACGCCAACGTGCGTGGTAGCCGGCAGGATCGCCAGCCGGGATTTGGGCAGGCCGGTCAGGTCAGCAGGCACCCCGCCGCCAAAGAGTCGGAACATCTCGACGGCGTGCTCCGGGGTGACGACATCACCATCTCCGAAGATGAGGAACGTCGGCGCTGCGATGGCGCGGATGTCCTCTTCTGGCCAGTGAAACTCCTGGGCGTCCAGATCCTTGAGCTTCTCGATCAGCACCGGCCAGTTCTCCGGGTTGGGCGCTTCTGCCAGGTACACCGCTTCCATCGGCGAACCGGCGAACACCTCGGGGGTGATCTGGCTGATTCCAGCCAGCACCTCCGGATACATGCCGTCGTGCCGGAACGAGCCCGACGCCAACACCTGGCGGCGCACGTTCTCGGAATGGCGCAGGGCAAATTGCAGGCCGATGCCAGCGCCCATGCTGTAGCCAACGATGTCTGCCGATGCAATGCCGAGGTGGCCCATGAGCGCGGCCACATCGTCCGCCATCGTCTCGTAGCGGATTGGGCGGTCAATATCCGCCGTGCGGCCGTGTGCCTGCATGTCTGCCGCGATTACCTGGTGGCGCTGCGAAAGTTGCTCCAGGATGGGCCCCCACATCGACAAAGGCGCATAGGCGCCGTGGAGGAGCACGAGCGGCTCTCCCTCGCCGTGAATCTCGTAATACATCTGGAGCCCGTTGACCGGTGCGTAACCTGATTCCATGACCCGATCCTCTAACTTCGTGGGCGTTGCTGCGAGCGCATGCGCTCCCGTGCGCCAACATGGGGCGAGGGAGAAGGCCCCAGCCATCAGCCCGGACAGGAGCGACCGACGTCGAACGGCGTGCCGTGCGCCAATCATGCGCTTTCCGCCGGGACGTACACGAGGTGCAGGACGCCGGTGCTGAACGTCTTGCTGTCCGCCAGCTTCAGGGGGATCGACGGATTCTTGGGGTTGAAGAGCTGCTTCCGGCCGGAGCCGACAGCAATGGGGTGCATCAGCAGGTGAAGTTCATCCAGCAAGCCGTTTTGCAGCAGAGATTCCACGAGCGTGCCGCTGCCGGTCATGTTGATGTTCTTGCCCGGCTGCGTCTTGAGTTCCCGCAACTGACCCATGACGTCGCCGGAAATGACGGTGGAGTTCTTCCATTCAGGATTCGTGAGCGTATTGGACACGACGTACTTCTGGACGTTGTTGATGAAGCCGCCGAAATCCTCGTCGCCCTGGGCGGGCCAGAACTCCGCGAACTCCTCGAAGGTGCGCCGGCCGAGAAGCATTGCGTCGGCTTCGGCGACCAGTGAGCCAACGGCTTCGCCCATCTCATCGTTGAAGTACGGGAAGTGCCACTGGTCCGGGGCTTCCACGACACCATCAAGCGATATGAACAAACCGGAGACAATCTTGCGCATGTGAAATCTCCCCCGCGTGCGAAGTGCGCCGTACTGCGCGTCTGATAGTTAGTCGATTCGCGAAGCGTTGAATCGACAGCCGTAATTCAGAACGCACGCCAGGCCGGCGATGCGGGTGAGGGCAGCATGTTTCCGCCGCCGCGCCCCCGGGTCCTCGCGGGGAAGAAGAGGGAATGACGTATTAGCCGAGGTCGGCCAGGCGTGCCGTCAGGAAGCGACGCTCCGGTTCCTGCTTGACCAGCGCCAGGGCGGCTTCATACGACGCGCGAGCGGCGGCGGTGTCACCAAGCCGGCGGCTGAACTCCGCACGGGCGGAATGCGCCAGGTGGTAGTCCTTGAGGTCGCCCTGCTCCAGGATCGCATCGATGGCTGCCAGCCCGGCGGCCGGGCCATCCCGCATCGCCAGGGCCACGGCGCGGTTGAGTTCCACCACCGACGAGGGAACCATCTGCACCAGCACATCATAGAGCGCCACAATCTGCGCCCAATCGGTCTCGGCGGCCGACGGTGACCCGGCGTGGACAGCGGAAATGGCAGCCTGCAGGGTGTAAGGTCCGGCACGTCCCGAACCCAGCGATTGCTCGACCAGCGCCAGGCCCTCGCGAATGAAGGCGATATCCCACTGTGTCCGGTCCTGGTCCTCGAGCAGGATGATGTCGCCGTCTGGGGTGGCGCGTGTTGCGCGGCGAGACTCGTGCAGCAGCATCAGGGCCAGCAGGCCCTGAACCTCGGGTTCGGGCAGCAAGGTCAGCAGCAGCCGCGCCAGGCGGATGGCTTCCCCGGAGAGGTCTGCACGGGTCAGCGATTCGCCTGCCGAGGCGGCATACCCCTCGTTGAACACCAGGTAGATGACGTGAAGCACGGGATCCAGGCGCTCTGGCAGTTCCGCGAGCGACGGCACCTGGTAGGGGATGCCGGCATCACGAATTTTGGCCTTGGCGCGGACGATGCGCTGGGCCAGTGTGGTGGGAGTGACCAGGAACGCCCGCGCGATTTCTTCCGTCGTCAGGCCGCACACCTCGCGCAGCGTGAGCGCCACGCGCGCCTCGGGGTTCAGGGCCGGATTGCAGCACGTGAAGATCAGGCGGAGACGGTCGTCCTGGAGGTCTTCGTCGCTCTCTGCTTCGGCATCCAGGGTCTGCGTATCCAGGTCGGCGGCCAGCGTGGCGAGTGAGGCGTTGAAGCGGGCGCGGCGGCGAATCCCGTCGATGGCCTTGAAGCGGCCCGTGGACACCAACCATGCGCGCGGGTTGGCAGGAACACCATCCTGCGGCCACTGGCGCAGTGCGGCAGTAAAAGCGTCGTGGAGCGCGTCTTCCGCGAGGTCGAAGTCGCCGAGCAGGCGGACCAACGTTGCGAAGACACGCCGTGACTCGGTTTCATAAATATTGCTGATGACCTGGTCGATCTCGGCGGCGTTCAGAACCGGGGTGACCGGGCTGTCTGGTTCCAGGCTTCCCGGCGGACGCATTCCTGCCGACACGTCGGTAGCGAGCATCAGGAAACCTGCCTTTCTGCTGGTTGCTGGCCGCCGAAGCGCTGCAGTGAGCGAGCTTTGGCCCTGGCTGCTTCGACCTCACGAGATTTCGGGGTAGACGACGTTGCCAGTTCGTTGAGCAGGGTTGTGGTAACTGCCGCGATGTCCTCGACAGCAGCAACGAACGCCGCCTCATTCGCCTGTGACGGTTTGGTGAAGCCACTCACCTTCCGCACATACTGCAAGGCGGCAGCACGCACCTCATCCTCCGTCGCGGGAGGCGTGAAGTTGAACAGGGGTTTGATGTTTCTGCACATGCGCCGCAGACGCCCTCCGCCGTAGCGAGCCTGTGTCAAATTGTCGCCGATTTCGCGGGCGACCATGTACGTATAGCACAGGTGTTCGCTTTTGGGAAGGCGCCTGCGTGGCGTCTGTCTCCGCAGGTGAGCGGGAATCGACATCTCCGTTTACTATCTCGCACCAGTGTTGCGCCTCGGGGAGGGGGCCACCTACGAGTTCCAATCTCGCCGTTGTACGTTCACCACTCGTCGTTGCCGTCTACGTCCCGACATTGCTGCTGGCTTTTGCGGCAGGTCTGCTCGTTGCGGTCCTGCCGCTCTACGCTGCCAGCTTTGGCGTGGGGTACGGCCTGGTTGGCTTTGCCACCAGCGCGGCGGCGATCGGCACCCTGGTGACCGATCTGCCAGCGGGCGCAGTTCTGGGCCGCATTGGCTTACGGCCGGCCATGATCGCCGGATCCGGCCTGGTCGCGTTCGGCACCCTGGCGCTGGTCTGGAGCAACCAGTTTCATTGGCTGGTGATCCTGCGCTTCGTGGCGGGTATTGGCACCGCGCTGTGGGCGCTTTCTCGCCACGCGTACATCGCCGAGGCAATTCCGCCTGCCCAGCGCGGGCAGGCGCTCTCCATGTTTGGCGGTATCAACCGCCTGGGCATCTTTGCCGGTCCCGCCATCGGCGGCTTCCTGACTGACTTCGCGGGGATTAACGTCACGTTCGCAGTCTCGGCTGCGCTGTCGTTTCTGGCGTTGATGCTTTCGGCCGCGCTCCTGAAGGACATCGCTGGCCCGGGGGTCGCGACCTCAGCGGCCACGCGCTGGCGGGTGGTGTGGCAGGCATTGCGCCGGCACTGGCAGGAAATGTCGGCCGCCGCCGTCGCGCAGACCCTGGGGCAAATGATTCGCGCCGGGCGCTTCCTCATCATCCCGCTTTGGGGCCAGCAGCTCGGCCTCGATGCGGGGCAGATCGGCACGATCGTGACCCTGGGTGCGGTTGTCGATGTGTCCATGTTCATTCCCGCCGGCTGGATCATGGACCGCTTCGGCCGCAAGGTGGCGGCCGTACCCAGTTTTTCACTCATGGCGCTGGGCATGGCGCTGATTCCTTTCAGCCACGATTTCCTGACACTCAGCCTGGTGGCGATGCTCATTGGGCTGGGCAATGGCCTCGGCTCCGGCCTCATGATGACGCTCGGCGCAGACCTGGCGCCTCCGGGCGCTACGGGCGAGTTTCTCGGCATCTGGCGCTTGATCGGCGATGTCGGCGGCGTGATGGGCCCCGTGGCCGTGGGCCTGGTCGCAGCCGCCGTCGGACTGTCGGGCGGCGCCTGGATTCTCTCCATCGCGGGTTGGCTCGCAGTAGTCACCCTGGCGGTGCTGGTGCAGGAAACGCGCCACGCGGGGGAGCGATGATCTACCCTGGCTGGTCACAGGCGTGGTGGGGCTGGAGCGCATCATCCCGATATGAGCCTTGACGCTGGTGATTTGCAGCTACGTATCGCTCACGCCGCGTACGTCCATGGCGTCGCGCAAGCCGTCGCCGAACAGGTTGAGGGCCATGACGGTGGTGACGATGGCGAGGCCGGGAAAGACGCTGATCCACCAGGCCTGTCTGATGAAGTCGCGCCCTTCGTTCAGGGCCAGGCCCCAGGTTGGCGTGGCCGGGTTGACGCCCAGGCCGAGGAAGGTGAGCGACGACTCGGTGAGAATACCGAGCCCAACGGCGAAGGTCAGTTGCACGGTGAGCGGTGCAATCAGGTTCGGCATGATGTGACGGAACATGACCTCGCGGTCGCGCGCGCCGAGCGCCCGCGCTGCCGTCGTGAAATCTGACTCGCGGATGCTGAGTGTTTCGCCGCGTACGATGCGCGCGAAGTCATCGAAGTAGGCGACCGCAATGGCAATCACGACATTGCGGAAGCCCGCCCCGAAAATGGCGACCAGCGCCACCGCCAGGATGATGACTGGAAACGCCCACAACAGGTCCACACCACGTGAGATGACCGTGTCTACCCAGCGGCCGTAGTAGCCGGCCATCAGGCCCAGCAACCCCCCAACCACCAGCGCGACGGCCGCAGCCAGGAAGCCGACGGAAAACGAGACGCGTGTCCCCACCAGCAGGCGACTGAGCAGATCGCGGCCGAAGGAGTCCGTGCCCATCGGGTGCTGCAGGCTTGGCGGCTCCAGGAGCCCGAAATCGTCGGCGTCCGGGTGGTAGGGGGCCAGCCACGAGCCGAAGACGGCGATAAACGCCAGGATGGCCAGCAGGACGAGGCCGATGGCCACCTTGCGCTCGCGCAGCAGCCGCTGCAGCACGCGGTCGCGGGATGAAGGCGCTGCGCTGCTGGCGTTGAGCGCCGAAATGTCTGCCGCAGCCACGGCGGCGCCAGGATTACTCATAGCGAATCCGGGGATCGAGGAACGTGTACAACACGTCCACGATCAGGTTCGCGAGCACGAAGACCACCGAGACCAGCAGGATCACCCCCTGTACGATGGGATAGTCGCGGTCAAAGATGGCCCCAACCAGGATGCGGCCGAGCCCACGAATCGAAAAGACCGTCTCGATGACCACCGTGCCGCTCAGGAGCAGGGCAAGCTGAATGCCGGCCACGGTGACGACCGGGATCAGCGCGTTGCGCAGGGCGTGGCGCACGATGACCGCCCGCTCGCGCACACCTTTGGCGCGGGCTGTGCGCACGTAGTCGCTGCTCAGGACCTCCAGCAGCCCCGCGCGCACGAAGCGCATCAGGATGGCGGCGTAACCCGCGCCAATCGCCAGCCCGGGCAAGATCAGCCGTTTTAGCCACTCACCGAACCCCTTGTCAGCGATCTCGGCGTAGCCGATGGCGGGTAACCACTTGAGCTGTACCGCGAACACGAGGATCAGGATGATGCCGAACCAGAAGCTGGGCATGCTCACACCAATGAAGGCGATGAAGCTGGCGATATAGTCGACCGGTTTGTTGCGTTGCAGCGCGGCAACGATGCCAGCGGGCAGCGCGATCGTTACCGCGATCAGGAACGAGACCAGGGTCAGGCTTGCCGTCTTCGGCACGCCAGCCTTGATCGCGTCGGCCACGGTTTCCCCCGACGCGATCGAGCCGCCGAGGTCGCCGCGAGCGACATTGGTGATCCAGCGCACGTACTGCGTCAGCAGGGGTTCATCCAGCCCCAGCTTGTGCCGCAGGGCCACGGCGGCCTCCGGTGTGTACTCCGGGCCCAGCATCTGGATCACCGGATCGCCCGGGATCATGCGCAGCATGAAGAAGACGAGCGTGGCACAGCCCCAGATGACGAAAACCGCGTGGATCAGGCGGCGCGTGATGTATCGCCCCAAGTGGTGCTCCTGACCGTGCATCAGGGCGAGCCGGGCACTGCTCCCGGCTCGCGGTTATGGGGTGGCTACGTGCTCAGCCAGACCTTTTCGTAGTAACGCTGCTCAGGAATTGGCGTAAAGTCCTGGACCGCCGTCGTCATCGCCATGAGATCGTTCTGGTGATACGCGAAAGCCGCCGCCACATCGCGCTCCAGCACGCTCTGGAGTTCCTGGAAGAGCCTGGCGCGCTCCGCCTGGTCAGAGGTTTCGCGGGTGGCGACGAGGAGCGTGTCGGCCTCTTCGCTCTTGTAGCCGTAGGTGTTCCATGGCCCCTCGGAGTAGAAAATGTTCCAGTGGCCATCGTCCGGGTCGGCGTCCACGACGCTGCCGTGCAGGAACATGTCGTAGTCTCCGGACTGCCAACGCTCGTTGAAGGTCGCGGCCTGCTGGAAGTCGACCTGGGGATCGAGACCCAGGTCCACCAGCGCCGTGCGCAGCACCTCGGTTGGCCGCTGGCCGATCTCCTCCGAGGAGATGATGACCGGCTTTGCGCCGAGGATACCGGCTTTTTCGGCCAGCGCCCTGGCTTCGTCCAGGTTGAACGCCTGCGGATTCTCGACCTGGTCCGGCGGCAGATACGCCCAACCGAAGGCCGGGGCGATGGCGCCAACCGCAGGTATGGCGAGGCCGAAGAAGGCCGTGTCCACCATCGCCTGGCGGTCGAGCGCCTTGGAGACCGCCATGCGGGCGTCGATGTTGTCCCACGGTGGCCGCGCGTAGTTCATCACCACGCCGCGCCAGCTTGTGCTGGGCCCATTGATCACCGCCAGGTCCGGGTTGCTGCTCAGTTGCTCGAAGAGCGTGGCGGGAGCCGGATCAATGACATCGATATCGCCGGCTTCCAGCGCGCTGACGCCGCTGGACGGCTCCGGAATGAGTTGCACCTCGATGGTGTCGAGATACGGGCGGCCACCGTACCAGGCGTCAAACGCCGCCAACTGCATCCCGGAACCGACTTTCACGCTCTCCGGCACCACCATGAAAGGCCCGGAACCAACCGGGGTAATACCGAACTGCTCATCCCCCAGTTCCTCAATCGCACGCTTCGGCACCGGTGTCAGCGCCCGGCCCGGGCCGCGGGTGCAGGCCACCGCGAGGAAGGGCGCGAACGGCTTGCTCAGGGTGAGGTTCACAGTGCGCTCGTCGGGAACCTCGAAGCTGTCGACCAGGGCAAGCTTGTTGGCGTGCGGCGAGGCAAAGTCCGGGTTGGTGGTGCGCTCGTAGGTGTACTGCACGTCCGCCGAGGTCAGCGGATCACCATTGTGGAAGGTGAGGCCCTCCCGTAGGGTAAAGCTGTACTGCGTGCCATCCTCGGAGACAGTCCACGTTTCGGCCAGGTCAGGAATCAGTCCCAACTGCTCGTCAAACTGGACCAGGCTGCTGAAGATGCTGGGCAGGATCGAGCCCGCCACGATCCCCTGCGAGAGCTGCTGTGGATCGAGCGTGACGATCTGGCTGATCAGGAAGCCGAGCCGCAGGTTGCCACCCGGTTGTGGCTCCTCCTGGCTCTCCGCCCGCGCCGTGCCCGCGCCTTGTAGCAATGTGTGACGCGAATCGAGGTACTGGGCAAAACCGGCGGCTCCGGTGGCCGTGGCGAGTTGCATGAGTGTACGGCGAGAAACACGTGGGCCACTGAGTACACGCCAATCGATCTGTGACACGATAGCTCCATTCGTTTGCTGGGGCAGGAGTACCCCCAACACGGCTTCGCCGTCGGGGAACCTGACGACGTGACGCGCCACCCGGCACGTCGGGTGGTGCCCGGCTCGCTAGCGATCGAGCCAGACACTCTCGAGGTAGCGCATCTCCGGAATCGGGTTGTAGCCCTGGACGTCATTGGCGAACCCGGTGACGTCCAGCGTGTGATGGAGGAAGGCGTACGCGACATCTGCCTGCAGCAGCTTCTGGATTTCGTGGAACTGCTGCGCGCGCTCTTCCTGCACGCCGGTTTCCCGCGTGTCCAGCAGGAGCTGATCGACATCCGGGTTGTTGTACTTGAACGTGTTCCAGGGACCTTCGGAGTGGAAGAAGTTCCAGTGGCCATCGTCTGGATCGGCATCGACGACGCTGCCGTTGATGATCCAGTCGAAGTCGCCGGCGGTCCACCGCTCGTTCCAGGCTGCCTGCTGCAGCAGATCGAACTGGACATCGACCCCGATGTCCGCGAGTTGGCCGCGCAGTACCTCGGCCACGCGCTGGTTGTCCGAGGTGCCCATGATGGCCGGCTTCGACCCAACGATGCCGGCCTTTTCGGCCAGCGCCTTCGCGGCGTCGACATCGAACGCCTGCGGCGTTTCCGTATCGGCGGGCGGAATGTAGGCCCAGCCGAAGGCCGGGGCGATGGGGCCGATGCCCGGGGTGCCGAGGCCGAAGAGCGCGGTCTGCACCAGTGCGTCGCGGTCAATTGCCTTGGCGACAGCCATGCGGGCGTCGAGATTGGCCCATGGCTCGCGCTCGTAGTTCATCGCCAGGCCGATCCAGTTGGTGCCAGGTAGCTGAACCAGCGTGAAATCGGGATTGTCGGCCAATTGCGCCACACCGATGGCAGGGACGATGTCGAGCATATCAACATCGCCCGCTTCCAGGGCGCTGATGCGGCTGGAGGGCTCGGCGATGATCGTGACTTCGATCTTGTCCAGGTGGGGACGCCCGCCGTACCAGCCGTCGAAGGCGGCCAGTTCGAAGCCGCTGCTCAGGTCCGCCGTGTCGGCGACGAGCGCGAAGGGACCACACCCCACCGGAGTTTGATCGAACTGCTCCTCGCCCAGTTCCTCGAACGCGCGCTGCGAAATCGGAGTCAGGGCGCGTCCAGGGCCGCGGCTGCAGGCCACAGCCAGGAACGGCGCGAAGGGCGCGGAGAGCGTAACGTTGAAGGTCAGGTCATCCGCCGCATCAGCCGCGGTGATCAGGGCCAGCTTGTTCGCGTGGGGCGAGGCAAAGTCGGGATCAATGTTGCGCTTATAGGTGTAGACGAGATCGTTGGCGGTCAGCGCGTCGCCATTGTGGAAGGTGAGGCCGTCTCGCAGCGTGAAGCTGTACTGCAGGCCATCGTCGCTGACCGTCCAGGTTTCCGCCAGGTCCGGGATGAGCCCAAGTTCGGGATCGAACTGCACCAGGCTGGAGAAGATGTTCGAGATGATCTCGCCGGCGACGATGCCGAGATTGACCTTGGCCGGATCGAGGTTCGGGATCTGGCTGATACCGAAGCCCAACTTGAGCGTGCCGCCCTGCTTTGGCTCACTCTGGGCCAGACGCCGGGTCAGGGACGCCGGAGGGCGGGCGGTGGTTGCGCCACCGAGTTCGCGGGCGTAGCCCATTGCTCCGGACGCAAGGGCCACTCCCAAAAGTGTGCGCCGGGAGACGCGTGGTCCGCTCAGAACGCTCCAGTCGATCCTGGTCACCGGTGATCCTCCTCGTGGACGATGAATCGCGCTCTCGCGAGTGCGGTTCTCTGGCCCCGACGGCTTTCGCTTCGTCGCAAAAAGCTTTCGGCGTCCGGCTGGTGATGATGCGGTTCCGTCGCGCTGGTTTTGGTGGGGAATGCTCCTTTCGTGGTGCCTGACGCCGGTGGCGAGACGCCTCGAGGAATGTCAGGGCCTCGCCAGCCGAAACTGGAAGGCCTTCGAAGCGCCGTGAATTCGGAGGGTCCCATCATATCAACGGGACCCTCCGTCTGTTGTAGTGAACGTGCGGGGCGAATGCAGCCGGGGCTACAGACCGATGGCCATGCCCTCGGCGCGGGGGTCGGAGCCGCCTGCCAGCAGCCCGGTTTCCGGATCGCGCGCGATCACCTGTACGGAGCCGCCAGCACCCCATGCCCCCGCGCGCGTGAGCGGGTAGCCCATGGCTTCCAGTGCGGCCAACGTCTCCTCACCGACGCGGTCCTCGATAGTGAGCGAGAACGCCTCACCACGCTCGGCCGGGTAGGTGGCGGGCCCCATCTGCCAGCGCGGAACCTCGCTGGCCTGCTGCACATCCAGCCCCTCATCGATGAGGCCGGTGATGGTCTGCAGGTTCCACTGCGGCTGGTAGTCGCCGCCCGGGGTGCCACCGACCAGGACCGGTGTGCCCTCCTCATTGGCAATGAGGTAGCAGTTCAGCGTGTGCATGGTGCGCTTACCCGGCGCATAGAGGTTGGGGCTGCCCGGCTCCAGGCTGAAACAGTGGCCCGCGCGGTTGGTAAGAAGGATGCCGGTGTCGCCCGCCACAACGCGAGAGCCATAGGAGTCGGAGACGGTCCAGATCAGCGAGATCATGAGGCCGTTGCCGTCGATGCAGGTCAGCGACGTGGTATTCCCGCCGGAGATCACGCCAGCCTGCTCGTCAACCAGGCGGTCGGCCGGGATGGTCGCGTACCGCTCCTTCGCCCACGCCTTGGAGAGGAGCGTCGACATCGGGGTGTCCACGTACTGCGGGTCGCCCGCGTAGGAGCGGCGGTCGGCAAACGCCTGGCGCAATGCCGAAATGGAGGTATGCACGCCCGCCGCGCTGCTGATGCCGGTTTCGCCCAGGGGCGCGTTCTCGCAGATGTTCAGCGCCTCCAGGACCACGAACCCCTGCGTGGGCAGGGCTGTCTCATAGACGGTGTAGCCCCGGTAGGTTGAGGAAAGCGGGGTGCCGACGTCTGTGGCATGATCGGCGAAGTCGCTTGTGGTCAGCGCACCGCCATTCGCCCCGAGGAAATCGCAGATCGCCCTGGCCAGCGTGCCCTTGTAGAAGACATCCGGGCCGCCCCGGGCAATCTGTGCGATGGAGCGGGCCAGACCGGGCTGGCGCAGGATTTCGCCCGCCTTGAGCGGCTTGTCATTCGGCAGAAAGACGGCGGCGGTCGCCGGGTACTTCCGCAGTTCATCTTCCAGGGCGGCGGCGCCGTTGGCCTCGCCGGGCGAGAGGGGGAAGCCGTTCGCCGCGTACCCGATGGCGGGTTCCGCCAACTCCGCGAAGGAGCGCGTGCCGTAGTGATCGAGCAGCGAGAACGCCCCGGCGACGAACCCCGGCACCGATGGTGAGAGGGGACCGTGCTGCGCCAGCACCCGGTGGCCGCCGGCAGCATCCTCGCCGCGCTCGGTCATGAACTCGATGGTTGCGCCGCGCGGGCTGATGCCGCTGCCCATGAAGGCCAGGATGTCGTCATCCTGCCAGGCGCCGCTGGCGTCCGGCCGGGCAACCACGGCGAAGAGATCGCCACCAATGCCGCATCGGCTGGGCATGACCACCGTCCCCACCAGCGCCGCCGCGACGGCGGCGTCGATCGCGTTGCCACCGCTGGCCAGGACGCGCAGCCCGGCCGCGGAGACGAGCGGGTGCTGGCTGGCAATCATCCCGTTGCGCGCGAGCGTGGGGCTGACGCGGCGGGTGTCACAACTGCGCTGTCGTTTGGCGTCGACAGCGCCGGGAAATCCGAAGGCCATGCGTTTCTCTCCTGAATCGCGATACTTCGCCATGAGGCGATCATAACGGAAAGGCGTAGCCTGAGGTTTGGCGTCGGTTGGGCAGGGTAGGGGAAGGGACCATGCCGAGGAACCCGTTCTTGCGTCAGGAGGGCGATCACCGCAGCACGGTCACGCCGGTCGAACTGTTCTTCGATCTTGTCTACGTGTTCGCCATTACGCAGCTCTCGCACAAGCTGCTCGAGCACTTTGACGTCCAGGGCGCGTTGCAAACCGCGTTGCTGCTGTTGGCGGTCTGGTGGGCCTGGGTCTACACCGCGTGGTTCACGAACTGGTTCGATCCCGATCACCGGACGGTGCGGCTGGTCCTCATTTCCGGGATGGTGGCCAGTCTCCTGATGTCGACCTCGATTCCCGAGGCGTTCGGGGATAGGGGCCTGCTCTTTGCCGTCGCCTACGTCGTGCTCCAGGTGGGGCGCAGCCTGTTCATCATCTGGGCCGCCCGCGACAACGACGTCTTGCGCAGCAACTTCGTGCGCCTCATCGCGTGGTCAATCCTGGCGGGGGTGCTGTGGATCTCTGGCGGCCTCGTAAGCGGCCCCGCCCGCGAGGCGCTCTGGGTGCTCGCGGTGCTGGTGGACTACGCCGCACCACTCTTTTTCTTTTTTGTCCCGGGGTTGGGGCGCTCACATACGAACGACTGGGACATCAGTGGCGAGCACATGGCCGAGCGCGCGCAGCTCTTCGTCATCATCGCGCTCGGCGAATCGATCCTCGTGACGGGCGCGACCTTCTCCGTTCTGGCGATCTCGACCGAAGCGATCATTGCGTTTATCGTGGCGTTTCTGGGCAGTGTAGCGATGTGGTGGATCTACTTTGATCGTGCGGCGGGAGACGCCGCCGAAGCGATCGCACACTCTAGCGATCCCGGCGCGCTGGCGCGATCCGCCTACACCTACATCCACTTGCCCATGATCGCAGGCATTGTCGTGAGCGCCGTTGGCGACGAGCTGCAGATCGCGCACCCGCTGGGGCACGCCTCAGCAGAGGTGCTCATCACGCTGCTGGTCGGGCCGGGGCTCTTCCTGGCCGGGCACGCGCTGTTCAAGTACGTCGTGTTCAATGTCGTCTCGATCCCACGCCTGGTGGGTGTGGTTGTGCTCGTTGCCATCGGTGTATTCGGGCAAGGATGGCCGCCGCTCGCAATTGCGACCGCCGCCGTGCTGGTGCTCGTCGGGGTTTCGGCGGCCGACGTGCGGACCGCGCACCAACGTGAGCAGCGCGCGCTGCACCACCCCAGGTAGTTCATCAAGGAATCGGAGGTTGCACAATGCCGCTTGTGTTCGCTGCCATCGCGCCGCACGGATTTCCCCTGATTCCGGAACTGGGTGACGACGCCGGGGGTGCGCTGCAAACGCGCGCCGCCATGCAGGAAATGCAGCGCCGGGCCGCCGCAGCCGGGGTGGAGGCGGTAGTGATTGCCGGGCCGCACGGGGTTCGGGTCAACGACGCCATTGCGCTGGCGGACACGAGCCGGGCCGCCGGGTCGCTTACCTGGGAGGGGCGCACGGTCGAACTGAACGTGCCCATCGACGGCGATTTGACTGATGCCATTGCGAATGCTGCCCGGGAGCGTGGCATCCCCATTGCCATGGTGGGGTATGCCGGCAGCCGGCGCTCCCAGAGTGTGCTTCCGCTCGACTGGGGGTTCCTGACGCCGCTCTGGTTCCTGGGGCATGACGGCAACATGCCGGGTTTGGGCAACGTACTGGCAGATCCGCCGGAAACGGACCAGGGACCGCCGGCAGTGCTTGTGTCACCTTCCCGCACCATCCCTCGCGAGCAACTGATCCAGTTTGGCGAAGTGGTGGCTGGCATTGCCGCTGAGAGTCCGCGCCGCATCGCGTTCGTGGCCTCCTGCGATTGGGGCCACCGCCACGCGGAGGATGGCCCCTACGGCTACCACCCGGAGTCGGCGGTCGTCGACGCCGAAGTGGTGGCGGCCGTGACCGCCAACGATCTCCTGTCGCTGAGTGACCTCCCCGACGAGCGGGCTGAGACGGCGGCGATTGACGGTCTCTGGCAACTGCTGATGCTGGGCGGCGCCCTGCGCGGCAAGACGTGGCCGAGCGAGGTCATCAGCTACGAAGCGCCGACGTACTACGGGATGCTCGTCGCGACGTGGCAGGATGCCCCGGCCTGATCCGGCCTGGCCACGCTGCTGGCGGCGCTGGCGACATGCGCACCCGGCGAAGTGAGGCAAACCCTCGTACACTGCGCGCGCTGCGAGCCGAAACGCGAACGTGCGCGAGTGCGGGGAGTGCCGAAACGATGCCAATCAAGACAAACAGTGAGCACCTGGTCAAGGTCGCGGTGACCGGCCAGATCGCGCCGCAGGAGTTCGTTCCGGCCTCGGGCTGGGGCACGCCGCACCTGATCACCCATCAGGGTGAGCCGCGTATCGTGCCGGGCACCGGCGGCATCACCTACAACGTGCGCGTGGGCGACCGCATCCGCGGGCTGGTGGGCGACCACATCGAGCCCGCGGTGTCTTCCCGCAACCCCGATCCGCAGGCCAACGCCGGCTACAACATCCTTTCCTGCGTGGGGAACCGGGCGGTGATGACCAGTGGTGAGGCCAAGGGTGCTGCGGGCACCGTCACGGGCACGCACGGCGGCATCGAGCATGTCATGATCGACTTCCCGGACGCAGCGTTGCGCAAGATGGTGATTGGCGACCAGATCCAGGTCGAAGGCTACGGCGTGGGGCTTGAACTGACCGATTTCCCCGATGTGCGCTGCACAGGTCTATCCCCCGATCTCCTGAACGAATGGGTCACTGAGACACGCGATGGCAAGCTCGTTGTGCCAGTGGCGAAGACCGCGCCAGCCGCCATCATGGGCTCGGGCCTGGGGCGCGACAACGTCTTTCGGGGCGACTACGACATCAACCTGTTCGATGAGCGCATCGTCGAGGAGTACGGCCTGGCCGACCTGCGCTTTGGCGACTTCGTCGCCATCCTGGATGCCGACAGCACCTTTGGCCGCCATTACTACGGCGGCGCGGTGTCCATTGGCATCATCGTGCATGGGGATTCGTACGTCTCCGGCCACGGACCAGGGGTGACCGGGCTGCTTACCTCGCGCTCCGGCGCCATCCTGCCCGTGCTCGATGCGAGCGCGAACATTGCCGACTTGCTGGAACTGCGGAAGCACTGATCCGAACGACCTTCACGCCAGCGCCTCTCCCGCAACATAGGTGGCAGGGAACGGTCGCCGGCAAAGAGACAGGTCCCGGCCAGCAGCCCTCACCCCAACCCCTCTCCCGGTGCGCAGGGCGAGGAGCTCTCGGGTGCGAGGGTTCGCACCAGGGCCGGCGTGGTGACGCCGCCTTGCCACCAGCTAGCACCCGTTCGTCTCCCCTCACCCGCGCACCGGGCTGAGTGGGGCAGGTCGGGAAGCATGCTGGCGATGCGGAGCCTTGCACCGGCGCTCAGGTCGCCGAGAAGCCCCTCGCCCTGCGCACAGGGAGAGGGGTTGGGGTGAGGGTCACGCGGTCGCCGCCCGCGCTCCGCGCGATACCTCCCCCAGTCAGCCGCGCACCAGGAGAGGGGCGGCCAGGTGGAGGTCGCGCGCTACTTCCCCATCCACGGGTCAACGGCGTCGCGCAGGCCATCGCCCAGGAAATTGAAGGCGAGGACCGTGAACGAGAGCGCCAGCGCCGGGGAGACCAGCATGTAGGGGTACGAGCGCAGGTTGGGGATCGCCTCAGCGATCATCAGGCCCCAACTCGGGGTTGGCGGCCGTGCGCCAAGGCCGAGGAAGCTGATACCGGCCTCGTAGATGATCGCCTGCGGGATACCAATGGTGGCTGTGACCACGATGATGGGGACCACATTTGGGAGCAAGTGCTGCAGCATGATCCGCCTGTCGCTCGCACCCAGGCTGCGCGCAGCCTCGACGTACTCCTTTTCCTTGAGGGAGACCGCCTGCCCACGTACGAGCCGGGCCGCCGGCATCCAGTTCACCAGCCCCACGCCGATGAACACTCCGATCAGTCCGCCCGTCTGCGCGTCCAGTACCGACAGCCCGGCCATGAACCCATTGCTGGGCGAAGCGAGGGCGGCGCGCAGGAAGGTCATGATGACGATGATGAAGAGCAGGCTCGGCACGGAGTAGAGCGCATCGACCGTGCGCATGATGAACGTATCGAGCTTGCCGCCAAAGTGCGCCGCCACCAACCCCGCCGGCACCCCAATCAGCAGGATCACCGCTTGCACCACGAACCCGACGGAAAGTGAGATACGGGCTCCGTAGAGGAGGCGGCTGAGAATGTCCCGCCCCAGATCGTCCGTGCCCAGCAGGTGCGCTGAACTGGGTGGTTGGGTGAGGGCGGCGTAGTCCTGCATGGTGTAGTCGTACGGCGCGATCAGCGGGGCAAAGATGGCCGCCAGGATCAGCAGGATCAGGAGCACGAGCGAAACAGTGGCCAGGGGAGAGCGTAACAGCCGGCGGAACGCGTCCGCCCAGAGCCCGCGCGAGCGGCGCGCCTGGCTGAGCGAGTTGACACCTTCCGCTCCGTCCTGCATCACCGTGGCATCGATGGAGATGGTGCTCATGCGCGCATCCTCTGCTAGCGCCGCCCGATGCGCGGATCGAGCAGCGGGTAGAGCAGATCGACGACCAGGTTCATGACCGACACGACCAGGCCCAGCAGCAGCACCGTGCCGAGAATGACCGGATAGTCGCGCGCCGAAATGCTCTGGACGAAGTAGCGGCCGACGCCCGGCACCTGGTAGATCGTCTCCACGAAGAAGGAGCCCGTGGCGATGTCGGCGAGCACGATACCCGCGATGGTGATCACCGGCAGCAGCGCATTGCGTAACGCGTGCCGCACGATCACGCCGCGCTCGGCGATCCCCTTGGCGCGCGCGGTGCGCAGATAATCGGTGCGCAGCACCTCCAGCATGCTGGAGCGGGTGTAGCGGGCGAGAACCGCCATCGGGTAGAGCGCCAGCGAGAGCGCGGGAATAATGACCTTCGGGCTACGGATGCCATCCCAGCCGCTGGTGGGGAGCAGGCGTAGCTTGCTGGCCAGGATCAGCACCAACAAGGAGGTCACGACGTAGGCCGGCGTGGAGATGCCGAAGACCGAGACAAAGGTGGAGATGTAGTCCAGTGGCCGGTTATGCCGCACCGCGCCCAGGATGCCGAGCGGCACGCCGATCAGCACCGCCAGCGCCGTGGCGACGGCGGCCAACTGCAGGGACACGGGAAACGTCTCACTCAGGATCTGCACGACGGTGCGGGAGCGCTGCGTATACGACGGCCCCAGATCACCCTTGACCGCGTTGCCCAGGAATTCGCCGTATTGCTGCCAGAGCGGCTTGTCGAGCCCGTAGGCAGCCTTCAGGCGCTCCTGCACGTCGGCCGGAATGGGCTTCTCGCCGGTGTCCCAGGGACCCCCAGGCGTGGAGTGCATCAGGAAGAACGTGATGGTGTAGATCAGCAGCAGGGTCGGGATCAGCGCCAGGACCCGCCGGATGATGTATGCGGTGCGCACGAGGCGATCCCTATCCTGACAGCGTGGCGACGAGTTGCGGCTGGCTCCGGGTGCAGCGACATGTCACTGCACCCGGACCTCGATCAATGCCCGGTGTGCGGCCTAGTGCTCCAGAATGGAGATGTAGCGCAACCAGGTGCGGCCAAGGATGGGGTAGTGGACGATGCCCTGCACCCACGGCTTGATGACATAGATACGGTTCAGGTGGAAGAGCGGCACGATGGCCGCTTCCTGGTTCAGCAACCGTTCAGCACTCTCGTACTTGGCGATGCGGGCGTCGGCATCAGCCATGGACACAGCCGAGGCGACGGTGGAGTCGAACTCGTCGTTCTTCCAGTGCGAGTGGTAGAAGTCAGAGGTTGAGGCAAAGAGCTGGTTGTGCCAGTTGGCGGGGTCGCCCCAGTCCGAGCCCCAGAAGCTGAGGAGCATGTTGAACGGCTGGTCGGTGCGGGCGTTGAACCAGTCCTGGAATGCCTTGTCCTCCAGCGGATCGAGCTTGACGTTGACGCCCAGCGACTGCTTCCAGACGCCTTGCAGGTACTCGGCGGACTTCTTCTCCTGGGTCGATGTTGCCGTGTAGGTGAGGGTCAGCTCCGGCAAGCCTTCGCCATTCGGGAACCCTGCGTCCGCCAGGAGCTGCTTGGCCTTGTCGAGGTCTTCACCCAGCGCGGCTGCCTCGTCGTAGCCAGGAATATCTGGCGGCAAGACCGTTGGTGCCGGGGAGAACTCACCCTTCAGCACGCCATTCGCCAGCGCATCGCGGTCGATAGCCATCGCCAGGGCCTGTCGCACGCGCACGTCGTCGGTCGGCGGATTGGTGGTGTCCATAACGATGAATTGGGTGCCGGAGCGGGGGAAGATCTGGACCAGGGGGCCAAGGTCCGGATCGTTCTTGACCCGGTCAAGGTCGGCGCCGGCCACCTGGGCCTGGTCGAGTTCGTCGGCTTCGAAGGCGACGAGCGCCTGCGCGACCGGGTCAGCGAAGAGCGTGAACTCGCCCCGCGTGATGGTCGGCTTCTCGCCAAAGTACTTCTCGTTGCGCTCCAGAACCATGTTCTGGTCGTGGTTCCACTCGGTCAGGACGTACGGGCCATTGGAGACCATGTTCCCGGCCTCGACCCACGCTTCTCCATATTCTTCGATGGTGTGCTGCGGGACCGGATAATAGGTCCAGGTGGCCGCCAGCAGCGGGAAGAACGGCGTTGCCGCTTCCAGGGTCACGACAAGCGTCTTATCGTCGGTCGCCTTGACCCCGAGGGTATCCAGTTCCGCATCGCCACTGTCGATCGCCGCCGCGTTCTTGAGCGGGTACAGCGCCGATGTGTACTCGGACTTTGTCGCTGGGTCCAGGACGCGCTTCCAACTCCACTCGAAGTCCTTGGCGGTCAGCGGCGTATCGTCGGACCAGACGACACCATCGCGGAGCGTGAAGGTGAACTCGGTCTGATCGTCGTTGACATCCATCGCTTCGGCGACGCCCATTTGCAGGGAGCCGTCGCGCTGGTCAATGGTGACCAGCCCCTCGAAGAGGTTCTGGAGCATTTCCAGGCCCTTGCCGCCTGAAGTGACGCCGGGGTCGAAGCGTACCGGCTCACCCTCTGGCAGGCGCACCACCTGATCGGCGGCGAGGGGCTTGTCCTGGTAGTACGCATTCGCGGCAGCCAACCGGTTGCTGGCGGCGGCCAGCGTGGTGCGTTGGAGCACCGTCATGGTCGCAAGGCCCGCGCCAAGGGCCGCACCGCCCTTGAGGAAGGAACGTCGCGAGCTTGCCGGTGCTGACTGGTGCTGTGGGTTTTCCGACGCGGGAGACATGGCTATTACCTCCGCTAGAACCGCGCGAGCTTCGCGCCGCGCGAGTCTACGGCAGGCGCGAAAAGCTCGCCACTGGCAATACTTCCCAAAGTGCAGTGGGCTGGCTCGCGGCGCGATCCACGCGCTGCCGCCGAACGCGTCCGGCCGGGTAGGCGATTGAGCCAGGATTGCGGCAATCTCGCCGCAACGGGAAAGTTGGACGAAGATACCCGCGCACATTGCCGCGTGTTCGTGAAAGCTGCAGACCGCGTTCATGGCGTATCAACCCGAAATTGCCGCCCGGCCGGATGCTCTGGCTGCCGTGCGAGTACCAGACTTCCGGCTCCTCCTGAGCGGCGAGTTCCTGCGTGGGTTTGCTCACGCCATGCTGAGTGTGCTGATCGGCTGGGAGTTGTTTCAGCGCACGGGTTCGGCGTTCGCACTGGGCATGGTCGGCCTGGTCCAGATCATCCCCAATGTGGTGCTGGCGCTGCCGATTGGCCACTTCGCGGATCAGCACAATCCGCAGCGGATCGCGGTGTCGGCGACGGTGCTTGATGCCGCTGCGGCAGCGGCGCTCGCGTTCCTGGCGTGGACGCAAGGCCCGGTACCGCTCTTCTACGTCTGCCTGTTCCTGATCGGTTTGGCGCGCACCTTCCTCAGTTCCACCGAGACGGCGTTGCTGGCATCGATTGCCCCTGCGTCGCTGTTCGGAAACGCGGCGGCCTGGAGTACGAGTAGCTGGCAAATTGCGGCGGTCCTCGGTCCGGCACTTGGCGGGCTGGCGATCGCCGCCTGGGGCAACACGGCCGTCGTCTTTGCCGTGGCGGCGGGCATGATTGCCGGTGGCGCCCTGCTGCTCAGCCTGATGCACCCTCGCCAGCTCGAACAGCACCATGAGCCGCTGAGCCGCGATGCCCTGCTGGCCGGGGTGCGCTTTCTGCGGCGGACACCGATCCTGCTGGCCGCGATCACGCTGGACATGGTGGCCGTGCTGCTGGGCGGCGCGACCGCGCTGTTGCCGATCTTCGCGGAAGAGGTGCTGCATGTGGGCGCGAGCGGCCTGGGCCTGCTGCGCGCCGCGCCTGCCGGTGGTGCGGTGGTGATGTCCATCCTGCTGGTGCGCAAGGGGCCGTTTCGCCGGGCGGGCGTTACCCTGCTCGTGGCCGTGGCGGGCTTCGGCGTGGCCATGGTGCTGTTCGGGATGTCGCGCACGCTCGGCCTCTCCATGGCTGCGCTCGGCATGGCGGGCGCGTGCGACGTGATCAGCATGGTCATTCGTCACACCATGCAATTGACCTACACCCCGGATTTCATGCGGGGCCGGGTCAGCGCCGTGCATCACCTGTTCATCGGCATGTCGAACGAGTTCGGCGAGTTCGAATCGGGCCTCATGGCGGCCATCTTCGGCGCAACTACCGCGGTGGTCATCGGCGGCATCGGAACCCTCATCACTGTCGGTGTCATCGCCGTCATCTGGCCGCAGGTGCGCAACCTGCGCGAAATCAAGCTGGAGCAGGAGGACGTCGAGGTGGTTGGAGAGGCGGAGATGGCGCGAGCGATGTAGCGCATGGGCCGCGCGGTTGAGCGGAGCCGGGTGGCCTGGCGCCGCCGGCGTTGAGCGCGGGCGGCGCGGACCTCAGCGGGTTTCGCTACTCGGCCAATTGCACCGTCTCGTGGCGCAGCTCCAGCACTTCCTCTGGCTGGTTCAGCACGACATCGCTGATGCGTACGATCTGGCCAGCCGGAATGGCGTTGACGACCTCAACATCCTTGGCCAGCCCGATGGGCAGCGCGTCCAATTCGATGCTGCGCCGGGCCGGAATCAGCTTGCCCCAGACGGTGAACCCACCCTCGCCGTCAAGGCGGTCACCTGGAGCAAGGTCGCGCTTCGCAACGGCCACCGCGTCGCCCCGGAAGGCGGTGGGAAAGCCGGTCGCCTCGCCGCGCAGCGCGGCGGAGTAGATGGAGATGCCCAGTTCCATACCGATCAGGTGGAACGGCTTGTACGTGCCCGCAAAGCGCCCGCTGGCGTCGGTGTGCAGGCCGTACTGCGTGAAACAGGCGGCGGCGTACGCCGTCGGTGCTTCCAGCACCACGTAGACACCCCAGCGCAGATCGCGCTCGACCACGGAGCCATCGCGGTTGAGCGACGAAACGACCTCGACGTAGCCCGGGCCGTCGGTGGCCAGTTTCGCGGCCAGGTCCTCCACGCCAACGGGCGGGAACGCGAGGCCATCGTCTGGCGGCCGCAGGCCACTGGCGTTTGCGACGGCGGCCATCTCGATCGCCGACTTGGTCCCATCGAGGAATGAGTTGAACATCTGGCTGTTCATGCCGGCCGCCTGTGCCTCCTCGGCGGTCAGGCCATAGTGCGACCAGATGGTGTCCGGGGTGGAGGTGTGATACTCCGGCAGGTACTTGGTGCCCTTGCCGGCGGCTGCCACACGGAAGCCGGTGGCGCGCGCCCAGTCGACGAGTTCCGCAATCAGGGCGGGCTGGTCGCCATAGGCCAGCGAGTAGACCACTCCCGCCTGCGCCGCGCGTTGCGCGAGCGCCGGGCCGACCAGGACATCGGCCTCGACGTTGACATTGACCAGGTGCTTGCGAGCGTGGAACACGGCGAGCGCGTGCAGTGCGCCGGCAATGGGATCGCCAGTCGCTTCTACGACCACATCGATATCGTCACCGGAGATAGCTTCCCGGACATCTCGCGTCAGGCGGACGGCGGCAATTGCCTCGCTGGCCCAGCCGAGACTGGCAAGCTTGTCTGGCACTCGCTCCGGGTAGAGATCGGCGATAGCGCGCACGGCGAGGCCGGGCATGGTCGGAGCCTGGGTGAGGAACATCGAGCCGAACTTGCCCGCGCCAATCAGCGCCACCCCAATCGGGCCATCGCGTTCGGCCCGCTCTGCCGCCAGTCGCGCGAGATTCATGACGCGTCATCTCCAGTTCGTACGGCAGATTGCGCTGCCTCGTCCTCAGTCGTCAGGTGCTCTGGAACACATGATGCCACGGGAAACGCCGACGTTTGAGACGTCCTGCTTTCGCTGATCCAATTGGATTCGCCCACTGTCCTGTGTCATCCTTCGCCCGCTTGTGCCGGATTCCGACCTCACCTTCAGGCGTCGTGCCGTCCGCTCTGAGGTGTCGTCCGAGCGCAGTCGAGGTGCCTTGCTCGCCAATCGCCGTGGCTCGTGCTGCAATTGCGGTAGCAAGCACGACGATGCCAAGCTCCATGCCCCGCGCCAGTTGGCATTCTTGGCACAGTTGGCATCCTTGCCAATCGTGCCAGGACACCGTGGCAAACGCCAGGAACCATGGACGAGCTATTGATCCGCAATCAGTGCGCGCAGCACCGCATCGACCTCCGGTTCATGCCCGTGGTCGAGGCGGCCCGGGCCGGGATGGTGGCGTGCTGTGGAGACTGCCTGCGTGAACTGCGCCTCCAGGGTTCTGTCGCACGCGGCGACGCCGTGGTAGGCCGCGCTGACCTGGACATGCTCGCGCTTCTGGACGGGGCACCCACGGACGACGTAAGCCGCTGCCTGGCAAGTCTGGCGGCACTGCTCGGCGCAGAATCGCAGGTGGTTTCGCGGCTTGACCTGGAAGCCGTCGATGCGAACACGCTGCAGCCGTTTCGCCGGTTCGTCCTCTCCAGCGATTCCCTGTGCATCTATGGAGTCGATTCGCTGACGCTGCCCATACAGTCAATGGAGCGGCATGCCCTGGCGAGACTGGTCACGCCTGACCCAGCGACGATGTTGCCGGACTACTGGCAATGGGCTGAGGACCTGGCAAGCGCCGGCAATGCCGAGCGACGCTTTGCCAGCCGCATCATCGGCAAGGACCTGCTGAAAGTGCTGCGCGGCGTGCTGTTGCTGCGTGGCGCGGAGTACGAGGTGGCGATTCCTCGCATTGCGGCGCAGGTTCCTCTCGTAGCTCCGGAAATGGCTGCTGTTGCGGTACGCCTTTTCGCGCTGTACACCGAGCCAACTGCGGACATGGAGGCCGTCGGCCGGATAGTGGCCGAGGCAGCCATGCACCTGAACGACTGTCCCGAACTCGCGTCGGTGCGAAACGCTGGCGATGTCAGCAGTGCAGTCATGAAAGGTTCAGCTTCGTGATGGACTGGGTCCCTGAGTTCTACACACGACAGTTCGAACTGACGGACGATCCGGGCGGACGGGACGTGCAGCCAGAACACCGAGAGATTGCCCTCACCGTGCAAGCGCTGGCGACGAAGCCAGCGCGGGTGCTGGAACTCGGTGCAGGTCCCGGGCAGGTAGCGGCTGCGCTGGCGGACCTGGGTTACGACGTGGTGGCGGTCGAGCTTGTGCCAGCGATTGCTGCCCGCGCACGGGACCTGGCGGCCGTGCCGCGAGCCGGCACGATGACGGTGCTTCAGGGTGATTTCTACGAGATCGAGCTGGCGGGGACGTTCGACGTCGTCTGCTACTGGGATGGGTTCGGCATCGGCAGCGATACCGACCAGCGGTTGCTGCTCCAGCGCGTGCGGGAGTGGCTTGCTCCGGGTGGCCACGCGCTGATCGAGGTTTACACGCCGTGGTACTGGGCGTGGGCTGCCGGCCGTATCATGCGGATGGGACGGGCAGTACGCCAGTATGACTTCGACGGGCGTGGCAACCGCATGGTGGATACATGGTGGAGTGCGGAAGATCCAACATTCATGGTCATGCAGTCATTGCGGTGCTACGCCCCGGCCGATCTGGCACTCCTGTTGGAGGGAACCGGGTTGCACGTTGTAGCGGTTACGCCGGGCGGCTACTACGACGCTGAGTCAGGCCGCTACGAGGCGCACGCGCCTTTGGCGCGGGCGATGAGCTATGTCGCCACGCTGGCTGCTGCGTCCTGACCGGCTTTCAGCATGCTGACGGCTTGATCCAACCACTCGGCGGCAGCGTGGGTCTGGCGCAGGCGCAGGTCCAGGACCAGGTCCTGGAAGAAGAGGTCATCCCCGGGGCCCGCAGTGGCGGGCACGTGCAAGGCGGCGCGCTGCGCCGCCAGCGAGCTCGAAAGTTGCCACATGACCGCGCGTTGCTCGGTGGCCAGACGCAGAGCCAACTCGGGCGCCAGGTGCATGGCAAAGTAGAGTTTGACCAGGAACTCGAGCCGAATCTCGCGCGTACGAGCCACTGGCTCGCCCAGCCACCGGCGCAACTCAGCGTCACCGCTGCTGGTCAGGTGGCAGATCTGGCGAGGCGGGCGGGGCGCCTGGTCCTCGGTGGTCATGGTCAGCCAGCCGAGGCGAGCCAGCTTTTTCAGGTGCTTGTAGAGCATGGCGGGTTCGAGGCGGATCACCTCACCCAGGGGCTGGTCCCGCCGGAACTGCCGCGCCAGGTCGTACCCGTGCGCGGTTCCCCCGGCAAGCGACAACAGACCCAGCAGCGCATGCTCGGCGGGTAGCTCGCGCTGATCGGTTCCCCGTTCGCTTGCGGCAGCGGCCGCTGTGGCCTTGTCTGAATCCTGCACGCTCATTGTGGGAAGTATCCCACGCTGAGCGGTCAGATCACGGGCGTTCCGGTGCGGCTGGCCAGCAGGCGCAACCCGAACAGCACAATGACGGAGGCTACGAGCAACACCAGCGAGAGGATGAGGGCGGACGTGAGGTCACCTGCGCCAAACCGCGCGTAGATGGCCAGCGGCATCGTTTGCGTGACACCGGGGAAGTTGCCCGCGAACATGATTGTTGCGCCAAACTCGCCGAGCGCGCGGGCCCAGGCCAGCACCGCACCCGCCAGCAGGCTTGGCAGCGCCATGGGGAGCGTTACGGTGCGCAGGGTGCGCAGGGGTGTTGAGCCGAGGTCGGCGGCGGCTTCTTCCAGATCCAGATCGACGCGCTGAAACCCGCTCTTGGCCGCGCGCACGAAGAAGGGCGCGGCGACAAAAACCTGGGCCAGCACGACCGCCGTGGTCGTGAACCCGACCGTCACGCCCATGGTCGCCAGCCAGCGCCCGACCATCCCGTTCCGCCCAAAGGCCACCAGCATGGCGATGCCAGCCACGGCAGGCGGGAGCACAATGGGCAGATCGACCAGCGTGTCGATCACGCGAGAGCCGGGGAACCGGCGACGCGCCAGGATGTAGGCCAGGGGAATGCCCGTGATGAGCACGATGGCCATGGCGGCTGCCGTGGTCAGCAAGCTCAGCGTCATCGCTTCCCGCAAGGTCGCGACGGCTTCGGGAGTGACGCCGCGGCCATCGCGCACCAGGCGCCAGAACATAGCGACGAGTGGAACGCTGAGGAAGAGCACCAACGCGGCGGCGGAACAGATTGCCACGCCCCGCACGGCCCGCTCGGCCACAGCCTGTGCCCCGCCTGGGGCGGAGACAGCCCGGGAACCCGCAGCCTGGCGTGTTCTGGCGAGCGCGTGCATCCGGTGCCGTACCTCTGTCGAGATGGTAATCCAGGAGAACGCAAGAGCGGCCTGGATGAAGTATCCACGCCGCTCCGAGTACGTGCTTCCCGGTGGGGTCAGGAAATCGGATCGAAGCCGTAGTCGGCGAGCGTCGCTTGCCCGTCATCGCTCAGGACATAGGTGATGAAGGCATCCCCGAGGGCCTCATCACCACCTGCGGTGGTGGCGATCGGGTAGGTGGCCAGGATGTTGAAGCCCGCCGGAATCTTCACCTGCTGCACCTGGTCGCCGCCGATGAAGGCGTCTGAGACGTAGACGATGCCGGCGTCGGCCTCTCCCAGTTCCACCTTCGCCAGGACGTCGCGCACGTCTTCCTCTTCGGAAACGACGTTGCCAGCAACCCGGCCCACGAAATCCTCGCCGAACGTGGCCGTGTCCTGGCTCATGCTGCAGACCGCCTCACGCGCGTAGCGGCCCACCGGCACCTCAGCCTGGGCCAGCACGAGCCGCAAGCCCGAAGCGCCCAGGTCGTCGGGGGAGTCGATGCCAGCCGGGTTGTCCGGTGGCGTGACGATCACCAGTTCGTTCCTGACGAACGTGACGGGATCGCCGGCAATCAGGTCCTTCTCCTGGGCCGCCTTCATCTGGGTGTTGTTGGCAGACGCGAAGACATCCGCCTCGGCGCCTTCACCCATTTGGGTCACCAGCGCCTGGGAGCCAGCGAAGTTGTAGGTGATGCTGAGGCCGGGGTGCGCCGCCTCGAGATCGACCTTGATCTCGCCGAACGCATCGGTCAGTGAGGCTGCCGCGAAGACCGTCAGCTCGCCGCCGTCTTCCGGGAACACCGCGTCCATGGTCACCGGCGCTTCCGGGCTCGCGGCGGCAGGCGTGGCGGCCACAGGCGCCGGGCAGTCAAAGGTGACCTGGGCACGGGCCGCGGCCGACCCCAGGAGTGACGCACTCAAAACGGAAATTCCCAGGGCGGCTACGGCGGCCCGACGCGTCATCGCATTCACGTTCACTCCTTTGCCCAACGGCAAGACTGACATTTTCGATATTCAATGAGTGACTAGAGTCCGATTGGAGCGTATGTTAGTAGCTGATGGGTGTCAAGCAACCAGGGCGCCCGGTCTATCGCAACGCGACCGATGTGGCCGGTGTCACTGCCGTGGCGTCAGTAGAGAGTAGGAACATGGAACTGGGTGCGCGAAAGCAGATTGCGGGCAAGATATTGATCCCAATTTCGGCAACGTGCCAATGCTGCTTGCCTGGGGGCAGGATGGCGTACCGCTGGTAGGGGACCGGGGGCAGTTGCGCCTGGCTGTACCCGGCGACCTGCGTGGCGGTCGCTGCGTGCATGGCGTCGTCAGCATCGACGTGCAAACCGTCGCCGGCGACTGAGCAGCCGGCTATGCCGCTGCGAATTGACGCGCCTGGCTCGCTGCGCCCGGTGCAGACGGCGATCCTGGATGGATTTCATGACGACGTGCCTGAGGTGCGGTCAGAGTTTGCGCCGCCCGCGAAGTCCGGGGTGCTGGCGCAGCGGGTTCACGCTGTCGCACCGGCCGATCTCTGCAACCCGGCGCATACCCGCGACCTTGACGATCTTCATGCTGCCGGACTGGCTTCCCGGCCGCGCCCGCTGGCGCGCATCCGGCTGCTGCTCGTAAGCCGAGCCGAACTGAACCCACCGCTGCGGACCTCGTCCGCAGCGGCGAGCACAGGATGCTCGCCGCGGGTGGGTGTCTAACTCGACATGCGAATCGTGCGCGAAGACAGTTCAGGACCGGCTGCGTCGGCGACCCCGTTCAAGAGCCAGGACGCTCTTCCAGCCAGCGCGTACGTCACCAACTACTGCCTGGCCAGCGGCATCTGGGGGCGCGACATCAGCAAGGCGCACCGTCTGGCAGTGTGCCTGGAGACGGGGACGGGTTCGATCAACTGCGTTCACGCGTTCGACCCGCGCTCACCTGCGGTGGCGACAAGAAATCGGGATGGGACCGCGAGTTGGGCCACGAGGTGCTTGACAACTCCCAGCAGACGAAGACGGTCTGCGTTAGCCTGTAAAGACGCGAGTGGGGAAGCGACTTCCGCCTCCCACGCAAGGCTCCGCACGACGAAAGGTATCCATGGTCACTGCACACGAGGTTCTGCGCCGCGAAATCTTCCTGTCGGACCAGTTCGTGCCGTCGCTCTCTGGCGAATCCTTCACCGTCCTGAACCCGGCAACCAACCAGCCGCTGGCCGAAGTTGCCAAGGCGGGCCTGGCCGATGTCGAGCGCGCGGTAGCCACCGCACGTCGAGCCTTCGATGAGGGGCCGTGGCCGCGCCTGAGCGCCTACGAGCGCGGGCGCGTGGTGCAGCGCATTGCGGATCGCATTCGCGAGCGGTCCGAGGAACTCGCGCTGCTGGAGAGCCGCAACACCGGCAAGCCAATTGCTCAGGCACGGGGTGAGATTGCCTCGTCGGCGATGGTCTTTGACTTCTACGCGGGCGCGGGCGACAAGTTCTACGGCGAGGTTGTCCCGATGTCCGAGGGCATCCTGGACTTCACGCTGCGGGAGCCGGTCGGCGTCTGCGCGCAGATCGTGCCCTGGAACTTCCCGTTCTCCATGGCGTCCTGGAAGGTGGCGCCAGCGCTGGCAACGGGCTGCACGCTGATCCTGAAGCCGGCCTCGTTGACTCCGATGACCGCGCTGGTGCTCGGAGAAATCTGCGCGGAAGCTGGGGTGCCCGCAGGGGTCGTCACCGTGCTGCCCGGTCCGGGTGGGCTGATCGGCGAGGCGCTGGCCGCACACCCAGGGGTCGACAAGGTGGCCTTCACGGGCGAGACCGCCACGGGAACGCGGATTCTCAAGGCGTCCGCGGACACCATCAAGAAGGTTTCCCTGGAACTGGGCGGCAAGAGTCCGAATATTGTCTTCGCCGACGCTGATCTGGACAAGGCTGCCGCCGAGGCCGCACCGGCGGCCTTCCGTAACTCCGGGCAGGTCTGCACCGCGCGCACGCGCCTCTTTGTCGGGAAGCGTGGCTACGACAACTTCCTGAGCAACCTTGTGTCCGAGGCGCGGGCATTCACCGTCGGCGATCCCCTCGCAGACGGCACCAGGATGGGCCCGCTTATCTCCGCGGGCCAGCTCGAGCGGGTCGCGGCCTACGTCGAGATCGGCGAGGGCGAGGGCGCGGAGCTTGTCTTCGGTGGCCAGCGCCCGGACGGTCTGGACCACGGCAACTTCCTGCAGCCGACGATCTTCGCCCAGGTCGATAACACCATGCGCGTTGCCCAGGAGGAGATCTTCGGCCCGGTCGTCTCGGTCATTCCGTTTGACGATGAGGCCGAAGTGCTGCGCATGGCCAATGCGAATGTCTACGGCCTAGCCAGCTCGGTCTGGACACGTGATATCGGGCGTGCAATGCGCGTGGCCAAGGGGCTACGCGCCGGGCAGGTGGCGGTGAACTCAAATGGCGGACCAGGGGTGTTCGGACCCTTCGGGGGCTACAAGCAAAGCGGCCTGGGCCGCGAACTGGCCATGCACGGCATGGAGCTGTACACCGAGGTCAAGAACGTCTTCGTCGATATCTCTGCATAGCGAAGCGCAGCGGACGGGCGGGAGGCAACGCAGCCTCCCGCCCGTTTCTTGTGGCGCCAGGGCTGCCACCATGCCGCGAGCAGCGGTGTGACACGCGTGAACGCCACGGCAGGTTGCGCAGGAAGTCATTCCGCGCGTCCACCGGTCGTGAGCGGCCCTCACGTGGCGACGCGCGCGTGTGCGGCGCGATACCATTGGCGGGCAACGCGGCGAGGCCCGGGCACCCCCAACTGAGCCGCGTGCCGGGTGAGAGGAAACGCTGATGTGACAATCCGGTCCTTCCTGGCGAGTCTGGCGCACGGTATCGTGCTGATTTCCACCGACAGCGCGACGGTCGCCCAGGATGCGATGCCTGAGTCCGGCGCCGTGACTGCCGGTGTGATCCGCCAGCCACTGACGGCTGAGGCTGTGAGTTATCTGGAAGCCTCCGGCCCGGCGCAGGTAACCGTTCGACCTCAGGTGCAGGATGGGGAAACCACGGCGCGAGACATCGAGGCGAAGGAGCCCTTCGACCTCCCCGACGGTGATGTTCTGTGAGCCTGGTTCCGGTTGACATGGACTTGCACGCGACGGGCGGCGAGCAGGCAACGATCGTGCGCCTTGGCATTGGCTCGGACCGGCCGCCTACTGAACCCGCAATGTCAAAGGAAGGTGTTCCCAGCTGGCTGGTGATTGCGCTGTCGCTGGTGATTCCGCCGGCGTGGCCGCCCGGCACTGCGCCAGCAGCGTTACAGGATGCAGCGGCTCTCATCGCGGGCGGTGGCGGCGGTGGCTCGGGCGCAATCGCGGTCGGTTGGCAGCCGTTCCAGCATGCATCGCCAGCGGCACGCCCACGCTTGGGGTGAGGTAAAGGAGAACATTCGGTTCATGAATGAGACAACTGCGGGCAGCGAGCCCGCGCGAGACGACGTGTTTACTGTCTGGAGCGTGTTGCGGCGCGATCACGCCGCAGAGTCCCCTGCCATCTGTGCGCCGGGGAATGACGGCGTCGAGGAGCTACGGGGCGTCATCGATCAATGGGCAGCCGACGGCGTCACGCTGCGCGGCATCTACGACGTTTCCGGCATGCGCGCCGATGCCGACGTCATGCTCTGGCTGCACGCCAAGTCGGCGGAGAAATTGCAGGCCGCTCTGCGCGCGCTGCGGCGCACGGCGCTGCTGGCGCCCTTGCTGCCGACGTGGAACGCCATGGGTGTCCACCGCGAGGCCGAGTTCTCGCGCGAGCACGCACCGGCCTTCCTGCGCGGCAAGGACCCATCGGCCTGGATGTGCGTCTACCCGTTTGTGCGTAGCTACGAGTGGTACATCCTGCCGCCGGAAGAGCGGCGAGGCATGCTCGCTGAGCACGGCAAGAAGGGCGCTGCGCACCGGGGCGTGCTGACCAACACCGTCGCCGCATTTGGGCTCGGCGACTACGAGTGGCTGCTGCCGCTGGAGGCGAACGAGCTGCTGGATATTGTCGATGTCATCCGCGATCTGCGCGCAACCGATGCCCGCATGCACGTGCGGGAAGAGACGCCGTTCTTCACCGGTCGTCGCATTCCCGTGGAGCAGTTGCCGGAAATTCTGGCCTGACTCCCGCAGCCCAGCGGACGATCGCGGCTATCCTCGCCACGTAACTCGCGGCAGGAAAGGGTGAGGGAATGGCCACACCAGACGTGGTAATCATTGGAGGCGGTATCAGCGGCACAGCCGCTGCGTACGAGCTGGCGCGCCTGGGCGTGCCGGTCACGCTGGTGGAACAGGGTACGCTGGCCAGCATGGCCTCCGGCTGGACGCTAGCCGGGGTGCGCCAGTCCGGGCGAGAGACGCCAGAAATCCCGCTGGCCATGGCGGCGGTGGAGCGCTGGGGCTACCTCTCGGATGAGCTTGGCGCGGACGTGGAGTACCGCCGCAACGGTAACCTGCGCCTGATCATGGATGAGGCTGCTCGTCCCGCCACCGAAAAGCGCATCGCCGCCGAGAACGCGCTGGGCCTGAAGGTCGAGTACCTTGTGGACAACCAGGCGGTGCGGGAGGTGGCGCCGGCGCTGGCCGAGTGGATCCCCGGCGCATCGTTCTGCCCGACGGATGGCCACGCCAACCCCACGGCGGCGGTGGGTGCATTCGCCGCCGCAGCGCAGCGCCTGGGCGCGAACATCCTCACGGAAACCCGCGTCGATGACATCGAGGTTGTCGGCGGCAAGGTGCAGGGCGTACGCACGGCAGCGGGCATTATCCCGGCCGATGTCGTCGTGGTCGCGGCCGGTATCTACAGCAACTCGCTGACCGCGCCGCTCGGCATCACCATTCCGTACGAGTTGTACCGCGTCTCTGTTATCCAGACGACGCCATTGCCGCCCCATCTCGCGCAGGTGCTGGGTACGAGCGCCGCCGACTTTGCCGGACGCCAGCAGGTGGATGGCCGCTTCCGCTTCACGGATGGCGGCGCGCATTGGCCGCACGCGCTCGCGGACCTGGCGGGCGGCTACGAGCCGATCATGCCGACACTGCAGACCATCAACCAGGCTATCACCAGCGCGGTCGCGCTGGTGCCCGCGCTCCAGGCGGCGCGCATTGCGAACGTCTGGGGCGGCCTGGTGGATATAACCCCGGACGAAATCCCGGTCATCGAGCGCTCGCAGGAGATCGATGGGCTGGTGATGGCGGCAGGGTTCTCCGGCCACGGTTTCTGCCTGGGCCCGGTGACCGGGCAAATCCTGCGCGACCTGGTGGTGGAGGGCGAGACGCCATATCCCATCGAGCCGTTTCGGCGCGGCCGTTTCACAGGTGACGAGGTCGCTGGAACCGCCTCCCCACTGGGCTAGCCTGTCGCACAGGCTACTGAAGATGACGGCAGACCACATAGTATGTGACGATATCGGCAGGAACGGTCGTGGTGGGTCGCCAGATGCGGCCCGTTCGTCATGAAATAATCGCTGGGAGGACTGACATGGCAACCAGACGACGAGTAGTCGGCGCAATGCTGGCGTCCGCGGTAGTCGCCCCCACCATCGGGTTGAAGGGCCTGTCTGGTGCAGCCGCCCAGGATGCGGCCGGGCCGGTTCTGCGTTTCGGTGTCAACGCGGCTGATCTCGCCACCCTCGATCCGCACTACGCGTCCGGCACGCAGGACCGCACCGTGGTGGACATGGTCTTCAACGGGCTCGTCCGCTACAAGCCGGGAGACAGCAGTGTCATCGAGCCGGACATCGCCACCGAGATCCCCGAGCCGGAGCTGGTCGATGGCAAGCAGGTCTGGACCTTCACCCTGCGCGACGATGTCATGTTCCAGGCAGGGCCCGACACGGAGGCCTACCCGCTGACGGCGGACGATGTCGTCTACTCGCTGCAGAAGTCGGCGGACCCGGACCGCTCAGCCTATGCGGGCGACTACAAGGGGATGACGGTCGAGAAGGTGGATGACCAGACGGTGGCCATCACTCTCGACACTCCGGTGTCCCCAACCCTGTTCCTGCCCAAGGTGGCCAACTACGCGGGCGGCTTCATTGTCAGCAGCAAGGCTGTCGAGGCGATGGGTGACGACGCGATCAAGACGCACCCTGTTGGCACCGGCCCGTTCATGTTCGAGACCTACACGCCGCAGAACAGCGTGGTGCTTTCGGCCAACCCGGATTACTTCCGCGGCGCTCCCAAGCTGGGCGGGGTGGAAATTCGCTACATGCCCGACGCCTCCAGCCGCGAACTGGGTCTGAAGTCAGGTGACCTGGACGCCGCCGCTGGCGTGACCGAAGCGCAGTGGGTTGACCGCATCAACGCCGAGGGCGGCTTGACCGCCGATGTCTTCGGTGTCGGTGAGGTCGCCTTCTTCAACTACAACGTGAACAAGGCGCCGTTCGACAACCCAAAGGTGCGTGAGGCGTTGAACTACGCCATCAGCCGCGATGAGCACCTGGCCCTCTACGGCGAACCGGTGGCGGAGAATGTGTTTTCCGTCGTGCCAGAGGCCTTCATGCCGGGTGGCCTGACCCGCGAGGAAGCAGAAGCTGCTGGCGTTGCGTACGATTACGATCCGGAGAAGGCGAAGGCCCTGCTCGAAGAAGCGGGTGTCTCTGGCCTGACCATCGACCTCATCACCTCCGAAATGCCAGCCTACCGCAGCAACTACGAGGTGCTACAGGCGGAATTGGCGGACATCGGGATTACGGTCAACCTGAACGTGGTCGACCATGCCACCATGCACGAGCAGATTCGCCAGGACGTCAATCCGATCGTGCTGTATGTCGCATTCCGCCCGAACGCCGATGTCTACCTCACGAACTTCTTCTTCTCGGAGTCGGCGGTGGTTGATGGCGCATCGCCGATCACCAACTTCTCTCACTACGGGGCGATCGACGACCTCATCCTGCAAGCGCGTGCGGAGACAGACGCGGAAAAGCAGGATGAGCTCTGGAAGCAGGCGAACATCCAGGTGCTGAAGGATGCTGTGGCGATGCCGCTGCACTACCAGAACCAGGTGTACGCCCGCAGCCCGAAGGTCGACTACGGGCATGACCTTGTCTCCAGCCTGGCCCTGTACCCGCAGATCACCGAGCTGACCACGATCACGGAGTAACCCTCATCGCAACCCCTCTCCCGGTGCGCGGGAGAGGGGCGTCGTCACGCTCCTCATGACGGGGAGGGTGTGTTGTTGCTCAAGGAGCGGGGATGGTCCGCCATATCGCGCGCCGTCTGCTGCTGGCTATCCCCACGCTGCTGGCGGTCTTCACCATTATCTTCATCATCGTGCGTATTGCCCCGGGCGATCCGGCGGTGGCGGCCCTGGGCGATTACGCCTCGGCGGACGCCGTGGCCGCGCTCCGGGAGAAAATGGGCCTCAACGTCCCCATCTGGCAGCAGTACCTCAACTTCCTGGGTGATCTGGCGCGAGGCGATCTTGGCAACTCGATGATCTCGCAGAAGCCGGTCATCGAGCAGATCGCGTTCGTGCTGCCCTACACGCTGGAACTGACGCTCGCCGCGATCCTGGTCGGGTTGGTGCTGGGGATTCCCATTGGCGTCATCACCGCCGTCAAGCGCAACAGCCCGGTGGATTACATCGGCCGCGTCGTCTCGCTGTTAGGGCTTTCGTTCCCGGCGTTCTACCTGGCCATCATCCTCATGTTCTTTTTTGCCGTGCGCCTGGGCTGGTTCCCGGCGGTGGGCTCGGCTCCCTTCTCGGAGCCGGGGCAAAACCTGCGCTACCTGGTGCTCCCGGCCATCACGCTGGGATTGATCGAAACGGCCTACATCGCCCGCATGACACGCTCGGTCATGCTCTCCATCCTCAGCGATGACTATGTACGAACCGCGCGGGCCAAGGGCCTGCAGGAGCGCGTGGTGCTCCTGAGCCACGCGTTGCGGGCAGCGCTCATTCCGATCGTCTCGCTGATCGGCATCTTCGCCATCAGCTTGATCGGCAGTTCAGTCCTGGTGGAGGAGGTCTTTGCCCGGCCCGGCCTGGGCAAGCTGATGGTGGGCGCAACCAAGCAGAAGGACTACACGACGCTGCAATCGATCATGGTTGTCTACGCCTTGATCATTGTCCTCATCAACCTGGTCACGGACATCGTGTACACGTTCGTTGATCCACGCGTGCGGTACGACTGATGGCTGCTGTATCTGTTGACGCCGTTCCGACCCTGACCAACCCTGAGGGGCCGCAGCTCGTTTCGCAGCGGCAGCGCGCCATCCGCACGTTCGTCAAGAACCGCCCGGCGGTGCTGGGCCTGATTCTCATTATCCTGATTACCCTCATCGCCATCTTTGCGCCGTACATCGCGCCGCACGATCCGCTCGACCAGAGCGTGCGGGATCGCCTGGCTCCCCCCAGTTGGGACTACCCGCTTGGCCGCGACGACAAGGGGCGGGATATCCTCTCCCGCGTCATCTTCGGCACTCGTATCGCGCTGATGGTGGGCGTGTTGTCGGTGGTGCTGGGAGGTGTCCTGGGCACGTTGATCGGCGTGGCCGCCGGGTACTTCGGCGGCAAGGTCGAGACGATCCTCATGCGCGTCACCGACATCCTGCTCGCCTTCCCGGACCTGATCACCGGCTTGCTGGTGCTGGCGGTGCTGGGGCCAGGATTGGAGAAGATGATCCTGGCGATCGGGATCACCATCGCGCCTCGTTTCGCCCGGATTGCCTACGGTCCGACGCTGGCGATCAAGGAAAAAGAGTTCATCGACGCGGCAAAGGCGTTGGGGGCAACCAGCACACGCCTGCTGCGGCTGCACGTGCTCCCCAACATCAGTGGTGACCTGCTGGTCTTCGCCAGCTTGTGGACCGCCTCCGCCATTCGCCTGGAGGCAAGCCTCAGCTTCGTTGGCCTCGGCGTGCAGCCACCTACGCCAACCTGGGGACAGATGATCCGGGAGGGCACGTTGTACCTGGCGGACCGCCCACTTTACTCGCTGGGTCCTGGTGTGGCGCTACTGGTGACCGTTCTGGCATTCAACCTGATCGGCGATGGATTCCGGGACGTGCTGGACCCGAAGGCGCGTGCCTAACCGAGCCGGTTGCGCGGGGGAGCCACGTTGCTTGTGGCGCGCCGGCTGGCTCGCTCGCGATCCCCGGCGCCGATGAACGTGAGTGTGTCCTGGTGGATAAGCGCCTGGTCTGTGGCAATGCACACCCAAGTTGCGTCCGAGGCGTGGATACGCACGCGAGACTGATCCTGGGCAAGCACACCAACGTTCGCGTGCTCAACCTCGAAGCTGGTGACGTGCGCCGTTACCGAGCTATGCACCTGCATTGCGGCGGTGACGCCCGTGCTGGACACGCGCTCGACATTGACCCGGCTGGTGCCAGTCAGGAGTAGGCCACTGCCGGAGATGTTCTCCAGGGTGATGTCTTGCACCGCGCCGACTGCGCCATCGAACGCCGCTACCTCGATGCCGACAGCCGCGTGCGCGTCCTCGCCGAACTGGATGTTGCGCACGGTGGTGTGTGTGATGCGGCCGGGCGCAGCAAGGGTGATGGCGGCGAAACAGGCTGGGGCAAGGGGCAGCAGGTGGCCACCGTCGACAGTGAGATTCAGGATGTCGCCGCCGGTCGTCCGAATCGCGGCGCTCTCGAACCCCTCCGCATCACCGGTCAATGTGATGGTGTGCCCGCCGCCGTCGAGGGTAACGTGGGCAGGGAGTTCCAGGGCGGAAGTGAGCTTGCAGTCGGCGAGCAGGGTCCACCGGTCCCTGGTGCGTGCAAATGCGCAGCGTTGCGAATCGGGCTCGTGGGATGCGAGCGCGGTGGGAAAGGAGACGATGGTCGGAAAGGTTGATACGGTAACGGCCACGTTCCGGCGCTCCTGTGCTTCGAGTTGCGACGATGCGTAAATTACACCAATTCTCGTAAAAACGAAATAGGCAATGTTGCTCATTTGTCTGATTCAAACGGGAATATTGCCGCATACATGTGGAATGCGGTAAGAAAGCATTAATGTAGGTTGCGATAGCGGTAAGGATTCCCGGAGTGTTCCAAACGTCCCGTATACTGGGCACGATCGTGCACGAACTGCCACTCTGTTCCGCAGGGGATCACGCCAAAGGAGCCTATGTCCGCGAACGCCGCTGCTGCACCGTTGAACACCAGGCATAGTCCCAGCAACCGGGACCTGATCCGGAAATTTGCCGAGTACTACCGCCCCCACCGGGGGCTTTTCGCGTTGGACTTCACCTGCGCGGTGCTCTCCGGCGTCCTGGAGCTCGCCTTCCCAATGGCGGTCGGCCTCTTTGTCGATCAGTTGCTGCCTGGGCAGAACTGGACGCTGATCCTGATCGCGTCCGTGGCCCTGCTCGTGACCTATCTCATCAACACCGGCCTGATGGTGGTCGTGAACTACTGGGGCCACATGCTCGGGATCAACATCGAGACCGAGATGCGGCGGCGCAGCTTCGACCACCTGCAGAAGCTTTCGTTCCGCTACTACGACAACCACAAGACCGGGCACCTGGTGGCGCGCGTCACGAAGGATCTGGAGGAGGTAGGGGAGGTCGCCCACCACGGGCCAGAAGACCTCTTCATCGCCATCATGACCTTCATCGGTGCGTTCGTCCTCATGTTCTGGATCAACCCCACGCTGGCACTGATTACCGGGATCATCGTGCCGATCAGCGCCGGCATCAGCATCCGCTACGGCGGGCGCATGACGCGCACCTGGCGTGCGCTCTTCAGCCGGGTGGGGGAGTTCAACGCCCGCATCGAAGAAAACGTCGGCGGCATGCGGGTGGTGCAGGCGTTCGCCAACGAGGACCACGAGCGCGAACTCTTCGCCGGGGACAATGCCCGCTACCGCGAGACCAAGCTGGAGGCCTACCGGCTGATGGCCACCGGGATGTCGCTCAGCTACGTCAGCATGCGGCTGACGCAGTTGGTCGTCATGATCGCCGGGTCCTACCTGGTGCTGCACGATCAACTGAGCGAGGGAGGATTCGTCAGCTTCCTGCTCCTGGTTGGGGTCTTCTTCCGGCCCGTCGAGAAGATCAACGCCATTCTCGAGATCTATCCGAAAGGGATCGCCGGGTTCAAGCGCTACACCGAGTTGCTGGAAACCGAGCCTGACGTCATCGACATGCCAACCGCCGTGGCGGTGTCAGGCCTGCGGGGCGACATCCGCTACGAGGATGTTTCGTTCGGGTACGGCCCGCACAAGTCGGTCCTGGAGCAGGTGGACCTGGAGATTCGCGCCGGCGAGACGGTGGCGTTTGTGGGTCCCTCGGGCGCGGGCAAGACGACGATCACCTCCCTCCTGCCGCGTTTCTACGAGCCGGATTCCGGGCGCATCCTGATCGACGGCATCGACACCCGCGAGATGACGCTGGCGTCGCTGCGGCGCGAGATCGGTATCGTCCAGCAGGATGTCTTCCTCTTCGCCGGCACCATCCGCGAGAACATTGCGTACGGGCGGCTGGACGCAACGGAGGCGGACATCATGGAGGCGGCGCGGCGGGCGCGGCTGGACCTGGTGATCGCGAACATGCCTGACGGCCTTGATACGCTCATTGGCGAGCGTGGGGTCAAGCTCTCTGGTGGGCAGAAGCAGCGGCTGGCCATCGCTCGCATGTTCATCAAGAACCCGCCGATTCTGATCCTGGACGAGGCGACCTCGGCGCTTGACTCCGAGACGGAGCGCGCCATCCAGCAGGCGCTGACGGAGCTCTCGAAGGGGCGCACCACGCTGGTGATCGCGCACCGGCTCGCGACGGTCCAGCACGCGGATCGGATCGTGGTGATCGACGAGACAGGCATCGCGGAGCAGGGCACGCACGCTGAACTGCTGGCGAAAGACGGCCTGTACCGGCGGTTGCACCAGGCGCAGTTTGGCAGTCACTGCAACGCTATGGCGCTACTGGCCTAAATCGCGATTCCCCGGTTCCGCGCGAGTCTACGTTTCCTCTTCCTCGGGGAGTTCCTTGGGCGACATGGTCCCAACGAAGTGCCCCGTGCCCTTGCGGGCGTCGTCCCACGAGTCGGTATCAAACGTGATGTGGGCGTAGGCCGCCGTCGGCAACAGCACGTCGTCCTCATCGATGCCCGATAGCGCGGCGGCAACCTCCTCGAAGCCGGGGTTGTGCCCAACCACGAGCGCGAAATCGACGTTGTCCAGAATGCTGCGCACCACGGCGAGCAGCGTGTTGACATTCGCGTCGTAGATTTGCGGCACCAGCGTCAGGTCGCCAACGTAGCCCATCGCTTCCGCCGCGATTTCGGCGGTGATTTCGGCGCGGCGGGCGTCGGAGGTGATGATGGCGTCCGGGATGCCGAGCTCGCGCCCGATGTAGCTGCCCATCGCCGCTGCCTGGCGGCGGCCCCGCTTGTTCAGTTCGCGGGCGCGGTCACCTTCGGGGGAATCAGCCTGCGCCTTGCCGTGGCGCAGGAGTACGAGAGTCTTCACGTTGCGTCCTCTTCTCCTGGGGCTGCCAGCCGTCGTTTCTGTTCTCGATGGTATCCCGTATTCAGCGCACCGCTCAACCTGAGGCTCAGCCGTGCGATCATCTCCGGCGTTCAGTACCAGCCATTTCCCGGCTCGTGTGGCCGGGTAAACCATCCCCCGGAGTGTGACGTGACCGAACTGGCAGGTGTGTCAACGGAAGGCAAAATCCCCTTCAAGGGGTACGAGACGTGGTACCGGATCTACGGCGATGGCGAAGCGCCCGGCAAGCTGCCGCTGCTTTGCCTGCATGGCGGGCCGGGTGCAGCCCACGATTACCTGGAGTCGCTGGCTGCCATGGCCCACCTGGGCCGCCGCGTGATCTTCTACGACCAGCTCGGTTGCAGCCGCTCTGCCATCCCGGAATCACGACCCGACATGTGGACGGTCGACCTCTACGTCGAGGAAGTGAACGTGGTGCGAGCGGCCCTGGGGCTCGATCACGTACATGTGCTGGGGCAATCGTGGGGCGGCATGCTGGCCATGGAGTACGCGCTCACGCAACCGGCCGACATGGAAAGCCTGGTCGTGGCCAGCTCTCCCGCCAGCATGATCCAGTGGGTGCAGGAAGCGAATCGCCTGCGGGAGGACCTGCCGCCAGATGTGCAGGCCGCCTTGCTGAAGCACGAGGCAGCGGCCACGTTTGACGACCCGGAGTACGTGGCTGCGATGCAGGTCTTCTACGACCGGCATGTTTGCCGCGTCGTGCCGAACCCGGACTATGTCACGCGCTCCTTCGCCTCGATCGGGGCCAACCCCGAGGTCTATCACACCATGAACGGGCCAAGCGAATTCCACGTCATCGGCACGCTCAAGGAGTGGGACATCATCGACCGCCTCGGAGAGATTCGTGTGCCGGCGCTGGTGACCTCTGGCCGGTTCGATGAGGCGACGCCGCTCATCGCCGGCACCGTGCACGACGGCATTGCCGGCTCGCGCTGGGAAATCTTCGAGGCGAGCTCCCACATGCCGCACGCGGAGGAGCCACAGCGCTACCTGGCCGTGCTGGATGGCTTTCTGAGCGAGGTCGAAGCGGCGCTGGCGGGGTGAGCGATGCGTGGCGGCATCTGCGACGGCACATTCCCTGCAAGATGGGCAAGATACGACCGGGCGTAGGCCGTGCCCCGGATTTCGCGCGAAGGATGACGCCCCATGCACGTGATAACGCACCGAGCGCACCGGCGCTTGATGATGGCCGCGATGGCCGCGCTGCTGGCCCTGGCGCCACTCATCCCGGAATCCGGGACCGCGCAGAGTGGCACGCAGCTCCTCGTTGACGACGCCCAGACCGCGAACCCGGCGCTGGTCGCGGCAGAGGTTGCTGACCCGGGCGGCCTGGGGGTGACCGGGCTCACGCTGCAAGCGCCGGAGGGCTACGAGGTCTCCGTGATTGCGGCCGGCCTGCAGCGCCCCCGCTTCATGGCCTTTGACGACGCTGGGAACCTGCTGGTCGCCGACTCCGAAGCGGGACAGGTGGTGCGTTTCCCGTATGCGGACGGCTTGCTGGGTGACGGCGAGTTGCTGATCAGCGGTCTGGAGCAGCCAGGAAACGTGGCTCTCTTCAGGGACGGGGACCAGGAGTATCTGTACGTCAGCGAGCCGGAGCAAATCACCCGCTATGCCTACGACCCGGCGGGGCCAGCCGGGGCAGCCGAGGCCATCGTCACTGGCCTGCCTACCGGTGGGCACAGCACGCGCACCGTTCGCTTCGGGCCAGACGGCATGCTGTACCTGGCCGTTGGCTCGTCCTGCAATATCTGTGTCGAGGAAGACCCCATCCGGGCCACGGTCTCGCGCATGACGCCGCAGGGTGGCAACCCGGAAATCCTGGCCACCGGGCTGCGCAACCCCGTCGATCTCGCGTTCCAGCCCGGCACCGACCTGCTCTGGGCCACGGTCAACGAGCGGGACAACCAGGGCAACGAGATTCCGCCAGACCTGGTGACGATTGTCCAGGAGGGCGCCAACTACGGCTGGCCAGACTGCCTGCCGCCAGATGCGACGCCGCAGGAGGCGGGCGCGGATTGCAGCAACATCACGCCGCCCACGGTCGGCATTCAGCCGCACTCCGCGCCGCTCGGCATGACGTTCCTGGATGGCGACGGTGTGCCGGCGGACCTGAGCGGCGACCTCATCGTGGCGCAGCACGGTTCCTGGAACAGGCAGCCACCCGCCGCGCCAAAGCTGCTGCACATTGACTTCGCGGACGGGCAACCGGTCGCAGCCACGGACTTCGTGACGGGTTGGCAGGATGCCGCCGGGGAGCGCTGGGGGCGTCCTGCTGGCGTCACGCAGGCGCCGGACGGGAGTCTCATCGTCTCCGATGACCTGAGCGGCTACATCTATCGCGTCGCGGCAGCGGGTTAGGCTGGTTGGCCGCGCAGTCCTGTCCAGCCGGGGTCTACCGCGTCGACGAGGCCACCGCCGATCGTATCCGGGCCTGTCGTGGCGCCCTTCGTGTCTGGACCATCGACGGCGCGGTTTCCCGTAGCCGGGAAGGGTTCTTCCAGGCACTGGCCGCGGCGCTGAAGTTCCCCGACTATTTTGGTCACAACTGGGACGCCGTCCATGACTGTCTCACCGACCTCGCCAGTGCAGATTCGCCACCGGCAGTGCTGCTGATCTCCAATGGTGACCGATTTGTCGCGGGCATGGGACCTGAATGGACGACGGGCCAGCGCGTCTTCGCTGATGCGAGCGGATTCTGGCAGGACGGCGGCCGCCTTCTGCTGGTCCTCCTGGTCAGCAAGACTACCCTGCAGGGAGTTCCCGCATTGCCGCCGGAATGCCTGGAGGAAATCGCCCCGCCGTTGGATGCCGATCACGAGATTTCCCTGGCCGACGAGTGCATCCGGAAGCTGAACCGGGACGGGCGGTATGGGGACGCTCTGCAAGTAGCCCAGGCGCTGGTGGCGCGCTTTCCGGTCAATCCTCGCGCACACTTCGTTCTGGGCGGCACGTACGATTTTCAGGACCGTGAAACCGAGGCATTGCCGCCGTACCGACGGGCGTGGGAACTCGGCCTGGCCGGCGACGACGTGCCACGTTTCTACGTGCAGTACGGCAGCACGCTGCGCAATGTCGGGCAGTTCGAGGAGGCGGTGCGCGTCCTGCAAGAAGGGCGCACGCGGTTCCCGCGGAACGCGGCCATCCGGGCGTTTCTGGCACTGGCGCTGGGCAGTGCAGGGCGGCCGGATGAGGCACTGGCGACCGCCCTCTCCATCGTGATCGAGGACAGCGCGCCGGTAAACCTGCATGGGTACGAGCGCGCGTTGCGCGAATATGTCGCGGCGCTGCAACCATCTGATAGCGGCGAAATACCACTTGCGGTCGGGAGCAAACCACCAGCCTCAACATGACGTAATATTCGCGGATGCGGTGCGGCGGGAACGGGTATTGTTCCCGCCGCGACGGTGCAATGCTGCCTGTAACGGGGCTAATGAGTACCGAAATGGAGCATGAATAGTGGAGACACAGTCGGGGAATGCGCCCGTGCGGACAACCTGGTGGCAGCGGTGCGCCGGGCTCATGGCGTTGGTGCTGGTGCTCAGCCTGTTGCTGGAGGGGGCGACAGCCCGTGATGTTTCGGCCAAACCGGCGAGGAATGACATGCCGGTCCAGGCGGAGATCATTGGAGGATCCACGGCGCAGACGAGGGACTTCCCATTCATGGCCTTCGTCCTGGCCGGCAACAACCTGTGCGGCGGCACGCTCATCGACACTGACTCGGTGCTGACGGCTGCCCACTGTGTGACGGACGCTAACGGCAACGTGCGTGGCGCGGCAGCTTTCACGCTGTACATTGGCAAGGCGAATATCAACAAGACGAAGAAGGGCAACCGCTACCACGTGACGTCGGTTTTCCGGCACCCGGATTACGACGCCGAAACGTTCCAGAATGACGTCGCCGTGTTGAAGCTCAACCGGGCCGTCACGTCTGTTTCACCCATTGCGCTCGTAGGCTCAGGCTCAGACCAGTTTCAGGGCACCGGGCAGGGTGTCGTTGTGGCGGGTTGGGGGACGACCTCGGTTAACAAGATCAAGATCTCAACGCAGCTACGAATGACGCAGCTCGCGGTGAATAGTGAAGCAAGCTGCGAGGCCGATTATCCGGGAGACTACGACGGCACGACGATGATGTGCGCATCCTCGCCGGGCCGCGATTCCTGCCAGGGTGATAGCGGCGGCCCACTCCTCGGGCGCGTGCAGACCGGCACCACGCCGATTGTGGTCAAGGGGAAGAAGCGCAAGGGCAAGAAGCGGAAAAAGAAGCACATCGAAGCGCCCGTGTACAGCAACACGCAGGTCGGCGTCGTTAGCTGGGGATTCGGCTGCGCGATCGAAGGGAGGCCGGGAGTCTATGCTCGGCTGAGTGACCCCGGGATCAATGCATTCGTCAAGACCTCAGCAGCGAAGTAGGACGGCGCCCAGGGGCGGGCCGCGCGGCCCGCTCCTGGCGCATCGATCCCGGCTACCTGGTCTTGAAGTAGGCGCAGACAACGGAGACCGTGGCGTTATTGGACGCCGCAGCATTCAGGAATGTCGCCTCCCATTCCTCCCCGTTGCTCCCAACCTGTGATGCGGTGACGAACATCGTTGGCGCAACGATCGAGAACTCGAAGCCTCCCCAACTCCGAAGACTTGCTCGTTGCTCCCAGCGGTCGGACATTCCGCCGTCACCGTCGTTGGTACGCCGGTCGGAATGGACTGCGTCTCGTTCGCCGTCTCAAATCGGGCCAAAGTGCCCTACTTGCTACGTTATTGCGCTATATATCCGCCATCGACCGGCAGAACTGCGCCGGTGATGAACGAGGCGTCGTCTGAGGCGAGGAACAGGATGGCGGCGGCGACTTCCTCCGGCTCGCCGATGCGCGCCATCGGGTGCATCTGCTCGATCGCCGTCAGGTACTCCTGGCCACCCGGCTCATCCGGCAACTGCTTCACACGCTCGGTGCGAATGGTGCCCGGCGCAACGGCATTGACGCGAATCCCCTTGTCGGCCCACTCGATTGCCAGGTGCTTGGTGATGCCAGAGGCTACGTACTTGGCCGGGCCGTAGGTGGATTGCCGCTTCTGGCCGGCCAGGCCAGAGATGGAGGAGAGACAGACGATGGCGCCGCCGTGGTCCTGCATCGCCGCGATGGCGTACTTGCAGGTCAGCCACATGCCGCGCCCATCAACGGCCATGACCCGGTCCCAGTCCTCGGCCGTCGATTCCAGTACGTCGCCGAGCGGAATGATGCCGGCGTTGGCGACCAGCACATCGAGCGTGCCGTACGTATCGACCGCTTCCTGGATCATGCGCTTCGCATCTGCTTCAACAGAGACATCGCCAACGACGGTCGCGACGTCCGCGCCCTCGTTCAGGAGCTCATCGGCCAGGGCGCGCAGCGGCTTCTCCTGGATGTCCGTCAGCACGAGGCGCGCACCCTCCTGCGCGAAGCGCACGGCGGTCGCGCGGCCGATTCCGTAGGCCGCTCCGGTGATCACACAGACCTTGCCCTTGAGGCGATCCATCCCTGACTCCTTCCTCCATCGACCCTGCCCTGATTGCAGCACCCATTCTGCACATCCAGGACGTGTCGCGGGGAGGCACGGAAGGGTCAGGCGTAGAGGCGGATGGCCCCAGGGGGCACCGCAATGTTGACCGGTTGCCCCATCGCCAGATCTCGCGCGGCGTCGGAGACGACATCAACCAGCACGGGTTCGTTGTCACCGTCTACCCGCACATCGAGGCGGGTGACTGGACCCAGGAAGGTCACCAGTTCGATTTCGCCGCGAAGCGTGCCTGGGTCGGGGTCCAGCGGATCGACGAGCAGCGCGGCCTCGGGCCGCCACATGGCGAGCACGGGCACACCCGCTGGCGTGTCTGCCGGCGCGTGTACTGGCAGGTGCGCGTTCCCCCAGGTGATCGACGCGTGTCCATTCTGTCGCATCAGCGCCGTGACGCGGCGATTGCTGGAGCCAACGAAGCCGGCAGTAAAGCGGGTGGCCGGGCGGTCGTAGAGATCCTGCGGGGTCCCGATCTGGCTCACCCGTCCCTTCTCCATCACCACGATCTGGTCGGACAGCGCCATCGCCTCCGCCTGGTCGTGCGTGACGTACACCACGGTCAAATTGAGCTGGCGTTGCAGGCGGCGCAACTCCGCGCGCAGTTCGTCCCGGATGGCCGCGTCGAGGGCAGAGAGCGGCTCATCAAGCAGGAGCAGGGGCGGCTCGACCGCCAGCGCGCGAGCGAGCGCGACGCGCTGCTGCATGCCACCGGAGAGTTGGTGCGGGTAGCGGTTCGCGGCCTCCTCCAGGTGGACCAATTCCAGCAGCTCGCGCACCCGTGCGGCCACGGCGGCGTTCGGTTCACGCGCCACGCGCAGGGCGAAGGCCACGTTTTCGGACGCAGTCAGGTTCGGGAACAACGCGTACTGCTGGAAGACCATCCCGATCTTGCGGCGTTGCGGTGGCACGTGGCTGATGTCGCGGCCATCGATCAGGATGCGGCCGCTGTCGGCTCGCTCCAGCCCGGCGATCACCCGCAGGGTTGTGGTCTTGCCGCAGCCAGAAGGCCCCAGCAGGGAGACAAACGCCCCCGCCGCGATGTCCAGGCTGACATCATCGACCGCAATGGCGTCGCCGAAGGTTTTGGTCAGGCTGCGTACCTGGAGCGTTGCTCCCATCGTGCGTGAAGTCCTTCCTGCAAGCCGATCCGGCGCTACTTGTTCGCGACGGGCATGCCTGGTCCGGCGCCGCCCCGCCGCCGTCCGGCGATGTACAGGAGCGACAGCGAGACCGCCATGACGTAGAGCAACCCGATGATGGCGAGCGCACTGGCTACCCGGCCATCGACGGCCTGCGCCTGGGCCTGGTAGATGGGGAACGTTTTCCAGCCCGAGCCGGCCAGCAGCGAGGCCAGCGCGTACTCGCCCGCGCCCAGCGCCGCGATGAGCAGGATGCCGCTCATGAGACCCGGCATGATGCCCGGCAGCAGTACGCGGCGGCCGATATCGAACCAGCCGGCGCCCAGCATCTGCGCCGCCTCGGAGAGCGTACGAGCATCGATGGACGTCAGGGACGCATCGATCGAGCGGAACATGAAGGGCAACGAGATCAGGACATAGGTCAGGATCAACAGAACTGTGCGATTGGCATTGTACGGGCTGACATACGCCCGGATCATCGCCAACGCCAGTACCACGCCGGGGAGCGCCCAGGGAATGATGCTGAGAAACTCCAGGGCTGGCTTCCATTTTGGCGCCCGCAGGTGGACCGCCAGCAGTGCGGGCACGACCAGGAGCGGGCTGATGATCGCTGCGCTCGCGGTCGCCTGCAGCGTGTGCGTCGCGGTCGGCAGGAAACGGTCGTCCCCGATGGCCGACTTGTACCAGTCAAGGGTGTATCCCTCGGGCAGGATCGTCTTGCTCCACACCGTTGCCAGAGAGAAGAGGAGTGTGGCCAGCAAGGGAAGCGTGAGGTACAAGAGCGCACCGACCAGCGCCACGCGTAGCAGCAATGGCCCGAGCGGGACGCGGCGGAAGCGGCCCGGCGCTTCGAGCGCGGTTTCCTCCGCGGTCATCACGATAGCCATCGTTGAGTCCTCCGCATCAGCAATTGCGCGGCGACGATGCTGAGCGCCATGATGGCCGCCAGGATGAGCGACATGGCGGACGCCTTGCCCGGATCGAAGCTGACATCACCGTTGACCTCGAAGGCAATCTGGATCGTGAACAGGCTCAACTTGCCGCCCGAAAGCCCCCAGGCTGTGGCGTACGCGCCAAGAGCGTTCGCGAAGAGCAGCGCCAGGGCAGCGGTGAAAGGCGCGGCCAGCACCGGGAGTCCGACCCGCCGCCAGTAGGTCCAGGAGGACGCACCAAGCATGGAGGCCGCCTCCTGCCACTGGGGCTTGAGCCGGGCCAGGGACGGCGCGAAGAGCAGCACCATCAGCGGGATCTGGAAGTAGAGGTAGACCAGGGTGAGCCCTGTCCAGGAATAGAGGCTGAAGTGCTGGGGGTAGAGGCGGAAGCCGAAGAGATTGCGGATGATCAGGGTGATCATGCCACTGGCACCCAACACCGCGATAAACGCCAGCGCCAGCGGGATGCCCGAGAAGTTCGAGGTCGTCGCGATCAGGCCCATCAACCAGCGCTGCGCCCGCCCGCTGCTCTGCACGATGGCCGCAGCGACCAGGCCACCCCAGATCGCGCCCAGGATGGCGGTGCCGCCGGAGAGCAGGATGCTGTTGCGCAGGGAGTGCCAGTAAAGCGATTCCGTGACGGCTCCGTAGTTGCTCAGCGTGTACGCGCCAACGCCCATCTCCCGCAGACTGTCCCGGATGAGGATCGTCATGGGGATGATTTCCAGGATCAGGCAGAAGATGAGAAAGGGCACCACCGGCCACGGGAAGCCGCCAATGCGGGCTGCCCAGGGCGTGGTGCGCCAGTTCTCTACGCGCGCAGGCTCACCGGCGACCGGGCGAGCGGTGGGATTGGCGAGAAGGTCCTCGGCGTGGGCCATAGACGCACTCCCGGAAAACGCGAATTCCACGTCCGCTACGCCAGAGCAACCTGGCGTAGCGGCGCGGACTGAGGCTGGTTCTCGCGCCTACTGGCCGAGAACGTCGTTCCCCCAGTTGTCGGCGATGTACTGGAAGGCGGCCACGGCGGCCGGCCAGTCCTCAATTGGCGTCGCCACCGCATAGGCCTCCGCCGGCGGGCGCTTCGCCTGGATCTCCTCCGGAATTTCGACCGAAGGCAGGATCGGCGTGGCGTAGCCCTTGGCGTACAGCACCTGACCCTCGGGAGACAGGATGAAGTTGCGCATCAGGCGGGCGGCGTTCGGGTGCGGCGCCCACTTGTTGATGATCGAGACGTAGGGGCCGACTGTCGTGCCATCCGACGGGATGATGACATCAAGTGTGACCTGGCCCTCAAGCTGGTCGCGCCAACCGAGGCCGAGGTAGTCCCAGCCGATGCCCAGCGCCACCTCGCCCTTCTGGACCTTGGCGATATCCAGGCCGGTCGGGTTGAGGTTGCCGGAATCGTTCAACTGCTTGAAGAAGTCCAGGCCCGGCTGCACGTCCTTCTCGTTGCCACCGTTGGCGAAGGCCGCGCCGATGACCGCGAAGTTGCCCTGGGCCGCCGTACGAGGGTCGTCGATGGTAACGAGGCCCTTGTACTCCGGCTTCAGCAGGTCCTGCCACGTGGTCGGCACGGGATCGACGAGATCGGTGTTCACCCAGAAGGAGAGCGTGCCGTAGTACTGGGTCGCCCAGAGGCCATCCGGGTGCTTGGCCCAGTCGGGGATCTCATCCCAGGTGTCGTTCTTGAAGGGCGCCAGCACGCCGAACTGCACCGCGGACGGCGCGAAGAGGATGCCAATGTCGCCGATATCCGCGACCGGGTTCTCCTTCTCGGCCAGGAACTTCGCGATTTCGGTCGCGGAGCCCATGTCCGTGTCTTCCCAGGTCTCGATCTCGTACTTGGCCAGGAAGGTGTCCCAGATCTCGCCCAGGTTCGCCCACTCGCGGGGCATGCCGTAGGAGACGATCTTGTTCTCGGCCTGCGCGCCCGCGATCAGCGCGTCCATGTCCGACGTATCAGTTGGCAGTTCGGCATCCTGCGCATAGCCCAGATTGCGGAACTGCGGGAGCGCGAGGGCCGCACCGGCCGCCAGGCTACCGCCAAGTACGCGCCGCCGATCCAGAGAACGCTGCAACAGATTGATCACGTTGTGTTCCCCGCCACGCTGGTCCGTGCGCCACGGGAGCACAGATTGCCCCCGGGGTGGACATCTGTCCGCTACGCACGGTGAGACATGGCCGGGGAAAAGTCAACGGGTTCATGCCATAAAATGTCTATACCATTGTTATCTGCGCATGCGGGGGTCGAGAACGTCGCGCAAACCGTCGCCCAGGATGTTGAATCCGAGCACCGCCAGGAAGATCGCCATCCCTGGTGCGAAGGCGGTCCACGGCGCGAACATCATGAACCCGCGGCCCGTACTCAGCATCGAGCCCCAGCTTGGCTCAGGCGGTTGCGCCCCCAACCCGAGGAACGACAGGCTGGCCTCGATGAGGATGGCGTACGAGACGGCGAGCGTAATCTGGATCAGCAGTGGGGCCATCGCGTTCGGCAGCATATGGCGAAACATGATGCGCGCTGTGCCTGCGCCGCTCGACTTGCTGGCCTCGATGTATTGCTCCTGCATGATGACCAGGCTGGCCGCGCGCGTCACCCGGATGAAGATCGGGATGAAGATAATGCCGATTGCCACCATGACGTTCGCCAGCGACGGGCCGAGCACGGCCAGCACTGCGATTGCCAACAGGATCGAGGGGAAGGCAAAGATGATATCAGCGAAGCGCATGATCACCATGTCCCAAGCGCCACCCTTGTACGCAGCGAGCAAGCCCAACACCCCGCCGATGAGCAGGCTGATGCTGACCGAGATGGCAGCGACCTGGATGGAGATACGCGCCCCGAAGAGCAGGCGGCTGAAGACATCGCGCCCCAGTTCGTCGGTGCCGAGGGGGTAGGTGGCGTTCGGGCCCACGAGCTGGTCGGTGGTGAACTGTTGATACGGAGAGTGCGGCGCTAGCGCCGGGGCGAAGATGGCCGCCAGCACCAGCACCAGCACAATCAGTCCGCCCGCGACGGCCATCTTGTTTTGCAGCACGCGGGGCAGGCGGCGTTTGCGAGTCGTCGGAAGCACGGCTTCCGTTGCGCGTGCTGAGGCGGTAAGCGTCTGACTCATGTTCAGTTCACCCGAAGCCGAGGATCGAGAAAGGTGTACAGGATATCGACGACCAGGTTGATCAACATGAAGACGAAGGTCACCAGCAGCACGACCGTTTGCAGCACCGGGTAGTCTCGCTGATTGACGGCCAGCAGTGCGTAGGTGGCAATGCCCGGCAGGTAGAAGACCGCCTCGATGAGGAAGGCGCCACCAAAGATGTAGCCCACCTCCATGCCGGCCACCGTGATGACCGGGATGAGGGCGTTCTTGAGCATATGGGTGCGTGTGACGGCGGACGTACCCAGCCCCTTGGCGCGCGCGGTGCGCACGTAATCCTGGCGGACGACCTCCAGCATCGAAGAGCGGGTCATGCGCATGATGATGGAGGCGGACACCAGCCCGAGCGAGAGTGCGGGCAGGGCCATCGACTTCAAGTTGCCGACGGGATCATCCGTGAACGGAATAAAGCCTCCGGGAGGGAACCACTGCACCTTGATGGCGAAGAAGAAGGCCAGCAGCGTGCCCAGCCAGAAGTTGGGCAGCGAGAGGCCGATCATGCCCAGGCTGGTCAGCCCCAGGTCGATCGCCTTGTTGTGGTTCAGCGCCGCGATGACGCCCAAGGGCACCGAGATGACCACGGCGAAGACGATGGCCAGGAAGGTCAGTTCCGCCGTGACCGGCAACCGGTTCAGTAGCTCCGTGCGGATATCGGTCCCGGTGGTCAGCGAGATGCCGAGGTCCCCGCGCACGAGGCGGCTGATCCAGTCGAAATACTGCAGGTACATCGGCTGGTCCAGACCGACTTTCTCGCGGAACGCCGCGATGGCCTCAGGAGTCGGTTTGGTGCCGAGGAACACGACCGCGACATCGCCCGGGATCAGGCGCATCACCACGAAGACCAGGACCGACATCCCGATGAGGACCGGGATCATCGCCAGCAGCCGCGTCTGGATGTACCGCAGCATCAGGGGAACCTCGCTGTGGCCCGGCGGGGAATTCTCCCCGCCGGGCCGGCATCTGCGTGCGTGTGACGCGCCCTACTTGTTCAGCCAGGCCTCACGCACCCAGCGCATGAGACCCGTCGGGAGCGGAGTGAACCCCTCCACGTAATCCTGCTGCGCCTGGATGAGCTTGTTGTTGGTGCCAGCGGCGACCGATGCCAGCGTAAAGATCTGCTCCTGCGCCTTGCGGTAGACCTCCTTGCGCCCCTCGCGCTCGAACGTGGTGCGCCCCTCTTCCAGCAGCTTGTCGACCTCGGGGTCGGCAAAAAGCTGGGGGTTGAAGCCCTGGTTGCTGTGGAACTCGGGGTACAGGAACTCGTCCGGGTCGATGAATGGACCACCCCAGCCGCAGACCTGCATATCAAAGTCGTTGTTGCCGAAGACGTCGTTGATGAAGGTGCCCCACTCCAGGTTGACGATCTGGGCGTTGATGCCGACCGCCTTCAGGGCTTCCTGATCGACGGCTGCTTCGCCCGCCAGTTCGCTGTAGGCCGGGGAAACCTTGATCGTGGTCTCGAAGCCATCCGGGAAGCCTGCCTCCGCCAGCAAGGCCTTGGCCTTCTCCACGTCCGGCGTGGCCGGGTACAGCTCCAGCCCTTCGGAGTAGGCCCAGCTCCACGGGGGCAGAATGCCACCCGTGAGCGGCGTCGCCAACCCGAACATGACGTTGTCGGCGATGGCCTGGCGGTTCTTGGCGAAGGCAACGGCCTGCCGCACCAGCGGGTTATCGAATGGCGGCTTGGTGCAGTTCATACCGATGTAGGCCCAGTTGCAGCTCCCGTTTTCGAGGGCAATCGCCTCGACGCCCGGCATGGCGCTGAGCTGCATGTAGTCCTTCTTGGCCAGGTCCTGCACGAGGTCCACCTGCTTGGTCAGCACGGCGTTGAGGCGCGAGGTGTTGTCCGAGATGAAGACGATTTCGAGCTCATCGACAACCGGTTGGCCCGGCACGTAGTAATCCGGGTTCTTGACCAGGTTGAGCGCCTTGGCCGGCTCGTAGGAGACGAACTTGAACGGCCCGGTGCCGACCATGACGGTCTGCAGGTCGCCCTGCTCCTCAACGACGTGCTTGGGCACCATGCTGGCCCACGGCGAGGCCATGAAGGCGAGGAACGGCCCTTGCACCTTGTTGAAGTGCACCTCGACGGTGAGTGGGTCAATGACATTGACCTCAGCCACCTCGGAGTACATGTACGCATTGGGCGAGCCGGTATCCGGGTTCTTCTGCCGCTCCATGGAGAACTTGACATCCTCCGCCGTGAAGGGCTGGCCGTCGTGCCACTTCACGCCGTCGCGCAGCTTGAAGGTGTAGAGCAGCTTGTCTTCGGAAATCTCGACCGATTCCGCGAGATCTGGGAGGACTTCGTTCAACTCCTTGTCGTACTGCATCAGGGAGCCGTAGACGTGCTCGGTGATGAGCGCGGTGGAGTAGGCGGAGGAGATCATGGGGTCGAGGCCCACCGGGTCGGTGGAAGTTGCCAGACGAATCTTGCCACCCGGCTTCACATCCTGCCGTGCCGGCGCCAGCGCCAACGCCCGGCGCTGAGCAGCCGACGCTTCACGGCCGCCAATGATGATGGTGCCAGCGGCAGCCGCACCGCCCTGCACCAGGCGGCGGCGGTTGATCATGACGCTTCGGGCCTTCAACAGAAAAGCGGTCTCATCGAACGAGCGAGACATGGTGTCCTCCCGCGAAATCGCGAACTCCGGGAACGTACGCGAATCTCCTGCGCGATGCTCCCCCTTTCCGCAGCGTGACCGATCAGGACTCAGGCGCCGTAGCCGAGAAACGTCCGCACAATCGACGTGAAGCGATCCTGCTCCTCAACGAAGGGCAGGTGACCGCTCTCTTCGAAAATCACCAGTTCGCTGTTGGGAATGCTGGCCGCAATGAGTTCCGATTCCGGATAGGGCGTCACCCAGTCATGGCGGCCACCCATAACCAGGGTCGGCGCAGAGATGTCGCCGAGCCGGTCACGCACATCGAACGAAGGCATGACATCTTTCCACATGTGAGACATCAGCGACGCATTCGGCTTGCCCCGTTCCATGCCAGAGGCGTACTTGTCATCCCACGCGTGGTAGTAGAGCGGGTTCATGGTCCGCCACCAGGGCCCGAGTTGCTCGTCGGTGGAGACACGGCCCTCGAACAACTCTGGTACCGCGGCAATCTGCTCTGGCGTGCCCTTCTGCGCGGCGGCGGCCTTGGCGAGTTCGTAGAAGCCGTAGCTGGGTGAGGTGGTGATGAGGAGCAGTTTGTCGACCGACTCGGGGTGCCGGAGAGCGTAGGTTTGGGCCCACATGCCGCCGAACGAGCTGCCCATGACGTGGACCCTACCGAGGCCGAGGAGTTGGCGAAGCGCCTCGATGTCGTCGGCCATCTGCTCGATGGTGCAGGTGGTGTAGTCGACATTGTGGTCAGAACGGCCGGTGCCGCGGTGATCCACATAAATGAGCTGCATGTCTTCCGCGAGGGGTGAGAGCCAGGGCTTGAAGTAGGTGTGGTCCATGCAGGGCCCGCCGTGCAGCACGAAACACACGTCACGCTGCTTCATCACCTCGCCGTCGGGGACCAGCCCCGCCCCTTCGATATCGAAGAAGATCTCGGCGCCGTTGACCTTCGCGAGCAACGAATCCCCCTTTTTCTTGCGCACGTCGCCAGCCGCGGCAGGGTCCCCAGGTGGGCCCGGTCAGCGTTGACCGCTCTCGTGCAAATGTGATTGCAGTGTGAGCATTCTATCATGAGAAGTTGGGGACGGAGACCTGCAAATTGGTCTGGTGCCGCGTCGCGAGAAGACGACAACAGGCCCCGGCATGCCGGGGCCTGTGGGTCTTTGACCGTGGGATTGGCTACTCGACAGTGAAGACGGTCACCATCCCGTCAGCCGCGTGCGGGCGGCCCGTCTCGTGGTCCATGATGAAGCAGATCACCGCGTAGGTGGCCGGCTTCAGGTTGAATTCGCTCCAGGTGGTGGCACCGCCGGACTGCAGGGCCGCGTACCCGACCCAGATTCCCTGCGCGAAGATGGAGTCGCCCGCTGGCGGCGTGCCCGCCATCATGCCGTTGAACTCGGTGATGATCTCCGGCGCGGTGGCGCCGTCCGGCACGCGCATCATGACCACGTGGTGGGCCATCTCGGTACCGGTGTTTTCGATCTTCCAGAGCTGCGGCCCGCTCTCCAGCGTTTCCGGCGTCACGATGTACTGGAGGTCGTCAGTCTCCTCCAGGTTCACGGTGGCCGGTGGTTCCGCCACGGCATCCGCCGTCGTGTCAGCTTCGGTGACGGTGAACGGGACGACGCTCATGGCCTCGCTGTCCGCGTTGGGCTCATAGTACGAAGCGGCCAGGTGATAGTCGCCCGGTTCGAGGTCGATGATGAACGACACCGACCCACCGGGGTCGTCCGTGTTCGTGCCGCCCAGGTAGGTCCAGCCCTCCTGGGGCATGTCGTTGCGGCCAGCCTCCAGCGCCTGGAAGACGAGTTCGTCCTCACTCAGCCCCTCAGGCGTCTCCACGATATCCAAGTAGGCAACATAGGGCTCGGGGGAAGAGAGGGTCACCAGATGCAGGCCCGCCTCCACGCTCTCGGGCGCATCGACGCCGTCAGGTCCTACGGCGACCGTGAGTTCCGGGTAGCCGAGTGTGCTCATGATCTCGGTACTGAACGCGGAATCAACGCGATCATCCTGGGCCAGTGCCCCACCAACCCAACCACTCAGGCCCACGGCAATGGCGGCAGCGGTGACGATTGCTCTTCGCACGAATGCAGTTCCTCCGGCGGCCAGGCCGCCTCTTCGCGAATCCGGGTCGAAATTCATGAAACACGACACCCTTCCACGCAGCGCGGCTGCGTAGATTGCTCACAGTCCCTTTCACTTGCTGGTGTCTTCAGGCGCAGCGTCCGTACCCCGGTGCACGGATGCGCGGCCCACGCTTGCACCGGCCTGTGGCGCAGGCCGCGTGTGTCGTGATTCGCGTGGTCATCAGGCGCGCGCAGCCTCGCGCTTGCGCTGGGCGTAGGCCCGCACGCGGGCCTTGTTGCCGCAGTCGGCGCTGTCGCACCAGCGGCGGCTGTGATTCCTGGTCGTGTCGAGGAAGAGCCAGCCACACTCGTGGCCGGGGCACTCCCGCACACGTTCGCGTTCAGAGGAGAGGAGCAGGCGCGCGGCAGAGTCGGTAAGCCGCCAGATCGGTAGGGCCATGTCGTCCTCGGGGCGGAAGCGGGCCTCGTAGCCCCCGTTACTCCGCACGATCTGGCGATGCGCCTGGCATTCAGCCAGGAAGGCATTCAGCGTGGCCAGCGTTGCCACCGGCGGCTCGGTTCGATGCGCCACCGACTGCATCACAACGTGAATCGCCGCGCGGAGTTCCCTCACCTGCGCGAGGATCGCCGCCGCAGCCTGTGGCGCACCCGACGCTGCGTGCAGCAGTGGACCTGCCTCGGAGGGCTGGAGCGCCCCAGCGGCCATGGACCAGGCCACCAGCATGTCGTACGTCTGGAGCAGGTCTGCTTCATGCCCGGTGCCGCGATACGCCTCGGTGTTGGCCAGATCGAGGCACGGTAGCCCGCCGCGAAGCGGCCAACGTTCCAGGGGATAGTGTGGCGGTGTGTGCTGCATGGGAGACACCAGGTGTACACAGGCAAAACGCGGTTAGCACATTAGGGACAGCGTAACCGGCCAGCAGCCGCCCGCGCAAGTGCGGCGCGGCTTCATCCGATAGAATCGGGCGACGAACGGCTGATTGATCACCTGAGGACACACGCGGGTGAGCGAGAGCGCCAAACCGGGCTATCGGCTGATGCTGCGCGAGATGGCGCCGGATGAGCGCCCCCGCGAGCGCCTCAAGTTGCGAGGTCCGGCTGCGCTCAGCGACGGCGACTTGCTTGCCATCATCCTGAATACCGGCATCGTTGGCGAGACTGTCACGGATCTCTCGCAGAGGCTGCTGGCGGAGCACGGCGGACTCCGGGGCCTGTTTCGGCTGGAAGTCAGCGAACTGGCGGCGATACGCGGGCTGGGCGATGCCAAGGCGGTGCGCCTGAAGGCCGCGCTGGAACTGGGCCGTCGCCTGGCGGCGCTTTCACCCGAGGATCGGGCGCAGGTGACTTCGCCCGATGACGTCGCAAACCTGTTGCAGATCGAGATGGCCGCGCTGGAGCAGGAGCAACTGCGGGTGGTGCTGCTGGACACCAAGCATCGCATCCTGGGAGCGCGTACGGTCTACCAGGGGAGCGTCAACCAGGCGCAGGTGCGTGTGGGCGAGGTCTACCGGGATGCCGTGCGGCAAAACGCCACCGCCATCGTCGCGGTCCACAACCATCCGTCGGGCGACCCGACCCCTTCGGCGGCGGATGTTTCCCTGACTGTTGAACTGGTGCGCGCTGGTGAAATGCTCGATATCGACTTGCTCGACCACCTCATCATCGGGCAGGGCCGCTGGCTATCGCTGCGGCGGCTGGGCCTGGGTTTCCCGAAGGCGTAGGGTTGGCAGGCCGAATGCAGAGACAGGTCCCCGCACGGACCTGGGGTGGCCACTTGGCCACCCCAGGTTCCCTCGTTTCCTGTTTTCGTAAAGGACCCTAGTTCTTGCGAATGCGCTCCACAGTCGTCTCTTTGACGCTTTCCGAGCCGACCTCCGCTCCCTGGGCCATGAGGCAGGTACCGCTGTTGAAGCCACAGGTCGTGCCGCTCGGACAACACCAGCCGCCAAGTTCACCGACGGTAAAACAGCACTCTGAATCAAGCGGGCAACATGCGCGCAGGCCGCAACAGTTTGGCGCCTGAGACGGGCAGTAGCCACCGCGATCCGAGCGTCCGCAACAATTGCCGCCGTCGGTGGGGCAGATGCCGCCGGTGCCACTCGTATAGTCCGTGCAGCAAAGACCCGAGCAGCATTCACCCGGTCGTTGCGTGTTGCACTCAGTATTGTTGCTCAGGCAACGGTCGCGGCAACGCCCGGAGTAGCTATTGGGGTTCCGCTTCTTCAGACGCTTCGCCTTGTTTCTGCGGACTTTCCTGGTCTTGCAGTTCTTTTCATTGTTGTCTGGGCAATGACAGAAATTCCGACGCCGGCGATTGCGCCGATTGTTGCGTCGATCCCGATTCCGCCGATTCCCGTTTTGTGCCTCGGATTCGTCCTCGGCCAGGGTGATGCCGAGAAGCCCGGCTGCGGCGCCAACCACCGTGACCTTGAGGGCTTCACGGCGCGACGATGCCTCCGTCAGCGCTTTGGCGAGGAGATCGAACCGTCGTTCATCCATCTATGTCTTTCCTCCTGGCGGCTCGAACCGCTCCCGCCCATTATTACGGGCACACTTCTCGCCCACGCGTTTTCCACCACCCGAAAACGCGAAACCGGGACTTCTGGTTTCATGTTTGGGCGCGGTTGGCGTGGCAACTACGGTGATCTTGCGCCTGAGAGCTACGAAATCTCGAAAATCGTCTCGACTTCGACCGGGACGTTGCCGGGCAGCGCCTGCAGGCCCACGGCCGACCGCGCGTGCACGCCGCGCTCGCCAAAGACCTCGTACATGAACTCCGAGAATCCGTGAATGACGGCTGGAGTGTCGCGAAAGCCGGGCGCGCAGTTGACCATGCCGAGGATCTTGACCACGCGCTGCACGCGGCTGAGGTCGCCCAGGATCACCTTGGCTGCCCCAAGCTGCTGGATCGCACAGAGTCGTGCCGCCTCATACCCCTCGTCCACGCTGTACTTTTCGCCGACGCGCCCGTCCCACGGCACACCGTCGACCGGGGGAGGCGTCGATCCGGAAAGGTAGAGGAGGTTGCCGGTGATCACGCCCAGCGCCGCGGCCGGGTGAAACGGCTTCGGTTCCGGCAGCACGATGCCCAGTTCTGCCAACGTTTCTTCTGGCGTCACGATGTCTGTCACCCTCCGGAGATTCCCTGTGCGCGACTGATCTCGCAGCATGATAGCCGCGTTGCCGCGGCGACCGGGACGCGCACGCAACCGGTCGTTGGCCCGGGCCATCAACCTGTTTCACGCGAAAGTACAGGGGGAGGTCGCGCTTCCGCCCTATGCGACACCCGCCCGGATGGCCAGGGCAACAGCGGCCGTGCGGGATTCCACACCGAGCTTGCCGATGACGGCGGCAACGTGGCTGGAGGCCGTGCGCTTGCTGATGAAGAGTGTGTCCGCGATTTCCTGGTCGGTCTGGCCGTCCGCCATCAGGCGCAGCACATCCGCTTCGCGTCGCGTGAGGCCCGCAAGTGCCTGGGCTGGGGAGGCCAGGTAGGCATCGAGCGCTTCAGCCGCCAGCCGCCGCGCCTCCGTTACGGCGTCAGCCGATGGCAGGGTGCGCCCGACCGCGACCTCGGCCTGGAAGGCATCGTCGCCCAGGGCCGTCTGGACCTGGGCGTAGCGCGTGGTGAGGTTGCTGTCCTCTTCGAAAAAGAGCGTGTCGCCGATCGCGTCCCGCAGCGCTAACGCCGCGCCGTGCAGCCGGGCCCCCGACCGGGAATCACCGAGTACATGCAAAGCGAAGCCAAGCCGGTCCAGTGCACGGGAAAGCAGGTGGTGCTCACCAATGCTCTCGATGATCGCGAGGCTTTCTGTGTAGCAGGCGACCGCTTCGGCGGGCTTGCCCAGCTCGATGTGGATCTGACCCAGATTGTAGAGGTTCACCGCGACCCCGAAGGTGTCACTGAGTTCGCGGGAGAGGTGCAATGCCTCACGGCTGAGCGCCGCGCCGCGTTCGAAGTTGCCCGCGTCGTAATGCGCGCCCCCCAGGTTGCCGAGCACGATGCAGACCTGCCAGTCGTCGCCCACGCGGCGCGCGAGGGGCAGTGATTCCTCCTGCAGCGCGATTGCCCGCGCATGATCGCCCTGGCGCTCGGCCACGAGCCCGAGATCGTTGAGGACGCGGGCGATGCCTGCATCGTCGTGCGTGGCCTGGAAGTGGTCGAGTGCCTGGGTGAACAGGTCATTGGCACGGGGGAAGTCGCTCTGGTTGCTGGCGACGATTCCCAGGCCTCGCAGCACCCGGGCGGTGGTCGCAGCGTCACCCAGCGCACGGGCCATCTCCAAAGCCTCGGTCATGCGCGCCGTGCCCTCCGCGAAGTCGCCCTGGTCTGCGGCCAGTGCGCCGAGCCGCCAGAGGGCGATGGCGCGGTCGGTCGAAGGCGTCGCCGGGGTCGCCGCCAGCACCCGCGTCAGCCAGTCGCGGCCCTCGTTCCAGAGCGTGCGCTTCTGCCAGAACGCGCCAGTGCGCTGTGCGAGGCCCAGCGCCAGCGCCGGGTCATGCGTCAGTGACCACTCCAGCGCGGCGCGCAAATTGTCGTGCTCCAGGGCAACCCAGGTCAGGAGGGCGCTGCTGGCAGATGACCAAAGCAGCGGATCCATCTCTTCCATGAATCGGCCGAAATACGCGGCGTGCGCCTGGCGCGCCGCTGTTGCGTCACCCGACTGATCGAGCCGTTCCTGGGCAAACTCGCGCACGGTTTCCAACATGACCAGGCGGGAGCCATCGGCAGCGTCGTTGCGCTGGAGCAAGCTGTTGATGACCAGGTCGCCCAGGGCGTCGAGCGTCGCCCCCGGGTCCGCTTCGGGGGCGGTCGCCTCGGCGGCGGCAACGGAGATGCCGCCAGCGAAGACCGCGAGGCGGCAGAGAAGGGCCCGGGAGGCTGGTTCAAGCAGGTCGTAGCTCCAGGCAATGGCCGAGTGCATGGTGCGCAAACGCTCGGGCTGATCGCGGCTGCCGCCACCGAGCAGCGGCAGGCGGCGCTGTAGGCGGTCATGCAGCTCGGGCAGCGAGAGCACCGCTCCACGCGCGGCCGCCAATTCAATCGCCAGGGGGAGACCATCGACGCGCTGGCAAATCGCCGCGATGAGCGGGGCATTGTCGGGCGTCAGGGCGAATGCCGGCTGTACGGCCTGCAACCGGGACACAAAGAGCAGGACCGCGTCGGAGACGATTCCAGACGTGATGTCATTCCCGGTGGCCGTTGCCGGCATGCCGAGCGGAGGCACCGGCAGGACATGTTCGCCGGAGAGCCGGAGGTGAACCCGGCTGGTGACCAGAAGTTTGAGGCCTGGGCACGCCTGCAGCAGTTCGGCCAGGTGCGACTGCTGGGCCTCACGAGCCAGTTGCTCGAAGTTATCCAGCACGATGAGCATACTGCGCATGCCAATGGCCGTCGCCAGCCGTTGCGCAGGCGGCTCCGGGTCGGCATCCGGGTACCCCATCACCCGCAGAATAGCCAGGGCCACATCCCCCGCCGACTGGAGGGTGGCGAGCGGCACGAAGAAAGCCCCGCCCGGGAATGCGGACACGACTCGCTCGGCTACCTGCAGTGCGAGCCGGGTCTTGCCGATGCCGCCAGGGCCGGTGAGGGTCACTTCCCGCACCGCCGGCCGTTCCAGCAACTGCGTCAGGGTGTCGATTTCCTGCGCACGGCCGACAAAGGAGGTCAATGGCGCAGGGAAGCCGATGAGTTGCGGGGTTTCCGGCTCCGCAACCGGGGCAGCCCCAGTCTGGATGATGAGGTTGATGAGATCGACTTCGGGGTCGACGCTCTGGATGCTGGCGGCCGGGGCGTCACTCATGCTGTGACCTGTGTAGCGTGCGGTGATGTGTGTGGCGAATCTGAAACCAGTACGGATGTTACCGTATGAGCGGAAGCGTCGTTCTGTAGTGTGAGTTCGTGATACGCCGCGCGGCGCTGGCATACCGATGCCAGCCACGTGGGTAGCCAGACACGCATCACGTCAACCAGGATCATTCCCCGGGTCGTGTCGACTCAGCGTCGGGGTTCGATGCGTCCCGCCATCGCCTCACCGCTCGCGGTACATCCCGGCCCTCGGGCCAAGCCGAAGTTGGCGCCGAGGAATGGTTTGCTACGTAAATGTTTTGCGTGGTAAAGTACATTCCGCGACTGAGCAGTCGCCGCGGGGCCAGGTCGTTGGCCGGTACGAGGAGCACATGAGTTTCCCGGAGCGTCCTGATCCGCAAGCTTGCGCACGGCAGGTACTGGCCTTGCTGCCGCCGTTGCGGCAGTGGGTTGCCGGGCGCGTGCAGGAGGCGGGCGACTGCGAAGGCATCAGCCTGCGACAGTTTGCGGCGTTGCGTGGCGTCCAGGAAGGGGCGACGTCGCCAGGTGACCTGGCGCGCCTCTGGCGCGTCACGCCTGCGGTCGTTACCGGCATCCTGGATCGCCTGGAACGGCGCCACCTGGTGCGGCGAGAGCCCGACCCCGATGACCGGCGGCGGCAGCGACTGGCGCTGACGGCCGAAGGTGCGCGGATTGGGCACAACGTTGACCAACGGCTGACTGGCGCCCTGGCGGAGCAACTTGCCACCTGTTCCCGCGATGAACTGGGGGAGTTGCAGCGGAGCCTGGGGCTGCTGGAGCGTGTCTTCCGCGATCTGGGAGCTGGGGTGGCGGGTCAGCCACCAGCCTCAGCCGACGATATGCCGTGTTGGGACGACGACCCCGCCGAGTTCTCCGCCATCCTGGCGGCCTCCGGGGAACGACTCCAGGTATCCTCGCGTTGCCCAACCTGAACAGAGAAATGGCAGGAGAACCAGCAATGCGCATGACTTCAGCCGAGAACGATCCGCATACCCTGGCGGCCGAAGCGGGCGATGCGCCCCTGACGCCAGAAGAAGCAATGGCCGGACGTGACGTTACGCTCCTCGATATCAGCGACCCGCAGTTCATGGCGACGGCGTACGACACCTACAACGCCCTGCGCAACAAGGAGCGGATTTCCGTTGTGCGGTTCGCCGCTGGCGATCCGGACGCGAACAAGACTGCCGAGGACAAGAAGACGCGCAACCCGCGCGAGGAGTTCTTCAACCGCGAGTCGTTCTTCGTCACCCATTACGATGACGTGGTTTCGACGCTTCTGAACGATGATTACGTGGTTGATCCGAAGTCGTTGATGACGCCTGAGAAGCGCGCCGCCGCCGAGGCCGAAACGCCCGACGAGTTCCGCCCGCTCGCGCGCAGCCTGCTCTCCATCGACCCGCCAGACCACACGCGCATCCGCAAGTTGGTGCAGCCGAGCTTCACCGGGCGCGGCATGGAGACGATGCGGCCAGTCATTCAGCAGGTGGCCGACACGTTGCTGGACCGCGCCGAGGCGGAGGCGGCGGCCAGGGGCGAAGCGCCCGGTGAGCGCCAAATGGAACTGATCCGCAGTTTCGCGTACCCGTTCCCCGTCACCGTGATCTCCAACATGTTGGGGATTCCGCAGGAAGACCGGGAGAAGATCGGGGGCTGGACAGAGAACCTGCTGCGCGTTGATCGGGGCCGTGACGAGGCCATGAATGAGCGGGTTCGGCAGGGCCTGCGAGACTTCACGGTCTATCTCCAGGATCTCTTCGAGCGTAAGCGGCAGCACCCTGGCGACGACATGATCAGCCGTATGGTCGTGGTCTCAGAGGACGGCGACATCCTCTCCGAAGAGGAGATGCTGTCTACCGTATTCCTGATGTACCTGGCCGGGCATGTCACCACAGTCAACCTCGTGGGGAGCGGCGTGGTCGCGGTCCTCTCTCATCCGGAGCAGGAAAAGCTGCTGCGGGACGACCTGTCCCTGAGCAAGAACCTGGTTGAGGAGACCTTGCGCTACTGGGGACCGGTCGATTTCGTCGGCCGCCGCTTCGCGACCGAAAACATCGAGCTCGAGGGTGAGCTGATTCCGCGCGGCAGCCAGGTCTCGGTGAGCCTGGGCGCGGCGAACCACGACCCCGAGCGCTTCGCGAATCCGGATGTTTTTGACATTACCCGCGCCGATGCCAACCGCCACGTGGCGTTTGGCCGGGGTGTCCATGTGTGCCTTGGCGCGCCGCTGGCCCGCATCGAGGGTCAGATCGCCTTCGAAACGCTGTTCCGCCGCTACCCGCAGTTGCGGCTGGCTGTCCCCGCCGACGAGATCATGTGGAGCAACAACTTCCTGCGTGGCTTCCGCCAGATTCCGGTCCTCTTCTAGCGTGAGTGGGACGTGCCAGGACGGTCCACGCCTCGGTAGCGTGCCATCATGAACGCAGCAACGAACGACGCAGCGAGGGGCAGGCCGTGCCCCTCGCCGGCAGCCTGGAGAATGTGATTGACCTCGCCCGCAGAGGCCGGACCGGAATACCATCTGACTGAGGAGAAGCGGCGCTTCCTCTGGCTCGGGGGAGGCGTGCTCCTGCTCGGCCTCCTTGTCATTGCCGCCGAATACCTGCGCCGCCAGGGCGCCGATCCCCGCATCTGGCTGGGCGACGTGTGGGGCACCATGATGGCAGTGCCGCTGCGCTTCCTTTTCATTGCCATGGCGCTCAAGCTGGCCTGCGTGGCGCTCGATGCGTTTGCCTGGATGACGACGTTGCGCGCCGCATTCCCGGACCGCCAGATCACGTTCCGGCAGGTGTTCGGGATAGTCCAGGGCGGAGTGGGCATCCTGACCATCATCCCGCCGAAGTTTGGCGGCATTCCGGTGCTCGGGCTGTACCGTGCGGTGCTGCCCGACCTTCCCTTGACCACCATGGTGGCTTCTCGCGGTGTGCAGGGTGCCGCCTCGTGGATCACTGGCACCGTGATCGTGCTCGCGTTTGGCGCGGCCTCAGTGGAAGCAGGCGGGGAAGCAGGTTGGACAGACCGCGCCCTGCGCTTTGCGCAGGAACAACCGCTTCTGGCCGCTGCCATCGTCGTTGGCGTGGCGGGGCTGGTGGTGCTGCTGGCGCGGCAGGGGCGAACCTGGGTGCGGGCGCTTGGCCAGCAATTGCTCTACGCCGGGGCCATCGTGCGCCAACCTGGGCGCTACGCGTTGCTGGTGGCGCTGCCCACGGTTCTTGCCTTCGCGTTACGCTGGGCAATGACGGCGACCTTGTTGATGGCGTTTGCCATTCCGGTCAGCCTGGAAACCCTGGTGCGGGTCAACGTGGCGCACGGGCTCGCCCGTTCCGTGCAAGTCACGCCCGGCGGCTTCGGCACCACGCAGGTCTTCGACCTTGTGGCGCTGCGTGGGTTCGCCACTCCGGAGGTGATCACGGCCTATTCGCTGGCGCAGTCTGCGCTCCTGCTCTTCTTCAACGTCCTTTGCGGCGTCCTGGCGGTGCTCTGGGTGCTGGGGTGGGACCGCACGGTGGGCTTGTTCAAGCGCACGCGCGACCGTGATGCCATACCGGTCCTGCCAACCAAGGCAAACGCAAGCACGTGACCTCATCGACACCTGGAAAGGTTGAACTCCGTGTCCCGGCCCCTTTCGCTCCTCGACCTGACGCCCATTGCCACCGGCACGACTCCGGGAGCAGCCATCGCGCTCTCGGTGGAACTGGCGGAGTTGGCAGATCGGCTTGGTTACCACCGCGTCTGGTACGCGGAGCATCACAACACGCCCGGCCTGGCCAGCGGGTCGCCGGAGATCATGATCGAGCACATCGCCAGCCGCACCGAGCGCATTCGGGTCGGTGCGGGCGGGGTAATGCTGCCCAATCACGCGGCGCTCAAGATTGCCGAGAACTTCCGCCTGCTTGAGGCGATGCACCCGGGCCGGATCGACCTTGGCCTGGGGCGTGCGCCCGGCACCGATACCATCACCGCCTTTGCGATGCGGCGCTCGCGTGAGGCCCTGACGGCGGATGATTACCCGCAGCAACTCGCCGAGTTGATGGCGTTCGACGACGGCACGTTCCCGTTTGACCACCCGTTTCGCAACGTGCGCCCGGTCCCCACGGCAGTCAAGCTGCCACCGATCTGGCTGCTCGGCTCCAGCGACTTCAGCGCCCGGCTGGCGGCGGAAACGGGCCTTGGGTACGCCTATGCGGCCCATATCAACCTGCAGGGTGCGGTGCCGGCCATGCTCGACTACCGCAACCGGTTCCAGCCGTCGGATCGTTTTCCCCAGCCGTATGCCATCCTGACCGTTTCAGTTGCCATTGGCGACGACGAGGCCCATGCCCGTGACCTGGCGAAGTTGAATGACCTGCTTCTGCTACGCCTGCGGAGCGGTCAACTTGGCACGTATCCCACGCTCGAAGAGGCTAAGGCGTACGAGTTCAGGCCGTTGGAGCGCCAGATGATCGACGCTATGCCGATGCGCGCCTTCATCGGGGATGCCGAATCGGTCTATCAGCATGTAAACGACCTGGCGGAGCGCACGCAGGCCGACGAACTCATGGTCACGACCTTCCTCCCGGAAACGCATGATCGCCGCCGCGTCATCACCGACATGGCCCGAATGGTGGCGCAGCACGAGGGGTGGTCGCTCGCGACGGAACCGGCGGGAACACGCTAGCAAAGCCGCGAAGTTCCCGAGTTCGCTGCTGGTACGCGCACCCACGACAGGTCGGCACTGGATGTGCGAGAGTGCTCCGGTTGTGATTCGCATGACAGGGGTACTCGCATGGGAACGCGTGATCTTGGCTTGTTGGTGTTGAGGTTGGGCGCTGGCGGCATCCTGATGGTACACGGCTACCCGAAGCTGTTCGGCGGCCCCGACAAGGAGGTTTCGGCGGCGGCGACCTCAATCCTGGGGCCAGACTTTCCGGAGACGGTCAAGAAAGGTGGCAAAGAGGCATTCGCGAACGCACTCCGCTCCATGGATGTCCCGGAGCCGGAAATCGCGGCGCTCGCATCCGGCCTGGCCGAGTTCGGCGGCGGGCTGGCGCTGGCGCTTGGCGCAGCGACCGGGCCTGCCGGCCTAGCTGCCGCGGCGAACATGGCGGTGGCCAGCTACAAGGTACACGGCAAGCAGGGCCTCGCGAGCCAGGGGGGCTACGAGTTCTCGGCGCTGCTCGGGCTCTGTGCGCTGGCGCTGGCCATGACCGGGCCCGGTGCATTTTCGATCGACCACCTGTTTGGAAAGGCCTGACGCTCAGTCTGGGGGTGATTCAATGACGGAGACCGGCCCGCCTCGCCTGGGCGCGCGTGGATTTGGCGTGGCAGGGGCGCTGCCTGCCGAAATCGTGATGTTACTCGCGTCAGCGGCGGAAGCAGGCGGCTACCGCACGTTCTGGGTGAACGACACGCCCGGTGGCGATGGCCTGGCAAAATTGCAGGCAGCCGCCAGCGCGACCTCCACCATTCGCCTGGGCGTGGGGGTCATCCCGCTGGACCGCCAGCCAGCCGAGGTCATCGCGCGGCGCGTGGTGGAGCTGAATCTGCCGCAGGATCGCCTGTCACTCGGTATCGGCTCCGGCGGCCAGCAGGATGCGCTGAAGCGAACTGGCGACGGCGCCATTCTGCTCCAGGAGAAACTCACGGCCGAGGTGATCATCGGGGCGCTCGGCCCACGCATGTGCGCCCTGGCCGGGAGCCACGCCCACGGCGTGCTCCTGAACTGGCTGACACCCGCCTACGTGGAACCGTCGGCACGAATCGTCGTCGAAGCGGCGGAGCAGGCAGGGCGCCTCGACCCTTCGATCTATGGCTACGTGCGGACCGCACTCGGCCCCGCCGCCGAGGCCGTCTTCCTGGGTGAAGCGGGCAGGTACGGGTCGTACCCGGCCTACGCCGCCAACTTCGAGCGGATGGGTACCCCCGCCGAGGGCACCGCCGTGACGGGCAATACCCCGGCGGAAATCCAGGCTGGCCTGGCGAAGTACGCCGGGGAGCTCGATGAGACGGTGGTGCGCGCCATCACCGGCGCCGAAACGGGCGAGGCCTACCTGGAACTGCTGACCGCCGCCGCACCCGCCCGCTGAGCCATTTCACTGGCAGGAGGCAACCCCAGTTCAGCCCGGAGCGCGGCGAATTCCGCCAGGAACTCGTCGCGCAGCCGGGATTTGTCGTCCTCCGGCAGGAAGGAAGCTTCCAGTCCGTTGAGTGCGATGCGCTGAACGCCGTCGGCGTCGTAACCCCAGTGGCGGGCCATCACCAGGAACTCGTCCGTCAGGGTGGTGCCGAAGAAGGGCGGGTCGTCTGAATTGATGGTGACCAGCACTCCGGCCGCATCCAGCGCCGGGAACGGGTGCTCCGCGTAACTGGGCACCACCCGCGTGCAAAGGTTGCTGGTTGGGCACACTTCGAGGGGTATGCCCAGGTCCACCAGGCGCTGGACGAGCTCGGGATCATCCCAGGCGCGCACACCGTGGCCGATGCGCTCGGCAGCCAGCAGATCCAGCGAGTCGCGCACCGTCTCGGCGCCGGTGGTCTCACCGGCGTGGGCCACGGTGCGCAGTCCGCCCTCCCTGGCGCGGGCGAAATCGGCGGCAAACGGCGCTGGCGGGTAACCGACTTCGTCGCCACCCAGGCCGAGCGCCACCACGCCGTCCTCCTCGGACAGGGCCGTAATCCAATCCACGGTGCGGGTCACGGAGTAGGGAGAGGTTTCGCTATCGCGCACGCCGTCCGCGATCCAGCGCATCTCGACACCCCATCGTTCCTTCGCCTCGGCGCGGCCCTGGTTCATGCCCGCGAGCATTTCATGGAAGTCGAGCCCGCGCTTGCGCACATTCGTTTCCGGATTGAAGTGCAACTCCAGGTAGCGAATGTTCTGCGCGGCGGCATCCTCGCCAACCTCGCGCACGATGGTGGCGAAGTCGGCCGGGGTGCGCAGGCAGGTGCAGACGGCAATGTAGGCCTCAATGAAGTGCGGAAAATCCCGGAACTGGAAGAATTCCCGCATCCCGGCCACGTCTGGCGCAGGCGGAGTCTGGCCGTTACGCTCGGCGAGCACCAGGAGCGTCTCTGGCCGCACGGACCCTTCCAGGTGGACGTGAATCTCGGCCTTGGGCATGCGCCGGATGAACGTTTCCTGGGCGGGAGAAATGGTCAGGTCGTCGCTTTGCACCATGTTCCTCGTGTGTGACGGCAGAAGGTTCGACCCGTCATGCTAGCATCGAGTCACGTTTGTACTTTCGCTGACCATCCCCGCGTGTCAGTGGACTGGAAAGGTCTGGGGTCTTGGGCCGGAGCCGGAGCAGGATCCAGCGCGCCAAGTCGTACCGGTGGGAACTCCCCGAACCGGAAGCTGCAACCATTGACGCCGAGGGCCGTCAGCGCTGGGATGAGGCGCGCGCCAAATCGATTGCGTGGGCGGTCGAAGCGGCGCGCGATCCGCGTGTGGTGTACCTCGATACGGAGACAACCGGGTTTGGGCCACGCGCCGAGATCGTCGATATCGGCGTGGTTGGGGCGGACGGCGAGGTGCTCTTCGAATCCCTGGTGCGGCCGGAGCGCACCATCCCGCGCGAAGTCATTGCCATCCATGGCATCACCGACGCGGATGTTCGCGATGCCCCACGCTGGGATGAGCTTTTCGATCAGTTGCACCCGATCCTGAAGGACCGGCGCATCCTCGTCTACAACGTGACGTTTGACCGCCAGATGGTGAATCAATCGTGCCAACGCTACGCCCTCCCCGAGGCCGAGGCGGACTGGGAGTGCGCAATGAAGCGCTACGCCGGGTTTGCCGGAAACTGGGACCCGCGCAAGCGGTGGTTCAGCTTCGTGAAGCTGGAGCACGCCGTCCGCGCGTTCAACGGGCAGCCGGGCGGTCACCGCGCCGCGGCTGACGCCATTGCCTGCCGGGCGGTCGTCATGGGCATGGCCGCGACACCGCCGCCGGACCTGATCATGCCGGAGCCGCTGATTGCCACGCAGGCCCGGCGACCGTGGCAAACGACACGCAACGAGGCGGCGTTGACTGCGCCCGGGACGCTCGCTCGCTGGGCGCATGCCTCACGCGAGTTCCGCACGTTGCTGGACCAGATCCCGGTCGAACTGCGCGAGAAGCCAGGGGCGGCCGGCACGTGGTCTCCCCGGCAGATCGCGGCCCATGCCTGTGGCTGGGAACAGGAGGGCGCCCGTAGACTGCGGCTCCTGGCGGAGAACCCGGACCTGCCGGAGAAGACCTACGACGTTGACCGCTTCAACGCCGCGAATGTCGAAATCCGGCTTCAGCAATCCTGGAACGCGACGCTGGACGAGTTTGCGAAGGCCACGCACTCCCTGGGGCTGGCGGCAGCCCGGCTGCCGCATGATGCCCACGCGCGGGAGTGGCTGCTGCTCCGAACCCGAGACCTGGAGGGGCACTGCGACGAAATGCGGTTGTGGCTGGATACGGTGACCGGCAGTTGAACTCACGGAGTCCCCGAGCAGACAATCAAGCGATGCCGCGTTCAGAATTGACCCACGACACGACGTAACCTTGCATGTTGTGCCACATTGGCATACCATAACGCTGTCAGCACGGTTCCCAATTTAGCCGTACTGACACCCCCGACTGACGGTCCGGTTTCCCCTTCCCTCCCCGGACCGTCAGCTCATTTCTTCAGCATCGTCTGTTTCACGTGGTGTATCACCGCCCTGAATGAGGGTGCTCACGGCTGGCCAGGTGTGCTCGCCGCTGTGTGAGTGGTTGCAGAGCAGGATCATCTGTTCACGGCGATCGACCACGGTTGGGGCGATGGTGGCTGCACCCGCAACGGATGCCACCGGGAAGGACTCGGGCAGAAGGGTGAGCGCGCTGGTGCACCAGGCGCGGTCGAGACCGTCCCCCCACGCGCTGGAGCGCTGGTCGCCACGTTTGCGGCGTGGTTCCTGTGGTGGGCGCTGGTGTTGCTGGTCAGACCGTGATCGACCCTGGGCCGGGGGGTGCCGCTCCGGGGATTTGCTACTTTCCTGACGCTGCTGTGATGGCACCCGGTCAACTCCCCAAAAAACGCGCAGAGGCTCAGAGTGCCTATGCTACTATCGCGCCCAGTATGGACCGCCGGGCAGGTGTCGCGCGTTGCTGTGAAGCCCGGGTTATCAGTCGCAACGCCGGAGCTCATATTCGTGCCCAAACAGATTGGTATTGATCTCGGGACGGCCAACGTCCTCGTCTTCCTCCGTGGCCGTGGGATAGTGATTAACGAACCATCGGTTGTTGCTATCTCCGCCAAGGACGGCAAGGTCAAGGCCGTCGGCCTGGAAGCCCGCAACATGCTGGGGCGTGAGCCGCGGGAAACGATCGAGGTCGTGCGGCCGATGCGAGATGGCGTCATTGCGGACTACGTGGTGACGCAGGAAATGCTCCGCTACTTCATCAACAAGAGCTGTGGCCGTTTCTCTCTGGTGCGGCCAGAGGTCATGATCTGCGTGCCCGCCGGGGTGACCGGCGTGGAGCGGCGCGCGGTGCGCGATGCGGCCCTCGCGGCCGGAGCGCGCAAGGCGTTCCTGATCTCGGAGCCACTTGCCGCCGCCATCGGCGCGCGCGTACCCGTGGCTGATCCCTCCGGTAACATGATCATCGACATTGGCGGGGGCACCACGGAAGTCGCGGTCATCTCACTGAACGGGATCGTGGTGGCGCGCTCGCTGCGCGTCGGTGGCAATCGCTTCGATGAGGCGATCGCCAACTACATCAAGCGCAAGTACAACCTGCGGGTAGGGGAACGGACAGCGGAAGAGGTGAAGATTGCCATCGGCTCCGCCATGCCGGTGGACGAGGATATCCGCATGGAGGTGCGAGGCCGCGACGAAGTCGCTGGCCTGCCGCGCACCATCCAGATTCACGCCAACGAGGTGACCGACGCGATCACCGAGCCGCTGGAAGCCATCATCGGTGCGGTGCGAGCGGTCCTCGAAGAGACGCCGCCGGAGCTTTCCTCCGACATCATCGACAAGGGAATGATCCTGACCGGTGGCGGCGCGATGCTGCGGCATCTGCCTGACCTCCTGATGGAGGTCACGGGCGTGCCGTGCTACGTGGCTGACGATCCGCTCTCCTGCGTGGCAGTCGGGACTGGCCTGGCGCTCGAGCACATGGATATCCTGCGCGACAGCCTGGAAGAGCCGTAGCAACCAGCTCTTCCCGGCCGCCCTGCGACTCACGCGGTTTGCGTTGGCCACCACCCGGCGAAGAGCACCGAGAGCCAATGTCCGGAGCGGCGCTGGGCGCTCCGCACGCGCGCATGACCTGCCCCGTTGGCGGCCAGCGACTGTTGCTGGCGCTCGATGGCGACCAGGAAATCTCGTTCGATCATCGTTGAAATCACTGAATTGTCCTTACTGCTTGATTCGATTCCGTCGATAACCATTCAAGCAGTGAGGGCATGTCCTGCCTGTCATGCGCTTGACAGGACGGCTGTCAATCCAGAATCAATTCATTGCGCTGTGACGGCGATGATGTCTGCCGGGTCTGGGTCGGTTGCGGCAACCTCGCGTGAGATCGCGTATTCCAGAGCGGAAAGTAACGCGAGGTTCAATCCCAGCCCGACAATGGCCGCGAGCTGCTCGTCATAAAACGAAATCGGCTGCACCATGAGGAGCGATACGAGAGCCGCGCGCCGGAACCATCCCAACGCGGCGATCACCGAGTGGCGAAACGCCAGCAGGCCGATCAGCAACAACGCGCCTGCGATGGCATTGGCCAGGAGGAGCGGCCCCGCCACGACATTCGTGGCCAACTGGACCTCGGTCTGATTGGGATCGACGGCAACAGTGACGATCAGGCCGACAAGGCTGAAGAAGATACCGACCGCCGAAATGACCAGGACGAATTTGAGGAACCAGCGCTGGTTGGTCAGCCAGGCGTAGGCCCGGCCAACGCGGTTCGCCGCTCGCTCGGCGAAGTTGGGGAGCGGGTCGGGCTGCGCCGCGATCTTGCGCAACGCCCGTTGGTTCGCGCCGGTGAGCGGCGACTTCGGGTCAGCCTCGGAGAACAGGCTCAGCGCCAACTCACGCCCGGAGGCTGGAAACTGCTCGATGACCGCATCGGTCGTGACATCGAGTGCCTGCGCCAGGCGTTCCGTCGGTGTCGCCTGCGCCAGGCGCACGATCCGCTCCCCGACGAGGAAGAGCAGGACGAAGATGATGTAGATCAGGGCGATGGTCGGCTGGTAGAAGTAGTCGTTGTCGCTGGTGATGAATTTGCCCAGTTCATCAATGAAGGTGCCGAACCCGGCGCCCCCAAGGACGGCGGCGATGAGACGTGCGCGGCGGCCAAGGTACGTGAGCATGATGACCATGGCGGCCATCATCATGAAGCCGCCGAAAAGCATATGGGCGATATGGAGCCCGTCGCCGCCGATTTGCGGGTAGCCCGTCACCTCCAGGTAGGCTCGGATCAGCAGCACCGCCACCACTGCCGAGACGAAGAAGTGCTCCAGCAACATCGGTGCGTAGACACTGCGTATCGGGCGAGGCGCGCGCCTCCCAATTTCCCCGGCAATGGCCTCGGGGATGTCCGAGAAATCCCTGTCCTGCACGATTTCTCCCGTTACCGGTCAGGCGATCGACCAGACGCTGAAGCCATCATACGTGGTCACCCGTCCGGCAACCTGATCCTCTCCGAAGAACCCGGCGCCTACCTGGACATCGCCGAGGACAGGCTCCACCACCAGGGCAATGTCGGCTACCAGCGTGTCGTTGACGCCGACCAGCGCCTGGTCTCCGGCCACGAACACCTGCAGTGTGTTGACGGCGCCCGGAGCCGCGTCGAAGCTGGCCGCCATTCCGGCGATCGCGACTGAGCCATCGCCTTGCACCACCTGAACCTGGCCGTTGGAGCGAAGCACAATGCGGTTCGCGCCGTTGGCATCCGTGCGGAACTGGATGCCCCCATCCCAGGTGGTCGTGAGATCATCCGGGTTCACGAACGTGGCCACCGCCCCAAAGTCTGCGAGGCTGACGCCCGCATTGGCAAGCGCGACGCTCCCGGCGCCACCTTCCTCCAGCGTCCCGGCGAGCGGGCCGACCAGGGGGGCGATGCTCTGGGTGCTCGCCACGTACCCGGCAAACTGCTGCTCGGCCTCGGGCGAGATGGTGGCCGTGGTTGGTGGCGGAGTGGCATCGAGCGCAGCCAGATCGAAGGGCCGCACCATGAAGTCCCGGAATGCCGTCACGCGCTCAGCCTGTTGCTGATCGGTGAAGAACCCCGCTCCGGCCGCGACATCGCCGGCCGTGCCGCCTGCCGGAAGCTCAATGGACGCCGCGTACGTGCCATTGACCCCGAGTACGGCGCGGTCGCCAGAAACCAGCAGATCGAGGGTGTTCTCCGCGCCGGGCGTGGCGTCCAGGTTGGTGAGGGTGCCCGACGAGGCTGGAGCGGCCTCGCCAACCGAGGCGAACCATCGGCTGTCCTGATCCACGGCCACGCGCAACGTACCGTCATTCGAGACGCGGAACATGAAGCCAATGTCCCACGGCACATCCGAGGCCGTGTCTGGCACGGTGAAGGTGGCAGTGGCGTGAAAATCGGCCAGGTCCACATTTGCCCAGGAGACGGCGATCGGGCCGACTTCCTCCTTCAGGTTCGCCGTGAATGGCCCTGCCACGGGCGAAATGCCAGACTGCGCCTCGATCAGGTACGCGAACATCGCCAGGTCGTCGTCGGAAGGTGGTTCGTCCTGGACCGGCCCCGGGGTCTGCTCGGCTTCCGGCGTCTGGTTGAGGCTGATGATTTCCCCAGATGGTGTCGGGCTGACCTCCGCAACGGCGTTCGGGTCCGGCAGGGCCCAGACGCTGAAGTCCTCGAACGGGATTTCGCGGCCATCGATCGTCGTGGAGCCATAGACGCCGCTCGTAACGAAGACATCGGAGGCTACGGCCGGCGGCAACGAGATGCTGGTGACGTACTCACCATTCACGCCGAGGATGCCGGTTTCACCGTCAACGACCAGGTCGAGGGTGTTTATCCCGCCGGGAGCGGTGTCCAGTGCAGATGCCGGGCCTGAGTCGCTGGCGCCGTCCGGGTAGGGCGAGTAGCGCCAAACCCCGGTGGAATCCACCATCACGCGCTGGCTGGCATCGCCACTCCGGCCAAAGTCGAAGCCAAAGTCCCACGGCGCCGAGTCGTCCTCCGGGTTCTGAAACACGACGCGCGCGGTGAAGTCCGTCGTCGAGACGTTCGCTGCCTCCACCGAGGCGAAGGCCTCCTGCTGCACCAGGCTGCCGGAAAGGGGATCACTCAGGGGTTGCTCCGTGTCCCGCGCGCCGATGATATCCGCCAGATACGAGGCATCATCGTCCTGGGTGACGACCGCACCGGGCGTGGCCGGAACGCTGAGCGCGACCATCAAGACCAGGGCAACGAGGAGCGAACGCAGCGCAGCAAGACGCATGGGGCACCTCCCGGAACGTCAGCGAGAAAGAGCCATAGCGGGGCACGGTCTACAGGGACGATAACGCGACCGCACGCGCTGTCAAGCCCTGGCCGCCAGGTCGAGCACGGGCGGACGCTGCTTCCAGAACTCGGTGGCCTGCTCGAAGGCATGTGCCAGTTGCAGCACCCCGAAGTCGTCGCGGGCGCGGCCGACGATCTGCAGCCCAACGGGTAGCCCCTCCGGCGTGAACCCGGCTGGTACGGAGACGGCCGGGTGGGCCGTGGTGGTGATGCGGGAGCAGGTGCGCATCCATTCGATGTAGGTCTGCATCTGAACGCCGTCGATCTCCGTCGGGTACTCGGTGTCGGCGGGGAAGGGGGGAACCTGCGAGACGGGCAGGAGCAGAAAGTCGTACTCCTGGAAGAAATCGTAGACGCGCAGGAAGAGCTCCGATCGCAGGCGGTAGGCGCGGTTGACATCGGCCCCCGAAAGCTCGCGCCCCCGCTCCACGTTCCAGATCACGGTGCTCTTGAGCTGGTCGCGGTGGTTGTCCAGCTCTTCCCCATGGCCGCCTTCGAACTCCCATGCGCGCAGGGTTTCGAACACCTCGTCCGCGCCGGACATGTCTGGCTCCGCCTCAACCAGCTCAATGCCGAGATCGCCAAACACGCCACGCTGCGCCTCGAGCGCCGCCGTGGTGCGGGGATCGACTGGCAGCCCCCCGAGGTTGCGGCTCCAGGCCACCTTGACACCCTGGAAGTCGCGCTCCAGGGGCGCCGTGAAGATGGAGCCCGGGTCATCGAGTGTCAGGGGGGCGCGGTAGTCCGGCCCGGCCGCCACGCTCATCAGGAGGGCGACGTCGCCCACAGTGCGGGCAAGGGGGCCGTTGACCGTCATGTCAAACCAGGCGGAGGTATCGCTGACCTTTGGAATGCGCCCCGCCGACGGGCGATAGCCCACAATGTTGCAGTAGCCACCGGGGTTGCGCAGCGAGCCGCCGAGATCACTGCCGTCCGCGATGGGGATCATGCCCGTAGCCAGGGCCGTCGCGGCCCCGCCGGAGGAGCCACCGGGCGTCTTCGTCAGGTCGTAGGGATTGAGCGTGGTCCCGAAGACGGTGTTGAAGGTCTGGGAACCCGCGCCGAATTCCGGCACGTTCGTCTTGCCAATGGGAATGGCGCCCGCCTGCTGAATCCGTTCCACAATCAGTGCGTTGGCAGTGGGAACATGGTCTCGGTAGAGGGGGGAGCCGTATGTCGTGCGGATGCCTTTGGTGTCCGTGGTGTCCTTGTGGGCGATGGGCAGGCCATGCAGCGGTCCCACCGCATCACCGCGCGCGAGTGCGGCATCAGCCGCCGCCGCTTGCGCGCGGGCCTGCTCCGGGATGAGCGTGATGATGGCGTTGACGTACGGGTTGATGCGCTCGATCTGCGCCAGGTGAGCCTCCAGCACTTCGCTGGCCGAGACCTCGCGGTCCCGGATGCGCCGCGCCAGGTCACGCGCGGTCGCGAAGGTCAACTCATTGTCGGGTGTGCTGGTCACTGGCTGGCTCCTCCGCCGTGATACGTCACGGTTCCTGATCAGGCTGGCCATTGTATCCAGCGGGCGCAGAGGATGAGCGGGTCCGCAAGAACCTGCACGAAAACCCGGTTGACAGCAAATTGCCCACATGTACACTGGCGCGGCTCCACATTGCTGCGGCAGAAGACATCCGTACCGTCGCGGAGGATTCACCGCAGAGGCGCGCGACGGTGCGCTGCCAGGAGCCGGGAGGTTGCTCATGCCGCGAGGTCGCACAGCGCGCCACAAAGCTGACACGGTCGGTATCACGGTACCGGATACATCAGGTGGACGCTGGCTGACGATCAACGAGGCGTGCGCGTTTCTTGGCGTCGATCAAAGCACGTTGCGTCGCTGGAGTGACAGTGGCAAGGTGCCGGTCTTCCGCACGCCGGGCGGGCACCGGCGGTACGCCGAAGCAGATTTGCGCTCCCTGGTGGGGGATGGGCCGCAGCTCCAGGAGCGGCCGCGCGTCTCCCGGCAGACGATCACCGACCGATCGCTCTCCGGGTACGAGGATGACTACCTGCGCGTCATGCGGGAGCGCCCCTGGTTCCGCGCTTACAGCGGGGCTTCACAGGAGGAGCACCGCCGCCTGGGGCGCCGGTTGGTGGACCTCGCCGTGCGTTTTGCGGCCTCCCCGGCCGCAGCGGCCGACCGCCCGTCGCTGCTGGACGAGGCGGTGCAGATCGGGGCGCACTATGGCAGGAGTGGCGAAGAGCTCGGATTGTCTGCTTCGGAGATGGTGGAGGCGTTCATCTACTTCCGCTTCCCGGTGGTGCAGGCGGTGAGTGCGTTGATCGAAGAGCAGGGGCTGGCGACGCGGCGCGCCATCCGGCTCTACGCTGAGATCAACCAGTTCCTGGACCAGGTGCTGGTCGCCACCGTCCATGCTCACCAGGCGGGTATCGGCGCCGAATCGCGTCTCCCGGAGCCAGCCGCCCACCCGGGCAACGGCGTGTCTGCACCGGGGCTCGCGTAAACCGCGTACTCCATGTTCGTGTCCCGATTGATCCAGGTTGGCGGCATATTCCGTATCCTGCAGTAGACATGTGCGCCGGCAGTCCACTCTGCGCGACTGGCGGTGGCTGCAGGAGGCCAACACCCATGAGCCTATCTCCCTCACCATCCCGTGGCTTTGGCCGTGCAGGCGCGCTCGCCACGCTCGTGGTCCTCTTCCTGGACCTGCTCTGGCGCGCCACCGTTGGCGCGGCTAGCGCACCCTCGTTGCCGGAAACGGTCGTGGCCGCCGTGGCGCGGCTCACGCCGGTCGCGGTCTTTGGCTGGGCCACCGAGACCTTCGGCAGCCTGGCGCAGAACACGCTCTTCGCCGCCGTCCTGGTCGGCTTCGTGCTGGTCGGCTACTGGGCCGGGCAGTTGGTCGAGACGTTGTCGCGGCTGCGTGACGACTCGCCTTCACGATCCGCGCTCGCGCTCGGCGTGGCAGCGGTGCTTTTCCTCGTGCTGGCCGCCGGGGTCTTCCCGCTGGCACGGGAGGGCATGTTTGCCCTGCAGAGCCAGTTTACGGTCGTCCTGCTGACCCAGGCGGTGCTGTTCTGCCTGGGCTGGGCGTTTGCCTTCATTGCGTTCACTGGCGAACAGGCGGCCGCACCCGCGGCCCCCGCCGGCGATTCAGGGATCTCGCGCCGCTCCGCACTGCACAACGTTGCGGCAGCAGGGCTGGCGATTGGGGTAGCGTGGCTCGGCTGGAGGCTTGCCAAGGCTCCGGACAGTGGAGACACCGAGGCGCAGCGACAGGCGGCAGCCAATATCGCCGCGCGGGCCCGAGAGGGTGCGCCGGATGCAGGGTCACCGGGGTTTGCGGCACAGGAAGCGACGCCCGAACCAGTCCTCGCCGATGCGAACGCCGACGCCGAGGCGATCTTCGATACGCTGGAGTCAGAGGGCAAGTTGACCTCGGTCATCACGCCGGTCGCCGACTTCTACCACGTCTCCAAGAACATTGCGGACCCGGTAGTCGACGTCGCGAACTGGTCCCTGAGCATCGGCGGGCTGGTCAAGAACCCGCGCGTCTATACACTCGATGAGTTGGTCAAGCGCTCGACCACCCGCAACATTACGACGCTATCCTGCATCTCCAACGAGCTGAACGGTGACCTGGCCGGGACTGCCGAGTGGACGGGGATCCCGCTGCGGGACCTGCTGGAAGAGGTCGGAATCAACCCGGCCACCGTGGACCTCGTGTTCCGCGCAGCAGATGGCTATGACGACTCGATCCCGTTTGCGACCGCAATGTCGCCCAGCACCATGCTGGTGACGGCCATGAACGGTGAGCCTCTTCCCGCGGACCACGGAGGCCCGGCGCGCATCATCGTGCCGCCAATCTACGGCATGAAGAACGTCAAGTGGCTGGAACAGATCGAGGCTGTCGATCTCGACTACAAGGGGTACTGGGAAACCCGGGGCTGGAGCGACACCGCGCACTACCAGATCTGGGGCCGCATCGATACGCCTGCTTCCGGCAGCGAAGCTCAACCCGGCGAGGTGCTGGTGGCAGGGGTCGCGGCCGCCGGGAACCGGGGTATCCTCCGGGTGGAGATCAGTACGGATGATGGACAGACCTGGGCCGACGCCGAACTGGAACCCTCCATCAACCCCAACTTTACCTGGGTGCGCTGGGTGTACCCGCTGCAGGCATCAAGCAACGTCACCGTGTTGATGCGCGCCACGGATGGCGAAGGCACGGTTGCGCCGATGGAGCGAAACCCGCCGCTACCCGACGGCGCCACCGGCTGGCCGGATCGCCTGGTCCGTGTCGCCTGACATACGAAAACACGCGAGAATAGCCACGGTAACCGGAAAGGAACGTGACCGTGGCTAGTCTCGTCAGTCCGCTGACCGCAGCGCGCGCATTTTTTGACCCTGCCCCTGACACGATCTATCTCGACGCCGCGACGTACGGCCTGCCGCCCCGACCGACAGTGGCCGCGCTGGAGCTCGCCCTGCGCACGTGGCAGGACGGTACCGCAGCCTGGGCCAGAGACTGGGAACCGGCAGGTGATCGCAGCCGTGCCCTGTTCGCGCAACTGATCGGCAGCCGCGAGGATGAGATCGCACTCATCCCAACTGCGTCGGTTGGGGTTGGGGTAGTGGCGGCGAGCCTCGTGCCGGGTACAGAAGTCCTGCTGCCGGACGATGAGTTCACCTCGGTCAGCTTCCCCTTGATTGTCGCGGAGCGCGAGCGCGGCGTTCGCCTGCGGCGCGTGCCGTACACGCACCTGGCCGGGGCGATTACGCCCGAAACCGGCCTGGTCGCTTTCAGCCTGACGCGCTCGCAGGACGGTGAGAGCGCGGCGCTAGGCGATATCGTCGAGGCGGCGCAAGGGCACGGGTCGCAGGTGCTGGTCGATGCCACGCACGGTATCCCCTTCGTGCCGGTTACGCCATACCTCGATGGGATCGACTACCTGGTCTGCCATGGCTACAAGCACTTGCTCTGCCCGCGCGGGGTCGGCTTCCTGCGCGTACACCGGGATCGCTGGTCAACCTTGCCGCCCTGGATGGCGAACTGGCGTGCTGCCGCTCCCCAGGTGAGCTTTGGGGGAGAATACGAAGACCTGGCCCCGGACGCCCGGCGCTTCGACGTTTCGCTGGCATGGCACGCCTGGGTCGGCGCTGAGCAGTCGCTCGCGCTGTTGCTCGATTGGCAGGCGGCCGGGGCGTTGGACGACGTGCGGGAGCTGGCGCGGCAACTCGCGGCGGGGCTTGGCCGGCCGGATCCCTCCGGGTCGATCGTTAGCCTGCGCGTGCGGGATGCGGCGGCCGCCGAGGCGGCGCTGCAGGCCCAGGGCATTCGTTGCGCGGCGCGCAGCAGCAATGTGCGGCTGGCGGTGCATGTCTGGAACACGGAAGAGGAGATCGCCCGGACGATCGACGTCCTGCAGGCGGCGGTGTAAGGGAGGGCGTCACGTCGCCATCACTCGCTGCAGCGCCGAGACCGAGGCTGCAGCGAGTTGCAGCCGTGAGGTCCACATCGCGGGGGTGTCGAACGTCTCATGAATCCACGGCTCCAGGCCGCCGGCACTGGCAATCGCGGCAGCGTGGAAATCGGGAGTTTCCCACTCCAGCCCCTCGAAGCGGAGGCCGTGGAGCCGTGCGGTGTCCTGGCGCAGGATGAGGCCGGCCCACTCCAGATCGGTAGCGGCACTTTCTTCAATGGACGACGCGAGGACGATCTCCCGTGCCTCCGGGGAGAGCCAGACGGCGCCCGAAACGGCGTCCAGCGGCTTCCCGGCAGTCAGGGAGAGCGTGCGGTTGGTGGCTGTTTCGGGCAGACGCTGCACCTGGGGATGCGTGGCGAAGGCGCGAGCGGTTCGCCCCAGCACCACACACCACGGCGCGACCTCTTGCCGTGAAATGACGCGCGCGAGGCGCGCAGACAGGCCCTCCAGTTCATCCGGCCACGCTGTCAGCCAGTGCAGCCACCGATCGAAGTCGATGTTGCTGCTGGCAAGACCGGGAGAGATCGCTTCGAGCGCGGCACGGCGCGCGACTCCGGTGGGGCCGCCCTCGACCACCTGCACACCCAGGTCCTGCAGCCGATCCGTGACCTTCTCGTCAGTCACGACCGTCGCGGCCACGCTCACGACCGGGTACCACCCGAGCGCAGCCTTGACATCCTTCCGGTCCAGGAACGGGAGGCTTGCGGCATCGGGATCGTGCAACGTGGCAACGAGCGCGAATGGGTGGGTCACACGTCGCTCACGGCGGCTTCATTCTCAGAGGTTTCCTGACCTCGCCTCCGGTTGCGCCGCCAGGGGAGGCCGGCGGCAGCGCGTTGTTCGCGGCGCCACCGCCGCCGCTCCCGCTGCGGCATTTCCTCGGCGCGCTCGATTGTGAACATTGCGTAGGGCTCGCGGATCACCTGCAGGGCCACGTTGCGCACAGGGATGCCGCCAGGGGTGCGTCCGGCCGGTGAGCCACGGTGAATGTGCCCGTGCAGCACCAGATCGGCGCCGGCACGGTCGATGGCAGCGCCCAGCATGGAATTACCGGCGAAGGCGTAGCGTTCCAGCCGCTCCCCGGTGATGGTGTCGGTGATTGGCGCATAGTGGAGGAGCGCCAGGCGGATATCGCCTACCATCGAGGAGAGAACGCCCTCCAGCGCGTCGGCTTCGTCCTCCGCGTACTGCACCCAGGCGCGCATTTCGGGCTCACCCGTGACCTCGGCCAGCGCCGCGCCGAACCCGCCGCCAAATCCCTTGACTCCGGCGATAGCAACTTTCTCATCCGCTATGTCCAGCACCACGCTGCTGCGATCAAGCATGTGCACACCTGAGTCGCGCATCACCGCCACGATCTCAGAAGCTTGCGCGGCGTCGTAGTCGACATTGCCAAGCACGGCGACCACGGGCACCTCCACGGCCTGCAGCGCGCTCGCGAGTGCCTCAGCTTCCTCAGGGAGACCGGAGCGGGTCAGATCCCCGGCCAGCAGCAGCAGGTCGGCCTCGGTGGAGAGGCCGGCGAAGTGAGACGCCAATTCGTCGCGGGCTTCGCGTCCCGCGTGAAGGTCAGCAACGGCGGCCAGGCGAATCATGGGCACATTCTGCCATGGCCCAGCCAATCTGGTGAAGCGCCCGGCCACTTGACCCCTGTCCGTTGACCTGTCACGCTGCGCTGCGCAGATGTCACGAGACAACGGGAGCTACAGAACACCCTGGCCATGAGCAACATTCTCCGAGGGGACTCCACGCAGCCGCGTGTGTGGCCCGGAGCCGCAGTACCCCTTGGTGCGCAGTGGGATGGGAACGGTGTCAACTTCGCCATCGCGTCGGCGCACGCGACGGCCGTCGAACTGTGCCTCTTTGACCGTCCGGATGATCCCTATGAGGCCGAACGGATCAAACTGCCGGAGCACACCAACCAGATCTGGCATGGCTACCTGCCAGGATTGGGTCCGGGACAGGCCTATGGCTATCGCGTCTACGGTCCTTACCGCCCGGAGAGCGGCCACCGCTTCAACCCGGCGAAGTTGCTGCTCGATCCGTATGCCCGGGCCATGCACGGCAGGATCGACTTTCGGGGCCCTGTCAAGGGGTTTGAGCCGCAGAGTGATGATTCCAACGATCTGCGCCGAAGCACGCGCGACGATGCGCCGTACGTCCCGCGCTCCATTGTGATTGACCCCACGTTCGACTGGCAGGGCGACCAGCGGCCACAGGTCCCGTGGAGCGACACGGTCATCTACGAGGTGCACGTCAAGGGTTTCAGTCAGCAGTTTCCCGCCGTGCCACGGGAGTTTCGCGGGCGCTATCTGGGCCTGGCGCAGCCGGCGAGCATCGCCCACCTCCAGTCGCTCGGTGTCACGGCGGTGGAGTTGCTCCCGGTTCACCAGTGGCTGGACGAGCAGAGTGTGGTGGAACACGGGCTCACCAATTACTGGGGCTACAACTCGATCGGGTTCTTTGCGCCGAGCGCTCGCTATGCAGTGGGCGGCACGCTGGGACAGCAGGTCACCGAGTTCAAGGAGATGGTGCGCACACTGCATGCGGCCGGGATCGAGGTCATCCTCGACGTGGTGTACAACCACACGGCGGAAGGCAACCACCTGGGCCCGACAGTCTGCTTCCGGGGTATCGACAATCGCACCTACTATCGCCTGGAAAAGCACAATCCGCGACTCTACGTGGATGTCACGGGAACCGGCAACACCCTCGACCTCAGCCACCCCCTGGTTTTGCGGATGGTCATGGACTCGCTGCGCTACTGGGTGACGGAGATGCATGTTGATGGCTTCCGCTTTGACCTCACGACGACGCTGGCCCGCGAGGAGAGCGAGTTCGACCCCGGGGGCTCCTTCCTCGATGCTGTCGCGCAGGACCCAGTGCTCGCTGGCGTAAAACTGATTGCCGAACCCTGGGATGTGGGCAGCGAGAGCTACCAGTTGGGCCGCTTTCCTGCGGGCTGGTCCGAATGGAACGACAAATTCCGCGATACCGCGCGGGAGTTCTGGCGCGGCAGCGATGGCTACGTCGCTGCCATGGGCTACCGGCTCTCTGGATCCTCGGACCTGTTCCAGGGGGGTGGCCGCGGACCCTTCGCCAGCATCAACTACGTCACGGCGCACGATGGCTTCACGCTCACGGACCTGGTGTCCTACGACCGCAAGCACAACCTGGCAAACGGCGAGGGCAACCGGGATGGCACGGATAACAACCGTTCCTGGAATTGCGGCGTCGAGGGACTGACCAACGATGCCCGCATCCTGGACCTGCGGGACCGGCAGCGACGCAACTTCCTGGCCACGCTGTTGTTCTCCCAGGGTGTGCCGATGCTGCTGGGCGGAGACGAACTGGGACGCCGGCAGCGCGGCAACAACAACGCCTACTGCCAGGATAACGAGATCAGTTGGTATGACTGGGACCTCGCGACGTGGCAGGACGATCTCCTCGCGTTTACGCAGCACCTCCTGAAGGTGCGGCGGGAACAGCCGGTGTTGCGCCGGCGTCGCTTCCTGCAGGGAAGCCGCCTGCGCGCCATTGGCGCGCGCGACATCATCTGGCTGCGCGCAGATGGCGGCGAGATGCTGCACTCGGACTGGCAGGACCCCACGCTCCATGCACTCGGCCTGATCCTGCACGGCGCCGCGCTGAACGAATCTGGCCCGCGTGGGGAGCCGGTGGTGGGTGACACCCTGGCGCTGCTGCTGAACGCCGACATCCACGATGTGACATTTCATCTCTGCGGCCACGTAGAACATGCCTGCACGCAGTGGACCACCCTGGTGGACACCAGTGCTCCGCCAGACAACAACGGGTATGTGTGGGCCGCAGGGCAGGAGGTTGAGGTCCCGGCACGCTCGCTGCTTCTGCTTGCCGAGTCACCCTGACGGAGATGCCAGACAGGGCGTCTATCCCCCTCGGTCACTGCGGTCAAAGTGCTGATGCACACCAACGTGCACCAGTGATAGAGTGTCGTGCAGATGCAGTTTGCGAAGTGGAGATAGCGGGCCGCCGCGTGAGAGCCATGAGCGGTTCGACGGTCGCGTAGGACCGCTATCCCTACGCAAACGCACGATCGGCACAGTCGCGCGAAAAAGGGAGTCACGCATGAAGCCGGTGCATGAGCATTTCGATGATCTGCTGAAGGGGCGCATTGATCGGCGCACCTTCTTCAAGCGAGCGGCCGCTGCGGGCGCCACCACGCCGATCATTTCGGCCTACCTCGCGAACCCGGCTGCGGCCGCGCATGTGCCTGCCAGCCACAACCGCTTCAGCCTGACCCGCGCCATGGCGCAGGGCGCCACGATGGCGCCGCCAGCCGAGGGCATCGACACGTCGGAAGCGCTGGTTTTCCGCGGCTGGAACTACATGCCGGAGGTCGTGCAGGAAAACACCAACAAGTTCAACGAGCAGTACAGCGAGAATGTGGACTACCAGACCATCACTGGTGACTACATCGCGATCATGGAGAACTTCCACATCGCGAACCAGCCCCTGGACATGGGCTACTCCAACCCGTCCACGCTCTATCGCTGGTCGATCCCCGGCTGGATCAAGGACTACGAGCCCTGGTGGAACGTCGAGGCCGCTCGCGGTGAGATGTACCCCGGCGTACTTGAATCGATGACCGTCAACGGCAAGCTTTACGGACTGCCGTACTTCGTCTCGATTCGCGGCACGATCATGGCGAACAACGCGGTGCTGTCGAAGGCCGGGATTGACGCCTCCGGGTATCCCACCACCTGGGCGGAGCTTTACGAGATTTGCCGCCAACTCAAGGCAGACGGCGCCACTGAAGGCCCGCCGCTGCTGCCGCACTGGTTCGCGGCTGGCGTCTGGTTCGGTATCTCCTGGGGCTACATCCTGGAGTGCATGAACACTGGTGCAATCCTGTTCGACGAAAACAACGTGCCGGTCTTCGATGAAGCGTCTCTCGCCGTGCTCCAGGAGTGGCGCAAGCTGGTCGAGGAGCAAATCGTTCCCGAGGGTGTCTTCACGATGGGCGAGGCTGACTACATCGATGCCTTCGCCAAGGGCACATATGCCTTCAGCCCGCAGCAGATCTATGACCTCAAGGTCTTCAACGATCCCAACAAGTCGCAGGTCGCCGGCCAGGTGGCGCCGGTCCCGGTGGTCGATCAGCCCTGGGGCATGATCGATGAAGGCATCTACGCCGTAGCCAACCGCAACCAATCCGAAGAACGCACGGCGCGCGATTACCGCCTCGCCGGCTTCTTCGGCTACCGCGACCAGATCGAGGGTGGCGAACTGTACGTGGCCAAGCGCTGGGCCATCGAGGCGGCGCTGAACTCCGGGTACACCGCCATCCTGGAGGATCCGGAAGTGATCGACGCCTACAACTCCTGGCTGCCCGATCCTGCCATGCTCGATACCATCAACGCCCTGATGGCAGCGGGCGCGATTCCCAAGGTCTGGCAGACCTTCTGGTTCGACGAGTGGAACGCCCAGGCCATGACCGAGCTGCCGAAGGCCTGTCTCGGCCAGACACCGGTCGAAGAGGTGCACGCCAACCTGAAGAAGCTGGCCGAAGATCTCGCCGCTCGCTACTCCTAGGTCGTTCCGGGGGAGGAGGCCGGGCCTCCTCCTCACGTACTCACCGTGCGCCGTGGTTGGCTGCCTCACGGAACGTGAGGCAGCCAACCCCAGTATTGGCTTTGGCTGGAGGGGTTCATGGCGACCACCGCACCGCCTGCACCGGGGCGTTGGAGTTCATCGCGCCTGAGTGAGGGGAAATTCGCCGCGCTGCTGGCGCTGCCGGTCATCCTGATCCTGCTAGCGATTGTCGGCTATCCCACGATCTATTCGCTGTGGATGAGCCTGCACGACATCGACCTGATCTTCGGCAAGACCTTCCCGGTGGGCTTGTTGAACTATCAGGAGGCGCTCGCGAATCCGCAGTTCTGGCACGCGACGTTCGTGACGATCTACTACACGGCGCTGGTGACCATCTTCGCAGTGTCTATCGCCGTCGGCGGCGCACTCCTGCTGAACGAGACGTTCAAGGGCCGCGCCTTTGTGATGGCGCTCGTCATCCTGCCGTGGGCCGTCTCGCTTTACGCCACGGCTATCGTCTGGAAATACATTTACAGTCCTGAATGGGGGCTCATCAACGCCATCTTGCTTCGCATCGGCATCGTCAAGGATCCCGTACTGTTCCTTTCCGAGAAGGGGGCGGTGCCGGCGATGGCCGTGGCCCACGCCTGGCAAATCGCCCCATTGGGCATCTACTTTGTCCTGGCCACCCTCCAGATCATTCCACAGGATCTCTATAAAGCGGCAAAGGTTGATCGCCTGGGGCCATTCGGTCGTTTCCGCCATGTCGTATTGCCCTATATCAAAACTCCGCTCGCCATCGTCACCGTGCTGGTGACCGTGGAAGCAGCTCGCGCCTTTGACATCATCTTCTTCATGACCGGCGGCGGCCCGGGCGATGTCTCAACCACCCTGACCTGGGACATCTACCGCCGCAGCTTCGTCAACCGCGATCTGGGATCCGGCGCGGCCGTCGGCTGGCTCCTGGTCATCCTCACCTTCATCATCACCACGATCTACTTCTTGCTGCTCTTTGGCAACGAGCGACGCCGCAAGCGTGAGGGGGCGTCATGACCGCGCGCCGGGTCTTTATCTACGTCGCGGCCGTCATCCTGGTGATCTGGACGCTGTTCCCGATCTACTGGCTGCTGAACATGTCACTGATGTTCAAGCCAGAACTGCTCTCCGTGCCCACGCACCTGTGGCCGCACGAGCCGACCTTCAGCAACTACACCCGGTTGTTCGGGGCATCGGCCATGGGACCGGGTGGTGAACTGCCACCCATTGGGCAGGCGGCCAGCATTCGGCGCGGCCTCGTCAACAGCGCCATCGTGGCGGTAGTGGTGACGTCCCTGACCATGATCGTGGCGTTACCTGTCGCGTACGCCCTGGGGCGCCTCCAGTTTCGGGGGCGCGGCGCACTCCTCTTCGGAATCATTGGCTCGCGCTCGTATCCGCCGATATCGATTGTGGTTCCGTTCTTCTTCCTGTACTCCAAGGTTGGGCTGCAAGGCACGCTCCAGGGCCTCATCCTGATCTACCTGACCCTGACCGTGCCGATGGTGGTCTGGGTGATGACCAGCTTCTTCAGTTCGCTGCCGCGCACGGTGGAAGCCGCCGCGCGTGTCGATGGCAACACCCGCTTCCAGGCCTTCACGCGGGTGATTCTGCCCATGTCCTGGCCCGGCATTTCCGTGGCGACGGCCATCAGCTTCCTGATCTGCTGGAACGAGTTCACGTTCTCGCAGATCCTGGCCGCCGGTTCCACCGCGCAGACCTTTCCGCCTGCGCTCTCAACCATGTTCTTCCAGGTCTCTCAACCCAATGAGATGGCTGCCGCATCCATCATCGCCATCATTCCGCCGGCCATCCTGGCGTACCTGTTCCAGAAGCGCATTCGCAGCGTGAATCTCGTCGATCCGCTCTAGGCACGACCGGCGACTGCGTGGCCCACGCGCCGTCCAGGAGACAACGATTCGATGGCAACTACCGCAACATCCCTCGCCGCTGATACAGCAAGTTCGGCTGGCGCCATCCGCTTCGATCACGTTGGCAAGCGCTTCGAGCAGTTCGAGGCGGTGCGCGATCTCAACCTGGAGATTCGCGATGGTGAGCTGCTGGTGCTGCTCGGCCCGTCGGGCTGCGGCAAGACCACTACCCTGAACATGCTGGCCGGGCTGGAGCAGCCCACGAGCGGCACGCTCTACTTCGGCTCGCACGCCATGAACAATGTCCCGCCGGAGGAGCGCGACATTGCCATGGTGTTCCAGTCGATCGCGCTCTACCCGCACCTCAACGTGCGGGAGAACATCGGTTTTGCGCTCAAGACGCGCGGGCGGAGCCGCGCTCAGATCGACGAGCGGATCAACGACCTGGTGCACATCCTGGATATTGCCCAGCTCCTGGACCGGCGCATTCACCAGCTTTCCGGAGGGCAGCGGCAGCGCGTGGCGATCGCCAAGGCGCTCGTGCGTCGGCCGCGCCTCTTCCTGCTGGATGAGCCCTTCTCCAGCCTCGACGCCGCGCTGCGCCGCCAGATGCGCTCGGAACTGGCGCGCATCCACCGTGAGGTGGAGACGACGATGGTCTTCGTGACGCATGACCAGGAAGAGGCAATGGCGATTGCCGACCGCATCGCCGTCATGAACGCGGGGCAGATCGAGCACCTGGGAACGCCGCTGGAGGTCTATAACCACCCACGCAACCTGTGGGTGGCGCAGTTCATCGGCTCGCACCCGATCAATGTCATCGAGGGGCGGCGAGATGGCCGGGCGGCCACCCTGCTGGGCAGCAGCGGCTGGCGCATGAACCTCCCGGAGACCTTCCCGTCGCAGGGGGACTTCCTGACCGGCGTCCGGCCCGAGCACCTGGCCCTGACACCCGATGGGCATGGCGGCGACGGCACGCTGAAGGCCGAGGTGTACACGCGCCAGATACTCGGCACGGACATCCTCTACGAGTTGAAGGCCGGCGAGCACATCCTGCGCGCAGTCACGCCTACCTCCCAGGTCTTCGAAGTCGGCCAGCCCGTCGCCATCGGGTTCGCCTGGGGCGACGCGTTCCTGTTCGACAAGGAAACCGGCGCCGCGCTCTCGTGATCGCGAGCCAGCGTTCAGGAACGCTTGACAGGAGTTCACGCGCCCCATAGGATCGCGCAACGTGTGATTCAACAGGTGAAGAGATGGATTCGGGCGCCCTGCGGTGCGTCCTGAATGCCATGCGAGGCGGCTTGCCAGCGCAGGCAGGCAGAGGGGAGGTTACGTGTGAACCAGGACCTGACTTCGGAGGCAGGTCAGATCAGCCCGGCTGATGAGGCGAACCTGCCGGCCGCCGGTGAGTCGTTGGCTGGCCATCGTCGCCACGCCGTGCAGATGATCGGAGCTTCGGCATTCGGCATGCTGGCAGCGATTGGGCTGCACGAGCCTGCGGTGACCGCGGCTGCCAACGCCGACAAGAAGCGGCGCAAGAAGGGCGCCAACGCCGAGAAGAAGAAGGCGAAGCAGGGACCGACAGGACCGACCGGCCCGGCGGGCCCTGCCGGTCCGCCGGGTGGCGGTGGCACCGGCACACCCGGCCCCAAGGGCGATACCGGACCGGCTGGCGAACGCGGTCCCCAGGGAACCCCAGGCGAGACCGGGCCTCAAGGCCCCGAAGGACCCGAGGGGCCAGCGGGGCCTGCTGGCGAAGCCGGGGAAGCTGGTATCCAGGGCTCCAGGGGAGACGCGGGTCCAACGGGTGAGGTGGGTCCACGGGGACCTGCTGGCCAGGATGGCGAACGCGGACTGCAGGGGGATCCGGGAGAATTGGGTCCTCAAGGACCACAAGGACCACAAGGACCACAAGGTGCCCAGGGCGCCGAGGGACCGCAAGGACCGCAAGGACCTCAGGGCCCTGAAGGACCGCAGGGTCCGCAGGGGGAAGCAGGTCCAGCGGGTGTGGGCGGAAGCCTCATTGCGACCGTCAGGGTTTCGGATCCGGTGCTGTTAGGTACGGGCCTGGGAAGTTCCGCTACGGCAACCGCAACCTGCCTGGCTGGCACAGTGACCGGCGGCGGCGGCAGAATCATTGGCGCGTATCCGGACGGCGTGGCGATCACCTTGGCGGTGCCGCTCAAGGACCCAGACGGATTCATGGTGCAATTCACCCGGTTCATTCCGGTTGAGGACCCGACCGACGAAACGAACATTATTGCTTATGCCATCTGTGCGGAGATAGGTACAACGGTGTAGGTCCACCGAGACGCAACGACGGGCCGGTTGCAAATCACTGCAACCGGCCCGTCATTGCGCGACGAAGTTCGGCGTTAGCCCCGGGCAGCCTCGCCCAGTCGTCTGATGCCCTCGACATCATCCAGGTCGTCGACCCACTGCATCATGATCCCGGCCGCGCCAGCCTCTTCCCAGGCGCGGAGTTGCTCGGCGATCTGGTCGGCGGTACCCACGATCTGGCCGCTGGCCCGCAGTTCGTCCGCGTCGGCGCCGGCCAGGCGCTCGGAAAGCTCGGCGTCGTCCTTGCCGAAGATGACGCGCGTCATCACGGTGCGCTTCACGTCCTCCGGTTGGCGGCCCTGTTCGGCCAGGAGCCCGTCCAGTAACTCGTTGCGCTCACGGTAGTTGCCGCGGCTGATGAAGACGCCGTTCCACTCGTCGGCAAAGCGAGCGGCCAGGGGCACCGTGCGCCGGGGCCCGTTCCCGCCGATGACGATCGGGATGCGGTTGATGGTGACCGGGTTGGGCACCAGTTCCGCGCCATCCAGTTGGTAGAACGTGCCGCTGAAGGTCACCGGGCCCTTGTCGTGCAACAGCCGCGACACCACTTCCAGCGACTCTTCGAAACGCTGGAATCGGGCGTCCAGATCGAGCAGGTCAAAGCCCCACTCGTCGTGCTCGCGCACCATCCACCCTGCGCCCAGGCCCAGCCGCAGACGGCCCGGTGAGAGTCCATCAATGGCGGCGGCGGTCCAGGCGGCGATGCGCGGATCGCGAAAGGAGACCGGCGCGACGACCGGCCCGAACGACAGGTTCCGGGTGTTGCCGGCCAGCCAGGTCAACGATGTCCAGAGCTCCAGCGAATCGATGTGAGCATTTTCTTCGGCATTCGTGAAGTGGTCAGAGACGTAAAGACCGTCGTATCCGGCGTCCTCCACGGTGTGGGCAATCTTCTGCCAGCGCTCCCAATTGAGGCCGTCCTGCCCCTCGATCATCAGGTTGACGTCGATCATGTAGCTCCCTCTTGGTGGCCGGTTGCAGACTGGCACATTCTCGCCGATGCCGTCATGACGCGCGTGGCGAGCGAGCGTGCTCAGCACTCATGGCCGTGCTCAGTAGGAAATCAGGCTCACCAGCGGCACATTGCCCAGCTTCGCGCGCCCACCCAGCGCGGTGAGTTCGATCAGCACCGCCACGCCGGCCACCTCCGCGCCAAGTTGCTCGACCAGCGCCACCGTCGCGGCAGCCGTGCCACCGGTGGCCAGCACATCGTCCACGATCAGGACGCGCTGGCCCGGAGTGACGGCATCTCGATGCAGTTGCAGCGTGTTGGCGCCGTACTCCAGGGCGTAGTCCACGCTGGCCGTGGCGCGGGGCAGCTTGCCGGGCTTGCGCACCGGCACCATGCCGACCCCGAGTGCATACGCCACGGGTGCACCGAAGATGAACCCCCGGCTCTCGATTCCTGCCACGACATCGATATTGGAGAACGCACCTGCCAGCGCATCGACTGCCGAGCGCAGACCTTCGCCGTTCTCCAGCAGCGGCGTGACATCGCGAAAGAGAATGCCCGGCTGCGGAAAGTCCGGCACATCGACAATGAGGCTTTTCCACAAATCGTCGCTTGAGTCCTGCATGCGGCAACCCTCGTTTCGGTCAGTTTCGGCTCACGAACGTGCCTCGGTATTTCTCTGCACCACTCTATCGTTCTCAGGAGGTCGGTGATAGACTCGCGGTGTGCGGGGTAGGCCGCATGCGGCGCGTAATTCGCGTCAATGGATGCACGGACCCTTCGCGGATTGGGGCGCGAAGCCGTGTAAGGGGGGTTGGTATGACTCAACGATCGGTCGCCGGGGCGGCGCTCGCCGCCGGCAGTCTGGCGTTTGAAATGGCCAAGAAGTGGTGGGTGCTGCTCCTGCGTGGCATTCTCCTCCTGGTCATCGGCATCCTGTCGTTCACGAACCCGCTCGTCTGGATCACGTTCGCTGGCGCCTACATGCTCATCGACGGCATCGGCTTGCTCTGGGCCGGGTTTGGGCCGCAGCCTACCGGGCAGAGCCGGTGGCCGCTGCTCCTGGTCGGCATCCTGGGCATTATCGCTGGCCTGATCGTGCTCCTTAACCCGGTCATCGGCGGCCTGTCGCTGGTTTGGGTCATTGGCGCCTGGGCCATCATCACGGGCATTCTGGAAATCGTTTCTGCTATTGCCCTCCGCCAGGAGATCGACAATGAGTGGTGGCTGATCCTGACCGGGATCCTGGCCATCATCTTTGGCATCCTGGTCTTCCAGAACCCGCTTGCCGGCGCGTTCGCCATACAGACCATCTTCGGCGCGTTCGCGGTGGTGGCGGGCATCTTCTCGATTGCCCTGGCGTTCCGCGTCCGCAGCTTCGGCAAGCAGATCGGGGCGGTCAGCTAGCGGGCTGACTTCCAGCCGATCCGCCCCGGCGCGTCGAAACAGGGGGTACGGCGGTAACGTCGTGCCCCCTTGTGCCGGGGCACCCCGATGTATTCCGCACAGCACTGGAGAAGCAGCATGATCGAGGCAGTGACCAGCCGTTGGTGGCTCTTCCTGGCCCAGGGCGTCGCCATGTTGATTCTGGCGGCGGTGGGCTTCACCCAGCCAGGCACCATCATCCAGATCATCGGTGCCTACCTGGTCATCGATGGCGCGCTGAAGCTGGTTGGGGCGTTCACGAACAAGAAAGACGATTCATCGCGCCTGATGAACATCATCGCAGGCGTTATCGGCGTTATTGTCGGCATCTATGCGTTTACGAACCCGGTCGCCGCCGGCATCATCGTGACGTACCTGATCGCCGTTTGGGTGATCATCCTGGGCATCCTGCTCGTTGTCTGGGGCATCCAGTTGCGGGATCGCTTCGCGGAATACTGGCTCCTGATCGTGCTCGGCGTCCTCTCGGTGCTCTTTGGCATTCTGGTCTTCAACAACTTCCTGGCGGGCATGTTGACGCTGGCCTCACTCTTTGTGGCCTACATGCTCGTTGGCGGCATCCTGGCCATCGTGCTTGGCTTCCGCATCAAGGCGCTCGGCGAGCGCCTCGGCATGCAGACGTCGTAGCCAGCTTTTTCAGCCAGAGTTCGCGGCGGGCTGCGTGCCATGGCATGTCGCCCGCCGTGATCTTTGGCTGGAAGGATGCGCTGTGCCTGGCTCATCAGCAATGCTGCCAGCCTGACCGACGTGCGCATAGCCGGTACGCAGAATAACCTCCATGGCTGATCTCGTCGTTGCCATCAGGGCTCGGCGCAATGAGCCTGAAGCCGGACGGCAGAATGGGAAGCCCTAACCCATCCCCCAACGCAGGTGCAGATCTCACTGCCGGGGTGGTGGCGGCCGGCCTGGCGTTGCAGGCGAACCTGCAGGCCGGCCAGGCAGACAGTGAAGGCCCGAATGCCGATGGGCTGCCCCGTCTGAACGAGCGAACGTCGCCGCGCGCGGTCACACGGTCCCGCATCAAACGCCGGCCAGCCCGCATCGAGCGGCGGCGTGCGGCGGCCATGCAGGCGCCAAACGCTCTCCCGGTTCCGGACGAGAAGCGCAACACCAATTCCGAGTTGCGAGACTGGCTGAAGGAGAATGCGTCGCTCCTGTCTAACGCCAGCCTCCTCATCAGCATCTCGGCTATCGCCCTGAAGGCGCTCCCGGCAGAAGGGATCCTGAATCCCTACATTCAGGCGTTGATCTTTGCTGCAGCCCTGACGCTCCTGGTGGAAATGCACCATCAGTGGCCCGAAGACCTCCAACTCCACATGTTTCGCCGGGCGGCGTTTCCACGCAACCATTCACGCCGCATGACCGCGTTTGCCGTGCTCATGCAGCTGGCAACGGTGCTCTTCGCGGCCTGGGCGACGCTTACGAACCCGCTTATCCTCTTCCCGCTGGCGGCGTTCGCCATCTTCGTCGCGTTCCGCCAATGGTATTTCCTGCGTTTCCCTGGGTGGCCCGCCCGCATCGTTGGCATCCTGATCATGGTGCTGGTGCTGCTGGTGACCGAGCTGCTGATGGCGATCGTCTGGGCCTCATTCACCGGTGGGCACATCACGATTGTCCTCGGCGATCGCCCCGCAACGTAGATGAACCGATTACGATCCGCTGGAGTTTGCGTGATCTTTCTGGCCACCATGGCCCTCGCGCCCTGGTCGACGACCTCGCGTGCAGCCACGGGGTGTGGTGCGCCGCCGGCCAGCGCCACGGGCCTGGTGGCGGTCCTGAGTAGTCCCGTGCGGATCGACGAGGCGGTGGCAAATCCCCAAGGCGAGGTCGTGCCTCCGGCAGAGCGCGCTCCGATGGGAAACCTGGTCGCTCAGTGGCGTTCGTGCCTCGCGGCGGGCGACACCCGCGGCTTGCTGGGCCTCTTCTCGGCGGACGGTGTGCGCCGGTTGCTGAGTGAGCGCGCGCCGATGGTAGGGGGCCCGGGAGGACTGCGCATCACCGTCCAGGCCGTGAACGATGTCGTGCGTCTGCCGGACGGCCGCCTGGCGGGCCGGGTCGTGATCGATCCATCGGGCGCCGGGTCGGCCGCGCCGATGACCTTGATCATGATCATTGTGCAGGGTGGCGACGGTGTCTGGCGCATTGACGCGCTGACTGCGCCCGATTCAAGCGGTAGTGCGCCAGGAACACTGACGCCGGCCGAACAGACGACACCGCTCCTGCGGCGGCCGATTGCGCCCGGCCCGGACACGCCGGTGGCCGCACCGGGACCGATGTCACCGATGCGGAGCGGTGACGCGGCCCGCAGTGGCAGTCAGCCGGGACCTGCGCCAGCGGATGCACCGCCGGAGGCGTGGCGCGCACCGACTGGGTGGACCTCCCGGGCGCAGCCGATCGTGGCCCGTGGGTTGGTGATCTTTGGCGGATTTTCCCTGGGTGGACGGCAGTCAGTGGTCGAGGCGCTCGAGAGCAGCCGTGGGGGTGTTCGCTGGCAGACCACGACCCCCGTGGGCTGGGCCGAGGTTCCCGATACCCCGGCGTTGGCGGGAGACTTGCTGTTTGCTCCCGTGCAGGCCCCGGTCTCCGGAGTCGTGGCGCTGGTGGCCTGGACCGGGCAACCCGTCTGGTTCGCACCATTCGGATTCACTTCGGTCACTGCCCCGGCGGCGGATGGCGACAGTGTCTATGTGGCCGGCTGGGGCGTGCGCAATCCGCGAGTGCGCGGGCAGGACGATTCGGTTGGATCGGTCTTCGCGCTGGATCAGAAGACCGGTCGCGAGCGCTGGCGCTTCATAGACGGTGCTCGCTTCGGGCCTCTGGCCGTGGGCCGCGAAATGGTCTATGTCTCCAGCAACCGGGGTCTCTTCGCCCTCGCCCGCTCCAATGGCCAGAAGCACTGGCAGGCGCGATTCACTCCGTTGCCTGGCGAGTCACCGGTCGTCATCCATGACGCCGTCGTTTTTGCCGGGTCGGATGTCACGAATGGGGCTACTGGCGTTTTCGCGCTCGACGCCGCGACCGGCGGGCTGCGTTGGCGGGTGGAGCTGGATGCGTCACTCTCCGTGGGATTGGGAACCGCGGCGGCCGATGACACCGTTTACGTCACATGGTGGGAGGCTCCCACGGGTGATTCGGTTGGCGTACCGGTCCTCAGCGCCTTCGCGCTGGCCGATGGCAAGGAGCGGTGGGTCTACCGGGCAGCGGTAACGCAGGATGACCTGGCGGCCGCAACAGGCGCCACCATTACCGCACCAGCGATTTCCGGAGACCGCGCGCTCTTTGGCGTGGCGGTGCAAGCGCCGGCCGGCACGCCAGCCACGAAGGTCAGCGGTGTATATGCCATCGACACGGGCTCCGGCCAGGTCAGTTGGCAAGTGCCGGGCCTGGAAACGGCGTCATCGCCGGTGGTCGTCGCGGAATCGGTCTATGTGATGGGCGGCGGATCAACCGCCGCGGGCAGGGGCACAAGTGTCATTGCCTTGCGGCCCGGATAGCGGTATCAGTCACGTTGCGTCCTGAAGACAGGGAAGACGAGGCAGCCATGCCGGGGAAAGACGCGGCGACGGGCCCGTACACAACGCTGCTACGCAAAGTCCTCAAGCGATTGCACGAGCGTGCCAAAGCAACGCTTGTTTCGGATTCCACCGGCGCAAAACTGAACGGCCGGGAAACGCTCCTGCGCGCGCTGGTGCTGCGCCGATTGTTGCGCCAGGAATTGGCGGCGGACGAGCGCAATGTCGGGGTGCTGCTGCCGCCAACGGTGGCGGGTGTAGTCACGAACCTGGCGCTGGCGTTGGACACACGCGTCGCGGTGAACCTGAACTACTCGTTGACGCCTGAATTGATCCGGCACTCTATCAAGGAGGCCGGAATTCGCCACGCCATCACGTCACGCGCCTTCCTGCAGCGCATGCCGGTAGACCTTGCGCCTGCCGAAGCGATCGTCCTCGAGGACCTGGGCAAGCGTGCGACCAGGCTGGACAAGGCCCTGGCCGCCATCGGCGCGTATCTGCCCGTGCCGTTGCTGGAGCGATGGCTGGGTATCACGAAAATCCCGGCTGAATCGCCGATGGCGATCATCTTTACCTCCGGGTCCGCCGGCTGGCCGAAAGGGGTGATTCTGCCCTGGCGCAGCATCGAGGCCAACACGGGTATGGTTGATGCGCTCCTGCACCTGCGGCCAGACGACGTGATGCTGGGCGTGCTGCCCTTCTTCCACTCCTTCGGCTACACCATCACGCTCTGGACCCCATTGGCGCGGGGCATTGGCGCGGTCTATCACACGAATCCCCTGGAAGGGCGCATCGTGGGGCGGCTGATCAGGGAGCGCAAGGCGACCATTCTGCTCGGCACGCCGACCTTTCTGCGCGCGTACCAACAGCGGCTGGCGGCGGAGGATTTCGCCACTATCGAGGTGGTGGCCAGTGGCTCCGAGCGCTTGCCGGCAGCGGTTGCGGATGCCTTCGAGGAAAAGTTCGGCGTGCGCCCGTTCCAGGGGTACGGGGCAACGGAGATGGGGCCGATCATCTCCTGCAACGTCCCGCCAAACCGCGCCCTGGATCACTCCAGTGCTGGCCTGCGGGAGGGCACTGTTGGCCGACCGGCGCGAGGTGTGCGCATCGAGGTGCGGGATCCGGAGACCGGCGAGCCACTCGGGCAACAGCAGCGCGGAGTGCTCTGGGCGAGCAGCCCCGGCGTGATGCTCGGGTATCTCAATCAGCCGGAATTGACCGCGCGGGCGGTCGTAGACGGTTGGTACAACACCGGGGATGTGGTCGAGGTCGATGAGGACGGCTTCGTCCACATCGTGGGCCGCGCCAGCCGCTTCGCCAAAATCGGCGGCGAGCAAGTGCCGTTCGCCGCCGTGGAAGAAGCACTCGGCTCACTGGTTGGCGCGACCGACGAAGGTGTGCCGCGCGCGGTCGTTACCGCCGTGCCGCATGAGGCGACAGGCGAACGCCTGGTGGTCATCCACACGGCGCTGGAGCAATCGCCCGACGCGCTGGTGAAGGCGTTAGCCGCAGGGGGGCTGCCACGCCTCTTCATTCCGTCGCCAAAGGATTTCTACGAAGTCGAGGCCCTGCCGCTGCTGGGGATCGGGAAGGTGGACCTCAAGGGCGTGGATGCCCTTGCCCTGCAGCGGGCGGCTCCACCGGGCCAGATCAGCGCCTGAGCCGTGGGATGCCGCTGATTCCGGATGCCAGCGCCACACCGGCTGCGGCCAGCGCCAAACCTACCCACGCCAGTGGGGGCATGGCCTCGTCCAGCACCAGCCAGCCGATGACGGCGGCCAGTGGCGGGACCAGGAAGAACAGCGCGGAAACCCGGCTCACCGCTCCGTGCCGGATCATCAACAGCAGCAACGTCATGGCGATCAGCGAGTTGCAGATGACCAGGTAGGTGAGCGCCAGGACAAAGGGCGCGGTCCATTGGACGTGGAGGTCCTCCCGCAGCAAGGCGAATGGAAGAGCAACGCCCAGGCCTGCGGCGTATTGCACGACATTCGCGGTGACGGGGTGGTGCCCCACGCCGTAGCGTTTCTCGTACAACGTGCCGGTGGTGATGAAGGCCAACGCGGCAAACGCGGCAGCAACGCCTATGGTTGAGATCGCCTCCACCTGCGAGCGCGCCATGATGACCAGCGCTGTGCCCAGTAGACCCAGGCCCAGGCCAGTCCATGTACGGCGGGTGACCTCCTCACCGGCGAAACGCGGTGCGACCAGCGCGACCAGGATCGGTTGCAACGAGATGATCATGGCCACCGCCGCGCTCGAGATATCCGAAGACAATGCAACATAACTCAACGAAAAGTAGCAGCCCTGGATGAGCACGCCGACGACGGCGAGGTGGACCCACTGTGCCCTACCTGCGGGCAGGGGTGGACGCTTCCAGAGAAGAAGCGGCGCCAGAAGCAGCAGGACGACACCGTAGCGCACGACGAGGAGCGTCATGGGATGCGTGTAGGAAACGCCGATCTTGCCAGCCGAGTACCCGCCAGACCAAAAGAGCAGGAAGATCAGCGGTGCAACCCGCAGCACCGTGGCTTCGACAGGAGAGGGTGTCACGAGCCGCGCGCCGAAGCGCTCACGGCCGGGGTGTGGCGACAGGCGTACCTTCGAGCGCAGGCGGCTGCAGGTCCAGTGGCGCGTCGTAGTCACTGAACGTGTTCAGCATGTAGTGGGAGCGGGAAACCATCGTCTCACGCAGGATATGCCCGGTTGCCGGGTCGATCCACCACGCATACCAGGCAGCGGTGCGACGCTGCGGCTCCGTCACCTCCGGCACCAGGAAGCTGACGATGGTGGTTGGGACACCGTGGACATCCTCCTGGCCAACGACGGCAAACTGGGTTGCCCCTTCGTACTCAGAGCCCCACTCGGAAGGTGGCACGATGACCGCACCCTCCTGCTTCGTCCATCCCAGGTCGTTCGGCAACTGCACCCAGCGCACATCGCCAATCATGATCGCCTCCATGCCGCCTGCGGCACGGTAGAGGAACTCCGGCGGTTCGGTGCCTGTGCCGCCGCTGACGCTGTGCTCGGAGATTGCTCCGTTCCCCCGTCCGTCGGCCATCCACTGCACATAGTGGACGCTTTGCAACGTGGTGAGGGCTTCCAGTCCCTGGCGATAGAGGGCTTCCGCGTCTGGCTGGGTCTGTGGTGCAGGCACCGCGCCCGGTCCAGCCACGTTCGGGTCAGGCACGATGAAATCGAAGGTCGCTGGCGTGTCGCCCGCAGATGTCACGACCGAAATCCGCCACCATCCGGCCTGCGGGAAGCTGGCGCCGGTGGTGGCCGCGCCCTCTCCCGAGGTTGCAAGAGTAAGGGGCTCGGTGGGGCCGCCGAGCGGTTGCATCGAGGCGGCGATTATGGTGGTGCTTGTGGCTGCCGGCGTGGGGGTGCCCTGCCTGTTTTCGAGCCTGAGCGAAATGGGCACATCGGTGTTGATAGCTGCGGGCGCGAACGTGAGCGTCACCCAAGGTGTGTTCTCGTCAAAGGCGTCGCCAGCGGGTGCAAACAGGTCGAGGCTGGCCGCCCGGTCCCAGTCTGGAGGAGTCGATCGGGCGAAGAACCACCAGCCAGCACCTGCGAGTATCGCGAGAAGCAGGAGCACCCCGAGGATGGACGCCGCGATGCGCGGCGTGGCTGAAGGGCGGGACATCGTGTTGGGAGCGTCGGTCATGATCTAGTGCCGGTGTCCTGCGTGAGCCAGCCGGGGACGTGCAGGGGCCGTGGTCGCGCAGGTCGTCACCGCGGCCGGGGCATCCAGCGAGCAGCGGTCCCAGGCGGCCTTGGGCGAACCCGCCAGCTCTGGCTGGAGGGTGACGTGCGCGATGTCGAAGTCATCGCGCAAGGTTGTGGCCAATTGACCCATGATGTTGCTCCAGTTTTGCATGCTCGCGATCTCGACGTGAGCGGAGAGCGCGACCAGCCCCGACGTAACAGTCCAGACATGGAGGTCGTGAACAGCGAGAACCCCCGGCACGTCCTGCATTGCCCGGCGCACCTGCGCGACATTCATGCCGCGCGGCGCTGCCTCCAGCAGCACATCCACCGATTCTCGCAGCAGCGACCACGCGCCATACACAACAAGCAGGCCAATCACCGCCGAGAGAATGGGGTCGGCGGCATACCAGCCGGTCGCTTTGATGATCAGTGCCGCCGCGATGGTCGCCACGCTCCCGAGGAGGTCTCCCAGCACATGCAAGAATGCCCCACGCTGGTTGAGATTATGCTCGTGGCCTCCACCTCGGGAGAGCACGAGCGCCGAGGCGATGTTGGCGCAAAGCCCCGCGATCGCCACCACCAGCAGCGTGTCGCTCTGCACTTCTGGCGGGTCCTGAAGCCGTTCCCAGGCCTCATAAAAAATGTAGATGGCGGCGACGATCAGGGTTACCGCGTTGACCAGCGCCGCCAGGATTTCTGCCCGCAGGAACCCGAAGCTGCGCTCGGCGGTGGCCGGGCGGCGCGCGAGGGCAATGGCGAGCAAGGCCAGGCCGAGCGCTGCTACGTCGGTCAACATGTGCGCTGCATCAGCCAGCAGCGCCAGCGAGTTCGAGAGATAGGCGCCGACGACCTCGACAACGAGGAAGATCAGTGTGATCGCCAGTGCAATGACCAGGGGTCGCGCATTGACGCGCGGCGCAGCAGTCGCCTCATTGCCAGCCCCGGAGCGATCGATCGCTTCGTCGGCTACATGATGGTGGGCGGAGTCATGATCGTGGTCATGGTTCTCGCCCGGAGTATGCTGGTGAACCACGGCTGGCGTTATCCTGTCGTGCGGCTCGCAAGGCCTGATCAGGTTCATGATAGTCCTCGGGCGAGTGGCACGTGACCAGCAGACCCAGCCAGAGGATCAGGATCCGACCGTGGTACCCTTGGGGCTCTCGTGGCCGCCTGTCGATCCGGCATGGCGGTCAAATCCTGGCGGTGAGATTCGTGCCAAGCCTGAGGGCAGAATCCCGATTTGCAGGTTGGATAGCGCCACTCTGGATCCTGGCGCTGATCGGGCTCCTTTTCCTCCCCACAGAATATCGAGGTGGCGCGGCGGCTCCGCATAGCCACGCCTTGCTGCAATTGCTCCTGGATGCCCAGGATGGTCATTTCCTGCACACCCACACGCACCAGAGTGCGCCGCCCGGTTTCGCGTATGACTGGCTGGATCCTGCCGTGGCGGATGATGCAATCGGAAGCGCGGACACCTATCCGGATGTGGGCGGCCAGCAAGAGCGCGCGTCGGCGATGGCGATCATCACGTTTCTTGTGGTGTTGCCGCTCCTGCCGGTGATGCACCTGGTGCTGCCTCGCATCTCGCCAAATACCCTGCGTCTCAATGGATGTACGCCTCGCGTCCTCGCTCCTCCGCCCAGACCCGTTGCGATTCCCGCCTAGCGATTCGCCGGCTGTGACGAAGAGGACGCTGCCGGCCAGAAGTGGCGTCCAGTTTCGACAACACCTCGTCAGGGAGAACTGAACAATGAGCGCGACTTGTGTGCGCACTCGCGATCGGGCATGGATGAACCTGGCCGCAGCGGCAGCGCTGGCCGGGGCGATGAGCCTCGCCGTACTCGGGAACGCCGCTGCCCATGCCGAGCATGGCCACCCGGCGCGGATTCACCAGGGCACCTGCGAGAACCTGCAGGGCGTGGCCTACCGCCTGAATGGGGTCGGCGGCAGCGTCGATGCCGAGGGAGCGCCAGTGGCGACACCGACGGCGATAAATCCCAAGACCGCCTTTCAGGTGATGACGAGCGACACGGTCATCGATGCCACCGTCGATGATCTGCTGGCCGGCGACCATGCCATCATGATTTACGAGAGCGACGACGCGATGGATGCGATTGCCTGTGGCAACCTCGGTGGCGCAATGAACGGCGACGAGTTGATCGTCGGTCTGGGCGAGGCGAGAATCCCTGGCCATCTGGGCTTCGCGCTCTTGACGCCGGACGGCGACCAGACGGACGTGACGGTGATTCTCGGCCACGCCATGGCGCCAGTCTCCGCCGGCGGGGCTGTGGACGACCATGACCATGACGATGAGAATGGCCAGGCGGACGCCCACGATGACGGCGGGCCCGATCACGACGAGGAAGCCCCCAATGCCACGCCTGCGCCGTAACGGCTTTGCGTTCCTGCTCTTTGCCTGCCTGCTGACTGCACTTGCCGGCGCTGCGGCGGCGCACGTCGATGTCGATGTCGGGGACGGCCAGTACGTCATGGAGGTCGGGTTCCGCGACGAACCCGCCCTCCAGGGCCAGCCCAACGCGGTCTTCATCGCGGTCGAGAAGTACGCGACCGGCGGTACTGAGCCGGTCGATGGCCTGGCCGGCACGTTGCAGGCTGAGGTTTCGCGGGATGGTGTGACGAAAACGATCCCGTTCGTGCCCATGGGCGATGGCACGTACGAAGCGCCGTTCGTGCCGGCGGCAACCGGGGACTACACGTTCCGTATCTTCGGTGACATCGAGGGCAACGCGGTTGATGAGAGTGTGACCTCGGGGCCGCAGACCTTCAACAGCGTCGAGCCTCTGACGGCCCACGAGTTTCCGCCGGTGAGCGCCGGCAACGAGACGCAGACCGCCTTGATTGCCGCGCAGGATGCTGCCAACCAGGCGCGCACCTTCGCCATCGTGTCGCTCGTCGTCGGCGTCCTGGCGCTGATTGCGGCGCTCCTGCTGGGTACCCGCAGCCGCAGGCCCGCGGTGGAAACGGAAATGCCGCCATCCGCCGATGCACCGGGCCGGCTGATCAAGTGACCACCCCATCGTGAACGCACCGGCCATGTTCTGGTCAGCGGCAAGACGCGGTGCGGTGATCCTGGTCGTGCTGGCAGCCGTGCTGCTGGCATGGCCGGCCAGCCCTGCGCAGGGCCATGCCTTCCTGGCCTCCAGTGACCCGCCAGCCAACACCGTCGTGCCCGTAGCGCCCGGCGCCGTGACCCTGACCTTCACCGAGCCGCTGGAAACGAGCTACTCCCGCGCCACGCTCTTTGATGAGACGGGCACAGAGGTGGCCGGGACAACCTCCAGCATCGGGTCAAACCCGAATGTGATGATTGTCACGATGCCTTCGGGCCTGGGAAACGGCACGTATTCGTTGCTCTGGCGCACGCTTTCGACGGCCGACGGCCACACAGCGCAGGGGTACCTGCCGTTCACCATCGGCACCCAGGCCGATGTCCGCATCGTTGCGCCGCCATCCGCGAACGAGGTGGTCAGTGCGATCCCGGAGTGGACGCTTGCCGTCTCGCGCTGGCTGGCGTTGCTGGGACTGGCGGCAGTGGCCGGCGTGTGGTTGACCTGGATCACGGTGGTTCGTCCCGCAATCTCCCCGATCTGGCAGCTCGGCCCGAAGATCGCGCGCCGGGCCCGCAAGCTGACGATCCTGGCGTTTGTTTTCGCGCTGGTCGCGAATATCATCGCACTCTGCGTACAGGCGTTCTCCATCTCGGGGTTCGATAGCCCCATTTCCAGTGTGCTGACCACGCTGACCCAGACGCGATACGGCACGTGGTGGTTGATTCGCGCGGGGCTGTTGCTGGTACTGGCCGCGCTGATGCTCGGCGTTTCCTGGTGGAGGCCGTGGAAGCATCGGGTCTTCACGCTGGGGGCGCTGCTGGCATCGCTGCTGTTGCCGATCCCGTTCTCCATGATCTCTCACGCCAGTGCCGAGCCGCAGGGACGAGCAACTGCCATCGCCTTCGACTACGTCCACCTCCTGGGCGCCGTGCTGTGGATCGGTGGGTTGCTGACCCTCGCCGTCACGCTCGGGCCCGCCGTGCGGGACCTGACGGCCGAGGGCCGGCGCGTCATGCTGGGCCGGGCCATCCCCCGCTTCTCCGCGCTGGCGCTGATCTCCTGGGGTGTGCTGGCGGTGACTGGCATCTACGCGGGCCTGCTTCAGGTGGGGAACCTGGAAGCGCTCACGACCACGGCATACGGCCAGACACTCGTGCTGAAACTGATCCTGATCGTGCCGCTCCTGCTGCTGGGCGCGTTCAACCTGCTGGTCGTGACGCGCAAGTTGCGCACCGCCCGCACGGTCGAGCGTGTGGAGGGGTGGAGCGGGCATTTCGTGACCGCGCTGCTCGCTGAGCTCGTCGTCATCACGATGCTCATTGGCGTGGTGGGGGTGTTGATCGGCACGCCTCCGGCGCGGCAGATGATGGTGCAGGAGGCGGGCAGTATTCGCATCCCGCTCTCCGGCGACGGCCAGACGGGCTCCCTGATCATCACGCCAGGCACGGTCGGCCAGAACCACTACCGCCTGGAACTTGGCACCGGGCACGAAGCGCATCTGCGTAATCCATCCGTGACCTCGGCGGTGCTGCGCCTGGAGCTGCCGGCGCAGGGCACCGGGCAGCTCGACGTGCCGCTGCTGCCATCGCCCAGTGGCGGCTTCGAGGCCCACGGGTCGGAGCTTTCCATCCCCGGCGACTGGAACATGCAGGTCACGGTGGCTGTCCCGGGCCAGGCCGACTGGGTCGTGCCGGTGCAGCAGCAGATCGGGGCAGACGCGCCGGAGGTGAATCTGCCGCCGCCGCCGCCCCTCTTCGGTCCGGCGGGTATCGGCGGGTTGGCGCTGCTGGTGGCGGGTATCGCCGGCGTTGTGCTGGCGGTGCTGAACAAGGCGCCCCGCTTCCGCAAGGAAGCTGGTGGTCTCGGCGTGGTTGCACTCGTCGTCGGCGGTGTCCTGCTGTGGCAGGCGCTGCTCCCGGTCGTTGCGCCAAACCCAACCACGACCGCCGCGGCGGCTCAGCTCACGGCGCTCGATCCCGTTGCCGTCAGCAAGGGCGAGGAGTTGTTCGCCCAGAATTGCGTGGACTGCCACGGGCCTGGCGCAAAGGGCGATGGCCCCGGCGCGGCATCCCTCAAGATCAAGCCGGCTGACCTGACCGGCGGCCACTCCCTGATGCACAGCGACGACGATTACGCCTACTGGGTGGAGAACGGCATTGCGGGCACGGACATGCCAGGATTCAGCGGTACGCTCGATCCAGATCAAATCCGGGATGTCATTGCCTACGTGCGGAGTTTGCAGCAGGGCGCGCTGCTGGCACGCAATGCGCCCGGCCCCGAGGCCTGCACGGTTACGCCGCGCACGCTGGACGAGATCACGGCGCTGGCCCAGACTGCTGCGCCGCAGGAACCACCGAATGCCACCGAGGCTGATGGCAAGCCGGCCAATCAGGAGGAAATCGCCGGGATCACCAGCACCGTCGAGGAGATGGTGGCCTGCTCGAATGCCGGCGATATCCTGCGGCGGCTGGCGGTCTACAGCGACAACCGTATTCGCTTTGCGTACCCTGATGGGCCGAACCCGGCGCTGGAGGCGATGGCCGCCAGTCCCATGCCGGTGCAACCTTACGAACGGGTAGCGATCACTGCCGTCGAGAACGTCACCACGCTTCCAGACGGCCGTGTCTCAGCGCGGGTGATTGTTGATAACCCCGCCGCGCACAGTCACGATCCGAATGTTTCGCAAGCAGCCATTCAACAGGAAGCCGCCCGTCTCATCTTCGTCCAGGAAAACGGAACCTGGCGCGTAGATGAGACCCGCAGAGAGGACCCACAGACTCGTGGTACACCAATCGTCACCGCAACCGGAGACGCCACTCCCGCCCCGTGACCCGGCTCGCACGAGCAGTCGCCGGCAGCGCCGTTCGGCACGCAAGTCGGCCGAAGCGCAGGCTGTCAAGCGGCAGCAACGCACGATGCTCTTCGGAGCGATCATCGCGGCGGTCATTGTGGCCGGATTCCTGATCTACCTGAACCGGCCACAGACGCCCGGGGCCGACATCGTGGCGGCAGATCCATTACCAGCCAACATTCCGTTGAACGGAATGACGATGGGCGCGGCCGATGCCCCGGTGCAGATGGTGGAGTGGGGCGACTACCAGTGCCCCGCGTGCGGCATCCTGGCGCGCTCGATCGAACCTCAACTGGTCAGCGAGTTCATTGAACCCGGGAAGGCCAGCTTCGAGTTCCGGAACTTCGCCTTCCTGGGTCCCGAATCCCAGCGCGCGGCGGCTGCCGCCGTCTGCGCGGATGAACAGGACGCCTTCTGGCCGTTCCACGATACGCTCTACGCGAACCAGCACGGCGAAAACCAGGGCGCGTTCTCGGACGATCGGCTGCGGGCAATGGCGGAGAAGGTCGGCCTGGACATGCCCACATTCAACACCTGCCTGGATGACGCCGCCACGGCTGGCGCGGTCGCAGCTTCCACCGCTAGCGGGCGAGACCAGGGTGTGAATGCGACACCCTGGCTGACCGTCAACGGCACGCGGGTGGAGAACTGGCAGGACTGGTCGGCGCTCTCCGCTGCCATCGAGGCGGCGGCCAAGTGATCCCCGCGCTGTCAGGGCGGCTGATGCGAGCTGCCGCCGTGTTCGCCGGGTTGGGCATAATTCTGGCCGCCTACCTGACCTGGGTGCATTTCAACACCGGCTCGCTGGTCTGCGGCCTGGGAGATTGCCGCACGGTGCAGGCCAGCGAGTACGCCACCATTGGGCCAATTCCAGTGGCGGTCCTGGGCCTGGGGATGTATGTCATTGTCTGCCTGGCAAATGTGGCCGGGCTGGCACAGCCGGACCGGGCTATGCCGCTTGCCATGGTGGCCTTTGGCGTGCTGCTGGCGGGAACGCTTTATGCGGTGTACCTGACGTGGTTGGAGGTCGCGGTCATCCGTGCCATTTGTCAGTGGTGTGTTGCATCAGCGCTCCTGTCGGTGGTGCTCCTGGCAATGCAGAGCGCCCTGGTGTGGGACCTCTCGCAGGGGCTACTTTCAGAACCTGATGAAACCAGCGACGTCCCTCTGGCGTCCTAGTAACAAGTGTGCTGGAAGGGGACCAGCGGGCCTGTGCGCGCCCGCCTGCCGGCCAGTATGATGGTTGTACATAACGTTCGCGAGTCGCTGGGCTCGCGAATCGCGTGTCTGGCCCCGAGTGGTCTGGTTTTGCGCGGCACCGCGCGATCCGAGACGCGAAGCCTGGGAGTTCTCTTCGTGCCAACGACTTTTGTGCAGCGTTTGGTCATTGTCATCTGCATGCTGGCTACGGTCGGCGTGCCGTTGACCAGCGTCTTGCCCTCGTCCGCCAAGGGAAGCTCGGACTACCGGTGGGCGGTCAAGCAGACGCCGTTCACCGTGATGGCTGGCGCAAACCTGACCGGGGACTGGTCGGGCATCATGTCGACGGCCGTCAAGCAGTGGGACAAGAACGATACCGTCACCATCAAGAAGGTGAGCGGCACCACCGGCGCCCAGCAATGCGGCCCAACCACCGGGCGCATCGAGATCTGCAACTGGATGTACGGGACAGACAAGGGGTGGTTGGGCCTGACTCGGCTCTACTTCGATGACCGGGATAACCGCATCGAAGCAGCCACACTTCAGCTGAACGACTCCTTCTTCAACCAGAAGAACGGCCAGTACAACGACTACAACGCCCGCCTGCACACGATGTGCCATGAGATGGGGCACACGATCGGGCTGGAGCACGTCGATACCACGTCGTGCATGAACGACAGCCAGTACGCAGTCTTCCACTACGTGAAGCCGATCAACCAGGACTTCCGCGACCTGGCCCGCATCTACAAGAACACCGATTCCTACACCACCGTTGATGGGAAGCAGAAGAACGAAAAGAACGACAAGAAGAAAAAGAAGAAGAACAAGAAGCACGGCAAGAAGAACAAGAACACTCAGGACTCGCGCGACAAGACCAGGCAGCGCAAGAAGGAACTCCGCAAGAAGCGCGCGAATTCCGAAGGGATCGACACGCGGGAGACCGTCAACGTCGAGCGCATGGCTGACGGCACCACGGTCGTGACCTACATCACCTGGGCAGAGTAAGACGAGGCGCAATTGTAAAGCGGCAGGCGCAATGCCCACCGCTATCCGCTGACGCCATTTTCCCGGGTCACTTCGGCGTACCAGCGGCCGCTGCGCTTGATGATGCGGTCCTGGGTAGGGTAGTCCACGTAGATCAGGCCAAAGCGGGGCCTGTACCCGTGCTGCCACTCGAAGTTGTCGAGGAGCGACCAAACGGAGTACCCGGCGATGGGCACGCCTTCCTGCAGAGCACGGTGCGCCTCCAGGATGTGCTCGTGCAGGAAGGACTCGCGGGCAGGGTCATCGACGCGTCCGTCAGTGAGGACATCCGGGAAAGCCGCGCCGTTTTCGGTGATCAGGATTCTGTTGGGCGCGTAGTCCCGATGCACTCGCTCCAGGATGTCATACAGGCCGCGCGGGTAGATTTCGCGGCCCGTCCCGGTGAGTCGCGCCCCCGGCGGCGTAACCAGCCTGGCCTGGAGCGGCGGGCTGGCCGGGTCATGGGCGACCACGGCTCGCGTGAAGTAGTCGACCCCCAGGAAGTCCGTGGACTGGCTGATCAGCCCGAAATCGTGCTCGCCGATCGCCGGCATTGCGTCGCCGTAGAGCCGGGCAATATCGTCCGGGTAGGCGCCCTTGTAGAGCGCATCGAGGAACCAGCGGTTCTGGAAGCCGTCGTAGCGGTCGGCTGCTTCCAGGTCGGCGTTGCTGTCGCCAGCGGGGAAGGCCGGGATCAGGTTCAAGGCGATCCCGGCCTCGTCTCCCGGGCGCATCTCGGAGCGCAGGGCGGTCAGGCCCTCGCCGTGCGCCAGGAGCAGGTTGTGCGCCACTTGCAGCCCGGCACGCAGGTCCCGCGTACCGGGCGCGTGCTCCCCTGACCAGTGGCCGAGAAACGCGGCGGTGGCCGGCTCGCTGATGGTGGTCCAGGTGTGGACGCCGTCGCGCAGGGCAGACGCGACGGTGTAAGCATATTCACCGAAGCGGGAGGCGGTGTCGCGGTTCAGCCAGCCGCCCCGGTCCTGCAGGGCTTGCGGCAGGTCCCAGTTGTAGAGGGTAGCCTGCGGCGCGATGCCGGCGCGGGTGAGTTCATCGATCAGGCGCCGGTAGAAATCGATCCCCTCGGTATTCGCGCGGCCAGAGCCGGCCGGGAAGATGCGCGGCCAGGCGATCGAGAATCGGTACGCTCCCAGGCCAAGTTCCTGCATGAGCGCCACGTCCTCGCTGACGCGGTGGAAGTGGTCGGCCGCGACAGTACCGGTGGCGCCGTCAAGAACTTTGCCAGGGGTCGCACTGAAGGCGTCCCAGATGGACGGCCCGCGCCCACCGGCCTGCACCGCGCCCTCGATCTGGTAGGCAGAGGTGGCGGCCCCCCAGACCCACTCGTCAGGGAAGAGGACAGACGCAGCAGGCATGCGCTTTTCCCGACGTGCGCTACTGCTCGGCGGGCAGCAGGCCGAGTTGCTGCCGGAACCCGAGGTTGTCCCAGCCGTCGAAGCCGGCGACCAGCACGCCATCCTTGAGATGGTCGAGGCTCATGCCGCCGACCCTGATCTCGGCGCCTGTGGGCTCCTTGCCCATGAAGGGGCCGGTGTGCTTGCCGGTCAGCGTCCAGCGGGCTACGACCGTGTCCCCTTCGGCCACGATCTCCTCGATCTGGAAATGCAGATCGCTGAACGCCGTTTGCCACTGCCGCCACTGCTGCGTGAAACCCTCGCGGCCCATGCCGAAATCGGCATCGTTGCCGGCGGCGTTTTCCGCGATGTAGCGGGCAATGGCCGATTCGTCTCCCTGGTTCCAGACTTCGTCGAAGAAGGCGCGAATCGTGGCCTTGTTTGCCTCGGTGGACATGGTTCCCTCATTTTCACACGCAGGCGGGGCTGGGCAAACGCCCAGCCCCGCCTGTCCTTGCCTCAGGCTTCTTTCACCGCTGTGGTCAGCTTCGAGAGTGAGTCCTTGGCGTCGCCAAGGAGCATCGATGTCTTGGGATTGTAGAACAGCATGTTCTCGATCCCGGCGAAACCCGCGCCACGTCCGCGCTTGAGGACGTAGATGGACTTGGCCTGGTCCACATTCAGGATGGGCATCCCGTAGATCGGGCTGCTCGGGTCGTCGCGCGCGGCCGGGTTGGTGACGTCGTTCGCGCCGACCACGATGGCGACATCCGTGTTCGAGAAGTCGTCGTTGATCTGCTCCATCTCGTACAGATCGTCGTAGGGCACGTTGGCTTCCGCCAGGAGCACGTTCATGTGCCCCGGCATCCGGCCCGCCACGGGGTGAATGGCGTAGCGTACATCGACCCCGCGCTCCTGCAGCGCCTCGGCCAGCTCACGCGCGGCGTGTTGCGCCTGCGCTACGGCGAGGCCATAGCCGGGCACGATAACCACCTTCTCCGCGTAGGCCAGCGGAATGGCGGCCTCGTCCGCGGTGGTCTCCCGCATGGGCTGCTCTGGCTCGCTGCCTGCGCCGCCAGCACCGCCGGTGGCAGTTGCCGCGCCCCAGGCCCCGAAGAGCACGTTGCTGACGGAGCGGTTCATGGCGCGCGCCATGAGCAAGGTCAGGAATGCGCCGGATGCGCCAACGAGGATACCGGCGATGATGAGCGCCTGGTTGTTCAGGACGAAGCCGGTCAACGCGGCGGCCACGCCGGTCATGGAGTTGAGGACGGCGATCACGACGGGCATGTCCGCGCCGCCGATGGGCAGCACGGTCAGGACGCCCAGCACCAGCGCCGCCAGGAAAAGGACCACGATCAGCGTGTGAGTGAGGTCGGTCTGGAGCAGCAGGGCGATGATGACGCCGATGATCACCACGGCAATACCGATGGCGGCGTTGATCACCTGCTGGTTCGGGTAGGAAATGCGCTGCCCGGAGATCAGGCCCTGCAGCTTGGCGAAGGCGACCATGCTGCCGGAGAAGGAGATGCAGCCGATGATGAGGCCGAGCACGATCGAGATAATCTCGCCGCGCCCGATGCTCTCCTTGTGCTGGAACTCAACCAGCGAGATGAGGGCAGCGGTCGCGCCACCCATGCCGTTGAAGATGGCCACCATCTGCGGCATCGCGGTCATCTTGACCGTGCGCGCCGGGAAGACGGCGATGACGGCGCCGATGATGAGGGCGACGAGAATCAGCAACTGATTCGTCATCCCCGGCATGAAGAAGGTAGCCACCAGGGCCACCGCCATGCCGACGGCGGCGATCTGGTTGCCGCGTCGCGCCGTAGCCGGCGAGCCGAGTAGCTTCAGACCGATGATGAAGCAGACGGCGGACACCAGATACGCGATATTGATCAGGATTACGATGTTCTCGGAACTCATTACTTGCCCCCCGACTTCGTGGTGGGCTTGCGCTTGAACATCTCCAGCATGCGGTCTGTCACCACGAACCCACCGAAGACGTTTGCCGAGCCGAGCACAACGGCGACAAAGGCCAGCACCTTCAGCACATTATCGAGCGTGGAATCGCCGTGAATGCTCCCCATGATGATCATGGCCCCGAGCACCACGATGCCATGGATGGCATTGGTGCCGGACATGAGCGGCGTATGGAGCGTTGCTGGCACCTTGCCGATCAGCTCGAAGCCGAGGAAGATCGCCAGCAGAAGCACGTAGAGCGAGAGCAGGATGACGGTCGCATTTTCGCTCAGGGCCGCTGCTGCCGTTTCTTGCAGCAGCACCCCTGGAAGCAGGACTGGCATTCCGGTTTTCCCCTTCCTTTCCCAGAGAGATCAGATCACGTTGCGTCGAGCCGAAATTCGTCAGCGATCCGGATGGCGCACCCTACACGCGGGACGCGCGAAAGCCGGCCGCCTCGGCGCCCTCAGCGGTCGCAAAGCACAGCTCCGGGATCGTCTGGTGGTAGCTTCTGCTTTCTGGCAAATGGTAGATCTGCGATTGCGCGTTCGCCTTGATCGGGAAACCGGGTGGGCAGTTGTGCGTGCCATCTCCCGGCACCGAGCCGCTTTCTCCGGTGTCCATGCGCAGCCCCATCCGGCTGCCTTGGTCAGCAAGCGCAGCGCCAGTTTCCTCCGGCGCGATCTCCACAACCTCGATCTCGTCGAGGATCACCTCGCCCGCTGCAGTTTCCGCGACGTCGATAGCCTCGGCGACGATGTCCATAGGCTGCGGCGCCGCAGGCTCGGTGACGGTAGCCTCCGGCGCGGCCGAAGGTGGCGCGGAGACGGGCGGTGATGCCTTGCCTGCCTCAGCCACGCGCTGCTTCGTCATCTCGTGGACCACTTCGCCGTTGCGGGTGATCACCGTGCCCTTGACGATCTCGTCGTTGTAGTCCGGATCGAAAGCGCCCTTTTTGATCAGGAGCTCGAGCAGGTTCTGGATGTTCTTGGCGTACATCTGGCTGGCGTGGACGGGCATTGTGCTGGGCAGGTTTAGCTGCCCCATCACGGCCACGCCGTGATGATGGACGGTCTCTCCAGCTCTGGTGACCTCGACATTGCCGCCGGTTTCCGCCGCCAGGTCCACGATGACCGAGCCCGGGCGCATCCGCTCCACGGTCTCCTTCGAGATGAGGCGTGGGGCCGCGCGGCCCGGCACCGCCGCGGTGGTAATCACGACGTCCGACTTCGCCGCGTGATCAGCCAGGACTTCCTGCTGCTTGCGCAACGTCTCGGCCGAGACCTCCTTGGCGTAGCCGCCGGAGGTCTGGGTGTCGCTGGTGTCCACCGGGATATCGACGAACTTCGCGCCGAGGCTTTCCACTTGCTCCTTCACGACCGGGCGCGTGTCATAGGCCTCCACGACCGCGCCGAGCCGCCGTGCGGTCGCGATGGCCTGCAGGCCCGCGACGCCGGCGCCAACTACCAACACCTTGGCCGGGATGATTGACCCGGCGGCGGTGGTGAGCATGGGAAAGAACTTGGGCAAGGTATCGGCGGCCATGAGCACCGCCTTGTAGCCCGCGACCGTCGCTTGCGACGAGAGTACGTCCATGGATTGCGCGCGCGTCGTGCGAGGGATAGCGTCCATGCTGAACGAAGTCACGTTTCGCGCCACGAGATCGCTCACCAGATCGAGATTGGTCATCGGCTGGAGCAGGGCGATCAACGTCGCTCCGGAACGCAGCAGCGCTGCCTCATCTGGCGTTGGCTTCTGGACCTTGATGACGACATCGGCGGCGAACGCCTGCCGTGCATCGTCGACGATACCGGCCCCTGCGGCGACGTAGGCGTCGTCGTTGTGGCCAGAGGCAACGCCTGCGTGGCGCTGGACGTTGACCTTGACACCAGAACCGGTCAGACGTTTGACCGTGTCCGGTATCAACGCAACTCGACGCTCCCCAGGAGCCGTCTCCTTCGGCACGCCAACGGTCAGCGCGCCTCCCGATTGGCCTTCCATGTTCACCTCGCGCTCGCGGCGCTTTCCCCGGCAACCTTGTCCAGGGGTGATGTGCCAGACGCGACGACACCCGCGTTCGCGCTGGCGCTACGTGTCCTGCGGCCGCCTCGACCGCATACAACAGTGCCACGTCACGCGGTCAAGGCGTGCGTGGCACGGCGATTCTACACGGTACAACTCGCAACTGCGCGGGGGTTTTTCCCTGGCGGGCGAAATCCTTAGCGGCGGCGGTAGGGACCGCTCACAGTGCCCCGGCGACGAACCGGGACCGGCACCGGTACCGGCATTGGCCGGAACGGTTGCAAGAGCCCGCTCACGACGCGATCCAGGACGTCAGCCAGTTTCTGGCCGAACTTGCCGCCGGGGGATGGCGAATGTGACATGTGATTCGCTCCAGCAGGAAAGGTTCTCTGACCGTGACCTGCCAAACCTTATGGTACGGTCCCGATGCTGTGAAGAGCATAGCGCATACGGTAAAGTTGCGCACGCGTTTCTCCTTCCGCACAGCCCATGCCAATAGCCCGCTGGCAGCCGATTGGGACCGTTGCCCACGAAACGTCTCGTGGCCGGCGGTGTCAGGCGCTCTGCAGGGACGGCACCCGGTTGCGCCGTGGCACGCGCGCGCGGCCCGGCGCCGCCAGGACCTCGCCGTCTCTCACAATGACCTCTCCCCGGGAGATCGTCACAACCGGCCAGCCCGTGTTGCTCCACCCTTCGTACGGCGTGTAGTCGCTCTTTGACTCGAAGTCCGCCGCGTGAATCTCCTTCGACAGGCGGGGGTTCCAGATGACGAGGTCTGCGTCGGAGCCGGCCGCGATCACCCCTTTCCGGGGGTAGAGCCCCAGCAGCCGTGCAGCGTTGCTGGAAGTGACCTGGGCGAAGCGCTGCCGTGTGATGCGGCCAGCATTGACGCCGTGCGACCAGAGCATGGGCAGCATCACATCGAGGTCTGCCACGCCTGGCGGGATGGTGCGGATATCGAGGTGATCCCCGACCTTGTCGGCGTACATCCAGGGCGCGTGGTCCGTGGCGACGGTGTTGATCTCACCGTTCGCCAACGCTTCCCACAGCGCCTCCTGATCGGCCTCCGTGCGCAGGGGCGGTTGCCCGAAGTACTTGCCGCCGTCGGGCTCGGCGAAGCGCTCCTCGGTCAGGAAGAGGTAGATCGGCCGCGTTTCGATCCAGACATCGACGCCCCGCTGCCGGCCACGCCGCACCTCGTTCAGCGCCGGGATGCAGGAGAGATGCACGATGTAAGCGGAAGCGCCTGTCTGCTCCGCAAAGGCGACCGCACGCGCGGTCGCGGCGGCCTCGGAGGTCTGCGGCCGGGAGCGTGGGTAGTGCTCCGGGGAGAGGGCGCCCTGCTCGACCAGCGCGAGCATGGCGTCCTGCAGCAGCGCCGCATCTTCACAGTGAATCAGCACCGGCACGTCCGCGGCGCGAGCGAGGCGCAAGGCGTGCACGTAGGGCGCCGGGTCGCTCATGAACTTGCCGAGCGACATGAAGTACTTGAGCGTCGTGTGCCCCTGCGCGGCAAGTTCCGGGATTTCGCGGATCGGCTGCGTCTGCGGATTGGTCAGGACCGGGTGGAACGCGAAGTCGATGACGCCGTCGCGCTCGGCCAGCGCCCGATCGCGCGCAATAGTCTCGCCGAGCGTCTGTTCGTACCAGGGGTAGCTCATGTGCCCCACCGTGGTGATGCCACCGGCGGCGGCCGCACGGCTGCCGCTGCCGAAGTCATCGACCCACGCCGGCTCGGGGGGTGCGTCGTACGCCGAAAAATGGACGTGCGGATCGACGCCACCCGGCAGAACATAGTGCCCGGAGGCGTCAATGACTTCGCGGCCGGCCAGGTTGGCTCCGATCTCCGCGATCTGCTCGCCCCGGATGCCGACGTCGGCGGTCGCCTCGCCATCTTCGTTGACGATTGTGCCGCCCTTGATGACCAGGTCAAACGCCACGTCGCTCATGGACACCCCTCATGGACTCGGGAGATGAAAACGGGGGCGGCCAGCATGGCCACCCCCGCGATCTTCGCATGTTACGGTGGGGAACGAGGGCCTAGCCCTGCGCGGCGAGCGCGGCGGCGTAGCGCTCCGCCACCTTGTCCCAGTTCACTACGTTCCACCATGCTGCCAGGTAGTCCGGGCGGCGATTCTGGTACTTGAGGTAGTAGGCATGCTCCCAGACATCGTTGCCGAGGATCGGGTACCCCGCGCTTTCGGCAATGCCGGTCATCAGCGGGTTGTCCTGGTTCGGTGTGGAAACGACGGCCAACTTGCCATCCGCGCCAACGATCACCCAGGTCCAGCCAGAGCCGAAGCGGCCGGCGCCTGCCTTGTTCACGGCGTCCTTCAGCGCGTCCAGGCCCCCGAAGGCCTCGATGGCCGCAGCCAGGTCACCACTCGGCGCGGCTGAGCCGCCCGGAGTCATGATCTCCCAGAACATGGAGTGGTTGTAGTGGCCCCCACCATTGTTGCGAATGGCGCCCTTCTTGTCGGCCGGGGCCTGGTTCACGTTGCGCACCAGTTCATCGATGGACATGTCCGCGAATGCGGTGCCCTCAACGGCAGCGTTCAGGTTGTTGACATAGGCCTGGTGGTGCTTGTCATGATGCAGGTGCATCGTTTCGGTGTCGATGGTGTCGTTCAGCGCCTCGTAGGCGTAAGGCAGCGGTGGAAGCTCGAAGGCCATGAATGGAAACCTCCTCATTGGGCGGAATGAGACCGCCAAACGGCAGGCCGGATAGCCCGGCAGTCGGCCTCTACGGTACCAGAAACGGCGTGCTTTCGGGCAAACCCCGGCAACAGTTCCCTAGGTCGCGAAGAGCCAGCCGCCCGGCGTTTCGCGCTCCAGTCGCGCCTGGACCTGCGCGTCCGGCGGCAGGTCCAGGGCATCGCGGGCGGTCATCACCGCACCGATAACGGGCTCCGGCCCGCCCGCGCAGACAACGGCCTGCGGCAGATCCGCGGACGTGTGGCGGCAGATGGCTTTGCTGAGGAGTTGCGACGGATGGCGCAACACGCCGCCTGAGAGCACGAGCCGGAAGGGCGCGCCGTCCAGGCCCACCGAGCGCGCAGCCATGGCCGCCACGCGTGCGTTGCGCATGCCGGCGGCCTCGACGATGGACAGGGCAACAGCATCGCCATTGGCGGCTTCGTCCAGCAGGATCGGGGCAAGCTTCGCCTGGTGCGACCAGTGGCGGTCGGTGTTGCGCGCGGTGCAGTAATGCAGCACGTTTTCCGCGCTGTCTGCATCAAAGAAGTTCAGGACGCCGGTGGTCAGCGAGGTCTGCGGCCCCAGGCCAAGATGGGCCTCGTAGATGGCGACCAGCGCCTGCTTGCCAAGCTCCACGCCTCCGGTGGCAATCTCCCAGTTCCCCGAGTACCACTCGCGGCCGTCCTGGCTGCGCGCGCCAATGGCGATGCCGGTGCCGCAGGTGATGGCGACGCCGACGCCATCTGGTGTACCCGCGCGCAGCGAGCCGATGGCGTCATTGACGATGACGATGGTGCGGCCAAACCCGAACCTGGTCATGCCGCGCCGCAGGAGATCGATGTCCTCTGGCCAGTCTGCGCCGGCCATACTGAAGGCGCCAGCTTCCAGATCATGCGCCGTGGCGCCCGCTGCCTGCAGGGCCTGCTCCACCGCGTGCGCGATCTCCTGCAGTGCATCCTCTTCGGTGGGCGTGTTGTAGATATCCGACCGGCCCGCCCGCCCTGCCCCCAGAATGTGGCCAGAGGTGGTCGCCACGATGGCGATGGTCTTCGTATTCCCGCCGTCCACGCCGAGAATCAGCGCGTCTGGCCCGGTTGCTGTGTGCTCCACGGTACTTTGCATGCTTTCCAGGTTCACTCACGTACAGTACTTAGTCCCGCAAAAGTCGCTCCGGCAAGTAGTTGCGATGCGCTGCGGCAAGCGCGTCGTACACCACCGGCACCTTGTCCAGATCGCGGCAAAGCGGGTTGGCCAGGAGCGCCTGGATGGCGTCCTGCCGTGTGCCGTCCCAGGCCGCGGCCCCGGCCAATACCTGGTACTCCGCCAGAGATTGCACCAGGCCGGCTACGGGGTGGGGGAGCGGACCGAGCGCCAGCGGGAAGATGCCCGCAGCGTCCACCTGGGCGAATGTTTCCACCACCTGATTATCCGGGAGGTCAGGGATGGCGCCCCGGTTGGGCACGTTCACGGGCAACGTCCGCGCCTGGTTGTTGGCGATGGCCGCGATGACATCGAGCGCCAGTTCGAGCTCGTTGATGCCACCCCGTGAGCGGTTTGGATCGAGTTCCGGGCGTGGCAGTTCGGCCTGCTCCCGGTAGTGCGCCCAGTAGTCCGGCACGTTGGCCATGATGTCCTGCGCCCTGGTTGTCGGCCGCGATCTGAGATCAGCCAGGATTTCATCGGTGTAAAAGTAGTACTGGGCGTACTCGGAAGGGACATGCCCCGTGGCCACGGCGATGTTGAGCATCCGGCGCACGCGCGGTGTCAGCTCATCGTTGGTCGCGAAGTGCCGCTGGGCCTCGGTCAACAGAGGGATGAGGTCCTCGCCATCATACGTGTGGTGTACCGACCACGAGGCGTGGTTAAGGCCAATGGATCGCACATCGAGCAACTCCGGATCCAGCCCGATGGCGGTCGCCAACTCGGCCGGGGAGTAGAGGGGCCCTTCGCACAGCGCCACGAACGGAATGTCTGAATGCGTGGTCACCGCCTGCGCGACCAGATTGACCGGGTTGGTGTAGTTGACGATCATCGCGCCCGGCGCCACGCGCTCGAGGTCCGCGACAATGTCCTTCATCACTGCGACGGAACGCAGGGCCATGAAGAAGCCGCCTATCCCCTGCGTTTCCTGCCCGATCAGGCCATGATCGAGCGGGATGCGCTCATCGAGATAGCGTGCCTCGAAGCCTCCGGGGCGGAAGCTGGTCAGCACATAGTCAGCGTCGGTCAGGCCGGTCACACGGTCTGTGGTCACCGCGAACGTGAGGTCGACGCCACGGTTCTCGGCCAGGCGCTGGGCCAGCTTCTGCACCAGAGCCAGGCGCTCGGCATCGAGGTCAATGAGCGCGATCTCCGAGCCGTCGAACTGTTCCGCCTGCGCGATGAGCGAGGCCATGGTGCCGGGCGCGCGGGTGCTGCCCCCCCCAACGTAGGCGAGCTTTATCCGGGCCAATGGGTGATCTCCGTCCGGCTGCTCAGTGAACCGCAGAGCCGCGTTGCGGCGTGGTGCTCCACGTTCATCGCGCCGCATCTCCCGTTCGCGCGAAGGCGAACGCGCCGACGCCGTCGATGGCGATGGCAGGCGGATCCAGATAGACGGCGGAGAGGTTCAGCCCGGCGAATGGGCGCACGCGGAACGCGTTCCACAGGTGCTCGTGGGGGCGGTTGTAGCCCTTGATGAGTGGCGTTACCCAGGCCGTGACCGCGACACGCGTCGTGATCGGCCGCGTATCCCCCGTAAAGGCGCGGTGGCGGGCAACAGCGTGACTCATGGCGGCCTCGCCTATGACCAGCGCGCTTTCGCTGATGGCGTGGCTCATGGTTGCCTTGTCGATGATATCGTCCGCACCGGCGACACGGAGCTCGATGGAAACCTCGTCGCGCTCTTCCTGCTCCTGCAATTTGCGCGCGACAATCGTGGCGAAAATGTCCTCGGCCGCGGCAGGGTCGGCGTGCATCACGACATCGCCATCCCCGGTGTAGGACGGAATCACGAACGCGCCCGCCGGGTAGGCGTTCGGGTTGGCCCGGTCAAGCTGGGATTTCTTCAGGAGCAGCGCTGGCACTCGCGCCGCCAGCGCGTACATGGCCCCGATGGGATACCCAGACATGCCCGGGACCAGGAGCAGGTCAGTCCTGGCTGCGGTGAGGTGGTCTGCGGCCTCCGCGATGTGCTGTGCCAGGTAGTCGGGGCGAGCCGCCGTCTTCAGCAGGCTACCGTACTCGATGCCTGCGCCACCACCGGGGAACTCGCGCGTGGTGCCGACCCGCAACAGGCCACGAAGAAGTGCCTTTGCCCCGGGCGTCAGGCTGGACCCCGCTATCGTCGTCTCGCTCTCCTCATAGGGCACGATGGTCGCCGCTGGCGGCAGGGGCGCTGAATGTTCCGGTGGCCGGGTGTAGTGGCGCAGGCTCGGACCCTGGCCGGGCGAAGTACCCACGAGTGCTTGTCTCCCTTCGCGAGCCGGTAAACCCGACCGGCTCGCCATGATAGACCAGCAGAGCGGCAGGGTAACGAAGGGAGAACGCGTTACCCCCGGTCTTCCCGCGTGTAGGAGCGGCCCAGGGCGGCCGGTGCGCTCAGTGCACGCCGCGTTGCCTCGCGCGTCGAGAGCACCAGGACCAGGATGGTGAAGAGATAGGGCAGCATGTTCAGGAAAAAGGGCGACAGGTCCACGCCGGCCGTTTGCAGGCGGAACTGCCCCGCCTCCACGCCGCCGAACAGGTAGGCGCCGATGGCGGCACGCGCCGGGTTCCAGGCCGCGAAGATCACGAGCGCCACGGCGATCCAGCCCCGGCCAGCCGTCATGCCTTCGGTCCAGCCGGGGTTTGTGCCCAGGGAGATAGCCGCGCCACCCAGCCCGGCCAGCGCGCCACCAGCGATGACGCAGAGGGCACGCAGTCTGGTGACGTTGATGCCCATGGCGTCGGCGGCTTCGGGTCGCTCCCCGAGCGCCCGCAGGCGCAGCCCGGCGCGGGTGCGGTAGATGTACCACCAGAGGAACGCGGTCAACGCAAACGAGATGTAGACCAGGGCGGACTGCTGAAACAGGATGCGCCCAAGCACAGGAATCTCCGCGAGGCCCGGCACATCAAGGCGGCGAAATGACTCGGGGGGCGGCGTGCCCACGATGTTGCGGCCGAGGAACGCTGAAAGCCCGGTGCCGAAGATCGTCAGCGCCAGACCGGCAACAACCTGATTCGCGCGAAGGCCGACGGTGAGGACAGCGTGGATAGAGGCCATCAGGGCCCCGGCCACCAGCGCGGCTCCCGCGCCAACCCAGGCGTTCCCACTCCAGAGGCACCCGGCCACGCCGCTCAAGGCCCCCATGAGCATGATCCCCTCGATGCCGAGGTTGAGCACGCCGGCGCGCTCCGTGATCAACTCGCCGAGACAGGCGTAGAGGAGTGCGGTGCCGGCGGCGACAGCGGCGGCAAGCACCGAGACGATGAACGCCGGGGTCAGGATGTCGCCCATGGCTACTCGTACTCCCGGGCAGGGGTGGCGATCACAGGTGCGCGCTTCACCAGCCGGTAGCGCGTCAGGATGTCGCCGCCGAGGAGGAAGAACAGGATGGTGCCCTGCAGCATCGGGGCGATGGCGGCCGGCAAACCAAGGGACATCTGTAACTGGTCGCCCCCGACTGTCAGCGCGGCCAGCAGGAACGCCACCAGCACCGCTCCGATCGGGTGCAACCGCGCCAGCCACGCCACGATGATGGCTGCGTAGCCGTAGCCAGGGGAAAGATTGCGCTGCAACTGGTGCCCGATGCCGGCGACCTCGCTCATGCCTGCCAAGCCCGCCAGCGCGCCCGAGAGCGCCATGACCAGGATGATGGTCCGCGCCATGGGCATGCCGGCGTACAGGGCGGCCCGTGGGTTCTCCCCCATGACGCTGATCTCGTATCCCCAGCGCGTGCGCCGCAACAGGAACCAGAGCAGCACCGCTGCCACCAGCGCGAAGAGCAGGCCCAGGTGAACGCGGGTCGTGCCCCATCTCGGTAGCCACGCCGCGTCGGGGAACGATGGGGTGCCCGGGAATCCAAAGGCCTGCGGATCACGCCACGGTCCGTGAATGAGATAGTCGCTGAACAGAATCGCAACATAATTGAGCATGAGCGAGGTGATGATCTCGCTGGCCCCGAAGTAGGCGCGCAGGACGCCGGGAATGACTCCCCACAGGCCGCCGCCAATCATGGCCGCCACGATCATCAGGGGCACGAGGAGCCAGCCGGGCGCGCCAGGCGCAAGGTAGAGGGCCATCCAGGTCGCGAAGATTGCGCCGAAGTAGAGCTGGCCCTCTGCCCCGATGTTCCAGAGCTGCATGCGAAACGCAACGGCAACGCCCAGCCCCGCCAGGAGCAGGGGCGTGGTCTTGACCAGCGTTTCGGCGACACCGTTCCAGTTGCCCAGCGCCCCCGTGAGCATGGCGTGATACACCGTCAGCGGGTTCTCGCCAGAGAGCGCGAGCACCGCGCCACCGAACACCAGCGCCGCCAGCAGCGACAACAGCGTGATGATGGCCACTGAGCCGCGTGAGGGGGATGGGACGCGTTCGATGCGATAGCTGCGCAGCAACCCGAGTTCAGCCATGAGCTACTGCCTCCGGGGCCACGCCCGCCATCAACAGACCGATCTGCTCCGGGTCCGCACCCCGCGCTGGCACCACGCCCATCACCGTTCCATCGAACATGACCGCGATCCGATCGGACAACGCCAGCAACTCATCGAGGTCCTCGGAGATAAGCAGGGTCGCCGCGCCGCGTGTGCGCTGCTCCCGGAGCGCCGCGTGGATCGCCTCGGTCGCTCCGATATCGACGCCGCGGGTGGGGTGGACTGCCACAATGAGGCGGGGCGCACCGTTGAGTTCGCGCCCGAGGAGCAGCTTCTGCTGGTTGCCGCCGGAAAGCGTGCGCAGCCGCGCCCAGCGCCCGGGCGCCTTGACATCGTGGCGATCGATCAGGCTATCGGTGAAACTGGCGACCGCGCCGCCGCTCAGGAAAGGCCCCTGCGCAAGCGGCGGCTGGTCATAGTCGCGCAGGATCGCGTTGGCGCTGAGATCCATGCCGCCGATCAAGCCGGTGGCGAGCCGATCTTCCGGCACATGCGCAACGCCCGCTCTCGTGATTTCGCCCGCCGGGCGGTTCGTGACCTCCTTGCCCGCAACGTGGATTGTGCCAGCCGTCGTTCGACGCAGGCCGGTCACCACCTCGGCCAGCTCACTCTGGCCGTTGCCGGCGACGCCCGCTATGCCAAGCGTTTCGCCCGCCCGGATTTCCAGGGAGACCCGTTTCAGCGCGGGCACACCCTTTTCGCCAATGGCGGTGACATCGCGCAGCGCAAGGATGGTTTCTCCAGTGGCGACGGTCTCATGGGGCTCATGACTCGGGTCCTCCACGATTGGCGCCAGGTCGCGTCCAACCATCAGGCGCGCGAGCGTGCGCCGGTTCGTGCCCTGCGCGGGCATGGTGGCAACCACGCGGCCCCGACGCAGGATGCTGATCTGGTCGGCGACCTCCAACACTTCATCGAGCTTGTGGGAGATGAAGATGACGGTGAATCCCTGGGCCGCCAGTCCGCGCAAGGTGCGGATCAGGCTGTGGGCCTCCTGGGGTGTGAGGACCGCCGTTGGCTCATCGAAGACCAGGATGCGTGCCCCGAGATAGAGCAGCCGCAGAATCTCGACCCGCTGCTGCTCCCCGACGGAAAGTTGCCAGATCTTCGCCCTGGGATCGACGTCCAGGCCGTAGGCGTCAGCAAGTTCGGTCAGCCGCTTTTCCACGCGGGGCAATTGCAGGCTGATGCCACCCGTGCGTTCCCCCATCACCACGTTTTCCGCGACGCTGAACGTATCGACCAGCATGAAATGCTGATAGACCATGCCAATACCAAGCGAAATGGCGTCGCGCGGGGAGCGAAACGGCGCGGGCTGCCCATCGATCTCGATGACTCCCTCATCCGGGCGATAGAGCCCGGCCAGGATGCTCATCAGCGTGGATTTGCCAGCGCCATTTTCGCCAACGAGCGCGTGGACCTCGCCCCAGGCTGCCGAGAAATCAACCTGGTCGTTGGCCACGACGTTGCCGAATCGCTTGGTGATGCCGCGCATGGCGATGGCTGGTGCAGGGGAGGATTGGCTCATGAAGGTGCTGCCTGCCAGGTAGAGTGAACGCAGCGGGCGGTTCCGCAACTCGCGGAACCGCCCGTACAGGCTACGGAAACTAATTGGGAATTTCGCCTTCGACGCCCTCAACAAACCAGTTCATGCTGAGGAGTTCTTCGGCGGTCATGGCCTGACCTTCAGGAACCTTGACCTCCCCGGCCTGGTCCTTGATGGGGCCGGTGAAGATCGTGAAGATCGTCTCCTCGCCGCTGGCAAACTTCGCTTCTTCGCCCTCGATCTGGGTCTTGATGTCGTCGGGGATGAACGACGCGAGCGGCGCCAGGCCGACGACACCATCTTCCCAGCCGCCCCAGTACTGGCCCGACTTCCAGGTGCCGTCCATGACCTCCTGGACAACCTGCTTGTAGAACACCGACCAGTCCCAGACCACCGAGGTCAGGACGGCTTCAGGCGCCTGCGGAGACATGTCGGCGTTGTAACCGATGCTGTACACGCCGCGATCCTGCGCGGCCTGCTGTGGGCCGGCTGTGTCCTGATGCTGCGTTACGACATCCACGCCGCCATCGAGCAAGGCTTCAGCCGCCGCGCGCTCCTTGGCCGGATCGAACCACGTATTGGTCCAGACCACCTTGACGGTGGCTTCCGGGTTGGTCTTGCGCACGCCGAGCGTGAAGGCGTTGATGCCACGAATCACTTCCGGGATCGGGAAGGCCGCGACGTAGCCGATCTGGTTGGACTTGGTCATATCACCGGCGAGCATGCCGGAGACGTAGCGCGGTTCTTCGATCTTGCCGAAGCCGGTGCCGACGTTTTCCGCCGTCTTGTAGCCCGAAATATGGATGAAGACGGTGTCCGGAAAATCCTTGGCGACATTGATCGTGGGGTCCATGTAGCCAAAGGAGGTGGTGAAGATGATCTTCGCGCCATCCTGGGCAAACTGGCGGATCACGCGTTCAGCGTCCGCCGGGTTTTCGGGGACGCTCTCCTGGTAGACCGTCTCCACATTCGGGAACGCCTCTTCCAGCGCCAGGCGGCCCTGGTCGTGTGCGTGAGTCCAGCCGAGGTCGCCGATTGGCCCGACATAGACGAATGCGACCTTCAGCGGGGCATCGCTCGTGGGCGTTGCGTCCTGGGCCCGCGCTCCGCCGAATGAAGCGGCCATGCCGCTCACCAGCAAGAGCGCTGTGAGCACTGCAAACAGACCGCGCTTGATCATGCTGCCACCCTCCGTAGCTATCGAGTTCTGCGGCCGTTGCCGCGATTGGGAACCGGGCGAATTATGGCACTTTCCGGAAAGCGCGCTACCACCTGGCTGCACATATCAAACTGGATGTCATTGAGCCGCGCTACGTGAACGAGATGTCCAGCGCGCCCTCCCAGAGGGTGCGCACGCCGGTCTCACGTAGCTTCTCATTGCCGCTGACAACCGTGAGAAAGTGGTTGCCGGCGAGTTGCCCCATTTTCGAAGCGAAGCAACAGGCGCCATACGGGAAGAGAATCTCGGTTTCGCTGAACTTGCCGGGGTAGAGCAGGATTTCTCCCGGAGCGGGGTAACTCGTGGCATTCTCGACGCCCACCCCGAACTCCAGGTCGCCCAGCGGTATCCAGCACGCCTCGCCGCTCCACCGGGAGTGAATCAGCTTGTTCTGGAACGGGGTTTGCGCCAGAAACGCCGCGCAACTCTGTGGCGCCAGTTCCCATTCCAAACGGGCGGTGAACTCGGCGCCTCCGACAGAAATCGTCAAGAATTCTGGCCTGGCTGAAGATTCGGACACGTACACCTCCCACGACGTGACTGATCGGCGTTTCGTATGCACCAGCATGGCTCGTGCGTGGCAGTCTAGTCCGCATCAGGAAAGGACGAAATGATGAGCAAGAGCGGCAGTTTGGCGCTCCAGGTCGTTGCGCCCCCGGCGCGGTCGCTGATTGCGGTGGCTGTGGGGGCTGTCGCAGTGGGCGCGCTGGCCATCGGCGCCGTGGCGATTGGCGCGCTCACCATTGGCCGAGCGCGCATCAAGACGGCGACAGTCACGCGGCTGGACATCGATGAGTTGACGGTGCGGCGGCTGCTGGTGCGAGAACTGGAAGTCGAGCGGGATGCATGACAGGCACGGCGCAACGCAGGCACGCAGCCATCGCGCCTGCACCGCGCCTGGTCAATTCATCCGCAGTCGGCGTTAGCGCTTACTCCGGAGGCTGGGAGTCCGGGAAATCACAGAGAATGCTTGTCCCGAACGCCACACAGACGGTGCCCGGCGCGCAGTCACGGAACACACCGCCGAGGCAGATGCACGCCTGATCCTGCTGTGTGGCGCAGCGCATGTCGCCGTTGTCAAACGTCAGGAACCCATGCGTATTGGTGGAGGGACAGGCAGTGTTCAGCTCCTCCTGGGTCTGGCAGGCTCCAGCGCAACAAACCGCCCCGGCGGTTTCGCAGATGGCGCTACAGTCCACCGACTTTCCGCAGGACTTCCTGTTCTTGATCGTGCCGCAGCGTCCCGCGCAGATCTTTGCCTGGGACTTGCGCTGACAACCCTTGTGCTTGCGGCCGCCCTGTTTGCGCCGCTTGTGCCGCTGCTTACGTCGTCGCCGCCGGTCCTTTGCGTCCGCATCATCTGCCAGATCAAGGCCGAGCGCGCCGCTGAGGATCGGCAAGGCGGCGACCGCGCCAAGCAGCGTGCGCCGCGCGCCCGCAGCAGAGAGCACCCGCGTCAAGGCATCGAAGTGGGGAGCGTCCACGGCAGGACCCCTTCGTGAGCGAAGCGACGACGAACAACTGATTCGCGCGATTGCGTGTCACCGATGATACAGGACCGGCCCCTCAGGCAACTCCGGGAGCGTGCGAATGTTCTGTGCCACCTCGGTCAGAGTCGGCGTTGACTCACTGCCCGAGCGTGAGGGCGGCCAGCACGCGCTCGGGTGTGAAGGGCTGCCGGTTGAGCCAGACGCCAGTGGCGTCATGAATGGCGGCGGCGACCGCTGGCAGGAAGGGCACGAGGGGCATTTCCGCCACACCACGCGCGCCGAAGGGGCCCTGGGTGTCCTCCAGCTCCAGGACGACCGGGACGATCTCATCCGGCATGTCCAGTGCCGTCGGGAGCAGATAGGTGCTCAGGTGCGGCGTCAGGATGACGCCGTCGCGGGTCTTCAGATCCTCCAGGAGCGCGTAGCCGATCGCCTGGGCCAGGCACCCTTCGATCTGTCCCTCTACCTGTTGCATGTTGATGGCGCGCCCCACGTCGTGCACGCTGATGACCCGGCAGACGCGCACCTGGCCTGTCAGCGTGTTGACCTCCACCTCCACGGCCTGCGCGGCGTAGCCATAGCAGTAGTTCGGGATGCCGGAGCCTTCGTCCTCGGACAACATGGTTGTCGCGTTTGGGCGGAACTGGACGGTGGCCTCCACGCGCTCATCGTCACTGGTCCGGTACTGGCGCAGCGCCTCGGTGGCGGCATCGTAAACGGCGCGTCCGGCCATCAATGTGAGGCGGGAGGCCGAGGCGCTCCCCGCATTGGGCGCTTCTGCGGAGTCGTCCGTCACCATCTGGATCTGCTCGAGCGGGAGGCTGAGGGCTTCAGCGGCGATCTGGCGCAGGATAAGGTGGGTGCCCTGCCCGACATCGGCCGCGCCGACCCGCACGACCGCGCTCTCCGGCTCACCGCGGCCCACGAGTTCGACCGTGGCGGTGGATTGCTCCGGAAACCCGAAGGAGTAGCCGAGATTCTTGATCCCGGCGGCGATGCCCACGCCGCGCTTGAGCCAGCTTCGAGCCGGCTGCTGCTTCCCCAGCCGGCGTGATGCCTCTTCCGCGCAGCGCTCCAGGACCGGCAGCGCGCTGACCCCGGTGGGCAGCGGCTGCTGCGTCGGCTCGATGGAACCTTCGCGGTAGATGTTGCGCCGGCGAAACTCGACGGGGTCCATCCCAATGGCGAGCGCGAGCCGGGTCATCATCACTTCCGAGGCAAACTGCGCCTGCGGCGCGCCGAACCCGCGGAACGCCCCGGAGGGAATGTTGTTGGTGTAGGCGACCTTCCCCGCGACCGAGAGGTTCGGAACTTCATACACGCCAGTTGCGAAGAGCGCGGCGACCTTGGTGACCTCGGCGCTGGTCGAGGCGTAGGCTCCGCCATCGGCAAGTAACTCGGCCTCGACAGCCGTGACCTTGCCCTCCCGGGTCGCGCCCCAGCGACAGGAGATGCGGAATGGGTGCCGCTTGTGGTGGGCCAGGATCGATTCTTCGCGGGTCCAGACGATGCCGACCCGGCGTTGCAGCTTCCAGGCCGCCAGGGCCAGCAAGTGCTGAATCGAGAGATCCTCGCGGCCACCGAATGCGCCGCCGATGGCGGCATAGCGGATCACCACTTGCTCCTCGGGCAGGCCGAGGATGAGCGCGATCTGCTTGCGGTCTTCGTGCAGCCACTGTCCAGCCGTCTCGATCACGACCCGCCCGTCGTCATCCACCCAGGCCACGCCTGCTTCTGGTTGCAGGAAGGCATGTTCCTGCCAGGTGGTTTCGAACTCGCCCTCCAGCACGACATCGGCGGCGGCGAAGCCGGCGGCAACGTCGCCCTTGCGAATGGGGATGCGAGCGAGGAGGTTCGTTCCGCGACTGTCGTGGACCAGGGGAGCGTCCGGGAGGAGCGCCCGCACCGGGTCGGTGATAGCGGGCAGGTCCTCGTACGTCACTTTCACCAGCGCCGCCGCTGCCCTGGCCGTGTCGTCTGATTCGGCCACGATCAGCGCGACCTTGTCGCCGGCGAAGCGAACGACATTGGTGCAGAGCACCGGCTGGTCATGATCGATGAGGCCGAAGGCGTTGTAGGGCACGTCAGCGGCGGTGAAAACGGCGACGACGCCGGGCACGGTGAGCGCGGCGGCCGTCTCGATGTTGACGATGCGGGCGTGGGGCCTTCCGGCGTAGACCACCTGCAGGCGCAGGGTGCCGGTATCGAGCAGATCACCGGGGTAGTGCGCAGCGCCGGTCACCTTGGCCATGGCATCGTGACGCGGCAGTGGTGCGCCGATGACGCTGGTGCGGATCATGACGCGCCTCCCGCCGCGCTCACGGCGGCGAAGATCTTGCGGTATCCCGTGCAACGGCAGATGTTGCCGCTGAGTGCGGTCTGGATGTCGGCCAGACCAGGCGACTCGCGTTCCTCCAGCAGTTTGGCGCCCGCCATCAGCATGCCAGGAATGCAGTAACCGCACTGGACCGCGCCCTGGGCCACGAACTGCTCCTGGAGTGGGTGCAGCGCCTCCCCCTCAGCCAACCCCTCGATGGTGGTGATACGAGCACCATGTGCTTGCGGGGCGGGGACGAGGCAGGCCATGACCGCCTGTCCATCGAGCCAGACGGTGCACGCGCCGCATTCGCCCTCGGCGCATCCCTCCTTGGTGCCGGTCAGCCTGGCCTCGTTGCGGAGCGCATCGAGCAGTGTGCAACCACTGGAGGCCGAAAGGGTGTGCAGGAAGCCATTGATTGACGTCTGGATCGCGCCAGCGAACGGCGTGCCCTGACGCGACATATCCCCAGAGGGGGTCTCCAGTAGGACCGGTGTGCTCGGCAGGGTGGGTGAGAGAGGTGACTCAGCCAGGTCCAGGAGCGTGGCTGCGACGAGGTTGCGCAGGGTCTGCCGGCGGTAGCGTTCGCCGGCGCGGACATCGTCGATGGGGGTGACCGCCTCGTCCGTGAGATCGGCGGCCCGTTGGCAGACATCAGGGGTGAGCGGGTGGCCGATCAAGGCGGCTTCGGCCTCTTCCGCCCGCACAATCGTTGGCGCGAGCGAGCCGAGGGCAATGCGGGCGTCCGACACGCGATCCCCGTCCAATGTGAGGACGATGGCCAGGTCGATCACCGAAATGGCCTGCGCCCGGCGCAGCCCAAGCTTGACGAAACGGCCGCGCTGGGCTGGCAACATGGCCGGGACGCGGATGGCGCGCACGAGTTCATCCGGGGCCAGGACGGTGCGGCGCACGCCCAGGTAGAACTCGCTGAGCGGCACGGTCCGCTCGCCGCCTGCGCTGGTCAGGACGAGGTCGGCTCCGAGCGCGACCAGGGGCGTGATCGTGTCGTTGGCGGGCGACGCGGTAACGAGGTTGCCGGCGATGGTGCCCCGGCTGCGAATCTGCGGCGCGCCGACTTCCCAGCACGCTTCCGCCAGTGGGGTCAGCATGTTCCGGCACAAGGCCGACCCCACGACATCGTTGTGCGTGGTCAATGCGCCCAGGGAAATGACGCCGTCGCGCTCGCTGATGCCGCGCAGTTCGCTCACCCGCGTGATGTCGATTAGCGTCGAGGTGGGCCGGATGCCACGAGAGAGCTCAACGACGATATCCGTGCCACCCGCCACCACGCGCGCCGTGTTCGCGTGCTCCGACAGCAGGTGGAGCGCTTCAGAGAGTGACTGTGGTTGCAGATAGGTCTGCCACATGGAGAGGACCTGGCAGGCGGCCGCGCCTCAGTTGTCAGTGAACGACGCGTGAGCCCCGAACCGGCGTAATCAATCGTCCCAGTGGCCGCCCAACGATGTTGCCATCCTGCGCGATGGTGACACCACGCAGAAGTGTCCGTATTGGGCGACCCTGAAGAGCGTAGCCTATGTAGGGACTGACGCGATGTCGATAGTGCAGGTCGCGCTCGACGAGCACGTACTCCCGAGCCAGATCGACCAGGACGAGGTCGGCGTCCATCCCGGCCCGCAGGTCGCCCTTGTCAGGCTGCCTCAACAGCTCGGCAGGATTGCGCGCCAGCATCTCCGCCAGCAGCACGAGGTCAGCCTTGGCCCCGGCATCCCCACCGGCGCTCAATGTCGCAGAGAGCAGCGACTGGCAGCCGGAGATACCACCCCAGATCTGGAAGAAGTCGTCGTGGGCCTTCATTTCCGGTGGCGACGGCGAGTGATCCGAGGCCAGGGTATCGACCATGCCTCGGTGCACCAGATCGACCAGGGCGTCGCGCTGCTGGTCGCTGCGCAGCGGTGGTGAGCATTTCAGCGGCGCGCCCCGGCTGGCCAGGTCGTCATCCGTGAACAGCAGGTAGTGTGGGCACGTTTCTGCGCGTACGGGTACGCCGCGCGCCGCCGCGTCTCGCACCAGCTCGACGCCCGCCGCCGTGCTGATATGCACGACGTAGAGCTCGCAGCCCGCTTCTTCCGCCAACGCTATCGCGCGCGCGATAGCGGCAAGTTCGGCCTCTGGCGGCCGGCTGGCCAAATACGCCTGGACGCTGGTTTCGCCAGCGGCGCGCGCCTCGGCCGTCAGGCGGCTGGTCAGGGATGCGTCCTCGGCGTGAACCGCGACCGGGAGGCCCAGGTCGGCGGCGCGCTGCATGCCTTCGCGCAACGTCGCGTCGTCGGCGGCCGGGAAGTCCTCGATGCCGGAATTGCACATGAAGGCCTTGAAGCCGATCACCCCGCGTGCGCCCAGCTCGGTCATCTGCTCGAGGTTGACCGGCGTCAGGCCGCCCCAGAGGGCGAAATCCACATGTGAGGCCCCGGTGGCCGCGGCAACCTTGGCGTCGAAGGCAGCCGCGTCGAGGGTGGGCGGGCTGGCGTTGAGTGGCATCTCGGCCACCGTGGTTGTGCCGCCTACTGCCGCCGCTGCGGAACCGGTGGCCCAGCCTTCCCAGTGGGCGCGGCCGGGGTCGTTGAAGTGGACGTGTGCGTCGATCACGCCGGGGAAGAGGTGGAGGCCGGAGGCGTCGATTTCGTGACGGCCCGCAGCCCGGACCGGGCAGCCAATCTCCTCGATGCGGCCGTCGCGAATGGCCACGTCGCCGGCTCCGGTCGTGCTGTGAGAGACAATGGTCGCGTTGCGGATGACCAGGTCGAAGAGCACCTCGGTGGAACGGCTCATTGCGCCGGTGCCTCCCGGCGTGCCTCCGCTGCCAGCCGGTCCAGGATGTTGTCCACGGCAAGGATCGCGGATGCGACATCCGCCACATTCACGCATTCGGCCGGGTTGTGGCTGATGCCGCCCTGGCAGCGGACAAACAGCATCCCGACTGGTACGACCTCGGCCATCGTCACCGCATCGTGCCCCGCGCCCGAGGGCAGCGCAGGTGCGGACATGCGCATGGCGTCAGAAGCGGCGCGCCCGATGACTTCAGCGAGGGCAGGATCGCACGGCGTGGCTGGGTGGTCGCGCATGATGCGCCAGTCGAGGTCCAGCCCGCGCGTCGTCGCCTGTTCGGTCGCGAGGTGGTGGAGCGATCGGACCGCATGTCTGCGCTCGTCATCAACCGGATGGCGGACATCGAGCGTGAACGCGACACTGGCAGGAATGACGTTGCTCGCTCCTGGTTCTGTCACGATACGGCCCACCGTCGCCAGCAGTTCCGGAGTCTCGCGAGCGAGTAACTCGGCCGCCAGCACCATGGCGGCAGCGGCCGGAGCCGGATCGCGCCGCATCGCCATCGGCACGGTGCCCGCGTGGCCCGCTTCGCCGGTAAAGCGCACGTTGATGCGCGTCTGGCCAGAGATGGCGGTGACCGCGCCGAGAGCGCAACCGGCGGCCTCCAGGCGCGGGCCCTGTTCGATATGCACCTCCAGGTAGGCGAACGCCTCATCGGATCGGAGCGTGGCGTCTGCGATGCCGGTGGAATCGCCGCCGCACTGCAGGACCGCCTCGCGCAACGTAACGCCGTCGTCGTCGGTCAGGTCGAGCCAGGCGGGGTCGAAGGAGCCGGCCAGCGCGGCGCTCCCGAGGTAGGTGGTCTGGAAGCGCAGCCCTTCCTCGTCGGGAAAGGCGACGATCTCAACCGGGAAGGGCAGGCTCCGGTCGTCGCCAGGGCGCTCCAGTGCGGCGATGGCGATCATCACACCGAGGACGCCGTCGTAGCGGCCAGCATCGCGAACGCTGTCGAGATGGCTGCCAATGAGCAGCTTCCGAGCTGTTGGATTGACGCCAGGGTAGAGGCCACGCAGCGTGCCGATAGCGTCCACTCGGGTGGATAGCCCGCACTGCGCCATCCATTCGGCGGTGGCGGTGCGCGCCTGGACCAGCGCCGGGGAACCGTAGGGGCGGGTGATGCGACCAGGCTCCATGGTGTATCCGGCGATGACATCACAACGGGCCATCGCCCGGGCCGCGCGGGTCTCGGGGTCGAGCGCGGTCACCTAACTGCCCCGGTAGGTCGAGTACGACCAGGGTGTCGCGAGAAGCGGCACGTGATAGTGCGCTTCGGCGTCCGAGATACCAAAGCGGATCGGAACCCAGTCCAGGAAGGTGATCTCCGCGTTGGCGCGCCCCGAAGCGGCGAAGTAGCCGCCGACACCGAAGACGAGTTCGTACCATCCCGCCTGGTATTCATCTCCGCTCATCAGGGGATCGTCGGTGCGGCCGTTGGCGTTCGTGCGCGCCGAGGTTACCAGTTCACGGCTTCCGTCCGGCAAAATGCGAAAGAGGTCGATCGCGACCCCTGCCGCAGGACGGCCCCGAACAAGATCGAGGACGTGGGTGGTCAGGCGACCAGGCATGGCGGGCTCCCTGGGACTAGGTCTGCCGGCGTACCACAAGGGTAAGCCGGCCATACGCGGGGAACGGGTCGCTGTAAACACGGATGTGATCTGCGTCCTTGCGTGCGCCGTACGGATCACGCGTGCGGTTCTGCGCATCGAAGCTGATTTCAGCCAATTGCGGGAAGCGTGCCAGCGCACGAACCCCCATTTCGTGCAGGAGGTGCTGGATCGATTCCGAAATGAACTCGGCGAATGTCGTAGCCAGCAGATCATGCACCTGCTCGTGCGGAACGTAGGCCCCTCGCTGCAGGTCGAGCATGTCAGCGGTATCCAGGTATCGCCAGCCCACATCCATCAGGATGTAGAGCGGGCGGTCGCGCCGCTCCGGAAGCGTGGTGTAGTCGTCCCGGACAAAGGCGGTGAACGCGCTGCCGGTCAACTTCATCAGGGAAAGGCCGGTCAGGCCGCACGAATGGCCCGTTACCTGAACGTTGCCATCTTCGCGGCGCAGGGAAATCGATGCGCCAGCCACCGCTCCGCCCGCACCCTCGAACAGGTTGTTGCTGACGACAAAGCCGCCCGCGCCGTCGGGCACGCTGCCGCCGGAAAAGGGCAACTCCCGGCCGGTCACCTGCAGCGTGTGCAACTGCTCGTACGTGGTCGAGAACCCGACCCCGAGGTGATGCAGCAGCCCTTCGATCGTGGCGCCGTCGAAGCTCAGCGACTCCCGAATAATGAAGTTCTTCATGCTGTCTGTGGCCACGATCATCGAGTTGTCGCCGTGCGTGTAGGCAGGCAGGAAGTCATCTCCGAAGACTTCCAGATCGATGGAGGCGGCCAGTAGGGCGTTTGGTCGCCCGGTGAATGGCGATTCCGGGATGGGCGCAACCTGCAAAGGCCGCGCGTGAGCCCGATACACCGGCACGCCCTGCTTGCCGTAGGAAACTTCGAAGGCGAAAGGCGGTTGTTCGGCCACGGCGTCCTCCTCGTCCATCGTCACGTCCTGCAAGCGCCACCAGGCAATGCGCCCAATCTCTCGCAGCGCGGCCGTGATCTCGTCTGCCCGCGCCTGGTGTGCCCGGCGCTCGAGCTCAGCCAGGATGTCGTCTTTCTGATGATCACGCGCGCAGATGACAAAGGGAAACCCGAAGCGCGTCCGATACCGGGCGTTCAGGTCCTGAAACGCGGCGATTTCCTGCGGCGAAAGCGCGCCGGGGTCCAGCCCGGCGGCGCGCTGCTCCCCGGTGGATTCGCGCGTGAGCGTCCCGGCCAGCGCCGCCCGCCCCACGAGGTCGGGGTGCGCCTGAATCAGCGCCACCTGTTGCGCTTCGCTGGCTGCCGCCACTGTGGCGAGCAACGCAGCGTGGAAATCGCTGGCTGAGCGCCAGGGGCGGCCAGGCCAGGTTTCCGCCACGATCCAGGGTGAGCCTTCGAACAGAAAGCCAAGACGTGCGACGAACGCATCCTGCTCCCACGTCGAAATCTCGGCGATCGTCCAGCGAGGAACAGCCACGGGTGAGGCCTCTACGCCTGATCCAGGTAGGGGTAGGCGATCAGTGTCAGGAACTGCGGGAACTCCTCGGTGAGGACCAGCGCATCCAGAATGTCGGTGGCCGCGCCGTATCGCTCGGCCTCGCGGCCGCCCAGCTTCGCCAGTTCCTCATCCCGCAGGGCCGCGTAGCGCTCGGCGGTGATCACCTGCCCGTCGCTCGTGGCAGCGCCGTTGCGAATCCACTGCCAGAGTTGGGCGCGAGAAATCTCGGCGGTAGCGGCGTCTTCCATCAGATTGTTGATGGCGGCCGCGCCGGTGCCCAACAGCCACGCGTTGATGTATTGCAAGGCCACGCTGATGTTGCCGCGCAGACCGGCCTCGGTGATTTCGCCACCTGGCACGGTCAGATCGGTCAATTGCGCCGGTACGACGTTCACATCGTCGCGCTGGCCATCCTTCTGGTTCGGCCGCTCCCCGAGCACACCGTCGAAGATTTCAGTGGCGACTGGCACCAGGCCCGGGTGCGCCACCCAGGTGCCATCGAAGCCATCGTTTGCCTCGCGCTCCTTGTCCTCTCGCACCTTGGCGAAGGCGACAGCGTTGGCCTCGGCATCCCGGCGCGAGGGAATGAACGCGGCCATGCCGCCGATGGCGTGCGCACCCCGTTTGTGGCAGGTCTTCACCAGGAGTTGCGTGTAGGCGCGCATGAAGGGCACGGTCATGGTGATTTGCGCGCGGTCTGGCAGCGCCTCGGTACGATCGGCCTGGCTGGTCTTGATGGCGCTGAAGATGTAGTCCCAGCGCCCGGCGTTCAGACCGGCCGCGTGCTCACGTAGCTCGTAGAGGATTTCGTCCATTTCGAACGCGGCCGGCAATGTTTCCACCAGCACCGTGGCGCGGATCGTGCCGTGCGGGATGCCGCGGTCCTGCTCGGCGAAGGTGAAGACATCGTTCCAGAGCCGCGCTTCCAGGTGGCTCTGCAACTTGGGCAGATAAAAATACGGGCCAGAGCCGCGGGCCAGCAGTTCCTGCGCGTTGTGGAAGAAATAGAGCCCGAAGTCGAAGAGGCTGCCAGAGATCGGCTCGCCATCAACGGTGACGTGGCGCTCATCCAGGTGCCAGCCGCGTGGGCGCACCAGCAGGGTGGCGGTCTCGTCGTTCAGCGTGTACACACGCCCGTCGGGGTTCTGGAAGGAGATGGTGCGCCGCACGGCATCAGCCAGGTTCTGCTGCCCCTCGACCACGTTCTGCCAGGTGGGGGAGGAGGCATCCTCCAGGTCAGCCATGAACACCCGCGCGCCGGAATTGAGCGCGTTGATGACCATCTTGCGGTCGCATGGTCCGGTAATTTCCACGCGGCGGTCGTTGAGATCCGCGGGCGCCGCAGCGACCTGCCAGTTCCCCTCACGGATGTCGCGGGTGCTGTCCAGGAAGCCGAGTCTGGCGCCGCCGTCCAGTTCGAGCTGTCGCGCCACGCGTGCTTTCAGCAGGTCCTTGCGCCGTGGATTGAACTTCCGCTGGAGTTTGCTGATGAACGTGAGCGCATCGTCGCTGAGAATCGTCGCGAGCTCAGGCTCGACCGGAGCGAGGATCTCGACACCGTGGGACATGTAAAACTCCGCGTGTAGGTGCGGGCGGGGACGCCCCGGCGCGGTCTGCAGGTTCAGCCGCGCGCATGAAGCAGTGATGATCGTTCCAGCATCATAGCCCATCACGCTGTGCCGGACGCGGCAACGCCAACGGGGAGGGGCTTTCGCTCCTCCCCGCTGGCTTCCCTCCCCGCGAAATGTCTCAGGAGATGTAACTGAGCGGATCGACGTCCTGCCCCAGGTACCTCACGATGAAATGCACGTGCGGGCCAGTCGACATGCCGGTGCTCCCAACATCGCCAATGATGTCACCCTTGGACACCGCTTGCCCTACCGAAACGGGTGGGATGTCGGCCATGTGCCCGTAGAGCGTCTCGAACCCATCGCCGTGGTCGATCCGCACGTAGTACCCGAGCCCGCAGTCGCACCAGCCAGAGTAGGTGACGGTGCCGCCGTCGGCCGCTGCGATCGGCGTATACATCGGGGCCGCGAGATCGATACCGTTGTGGTAGTTGCAGCCAATGTTCGAGTTCCACGGCTCGAAGTAGTACGGGCTGCAGCCGAACCCTTGCGTGAAGGTCCATGACGCGAGCGGGTAGGCGATCGCGCCGGTGGCGATACCTGGTTGCGCGGCTACCTTGGCGGGCGCGGCCGGGGCCGCATCGCCCGGTTGTCCGGCGTTCGCCAGGTACCAGCCATTGACGAACCCGGTGACATCGCCGCTGGTGATCAGGTACCACGGGTTCCCGACCGGGTCCCACACGGGGCCATCCATCACCTGCACGACATCACTCTCGGGCACGATGCCGATGCGCTCGGCATCTGGCGCTCCGTCGGCGCGGATATTCAGGCCCGAGCCGTCGTCGGTGTGCGCGGCCACGTAGGAACCAGGCGCGAACCAGCTATCGACCTTGCCGGCCACGTCGGCCGAATCATCTGAGGCGGTCCACTCGTCACTGGCTGGCTGCTGCCAGGCCTCGGCTGGCCGCAGATACGCGCCGGAGATCCAGCCCAGGAGGCCATCCACCCGTACGGGCCACCAGCGGGTGCCGTCCATGTAGACGGTGTCCATCTCGTTGATCCGGAGTTCCACCACGGTGTCAAACGACAGGCTGCGCACCGCTGCACTGCTGGAGTTCGGCTCGGAGCGGAGGTTCACGCCCTCGGGCTCGGCCACCACCGCGACCGCATTGGCAAGATCTTCCCAGGTCGCCTGGAACTGCTCGACCGCTGTTTCCGCAGGCGTCTCACCGCCCAGCCCGGCGTCTGCTGGAGCCGCAGCGGTCTCGATAGCCGCCGGCGCCGCGACCTGGTCACCGTAGCCATCAATTTGCAGGTAAAACCCGGCCACCCAGCCATCTTCGCCGTTGCTGCTGACTGGCCACCACTGCGTGACGCCATCAGGATCGTAGACCGTGTCCCGCTCATAGGTGCGCAAGCCCACGACCGTGCCCTGCGCCACAGTGTTCAGGACCTCGGCCCCAAAGCTGGGCTCGGCCCGCAGGAGCACGCCATCCACGCTGTGGACGATTGTTCCCGTGCCCGCATCTGCCCGGGCTGTGCCAGCCCACCCGGGCGCTGCTGGGGCGAGCGCCGACCCGATGACCGACAACGCCATGAACATGGTCAGTGCCCGTCTCCTGGCGAGCGCAGCAGCGCGGCTGCGTTTCATCTCCCGTCCCTCCTGCGCAGCGCAGCCAGATTGGCCGAGCCCGCGATGCGGCTGAACACCAGGCGCCGGGGTGGGACGCCGGGTCAACCAGATCCGCAGCACAGCCAGACGCTGCAAGCGCCAGCGCGCCGCGCAATCGCACACGATGCGGGGGAGCAACACGGGCGGCAGGGTGGGCGAGCGCGGATCGCAGGCTCCTGCCGATTTGCTGACGATGAACGTACATCTCTGATTCGCACCGTGCAAGGCAAGGAAAAGTGGTGACTTCGAGTCACAAAATGCGGCTTTCGTGCCACAGGGACATGGTTCAGCCTGGCGACTGCGCTGGAGTGTGACACCACCCAGCTACATCTGGCGTGGCGCGGTGGCTTTCCCAGCTGGCTGCCCCCCGCCTGATCCGCATCCTGACCGCAAGCCGTGACAGGCCGTCGCCAGATGGAACTCGCCGGGGTCGCCGGTGGCATGGCAGGAGATCGGTCACGAAAAGGAAATGGGACCTCTGGGACCCTCTGCTATACTCGCCTGTTGGCAAATTGTTGCGGCTCGTGAGGTGGCTAGAAACCTCGACAGATAGGAGCTGCAGCCGTTGCGCCGGGATGACGATCGGCTCTGCATGAGGGGACGCGTACGCGTGAAGTTGACGATTGAGCGGCTGCCTGAAAGCCGCGTTCAGCTCGAGATTACTGCGGAAGAGGCGGAGACCGCTGCCGCCATGGACCGTGCCGCGCGCAAGGTCGGCAATCAGGTGGCGTTGCCCGGCTTCCGCAAGGGCAAGGCGCCGCGTGCCATGATCGAGCGCGTCTATGGCCCTGATGTCTTCACCGAAGAAGCGAATCGTTATCTCTTGTCTGATCTCTATCGCCAAGCCATCGAGCAGGAGGACCTGACGCCTCTGGGTGATCCGGAGGTGGAAATCTCCTCAACCGATCCACTCACGTACACCGTCGTTGTGGCGGTCTACCCCACGATCGATCCCGGCGACTACGCGTCTGTCCGCATCGACCCGATTGACGCGTCGGTCGATGACGCGGCGGTCGATGAGATGATCGAGACCCTGCGCAAGGCGCACAGTCCCTGGGTCGATCCGGAGAGCGAGGGCCTGGAGGTCGGCGCGGGCCTGGAATTGACGCCGAAGACGCGCACCCCGAAGGAGGGGGACCAGATCACCATCGACTACTCCGTGCAGGAGGATGGTGAAGATGCCGAAGAGCCGGTGACGGACGCCGTCTTCGTGCTCGGCGAGAGCGGGCTGCTGGGGTCCGTTGAGGACGCCATCCGAGGCCTGCGGGTCGGCGAGTCCACCGGGTTCTCGGTCAGCTTCGCCGAGGATGACGAGACGGTCGATCAGAGCGTGCGGGGCAAGACCCTGGCCTACAACGTGGCGCTGAAGGGCCTCAAGGAGCGCGATCTCCTGCCGCTGGACGATGAGTTCGCCAAGACCGTCGGCGAGGCTGAAACGCTGGCCGAGCTGCGTGCCTCGCTGCAGGAGGAAATGCACCAGCGGCGCACGGCGGATGCGCGCGTGCAGGTGCTGAACCAGATCATCAGCAAGGTCGCCGAGGGCGCCGGGCTCGATCTGCCCGCCCCGATGATCGACGACGCGGTGGAAAACGATGTCCGCCGCATGCGCATGAATCTGGCCCAGCAGGGTGTTTCGCTCGAAGCCTACCTGCGCAGCATGGAGGCCTCGGAAGCAGATCTGCGTGAAGAACTGCGCCCGGCCGCCCGGGAGCGCCTCCGCAACTCCCTCCTGATGCGGGCCATCGCCGAGAAGGAAGCGATTGCGGTGGATGACGCGGAGCTGGACGCAGCCATCGCGCGCATGGCCGCAGCCGCGGCAAGCTCCTCCCAACCGGAACAGGCCGCGCAGTTCGCCGCCAGCGACTACGTGCGCACCATGCTTCAGAACGAGATGTTCGACCGGCAGTTGACGGATCGCCTGATTGAGCTCGCCACCGAGGGCCGGGGCGCCGTCGTCAACGGCTGGGTCGCGCCGGAGCCGGAAGCACGCGCCGACGTCACAGCGGCTGGTGAAGGCGACGAAGCTTCCACCGGGGCTGCGGAGGCATCGACTGAGGCCGCGAGTGAGGCAGTTGCGGACGAGGCAGAGACCAAAGCGGAGGCGTAAGCACAGGGCGGGGTAGACAAAACACCTCGTTGCGTGACATAAATGCACAGACTGTGGACCGCAATGGTCCTGTTCCGGGTGTGCCGGGGGGCGTTATCAGGACGAACTACCCGGTTGCGTAGCTACCGTCATCTCCGGCCCGGACAGTAGAATGCACGCACAGCAACGAGCCTGCCCCGCCCAGTGCCACCGCTTCTGGATCGGTCGGGTGTGCGGCGAGCAGTGTGAAAGAGGACCCGACCCCATGCGTATCCCTTCTGTTGACAACCTCATCCCGATGGTCGTTGAAAGCTCGAACCGGGGTGAGCGCGCGTTTGACATCTATTCGCGGCTGCTCAAGGACCGTATTATCTTCCTGGGCACGCCGGTCGATGACCAGATTGCCAACCTGATCATTGCCCAGATGCTCTTCTTGGCCCATGAGGACCCGGATCAGGACATTCGGCTCTACATCAACTCACCGGGCGGCGTGGTCTATTCCGGCCTCGCCATTTACGACACGATGCAGATGATCAAGCCAGACGTCTCCACGTTCTGCATGGGCATGGGCGCCAGCATGGCGGCCGTGCTGCTGGCTGCTGGCACACCGGGCAAGCGCTACGCATTGCCCAACTCCCGGGTCATGATCCACCAGGGCTCGGCCGGCTTCCGTGGTGCGGTCCCTGATATCGAGGTGGTAGCGCGGGAGACGCTTTCGCTGACCACCAAACTCACCGAGATCATGGCCGATCACACGGGCCAGACGTTTGAGAAGGTAAAGCGTGACACCGAGCGGGACTACTACATGACCGCGCAGGAAGCGAAGGAGTACGGCATCGTCGATGAAGTCCTGGAGCCATCGAAGCCGTTGGCGGGGGTAACTCCCATCGGAGAGAACGCCGAAAACGGGCGCCAGAAGAGTTAGGCGGGAGCTTCTCCCCCACAGGCGTGCTTGCGTCTGTGCATATTCGGAGACGCCGTTTTCGCAGTCATTGTCCTTTCGAATTCTATCAAGTGAGAGCGGCGGCATGAATACGACACGAGGTGGGCGGGTGCATTACCGTTGCTCCTTCTGCAACAAGGGCCAGGAGGAAGTCCGGCGTTTGATCGCTGGGCCCAATCAGGTCTACATCTGCGATGAGTGCGTGCAGTTGTGCCGCGAGATCATCGAGGAGGAGGAGCCAACCGCTCCCCGTGCGGAACAAAGCTTCGCGGGGATTCCCACCCCGCGTGAGCTTTATGACCGCCTGAACAATTACGTCATCGGCCAGGACCGCGCCAAGCGCATCCTTTCCGTGGCGGTCTACAACCACTACAAGCGCATCAACGCCGGTCTCAACGGCGACGACGACATCGAGTTGCACAAGAGCAACATCCTGCTGGTGGGACCGACGGGCTGCGGCAAGACGCTGCTGGCGCAAACGCTGGCCAAGTTGCTGGATGTACCGTTCTCCATCGCGGATGCGACCGCGCTCACCGAAGCTGGCTACGTCGGTGAGGATGTCGAGAACATTCTGCTCCGCTTGATCCAGTCCGCCGGAGATGTGGCGCGAGCGCAGACCGGCATCATCTACATCGACGAGATCGACAAGATCGCACGCAAGTCAGACAACCCGAGCATCACGCGCGATGTCTCCGGTGAGGGTGTGCAGCAGGCGCTGCTCAAGATTATCGAGGGCACGGTGGCCAACGTGCCGCCACAGAGTGGCCGCAAGCACCCGCATCAGGAATACATCCAGATCGACACCCGCAACATCCTCTTCATCTGCGGCGGGGCCTTCGAAGGGCTGGAGGAGATCGTCGCCAAGCGGATCGGCAAGCAGACCCCCATCGGGTTCGGCTCCTTTAAGGAGCGGTCGGTGGTGGAGAACCCCCTCCAGTACCTGACCCACGATGACCTGCTCAAGTACGGCCTGATCCCCGAGTTCGTGGGCCGCTTGCCCATCTCGGTGGCGCTGGACAACCTGACCCGACCCGATCTGGTCCGCATCCTGACCGAGCCGAAGAACGCCGTAGTCAAGCAGTACGAGAAGTTCTTCGCCCTCGATAACGTGGAGTTGATCTTCACCGACGAGGCGCTGGAAGCCACCGCCCGCCAGGCGGAAGAGCGCAAGACCGGCGCGCGTGGCCTGCGCACGACCATCGAGGAGGTCCTCCTCGATGTCATGTACGAGATTCCCTCCCTGGAAAACGTGCGCAAATGTGTGGTGGACGCGAACGTCATCAACAACCGTTCCCGCCCGCTTCTGATGAGCGTGAACGAGCAGGAGATTCCGTACGCCGAGACGGCGTAGGAGAACGAACCCTCATCCCGGGCCCCTCTCCCTGCGCAGGGAGAGGGGCTTCGTGTTTGTCTGCAGGCAGAGAGTTCCGGGTAACAGAACGCGACGCGAAGCAGGCGGTGTTACCCTAGCCACAGGATGCGCGCCCTGGCGGGACACGCCGGGAGAAGACCCACGACTGCCCGCCAGGCGCGTCACGACTCCGCCGCGTGAAAGGAGTCGCCGGTGAAGGCTGGGCTGCCGCCGTTCGAGGTCAGGTACGCGCGCAGCGGCGATACCCACATCGCCTACCAGGTTGCCGGATCGGGACCGCTTGACCTGGTGTTCGTCATGGGCTGGGTGTCCAGCATCGATTGGTTCTGGGCTGAACCCCGCGTTGCCCACTTCCTGCGCCGGCTGGCCGGCTTCTCGCGCCTGATCCTGTTCGACAAGCGGGGGACAGGGCTCTCTGACCGGGTGTCCGAGTTGCCGGCACTCGAGCAGCGGATGGACGATGTCCGGGCGGTCATGGACGCCGCGGGTTCGCGGCGGGCGGCCCTGTTCGGGATTTCCGAAGGCGCCGCCATGTGCGCGCTCTTTGCCGCGACCTATCCCGAGCGGACGGCCGCGCTCGTCATCTACGGTGGGTACGCCAGGCGGCAGTGGGACCCCGAGTACCCCTGGGCCCCAACACCGGAAGAGCGGCAGGAGTTCTTTACGGCGATCGAGCGTGGTTGGGGCGGCGCGGTTGATCTCGACATCCTCGCACCGAGCGCCGCAGGAGATGAGGCGTTCCGCACGTGGTGGGCGGCCTACCTGCGCCGGAGCGCCAGCCCTGGGGCCGCGCTGGCCCTGGCCCGCATGAACACCGAGATTGACATTCGTAGCATCCTGCCGGCGATCCGCGTGCCCACGTTGATCATGCATCGCACCGGGGATCTGGATATTGACGTCGGCGGGGCGCGGTATCTGGCGGAGCAGATCCCCGGGGCGCGATACGTTGAGCTCCCAGGGGTTGATCACCTCGTGTTCGTTGGCGACCAGGAGGCGATCCTGCGCGAGGTCGAGCTCTTCCTCACCGGCGCCTTGCCCACGCCAGAGCCCGACCGGGTCCTGGTCACCTTCCTGATCACAGGGATCGTCGGCGCTGCCGCGACGGCGGTGCGATTGGGCGACCAGGCCTGGGGGGAGATCATGGCCGCGCACGACCTCCTGGTTCGTGAGCACCTCGCGCGCTTTCGGGGGCGAGAAGTGAAGAAGACCATCGGCGGCTTCCTGGCCACCTTCGACGGGCCGGCCCGGGCGATTCGCTGCGCCTCCGCCATCGTGGAAGCCGGGCAGGGACTGGGCATCAGCATGCGTGCAGGGTTGCACGCGGGTGAATGCGAGATGTCCGGCGATGAAATTGGAGGCGTCGCGTTGCAGATCGCCGAACGGGTATTCGAACGGGCAGCGCCGGGCGAGGTCGTGGTCTCGAGTACCGTCACCGATCTCGTCGCGGGCGCCGGGCTCAGGTTCGAGGAGCTGGAGTCACGGCTTGTGACCGGCCCCGCCGCCGGCTGGCGCTTACACCGCGTGGTGGCAGGGCAGGAGCCGTCTCAGCCAGCGCGCCGCGCCTCGGAGCACGAGGAGATTCCTCGACCGCTCGGGGTGCTGAGCAGCCGCGAGCGTGAGGTCGCGGTCCTGGTCACCCATGGCCTCTCCAACCGGCAGATTGCGGATGAGTTGGTGATCGCGCAGGCCACTGTTGAGCGGCATGTTGCAAACATCCTGGGCAAGCTCGGGTTCCACTCGCGGGCGCAGATCGCGGCCTGGGCTGTCACGCACGGACTGTCCCAAGGCGAGACTACCTGACGGCAGGTTGCGTCCCCAACACCCAGCAGGCCACGCCGGCTACCGGTGCGCTCCGGGCCTGGTTGCCGACCACAGTTGAGCCTTGATCACCTGGCATTTACACAGGCCTGTACATGGTTTCAGGGATGCGGGAGGGCGCGTCACGCCCTACCGTGGCCGCCTCAGCGGACCTCCGCTGGGCTACGCCTCAGGGGCAGGCGATGGTGTCGCCGTTCCCGGGTTCGTAGCGTAGCCATCAAGGAGATGTGCGATGCAGACCTGGCGACCCGATCCAACCTTCTATCCCACGCCCGGCTCCGCGATGAAAGCGCCCGCTGAGGAACTGGCCTACGTCATACGGGTCAACCCGACCGGGGATGGCCGGCCCGATGCGATCTGCGTCGTCGACGTTGCGCCATCCTCCGCCGCCTATGGGCAGGTGATCGGCGAGGTCGAAATGACCAATGCGGGCGACGAACTCCATCACTTCGGCTGGAATGCGTGCAGCTCGATGCTGTGCCCGAACGCCGCTCACCCTCACGTTGAGCGCCGCTACCTCATTGCCCCCGCCCTCGGCTCTTCCCGGGTCTACGTGATCGATACCAAGCCAGACCCGAGCCAGCCACGGATCGCCAGGACGATCGAGCCCCCGGAGATTGCGGAACGCGCCGGCTACGCCAATGGCCACACCGTGCACTGCGGCCCCGACGGGATTTACGTCAGCGCCCTTGGCGCTCCGGATGGTGGAGGGCCGGGCGGGATCTTCATGCTGGACCATGAATCGTTCGAGGTGCTGGGCCGCTGGGAAGTTGATCGCGGCGACCAGTATCTGCACTACGACTTCTGGTGGCACCTGGGCTTCGACACGATGGTCACCAGCGAATGGGGTACGCCGAACATGGTCCAGACCGGGGTTCAGCCGGACCTGCTGCTAGACGGGCAGTACGGCCACCGCCTGCACTTCTGGGACCTGCGACGGCGGCGGCTCACGCAGACCATCGACCTGGGCCGGGAGCACCAGATCGCGCTTGAACTGCGCCCGGCGCATGACCCCACCCGGGACTATGGCTTCGTCAACACGGTGGTCAATCTTGACGACCTCTCTTCCTCGATCTGGGTCTGGCGCCGCGCGCGGGGAAGCAACGGCGGAACGCCGACCTGGGAAGCCCACAAGGTGATCACCATTCCGGCCGAACCCGCCGATGAGGAACGGCTCCCGCCTGCCCTGCAGCCATTCAAGGCCGTGCCGCCACTGGTCAGCGACATCGAACTGAGCGTCGACGATCGCTTCCTGTATGTCTCCTGCTGGGGGACTGGCGAACTGCGCCAGTACGACGTCTCAAACCCGTTCAGCCCCCGGCTGACCGGCTCGGTTCGCATCGGCGGCATCGTCGGGCGCGACGGGCATCCCGCGGTATCCGGTCGCCTCAACGGCGGGCCGCAGATGGTCGAGGTGAGCCGCGACGGCAAGCGGATCTATGTCACCAATTCCCTCTATCTGCCCTGGGATGCCCAGTTCTATCCCGATGGCATCCGGGGCTGGATGATCAAACTGGATGCGGACCCTACCGGCGGTATGTGCCTTGACCAGGACTTCTTCATTGATTTTGGCGACCAGCGGCCGCACCAGGTCCGTCTCCAGGGAGGTGACGCGTCGACGGACTCGTACTGCTTTCCGTAGTCCGGCGTCCCGAATGTCCGCGAGCTTGCTTGCTGGCGCGAAAGGAACGCTGCGATGCCGGATCTGAGCCAGACATGGCCCTGGATTTCGCTTGCCGTGCTTGGCGCATTTCATGGACTCAACCCGGCCATGGGCTGGCTTTTTGCCGTTGCCCTGGGACTGCAGGAGCAGCGGTGGCGGGCGGTACTGGCTGCGCTGGGGCTGATTGCGCTGGGCCACGCGCTGGCGATCGCGCTCGTCGCCATTCCGGTCGGGTTCCTGGGACTGCGCGTCCCATCCTCGCATCTGCTGGCCGTGAGCGGGCTGGTGCTGCTCGGTTTTGCCGCGTACAAGGTGGCGCTCCGGTTCCGCCATCCGCGTTGGGTCGGGATGCGGGTTTCCGGGCAGGAACTCGTCCTCTGGTCGTTCCTGATGGCCAGCGCCCACGGCGCTGGGCTGATGCTCGCGCCGCTCATTGCAACCCTGAGCCACCGCCAGCAATCGACGGGCGCCCTGGCCGCTGACCACGCCGGCCACCTGGGGCACGCCGTAGCGCCGGTGCCCGCCGAACTCGGCGCGGCGCTGGCGCCAGCGCTGATCGCCACGGCGCTACACACGGCGTCCATGCTGGCTGTGATGGGCGCTGCTGCGCTACTGGTCTACCAGGTGCTCGGCGTCGAGCTCCTGCGGCGGGCCTGGATCAATCTCGATTTCATCTGGGCAGGCGCTTTGGTGGTCACCGGCGGCCTCGCCCTTGGGCTTGGAGTCGTGGCCTCGGTTGCCTCTTGATCACACAACCAACGAAGCTTCGAAAGGAACCACCATGCGCACGCAACGCTTCGATGTCTTGTCACGCAACGTGGCTGCCGGCGTATCGCGGCGTGCCTCCCTCCTGACGCTGGCAGGTGCGGCGGCCACAGCGATGAGCGCCATGCCGCGGCCCAGTGCGGCCAGGAAGGGCGGCCAGTCCTGCGGCAAGAAACAGCAGAAGCGCTGCAGGAGCAACAGGAGCGATTGCCTCGCCCAGGTGCCGGCGGCTTGCCAGAACGACGCCGAGTGCCAGACGCTCCTGTCGCCCTGTTGCGACGAGTGCTTCTCTGCGGCCTTCCTGGGTTGTCTGGTCGCCGCCAATTGATGACTGCCTCGCACAAACGGCGTCCACATGGCTGGCTGAGCGATGGCGCTGGTCGTGACAGTGGGTCCCGGCACACCCGGGAAGCATGGATCGGTTCGGGGAGATCGGTCCATCCCGCCCAGCCGGGATGCCACAGCGCACGCTGTAGCAGCCTGAAGGACCGGACGGCACTCGAGCCTCAGCTTGGATCAAGGAGAAACCATGGGCAGCAGGCTTGTCGATCGCCTCTCGCAGGTGATCCTGGTGTCGCTTTCCCGGCGTGAAATGGCCGGCGTGCTCGGCCTCTTCGCGGTAGCCATACCCGGCTCGATGCAGGCCAGGAAAAAGCGGCGGAAGCGGCGGAAGCGAATCAAGCGCAACGCATTTGGCTGCGTCAATGTGGGCGGCGCGTGCCGAACTGGTGGTCAGTGTTGCTCCGGCATCTGCCAGGGCAAGCAGGGCAGGAAGCGCTGCCAGGCCCACAACGCCAGTACCTGCACAGGCACGGATGGGTGCAGTGCCGAATTCGTCGGCTGTATCACCGAGAACGGGGTCGATGGCACCTGTAATGTCACAACAGGCGGGGCAAGCTTCTGCACGACCAGTGCCGTCTGTTTTGACTGCACCGTGGATGCCGATTGCGTGACCAAGTGCGGCGCTGGAGCCGCCTGTCTGGATTGTGCGGAATGCCTGCCACTGGGACGCCAGACCGCCTGTGCCAGCGCGACCGCCGATGGATGCGTCCCCGCGTAGCAGCTCTGGGTGATCAGGCTGACGCCGGAGAGGAGTAGGTGTTGCAGGCGCCCTGGTTCGACCATAGGTGGCAAGTACGACGATGGAGGGCATCCCGCCGCGCCACCATTTTCTCGCTGGTATGGGGCTGGGCGCTGTTACAGCCAGGCTCCGCGGCCAGAAAGCATCGCCGGAAACGCAGGAGGTGTCCGGAGCCCCAGCCACCCACAATCTGCCCGGATCATACCTGTCCCGAGCGGACGTGCTGTGAATGCAACGCGCAGTCTCCAACGCCGGGATGCCGCTTCGGGAGGCCGGCGTTCTCGCTGGCCGAAATCATCGACGCATGTAACGAGGCCTGTGGTGGAACGGGGACCTCGGAAGGAGCCAAGGAGTCCTCCACGGCAGGACAGCAGACCGTTGCCTGTGGCACAGACCGCCGCTGCGTCAGGCTGCGGTGTCCCATCTGATTGCGCCCGCAAGCAGAGCGCCTGCCCGTGGTGGCTCGGTCAACAAAGGAGAAGATAGTCATGCTCACTTGCGGGTCAACTGGTCACTCCCGCCGGGCGCTTGTCGTGGCGCCGGCCGCGCTCGCAATGGCGCCACTCACAGTTGCGAAGAAACGCAAGAGGCGCAAGAAGAAGAAGACGCCCGATCCGTCGCCGCCGTTGCCACCGTTGCCGCCGTTGGCTACCGCCCTGATGACTGTCAGCAGTGTTGACAACCTGGGCGACGCCGTTGCCTGTGGCACATCGGGGTCCTGGAAGCACCTCGCCTCGGGAGAGAGCGCGGACTTCACAGTGTCGCTGTTTGTCCCAATGGAGATCACCGGAGACGCGGTCCGGGCGTTCGTCATTACGACACTGCAGGGAGTGATCTCGCGCGAGTTGGCCATTCACGCCATCGACGTCGCTCCGGAGCGCATTGCCGTGACGATGATCTAAGGTTGCTGGGTGCGTGAGCGAAGCCCCCTCAGCCCTTGACACTGCCGGCGGTGAGACCGGCGATGAACTGGCGGGAGAGCAGCAGGTAGGCCAGGACCACCGGCGCGACGGAGATGCAGACGCTGGCGAAGATGAGGCCCCACTCCGTGGTGTAGGTGCCTCGGAAGGCCATGATGCCGACCGGCAGCGTTTGCGCTTCCTCCTTCGTAAGCAGAATCAGGCCCAGGAAAAAGTCGTTCCACATCCAGACGCCGTTGAGGATGATGGTGGCGGAGAGTGCTGGCCGCGTCAGCGGGAGCATGATGCGCCAGAAGATCTCCAGGTGGCTGGCGCCGTCGATACGCGCGGCCTCCTCCAGGTCTCGCGGGAGGGCGGCGAAGAAGCCGGTCATGACCAGCACGGCTAGAGGAATCCCGAGCACGGAGTAAACGAGAACCAGGGACCAGATGCTGCCCAGCAGGCCGGCCTGCCGGAACATGACGAAAATGGGGATGATGATGAGTTGCACCGGCACCACCAACCCGCCCACAAAGAGCAGGCGCAGCGGCATCCGTAGCGCGAACGTGTAGCGCGCCAGCCCATAGGCCGCGAGCGACGCGAGGATCGTACTGAAGAGCACGCCAAGCACCGTGGCGATCAGGCTGTTCAGGGTGGCGCGCTGCAGGTTCGCCTCGTCCCAGGCCTTGACGTAATTGAATGGGTCGAATGCCTCCGGGAGCCCGTAGGGCGTGCTGAAGAACTCCGGTACGGTCTTGAACGAGCCCAGGAAGACCATGATGATCGGGATCAGCACGACCGCCGCCACGATCAGCATCGTCACGTGCCAGGCAATCGTGCCCAGCACGCGCATCCACCTGGCGCTACCGGAGACAGGAGACACCGACATGTTCATCCGTGGATTGCCCGTTCGCGACGCCCGAGGAACGTAATCAGGACCGCCGACATGATGGCCAGGAAGAGGAAGAGCGTAACGCCTTCTGCCATGGCGAAGCTGAAGCGGGCCTGGTTGTTGAAGGAGCCCTGCCCGAACGCATCGCTGTAGATGAGGACACCCAGCACCAACGTGGCCCCGTCCGGTACCCCGGCCGGCCCGCCCATGACGTAGATCAGGTCGAACGCGCGGAAGATGAGGATGAATGAGAGCACGGTCACAATCGTGAAGGCGGGCGCCAGCATGGGGAAGGTGACATCCCGGAAGACCTGCCAGGGTTTCGCGCCATCCACGAGCGCGGCGTGTCGCAGGTCTTCAGGCACGTTCTGCAGCCCGGCCAGGTAAAGCACGACGGCCATGCCGTTCCACTGCCACGCCATGACCACCATGACGGTCTTCAGTGCCAGCGAGGGATCAGATTGCCATTGCCGCTGCAAGTCCCCAAACCCAAGATCGGCCAGGACCGGGTTCACGACGCCGATGATCGGGTCGAGCATGAGCACCCACAGGATGCCGGTGGCAACCGCCGACATGATTTGCGGCAGAAAGATGATGGCGCGGTAGATGTGGGTCAGGACCGTGCGCCGGTTCAGCATCACCGCCAGCCCGAGCGAGACCGTGTTCTGGAAGATGAAAATGAAGATGAAGAGCTGGAGCGAGTTCCAGGCGGCCTGCCAGAAACGCGGGCTGGCAAAGACATCGCGAAAGTTCTGGAACCCGATGAAGTCCCCGATGGGGCCGCGGCCGGTCCAGTCGAAAAAGCTGAGGTAGAACGAGCGGACAGTGGGGTAGAGAAAGAGGATGCCGTAGGCGATCAGCGCCGGAATGATGAACCAGAAATACGGCTGTCGCCACGGGTGGCGAACCCGTCGTGATTGAATTTCCGGGGACAGAGCGGCCATCGACAACCTTGAACGGTATGAGCCCGGGGGAGTCTCCTCCGCCCGGGCTCCGCAACGTCGTGATTCCCGTGCCGGGTCAGTTTACGATCCGCTGGGCACCACCGCTGCCTGCTGCAGGTCGCTGAACTCCTGGGCGGAGATGCGCCCGGTCCAGAGCCCACCGTGGTTGTCCTGCGTGGCGATGACGCTGCCGTTCAGCTCCGGCACGTCGTACCAGACCGGGACATCCACGCCGGCGGCGGCGGCCACCGTCTGCTCGCGGATGGGATCGTCCGATTCCGTCACGTTCTTGTTCACCGACAGCGAAATGGTGTCCATCACCATCTGCTGCGCTTCCTCCGTCGCCAGCCAGTTGATGAACTTGGCCGCAGCCTCCTGCTTCTCGGGGGATGCGAAGGCGCTGGCGGTGTAGAGCAGTTCGAAACCGGTGGTCGTAGCGGCCTTGCCCTCTTCCGGGCCGGGCCACGCGATGAAGGAAAGATCGGCGTCGGGGTTGACCTGCTTGTACCCAGTGAAGTCCGCCGTGCCGGCCACCATCATGGCGCCCTGACCGTTGGCGAAGATCGCCTTCGCGGTGGTGTAGTCCGTCGCCTCGAAACCCTGGTTGTAGTAGGGCATCAGGTCCAGCAGAAGCTGCACGGCAGCCACCACGTCGGGATCGGCCAGGCTCTTCTCGCCCTTGCGAACCGCTTCAACGCCCTCCGGCCCGAGGACCGACGAGGCGAGACCGATGTACATGAAGTACGGATGGACCCAGTCCTTGCCGCCAAGCACGATCGGCGCTTCGACACCCGCAGCCTTGAGCGCCTCGGCGGCCGCCTTCAGTTCGTCCCAGGTCTTCGGCGGCTCCACGCCCGCCTTGGCGAAAACGGGATTGTTGATCGCAAGGCCGACCGTGTAGGCCGCCAGGGGCACGCCGTAGACCTTGCCGTCCACCTCAACCTGGCCACGCGCGGTGTCGGTCAACTGACTGACATCCACCTTGCCGGTGAGGTCGATGTAGGGGAGGTCGCCACCCTTGGCGACGTTGACGACGATACCGCCCTCCTGCTCCCCGAAGATATCTGAGGTCTGGCCACCGGCGATAGCGGTCTGGATCTTGGCGCCGTACTGGTCGCTGGTAACGGCCGAGAAATCGATCTTGACGTCCGGGTTCGCGGCTTCGAAGGCGGCGATCAGGGCCTCCATCGCCTCTTTCCACTCGGGGTGGTTGCCCCACATGGAGACTTCCACCGCCTCCTGCGCGGCGGCAGGAGAGACCCGGAATGATGCGGGACCAAACGCAGCGAGGGCAGCCAGGCCACCGGCTCCCTGGAGCATACGTCGACGAGACAACGATGAATCATGAGACATGGGGCAACTCCTTCCGTTGCAGGCCACATCGGCGTCCGCAGGATTCACGGCTTCTTCGGCGCCCGTTGCGCAACGGGCATTGAACGCAAGAGTTCCTGCACTATAGCATGTTCGCATGGTCAACCATTGGCCGGTTTCACGTGCGAATCATGAACACCATGCAGTCGACAGGTTCTGGTGGCGACACGGGTATCATCTTGCCAGAAGCTTGGGAAATCTGCGGCAGGAGGCTGCTTTGAGCGTGACCATGCACCTGCGCGTCAACGGGAAGCAGCGCCGTGTGGTGGCCGAAGCGGACGCCATGCTGCTGGAAGTGCTGCGAGACCAGCTTGCCTTGACTGGCGCCAAGCTGGGTTGCGGTATGGGGGAGTGTGGTTCCTGTACGGTGTTGCTGGATGGCAGGGCGGTCTGCTCCTGTCTGACACTGGCGGTAGAGGCCCAGGACCACGAAATCATGACCATTGAAGGTCTGGCTCCGATTGGGACACTGAGCCCGCTGCAATCGTCGCTGGCCGAGGCCGGTGGTGTGCAGTGCGGATTCTGTACCCCCGGTATGGTGCTGGCCGCCACGGCGCTACTGGAGGCGAAACCACATCCCACAGAACTGGAGGTTCGGCGTGGGCTGAGCGGCAACCTCTGCCGCTGCACCGGGTACTCCAAGATTGTCGAGGCGGTGCTGAACGCCGCAGACGGCGCGAGGTAAGGCGATGCAGTTCACGCATCAGTTCTCGGTCGATGCACCGGCCGAGGTGGTCTGGAATTTCCTGTGCGACGTGCCGCAGATGGCGGTTTGCATTCCCGGCGCCAGCAACGTACGCGAGACTGCACCGAATGCCTACGACGCGGATGTCAGCGCAAAGATCGGCCCGGTCACTGCACGCTTTGCCTGTCGCGTCACGATCTTGAATCTCGACGATGCTGAACGGTCTGGCGTAGTGGAGCTGAACGGCAAGGACAACCGGCTCGGCGGAGGGGTGAAGGCCGCCATGCAAATGCGGCTTGAGAGCTCTATGCCGACCCAGGTGATCATCACGTCGGATGTTGATGTGCTCGGCAAGATCGGGCAGTACGGCCACGGCATGCTCGCTCGACGTGCCGACGCGATGCTGGATGACTTTGCCTCCTGCGTGAGGACGAAGTTGGAAACCGGCGCGTAGCAGAGGCGGTGGGGCATTGGACATCACGTTCGAAAAACCGGTGGTGAGCTACGCCAGCCCAGCCAGCGTCAGCGAGGCAGTGGGCCTGCTGGCGTCGAGCGACGGCGCCAAGGTCGTGGCTGGCTGCCAGTCGCTGGGGGTTTTCCTGCGGCAGAAGCTGATCGAGCCGGATCTGCTGGTAGGGCTGAAGCACATCCCCGAGCTTGGAGAGATTGAGACAGCGCCGGATGGTGGGCTGCGCATTGGAGCAATGGTCACCCAGCACGCGCTGGAAACATCAGGCGTTGTGCGCCAGAAGTATCCGGCGCTGGCCGACGCGGCGGCCCTGATCGCCTCACCGCCGATCCGGCAGCAGGGCACCATTGGGGGCAATCTGTGCCACGCCGACCCGACCGGCGACCCCCCGGCGGTCCTGATCGCGCTCGGGGCGGATGTGGAACTGGTTTCCAGCGGCGGAGCGCGGCGGTTGCCCGTCGAGGACCTTTTCCTCGACTATATGGAGACGATCCTGGCCCCGGATGAACTGCTGGTAGCGGTCCACCTGCCCCCGCCCGCCGAAAACTCGGGGGCGGCCTACCTGAAGCACCGGGTGCGCGGGGTCGATACGGCGCTCGTGGCGGCCGGGGTTGGGCTGACGCTCTCGGAGGACAGGGCAACCATTCGCGAGGCGCGCATCGGGTTAGCGGGTGCTGGCCCAACGCCACTGCGGGCGCGTTCCGCGGAAATGGTGCTCACCGGAGCTGCGCCAAGCAGCGAAACATTCGCGGCCGCCGGCGCAGCGGCTGCTGCCGAGAGCGACCCGCTGGAAGACACCGAGGGGAGCGCCTGGTATCGCCGTGAAATGATCGCGCGCTTTGTGCAGCGGGCGGCGGATGCCGCCCTGCGCCGCGCGCAGGGGGCCTGAGGTGGCGGAAGCTGTACGCAATGACCTGGTGGGCAGCCGCGCCCTGCGGCTGGATGCTGCCGACAAGCTGACTGGCCGCGCCCGCTACGCCAGCGACTACCGCGTACCCGGCATGCTGCACGGCAAGATCGTGCGCAGTGATCGGCAGCACGCGCGGATCGTCAGTATCGACGCCAGTGCCGCGCTGGAACTGCCCGGGGTCGAGGCGGTGCTCTTCGGTGAGGTCGGTGGCCGCTTCGGCGAGGTGGTGAAGGATCAGGCGGCGTTCGCCGTCGATACCGTGCGCTACATCGGCGATCCAGCAGCCGCCATTGCCGCCGAAACGCCGGACATTGCAGAGCAGGCGGCCCGGCTGCTTGAGATCGAGTACGAGGATCTGGAAGCCATCCAGGATCCGTTCGTGGCGCTCGCTGCAGATGCCCCGCTCCTGCACGATGTCCACGCCTACGCGCAGCCAGAGGGGCTGCTGCGGGGGGGGAACGTGGCCGGACAGGTGGTGCTCGGGCGCGGCGATACCGACGCGGCGTTCGCCCGGGCCGATCATGTGATCGAGGGTGTTTACCGGGCGCACTCGGCCCACCAGACCCCGATGGAACCTCGCGTCGCCGTCGCGGAGGTAGATGCCTCCGGGCGGCTGACGGTACGGACCTCAACTCAGGGCCCATTCCTGGTGCGGCACCAGATGCACGAGGCGCTGGGCCTGCCGCCCAGCACCCTGCGCGTGATGGCGGAAACGGTCGGCGGCGGCTTCGGTTCCAAGCTCGAGGCCTCGGTCGAGATGTACGCCGGGCTGCTCGCGCGTGCTACGGGCCGCCCGGTGCGCGTGGCGAACAGCCGCGAGGAGGACCTGACCACCGGCGCGCCGCGCCACCCCATGACGCACGTCCTGCGCACGGCAGTTGCGGCGGATGGCACGATCCTGGCCCGCGAAGCCAGGGTCATCATGGACGCGGGGGCGTACAGCGGCGCCAGTGCGCTCCTGACCTCGATTGCGGCCATGCTGGCGCCGGGCCCTTACCGGATCCCGAACATCAAGGTCGAGGTGCTGGCGGTTCACACGAACAAGATGTCGTTCGGGTCCTACCGGGCGCCAACCGGGCCGCAGACAGTCTTCGCGGTCGAGTCCCACACCGATGCCATCGCGCGGGAACTCGGGATCGATGCGGTCGAGTTCCGGCAGCGCAACCTGATGGCGGACGGCGATACGGGGCACTCCGGGCAAGCGTTATCCGGCGTCGGCGCCAGGGAAACGCTGGAGAAGGCTGCGGCGGCCATTCGCTGGGGCGAGGCGTCAGAACCGAGCGCACCGGGTCTCCTGCGCGGCAAGGGGCTGGCCTGCACCTGGTGGCTGACCGTTGCTGGAGCAGGCGGGTGTGCCATCCAGATGAACGAGGATGGCACGGTCGTCGTGCACACCGGGGCAGTGGAAATCGGCACCGGCTCCGTTACTGCTGGCATCGCGCAGATCGTGGCAGGTGAGCTTGGGGTGGGCATGGACCAGGTGCAGGTCATCTGGGGAGACACCAGCGGTACCCCGATGGACGCCGGGGCGCAGGGGAGCCGCACCCTCTTCAACACCGGCCAGGCCGCACGCCGGGCCGCCGAAGACGTGCGGTCGCAGATTCTCAAGCGTGCGGCAGATGTGCTGGAGGCGTCCGAGGCCGACCTGGAGATCGCGGACGGACGGATCAGCGTGCGCGGCGTCCCGGATCGCGGCACGACATACGCGGACCTGATGAGCGGCCAACTTTGGGCAACCGGGCCCGTGCTGGGCAACGGCATGTTCGTGGCAGACACGACGCCGTATGACAACGCGACGATCAAGGGTGCGCTGTTCCCCTATTTCAATGCGCCATCCTTCCACTGTCATGCCGCCGAGGTGGAAGTCGATCCGGAAACCGGTCACACTCAGGTGGTTGATCTCGTCATCGCACAGGATGTGGGGTTCGCGGTCAACCCGCTCTACGTTGAGGGCCAGATGCAGGGTGGCGCGGTGCAGGCCGTGGGCTACGCGCTGACGGAGGAGATCGTGTTCGAGGGCGGCCAGATGCTTAACCCGAACCTGGCGCTCTACAAGCTGCCGACCGCGCTTGAAGCGCCAGACGTGCGCCCGATCATGGTCGAAAATGCATCCGAGCAAGGGGCTTATGGGGCCAAGGGGGTCGGGGAGCCTCCCGTGGTTGCCCCGGCGGCGGCCATCGCGAACGCAGTGGCGAACGCGATTGGCTCGCCCATCCACACGCTCCCACTCTCGCCCGAGCGCGTCTACCGCGTGATTCGGGAGGGCGCGGCGGCGGCGATGCCTCAGCTGCCGGCCGGGTTCGATCCGCGTCCTGGCGACGCGATGACCGGTGATTGATCGAGGTTCCAGCAGCAAAGCGGTACGAACAGGCCGATCTGGTGCATCCTTTGCAGTGCCCGCGATTTCGACGCTGCGGAGGAACTCGATGCTTTTCAGGAAACGGTCACTTGTCGCTGCACTCACCTGCGTTGTTGCCGCAGCGACACCGGCACTCGCCCAAGACACGTCCATCATGAGTCAGACGCTGGCAGAGGGTCCAATGACGGCCTGGTGTGACCCCGGCCAATTGCTCCTCAGTGGCGGCTACAACCTGGAGGGCGCCGAACCGTATGCGCCCGCCCCGAGCGCCACCGAGACGACGACCCCGTCGGAACCACCCATCGTGTTTGTCTCGGCCTCACACCCGACCTACCGTCTGGATGCAGACGGCAACATTGCCCAGTTCGGCTGGACTGCCGTCCCCAACACGATCGGGGGTGTGGCCGGGCCGCTGACGGCCTTCGCCATCTGTGCCGGGGATGCCTTCAGTGCCCCGCCGAACGAGATGATGCCGGCGCCGCCACCCGCGAAGACCGAACTGCCAGCACCGAGCACGGAGCCGGAACTGACCCCCGTGCAGGTCGTCGAAAAAGTCGGACCAGCGGTCGTCACCGTCATCAATGAGCAGCCGAACGATGACGGCACCGAGAATGTGCCGACCGGTTCTGGCAGCGGTTTCATCCTGGACACCGACGGGCACATCGTGACGAACCAGCATGTCGTCGATGGCGGCGTGGAGTTCGTCGTTGTGCTGGCAGATGGGCGCGAGGAGCCGGCGACACTGATCGGCGCGGACGCCAACGCCGACGTCGCCGTGCTGAAGATCGACAGTAGGGTCCCGGCGGTCGCAACACTCGGAAACTCGGATAACCTGCTGCCAGGGCAGGCGGTGCTGGCGCTGGGGTCGCCGCTGGGCACGTTTACCAACACGGTGACGGAAGGCATTGTCTCGGCCCTGGGCCGTACGGTGCCGGACGAGGACGGGGGACCCGAGCTGCTGAACCTGATTCAACACGACGCGGCGATCAACCCGGGCAACTCCGGGGGACCGCTGGTGACGCTGACCGGCGAGGTCGTCGGCATCAACACGCTGGGTATCATCGACGCCCAGGGACTGTTTTTCGCGGTTCCATCCGAAACTGTCCGAACCGTCGCCGACAAGCTCATCGCTGATGGCTCGGTTGCCTATCCCTACCTTGGCCTGCAACTGACGCAGCTCGATGATGAAACGATCCTGCGTTGGGGCCTCGATGTCGACGAGGGCTTCTATGTGGCGGGCGTGGTCGCGGGAAGCCCGGCCGAAGCGGCCGGCATGCAGCAAGGCGATGTCGTGACCGCGCTCGACCTGCGGCGGGTGGGCGAGCAGGTCTCGCTGGTAGGCGCGCTCTTCCAGTATCACCCTGGCGACACCGTCCAGCTAACGGTGCAACGCGGCTACGTCAGCTTCCGCGTCGAGATCACACTCGCGGAACGGCCATCCGATGCCTGACCCCATGGCGCGCACAATCCTCTGCTACGGCGATTCGAACACCTGGGGCTACGATCCCGCATCCGGCCAGCGGTTCCCGCCCGATGTGCGATGGACCGGAGTACTGGCCCACGAACTTGGCGATGGGTACCGCGTTATCGAAGAAGGACTGAACGGGCGGACGACCCGCTGGGACGATCCAATCGAGCCGGGACGCAACGGCCTCACCTACCTCGCCCCCTGCCTGGAATCGCACCACCCGCTGGACATGGTGCTGATCATGCTCGGCACGAACGATCTCAAGCAGCGGTTCAACCTCAGTGCGTCGGATATCGCCGAGAGCGCGGGTGGTTTGGCCGGGAGCGCGAAGCATGCGGCCCAGAATGCGGCTGGCCAGCCGCCGCATGTGTTGCTGATCGCCCCTCCGGCGGTGACCACCCTGACCGATCTGGACGAGATGTTCGCGGGAGCCGATCCCAAATCCCGGCTCTTCTCCCGCTACTACCGGCTGTCCGCTGGTTGGCACGGTGTGTCCTTCTTCGATGCCGGTTCAGTCATCGCGTCCAGCCCCCTGGACGGTATCCATTTTGAGGCGGATGCGCACCGGACTCTGGGCCAGGCGCTGGCACGTGAGGTGCGCAACACGTTCGCCTGACTCCTGGTACGACTGAGAGGATCGCATGCGTCCCTTCGTTATCGAACCCGGTCAGTCAGTTGACGCTCCAGAGGACGTTGTGCTCACCGAGGACATCACGATCGGGGACGAGCGTCTGCGCAAGGGCCGCCGCCTGCAGGTAACGGATCAGCCGCTTCTCGAGCAACTCACCCATCCGGTGCATGCGATTCGCCTCGAAGCAGACGATCTCCATGAGGACGAGGCAGGCGGCCGGCTGGCCCGGGCCGTGGCCGGACAGGGCCTCCGGATCGAGGGACCGTCCTTTAGCCGCTACAATCTCGTGGCAACGCACAAGGGTCTCCTGCGCGTCGATGCCGGGGCGTTGCTTTCGTTGAACCTGCTCCCTGGCGTGGCCATTTTCACGCTGGAAGACCGTGTGGCGGTTCTCCCCGGCAAAATTGTCGCTGGCGTCAAGGTTTCGCCGGTGGCGGTAAAAGATGCAACGATCCAGGACGCGGAGGCGATTGCCGCCGCTTCGCCAGTGGTTGAAGTTCTGCCGTTTCAGGCGATGCGAGTCGGTGTCGTGACCACCGAAGGGCCCGACTGGCGCGTGCGAGACGCCTTCCAGCGATCACTGGGGAGGAAGATTGGCTGGTACGGCGGCGAGGTGATGGCCTTCCGCGAGCCGGGGCCCGACGCAGGCGCCATCGCGGCCGCCTTCTCCGAGTTGGCGGACGAGGGCGCGGACCTCGTGCTGGCCGCCGGTGGCAATACGATCGACCCCCTCGACCCAACCTTCCTGGCTCTGGATCAGGTGGGGGCGGATCTGGTGCGCTTTGGGGCGCCTGCTCACCCCGGCAGCATGTTTTGGCTGGCCTACCGGGATGACCTGCCGATCTTCAACCTGGCGTCGTGCTCGATGTTTTCCAAGACGACGATTGCAGATGTCGTGCTCCCGTGGATCATGACGGGTGAGCGCGTGCAACCCGAAACGCTGGCCGCGCTCGGGTTGGGCGGGCTCCTGGATCGCGGCATGGCGCACCGCTTCCCTCCGTATAGCGCGGACGCGGTGGAGGAAACAGGAGAGGACTAGCCAGGTGCCGTCGGATGCAGAGGCAGTCGCTGCCGGGTCGCTCGGCCACTTCGACCTGATCGTTATCGGGGCCGGCATCAACGGCGCGGGTATCGCGCGCGATGCCGCGCTGCGCGGGCTGAAGGTGCTGCTCGTTGACAAGGGCGATGTCGGCTCTGGTACCACCTCGTGGCCCACACGGCTCATTCACGGCGGGCTTCGCTACCTCGAACACGGCGAGATCGGGCTGGTGCGGGAGTCGTTGCGGGAACGCGAGCGGCTCCTGCGCAACGCGCCGCACCTCGTCTCTCCGCTGCCGCTCATCATCCCCGTCTATGAGGGAGATACGCGACGGCCGCTCACCATCCGGGCGGGGATGATGGCCTACGATGCGCTGTCGCTGGACAAGTCACTGCCGGGACATCGCATGCTGGATCGCGCCGCCACGTTGCGACGGCTGCCTGGGCTGGCGGCGGACAGGCTGCTCGCGGGCGCGCTCTACTACGACGCCCAGGTCGAGTACACCGAGCGCCTGGTGCTGGAAAATGTGCTGGATGCCGTGGCACACGGAGCGGTGCTCAGGACCTACCACAAGGTGGAGCGCATCACGACCTGGGCGGGCAAGGTGACGGGCGTCGCGGGCAGCGACATCCTGACCGGAGAGCCATTCAACGCAAGGGCAACCGTGGTGATGAACGTGGCCGGCCCCTGGGTGGATTGCGTGCTGGCTGGGGTTGAGCACACCACGATGCCACCGCTTTCTGGCGGCACGAAGGGCGCCCACCTGGTTGTCGATCCCTTTGCCGGTGCGCCAGCGACTGCGGTGTATGCTGAAGCGCGGCGCCAGCATCGCCCCTTCTTCGTCGTTCCCTGGAACAATGCCTTCCTGGTTGGCACGACCGATACCCGCTACACCGGCGACCTTGACCACGTGACGGCCACGGATGACGAGATCGACTGGATGTTGCAGGAAGTCAACGCGCTCTTTCCGCAGGCTCACCTGGCGCGCACCAGTGTCCAGTACTCCTACGCCGGGGTGCGCCCGCTGCCAGCCGCGCCCGGCAAATCTGAGGGCGCCGTGACACGACGCCACCTGGTGGTGAATCACGCGACGCGTGGGGCAGTCGAGGGGCTCTTTTCGGTCGTCGGCGGGAAGTTGACGACGTACCGCGAGCTCGCTGAGCAAGCGGTCGACCTGGTTGCCCGAGCACGGGGGGTGAGCCCCGGCGCCTCCCCAACGGCGTCGGTTCCGTTACCCGGCGCACCGGTTGGTCAGGAATGGCAGGCGTTTCGCGCAAAGTTCCTGGCGAACTCTCCCTTCCCGTTGCAGACGAACGAACACCTGCTCCGCGTTTACGGCGTTCGCGCAGAGGAGATCATTGGCTACGCAAGGCAGCGCGGACTTGAGGAGGTCATCGACGCGGCATCCGGGATGATCTCGGCGGAAGTCCCCTGGGCGTTCGAACGCGAGTGCGCCCGAACGCTGGCTGATGTCGTGGCCCGGCGCTCAATGACCGGGCTAGGACCAACCGCGGGCGTCGGCCCGGACGCAGCTATCGCACAGGTTGCGCAAACTACACTCGGCTGGAGTCGGGCACGAGCCGAGCAGGAAGTGGCGGACTACCGGGAGTGGGTGAAGCGGTATCAGCCTCGCGTGCTGGCGACCACGACTGGTCCGGCATCATCGTAGGCGCCGCGAGCGGCGCTGGGCCCAAGCGGAGTTTCTGTCGAGAGAATCTGACCATCGAGTTGAATGACAAGTGCAGGACGTGGCAGGGCGCGTGGTTGAGGGGTGTCCGGGGATTCAATAAGACTCGCGACTTGAAGACGGCGTCGACTCGCGGATGCCGCACAACCGACTTGTGACGGCCTGATCCGGCGTGACACGCGCATGTCCTGAGTCCTCCTGCTACGCTGGAAACCGTCTCCCGCAACGGTTTCTTCGCGCCTCCCGTCGGCACTGACATGGGTGGCAAATTCACTTGCACAAAAGTCTAACAGTCTGTTAGCCAGAAGGGGAGGGCCCATTGGTCGCAACACGCGATTTCACTCCGGAGCCGTTGTCGCTGCCAGACCGCTACCGGGGGGTGTTGCTGGGCGTGGCCTGCGGCGATGCCCTGGGTGGTCCGGTCGAGTTCATGAGCCGGGCGGACATCGCGCAACGCTTCCCGGACAGGGTTCGCGAGTTCGTGGGTGGAGGGTGGCTCGATCTGGATCCTGGGGAAATCACCGATGATACGCAGCAAACGCTCATTCTCAGCCGCGCCCTGACGGAAGATGGCCTGGACCTCCCGGCGTTCGGTGAGGGTCTGCTGGAGTGGTATCGTAGTGCTCCCAAGGACATCGGCAACACCACCGTCGTCGCGCTCCGCGCGTTGGCTTCGGGCGCATCTCCCACCGAATCGGGAGAGGCGGCGCTCGCCACGCGCGGAGAGCGTGGCGCCGCAGCTAATGGCGCGGTCATGCGCTGCGCGCCGGTTGCCCTGCGCTTTCGCGGTGACCCGGCGCGGCTCGTGCAGGCATCGCTGGAGAGTGCGCGGGTAACGCACGCGGAATCCAGGGCCGCCTGGGGCGCCGTGGCGGTGAACCAGGCTCTGGCGCACCTCCTCAACGGAGGTGCGCTTGCCGATGCCGCAGCGGCGGCTGTGACCGGGATTCCCGATCATCGCGTGAGCGAGGCGGTGCTGGCCGCCGCCGCGATGACCCGGGACGAGGTCGCGGCGGGAGGATTTGTCCTGGAGACGGTGGGGGCGTCATTCTGGGCGCTTGCCAACTTCCCCACGGCAGAGGAGATCATCGTGGAGGCTGTCTCGCTGGGTGAGGATGCCGACTCCACCGGGGCCGTCGCCGGCGCGCTGGCCGGCGCGGCATTTGGCGCGGAAGCCTTGCCCGACCGGTGGCGGGACCAGGTCCAGTATCGCGACGAGCTCATCGAGCAGGCGGACCGAATTCTGGCGCTTTCGGGGAGCCATCGCTAGAGCGGCGGCTCGGCCAGCTTGAGGTAGCGCTGCACGCTGGCGCGGTTGCGCGCGTCATTGGCAAGTCCCAGAACGGCCAGCAAGTCTTCTTCGGTCGCGCCCGCCAGGGCCCGGTCCACCGCGAAGGTATGGCGTAATGTCTGCGGTGTGACCTCCTTTTGCAGGCCTGCAGCTTCCCGGACGCGGTCAACCATGCCGTTGACCGCCTGAGGCCCGACCGGAAAGAGCAGGTCAACCGGCGATCGTTCCTCCAGGTAGGTGAGGTAGATGGCGCGGAAGTCCTCGCCTCCGGCGAGTTTGCGCTCCTTGCCGCGTTTGGCAGCGTCCTCGTAGAAGACGTAGACGACCGGTCCGGCCGGATCATCAAGATCGATGTGCTCCCGGCGCAACGCCAGCAATTCTGACCGTGCCAGGCCAAGGCGCATCATGAGCCAGATGGCGGGGAGACTCCACGGTTCATCTTCTCCGGCTGCCGTCAGGAACGCCTCCTGCTCTGCGGCAAACAGCGGAACCGGGGAGCGCAAGGCGATAGCGTGTGGGTAGTGCCCCTCGGTGGGATCCAGCTTCAAGACGCGCGCATCCTCGATCAGGTAGCGGAAGAACCGGCGCACTGACGTGAGCCGTCGCTTGCGGGTGGAGCGCCCGTTGGCTTCGCCAAGCAGACGGGCAATGTCCGCCTGGGAAACGCGGTTGATCGGCTTTGGTCCGATCAGCTTTTCCAGCACCACCAGGTCGTAGCAATACGACTCGATCGTGTTCTCCGGACGTTTGGCCTGCTCCAGCTCCCGCCGGTACCAGGAGCGCGCCAGTTCCAGACTACTGGCAGCCGTGAGGGGTGGCAGACCGCCCAACGCTGGTGTGAGCGAGCCTGGCGGACCGGGCATGAAGAGTGGTAACTGGTCTGGCGCGGCGGCCGCTGCCTTCTGTTCGGCCCGGAGCAGGCTCGGGCTGCGGCTGGGCGGAAGGTCCCGTTCCTCGGCGGTGACGCCGTCACGGCCAGCGATGCTCTTGTGTGGGTTGGGCGGTGGCTTCGGCATCGCGAGTGAACCCCCTGTTGCCAGCGTATGAGCCGATACCCGCAATGTCAAGAACGCGCGTTCGAATATCCAACCATCGGACTACAGGACATATCCCGTCGGTCTCGTGAACGGCTATCGACGACAATAGCGCGCACATCATGGGGCACGGCAGGGACAGGGAGGATAGCGATGGCTTCGGAAACTCAGGGAACCGGGGGTGTGCAGTGGCTGCGGCGGGATGATGTCCATCCCATGTCCACCGCACCGGGTGTCGAGATGCGCCCCATGTTTGGCGAAGGGTTTCTGACCTGCTGGGTGAAGCTGGATCCCGGCGCCGCCGTGCCTCAACACTCTCACGTGCATGAGCAGATCGGGGTGATCACCTCCGGCTCGCTGAACGTCACGGCGGAAGGTGAGACACGTACGGTCGGCGTGGGCGAGGCCTACCTCGTGGGGCCGCATGTGCCCCACGCAGCCACAGCCGGAGCGGATGGCGCGGAACTCGTGGAGACATTTGTGCCTGTCCGCGAGGATTTCCGCGACCTCTGGGAGCGCGCGAAGCCGTCATAATTGCCGTTGCGCCGGGGTGTCTGGCACAATCTGCGATTCGTCCGCTGGCCGTTGGTCGCCAGATCGAATATGCCACCGCACACGCTCAATGTGGGAAGGATCCCCCAGCAATGGTCAGCCCGATGCCAGCGCCGATGAGTGGCGAGGAAGTGCGCCGCCGCTTCGTTGAGTTCTTCCAGGAGCGACAGCACCGCCTGATGCCCTCCTCTTCGCTTGTGCCGCACAACGACGCCACGGTGCTGCTCACCACGGCGGGCATGCAGCAGATGACCCCGTACTTCCTGGGGCTGGAGCAGCCGCCCGCGGTGCGCATGGTCTCGGTGCAGAAGTGCTTTCGTACCGTTGACATCGAAGAGGTGGGTGATGACAGCCACTGCACATTCTTCTTCATGCTCGGCAACTTCTCTGTTGGCGACTACTTCAAACGCGAGTCCCTGAAGTTCTCCTGGGAGTTCCTGACCGAAGTACTGGGCATTCCGGCTGACCGTCTGTACCCCACCGTTCACCCGGACGATGAGGACGCGCTGCGGATCTGGACCGACGAGATCGGTGTGCCAGCCGACCGTGTGTTCCAGCTGAGCGACAACTGGTGGGGCCCGGTCGGTCCGACCGGCCCGAATGGTCCGGACTCCGAGATCTACTTCGACCTCGGGCCAGAGGCTGGCACCGGCCTGCCCGATTTCCCACCGGGTGACGGCACACGCTACCTGGAAGTGTGGAACAACGTCTTCATGGAGTTCGTCCAGGCGGAAGATGGCTCGCGCACGCCGCTGCCGCGCCAACACGTGGACACGGGCATGGGCCTGGAGCGCCTCGCCATGGTGATGCAGGGCGCGCGCTCCATCTACGACACCGATCTCTACCAGGCCATTATCCAGCGGGCGGCCAGCCTCGCGGGGGTCACGTACGGCGCGGATGCGGACCACGACCGGGCGCTGCGGATCATCGCGGACCACGCGCGCGGCGGAACCTTCCTGATTGCGGACGGCGTGCTGCCCGGCAACGAAGGGCGCGCCTACGTGCTCCGGCGCATCTTGCGCCGCGCCATTCGGGCGGGCCGCAAGCTGGGCCTGGAAAAGCCGTTCCTTGCGGAAATGGCCGGTATCGTTATCGAGCAGTTCTCTGTCCATCACCCCGAGTTGATCGAGCGGCGTGGGCAGATCGAGAAGGTGCTGCAGCACGAGGAAGAGAGCTTCGGGCGAACGCTGAACGCCGGGATGGCGCGCTTCGAGGCGCTGGTTGCTGACCTGGCCGAACGGGCCGCCGCGCAGGGCGAGACGGTGGCGTCGGTTCTGCCGGGCCGCGAGGTCTTCCGCCTGTACGACACGTACGGCTTTCCGTTCGACCTGACGCTGGAATTGGCGCGGGAACAGGGACTGGAGGTCGATCAGGCGGGTTTCGAGCAGGCGTTCGCCGAACAGCGGGCGGCGAGCCGAGGCGGAGCCGCCGAGGCATTCCAGGACCTCTCCCGCACCAGGGCCGAAATCTACGTGGCCATGGCAGGTGGCGCCACAACGTTCACTGGCTACACCTCGACAGCGGAAAACGCCACGATCCTGGGCCTGGCGGGGCCAGACGGGCCGGTCGAAGAGGCCGAGGCCGGCGACGTAGTTGAGATCGTGCTTGACCGCACGCCGTTCTACGGCGAGTCGGGCGGCCAGATCGGCGACACCGGCACGATTCGCACCGAAACCGGAGTCATCGATATCGACGACACCTTCAAGCCAACCCCGGATGTCTTTGTACATCGGGGCACCGTGGCCGAGGGCTTCGTGCGCGTTGGCGAAACGGCACACGCGGAAATTGATGCCGCCCGGCGACAGGCCATCCGTCGCAATCACACGGCGACGCACCTTCTGCACCGGGCGCTGCGCCTGACGCTGGGGGAGGAAGTCCACCAGGCCGGATCGCTTGTGGCGCCAGACCGCCTGCGGTTCGACTTCACGGCGTTGGAGCCGATGAGCACCCAACAAGCTGTGCGCGTTGCGGAAATCGTCAACCAGGAGATCGCGCGCAATACCCCGGTGAACACGGAGGTCAGCGACTACAAGGACGCCGTCGCGGGCGGCGCCATGGCGCTCTTCGGCGAGAAATACGGCGATACGGTGCGCGTGGTCAAGGTGCCCGGCTTCTCCGCGGAACTGTGCGGGGGTACCCATGTCACCGCGACCGGCGAGATTGGGCCATTCGTCGTCACCTCCGAGGGGAGCGTGGCGGCCGGCGTGCGGCGCATCGAGGCGCTCACCGGCGACGCCGCCATCGAGCGCATCCTGCATCAGCAGCAGGTGCTGGAGAGCAGCGCGCGTGCCCTGCGGAGCACGTGGTCGGACCTGCCCGCGCAAATCGAATCGCAACAGGACCGCATCCGCAGCCTGGAGCGCGAGGCCGAGCGCCTGCGCGGGCAATTGGCTTCGGTACGCGCGGGTGATCTGCTTTCACAGGCGGTCGATGTCAATGGAGTGCGCGTGCTGGCGACTCGGGCCGAGGTGGACGGGAAGGATGCCCTGCGCCAGATGGGTGATCGCCTGAGAGATCGCCTTGGCTCTGGGGTGATCGTGCTCGGCGCGGTCATCGACGGGCGAGCGAGCCTGCTGGCAATGGTCACGCCGGACCTGATCGGGCGCGGCATCAAGGCGGGCGACATCGTCCGCGAGACGGCGACGATTGTGGATGGGCGCGGCGGCGGCCGCCCGGAGCTGGCCGAGGCTGGCGGCAAGGACCCGGAGCGCCTGGACGACGCCCTCGCCGCCGTGGCCACGATCGTGGCGCGCAGCGCCAGCAATTAGCGGCCCAGAGTACCCACAGGGATGAGTGACCCGCGCGCCGCGACCCGGCGGCCACCGGCCGTGGTGGTCCACGAAGACGAATCGCTGCCGGGAGTACTGGACCGCGTCCGAGCGGCGGCGGCGGGCGGGCACACCGTGCACCTGATCGTGCCGGTGGAGAGTCCGCTGCTGCTCACCGCCAACGAATTTCGCACGCTCAAGACCGCGCTGGACGACGAACGGCTCGCGGTCGTCGTGCGCACATCGGACCCCCTGCGCCTGAAGTTGGGGGAACGGCTCGGCCTCCAGATGGCCGCTGCGCCAAAGCGCAAGGCGCCAGCACGCATCGCCGAGCCGCCGCCTTCTCCACCCGACGTGATCGCAGAACCGGAGGAGGAAGTCTACTCGGGGCCAGATCCCATCCTGCTCTGGCCAGCGCAGGTGACGGCGGTCACCGACGAGGCCCCAGAGACGGTTGAGACCGCACCAGCGCAAGAGCCTGTGCGGCGCAATCCACCCCGGCGCTGGCTCCCGGTGGCGCTCCTGCTGGTGCTGCTGGTAGCCGGCGCCGCCTTCCTGTTCCGCGCCCTGACGCCGCAGGCGATCGTGCGCTACGTGCCGCGCACGCAGGCTGTCTCGGCATCGATTGTGTTCGACGCGACTACCGATGGTCAGCCACTTGATGACGGCGCGGTCCTTGCGTTCCCCACCCAGCAGCAACAGGTGGAGGTGACCTGGAGCGGAGAGACGAGCGCGTCCGGAAGTGAAACGGTGCCGGATCTGTCCGCAAGTGGCCCGATTGAGTTGCGGAATGCCGGAGCCGCACCGGTCACGGTTGATGCCGGCACTGTAGTTACCACCGAAGACGGCACGGAGTTCACGTTCACCGAGACGGTGGAAATTCCGGCTGCAGATACCGCCACGGGTAAGCCCGGTGCGGCCACGGGCGAGGTGCAGGCGACGGTCGGTGGAACGTCCGGGAATGTGGGGACCGGGGAGATCGGCGGGCGACTGTCGAACGGGATCTACTACAGCAATCGCATGGAGCCCACCACCGGCGGGACCGACAAGGAGTATCGCGTCGTCGCGCAGGGAGACCACGACGCGCTGCTGGACCAGGCAAGCGATGCCGTGAACGATCTGGCCGCCGGAGCGGTCAACGGAGAAAACGGAGACCAGGGGTTTGTGATCACGGGCGTCAAGGTGCTCAAGCAGGAGGATACCTTCGATCACAACGTGGGCGATCGCGGCGACACCGTGAGTTTGCAGAGCGCCATGTCGTTGGAAGTCACCGTGGTGGACCTCAAACAGGCCGAAGTCGATTTCGAGCGTGATCTGGCCGCTGAGTTGATCGCCAGCGCCCCGGCTGGCTACACCGTGCCGGTAAAGGAGATGGTGGTGAACCCTCCAGTCGTGGAACGGACCGACGATCGCGGTTCACGGCTGCAGATCTCCGCTGATGTCGAGGCCCGGCAGATCATCGATGAGGCCCAGCAGCGCCAGCTTGCCGCCCGGATAGCGGGGCTGAGCCCGGCGGAGGCCGAGGCTGTCCTGGCGCAGGATCCTACCGTAGCCGGGGCCAGGGTCGAGATCACTCCTGGCTGGCTGATCAAGAACGTTCCTGAAAATCCTGACCGCGTGGTCTTCGAGGATGAGGGATGAGTTCATCACGATCTCGCACCATGGGGCTGGATGTCGGCGAACGACGCATCGGCATGGCGATTGCCGATGAGTTGGGGATGATCGCCTCGCCAGCCGGCGTGGTGCAGCGGGGCGAAGGCGATCTGCAACGCATCCTGGAGACGGCGCGGGCGCAGGGCGCCGATGTGATTGTGATCGGGCTGCCGATGGGGCTCTCAGGCCGGGAAGGGCCACAGGCCGCGACCGTGCGCGCGTTCGCGGAGAGCCTGGGAACCGCCAGCGACGACGCCCTCGAGATCGTGTTCTGGGATGAACGGCTGACCAGCACCATGGCGGAACGCGCGCTGGAGGCGCAGGGGCGCAGGAAGAACCGGCGTAGCGGGGAGATCGACGCCATGGCGGCGGCGGTCATCCTGCAAGGGTATCTCGATGCCGAGCGAAATTCTTTTCGTCAAAGGTCCCCACACGGACGCGATGCACGGTAGTATGGTGCGGTACATCGGTCATGCGGCGATGCATTCGGGTAACAGGCCCGGCCCGGTTCATCGCTTTACCAACCCGACAGTGACTGGTTCGCGAGAGCAGAGCGAGCACTGGCGTACCTGTGAGGCACGGAGCGCATGAAGAAGCTGGTAATCGCCGTCATCCAGAACGAGGTCGCAGACGTCGTCGTTGATGCGCTGCTGGAAGCGGATTTTCGGACAACGCGGCTCGCCAGCACCGGCGGCTTCCTGCGTCGCGGCAACACGACGCTCATGATCGGCGCGGAGGAGGATCAGGTAAACCTGGTGCTTGACCTGATCAAGCAGTCGGCGCGCGCCGGTTTGGCGCCGCATGAGACGAGCGAAGGCTCGCCCGCATCGGCCGCTACCGTCTTCGTGCTCGATCTGGAGGAGTACCAGCGCCTCTAGCGCGGGCTCAGACTGGCGGCCAGTCCAGCATCCAGCCGCCATCCACGAGGTACGTTCCTCCGTTGCAGTAGGATGCCTGCTCCGAACACAGGAACACCACCATGTGCGCCACGTCCGCCGGCAGGCCGGTGCGGCGCACGGCTATCTGGGCCTCGGCGCTCGCCAGGTATTCCGCATCAGCCATCGCCCGCGCGTTCAGCGGCGTCAGAATCATCCCGGGCGCCACGTCGTTGACCGTAATGCCCAGCGGCCCCAGCTCCAGCGCCATAGCGCGCGTGAGGTTGCGCAGGCCAGCTTTTGATACGCAATAGGGTCCCTCGTTCGGTGTGTTGCAGGCTTCCTCATGGACCGATGAGATGTTGATGATGCGCCCGCCCCTGTTGCGGCGCGTCATCCGTTGAGCCGCGGCGCGCCCGCACAGGAACGGCCCGTGCAGGTTGGAGCGCAGCAGGCGATCCCAGTCCTGCCAGGTCGTCTCGTGGATGGGAAGGCCTGCTGAGCCCTGGCCGGCGTTCGATACCAGGATGTCGATCTCCCCGAACTCGGCGTCGAAGGTAGCGAACATCGCTTCGACCTGGTCCTCGTGACCGACATCGGCCGGGAGCACCACCGCCTTGCGCCCGAGCGCCCGCACCTGGGCTGCCGTTTCCTCGGCCCCGGCCGCGTTGCCGCGGTAGTTGACGCCAACATCTGCCCCGGCTTCCGCCAGGGCCAGCGCAATTCCACTGCCGATGCCGCTGCTGGCTCCGGTCACCAGCGCCTTCTTGCCGTCGAGGCGGATGTCCATTGGCGCTGGTTCCCCTTGTCTGTCGCTAGTCGGCAGCAACGGCGTGCGCAACGGTCTCCGCACGGGCCTGCCGGGAAGAAACTGTAGCGGCTTTCGGATTCTGGATCAGCAGGGCGACACCCGCACCAATCAGGCAGGTGATGGCGCCGATGGCGAACGTTTCATGCATGCTCGAGGCAAAGGCCTGACGCATACTGCCGAGAATGAGGGGCAGCAGCGTTTCGGATCCTGGTGGGAGGGCCGCCGGAATCGCCTCGACGCGTCCGGTGGCAATCAGGTCGCCGAGGGTGCTGCCCACATCCGGATCGAGGGTGCTGATCTGGCTGAGCGACTCTGCCGCGTGCACTCCCAGGCGTGACTGCAGGACGGAGCCCAGCACCGCGATGCCCAGCACCTGACCCAGGTTGCGCGTGGTGTTGAGGATGCCAGAGGCACTGCCAGCAATGCGCGGCGGGACCTGGCGCATCGCCGTGGCGGTCATGGGCGCGAAGGTCATGCCCATACCCAGACCGGTGACTGCGAGCGGCAGGATGAAGGACCATTGGGTTGCATCCGGCGAGATCTGCCGGATCATCGCCACGATGCCAACCGCCATCAGGGAGAGGCCGGTCACGAGAATCCAGCGCGCACCGATCTTGTCCGAGAGGCGGCCGGCGGTCGGCGCAACGAACATCAGGACCAGGCCGTTCGGGAGCATGGCCAGGCCCGCCTCGAGCGGCGAAAGACCGAGGGCGCCCTGCAGGAAGACGGTCATCGGAAAGAAGACGCCAAGCATGCCAAATGACGTCGCCATCGCGAGGACGTTTGCCACGGAGAAGTTGCGAATGGCGAAGAGTTCGAGCTTCAACATGGGGTCATCGGCGCGCGACTCCCACAAGATGAAGAGGGTGAGCAGGATGATGCTCGCCGCAAAGGACCCGAGAATGATCGGGCTAGTCCAACCCAGGGCGTTGCCTTCGATGGCGGCATACACGAGCGCAAAGGTACCGAGACCGGAGAGCAGAATGCCGCCCCAGTCAACCCGCCCGGAGGCAAAGGGATCCACCGATTCGGGCACGATGGCAAGGGTCGCCAGGATGGCCGCGATTCCCACGGGGACATTGATCAGGAAGACCCATTCCCAGGCGTAGTTCGTCACCAACCAGCCGCCGATGATTGGCCCGAGGACCGCGCCGAGCGCCACCACGCTGCCCCACACACCCATGGCAGAGCCACGCTTCTGCGGTGGAAAGGCAACCGTGATCAGCGACAGTGTTTGCGGCATCATCATCGCCCCACCGACACCTTGCAGCACGCGCGCGGCGATCAGTGCGGTCGCAGGGGGTATGCCGGTGGCCTGTGAGATGAGCGTGGACCCGGCACAGAGCGCCGAGGCCAGCGTGAAGATGCCCATACCGCACATGAAGAGCTTCTTGCGGCCAAAGACATCACCCAGGCGGCCGAACGACAGGATCAGGACCGCGTAGGCGAGAATGTAGCTATCCAGGATCCACTGAATCTCGGAAAGATCCGCCTCGAGTGCGATCTTGATCTTCTGCTGAGCCACGTTCACGATGGTGGTGTCCAGCAAGAGCATGAAGACCGCTCCGCACAGGACAAGCAGGATTAACCATGGATTGCGTTCAGGCTCCGCCTGGTCCGCCGTCTGGCGTTGATCGGACATGGGGGAGGGTCCTTTCTGGCTGGGTGTCATGTGAGGCGGGGCGCCTTGCGATGGAGCGCCGCCGGGAGTTCGTCGGTGCCGCCAAGTTCCGCGATCAACGCTTCCAGCGTGCGAACCGCAACCGGGCGTTCGTCTGGCGAAAGGCGAAGCAGTGCCTTGCGTAGCTGCGTGCGGCGCATATCGGCCAACCGGTCAATGGCTTGTTGCGACTCCGTTGTCGCGCTCACGATCACGCGCCGCCGATCAGCGGGGTCTGTCGCACGTACCACATGGCCCGTGTCTACCAGCCGGTCCACGATCTCGGACGCGGCAGGCATGGAGACGTACAGGGCATCGGCAATTTCGCCGACCGACATCTGCTCTTTGCGCGAAAGCTGGAGCAGGACTTTCACCTGGGCGGGCGTGACCTCGAGTTCCTGGCTGAGCGTCAGGATCGCGCAGTTCATGGCGCGAGCAAGGACTGGCAACAGCCCGGCGCACAGCTCGACCTGAGTGTCCAGATTACTTCGTTCATTTGATAATTCAGCCGCCGAATAATTCATGTGGCGAAGTTTTGCACCGGGATCATCCTGTGTCAAGCCCTCTCGCGAGGGATAACACAGGTCGCGTCTCGTCAGGTCGCGAGGAGGTTATCTACCATTCGTCCAAGCGCTGTCCGACCCGACGCTAGCTCGATGACGCGCATGGAGCATCCGCTACCTGAAAACGCAGAGTTGGCGTCGCCTCTGACGCCATTGATTGGCCGTGCGTCAGAACTCACCGCGCTCGACGCATTCCTGCGCGAACCAGGGCCCCGGCTGATCACGTTGACCGGACCCGGCGGAGTGGGAAAGTCCCGCCTCGCCGTTCACGCAGCCGATGCCGCGCGGGCACACTTCGACCGTATGGCGCTCGTGGCGTTGGCGGCCATCCGGGATGCGGACCTGGTAGTTCCGGCGATCTCGCAAGCGCTTGGAATCCCCGAGGCGGGCGATGCGCCGTTGCCAGACCGCCTGGCGCGAGCGCTTCGTCACGGACGGATGCTGCTGGTCATCGACAATTTCGAACAGGTCCTGGCAGCCGCTGTCTCTGTCGCCGAGTTGCTTGCGAACGCGCCCGGGCTGACCCTGATCGTGACCAGCCGCGCGCACCTCAACGTCATGGGGGAGCAGGCATTTCCTGTGCTCCCGCTGCGGGTTCCTCCGTTCGCTCCCCAGGGCGCCTTGCTCTCGCGGCACGCGGCAATCCGCTACGGCGCTGTGGCGTTGTTTGTGGCGCGGGCCCGGCTCGCCGACCCGCGCTTCAGGCTGACCGACCGCAATGCCGGAGATGTCGTCGCGATCTGCCGACGACTGGATGGACTGCCGTTGGCAATTGAACTGGCGGCAGCCTGGCTCCGCATGGTCTCGTTGCCGGCCCTGCGCAAGCTGCTCGAGCAGCGGTTGCCAATCCTCGCCGGCGGCCCGCGTGACCAGCCGCCAAGGTTGCGCAGCATGCAGGCAGCCATCTCATGGAGTTGCGACTTGCTCCCTCCGGAAGAGCAGGCACTCTTCCGCCAACTGAGCGTCTTTGACGGTGGATTCACCGTGGAGTTTGCAGAACGCTTGCTTGCCGTTCATGCTGCCTGTTCGGGTGCGTGTTCCAACTCGGGTGGCACGAGTTTGCCCAACGCGCGGTGCAGTCTCTTGCCACGAATTGCCGTCCTTGCCGCGCACAGTCTGGTCCGCCCTGGTTCGCAACTGGACATCGACGAATCGCCGCAGCCACGCTTCAGCATGTTGGAGACGATTCGAGACTTTGGTCTGGAGCGACTCGACGCGCGCGGTGAAGGCGAGGAGATGCGTGCTCGCCACGCAGCGCTCTTTCTGGAATTTGCCGAGCAGGCCGAGCAGGAGCTCGTCGGGCCTTCCGAGCAGACATGGATTGCCAGGACGGACGCGGAGGTCCAGAACCTGCGAGAGGCGATCGCCTGGTGGTTGGAGCACGACGCGGCGAAGGCCGTGCGTCTCGGTGCAGCGCTCTGGCAGTTCTGGTATCGCACCGGGCGGTTGGCAGAAGGTGAAAGCTGGCTTGATCGCGCACTTCGGCGTCTCCCGGCAGATTCCTCCGCGATCCGCGGCAAAGGGCTGTTCGTCTGGGGAGTGTTGGCCGGGTCGCAGGGTCATTTCCCCCTGGCTGTGCAACGGCTCCAGGAGGCGCTGCCCCTGCTCAGCGCTTCAGACGACCTGGCGTCGCACGCACTGACCGAAACAAGCCTGGGTATCTACGCCCTCTACGGTGGCGATGCCCGAGGCGCAATTCCGCACCTGGAGCGGGCAGCGACGATGTATCCGAGCCTCACCTCCGCGAGCGCGGCATCCCTGGGCGCATTCTCCGGATTTCAGCTTGCTGTGGCCAAATACCTGGCAGAGCCAGCGTCTGCAGATTTCGCGCTGCTTGACACGCCGGTGTCCGCGGTTCGCGCGACCGGCTCTGCGCTTCTGCACTTGCCGACGCTGTCCGTGTTGGCGACGCTGTACTGGAATGCCGGGTATGCCACCCGCGCCACGGCGGTCTGGCGGGAGGCATTGGCACTGGCCTGGGCTGCCGGCGAGCGCTGGCAGGCCGTTGACCCCCTGTACGGGCTGGCGGCAGCCGAGGCATCGCTGGGAGATGTCGAGCGAGCGGTGGAATTGCTGGGTGCGCTGGATGCGTGCTGCGCTGCCTCTGGAACCTCACCCATGATTGCGGGCGTGATGGCGTCCCGTGTCGAAGAGGTGGCCGCGACGCGCCTCTCCACCGCCGAAATCGGGCAACTGCGGGCCAGGGGCGCACGGCAGCCTCTGGCGGTTGTGGTCAACAGCGTGCTGCAGGAGACGGCGCCGGAAAATGAGGCCGCGGCGCCCGCGCTCAGCCCGCGCGAGCGCGAGGTGCTGCGCTTGCTGGCCGATGGCCGCAGCGACCCGGAGATTGCCGCGGCGCTTTTCGTGAGCCGGCGCACGGTAGCGACGCACGTAGCAAGCGTGTTTCGGAAACTTGGCGTGCACTCCCGCGCTGCAGCAAGCGTGGCAGCGATGCGGGCCGGCATCCTGTAGATCCCGCAACGGCCGGAGATCGGTGGAAATCAGGCAGATGACGGATAGCTGAAGTACTGGCGCGCCGTCATCATGAGACCTTGAACTACGGGCGATGTGCTGGAGCAGCTCGGCGTCAGCCATGCCGGTGGCAGCCGCACGACAGTCGGACACCCCCGAGGGCCACATTGATGCTCGCAGTTTCGGCCGGATGACGCAACGACTCTGCCCGGCGCTCCCGCGGCGGCATCCGGGCAAGAGCCTGGTGGGTCTCGGGGCAGGCCTGACCGGACTCGCCGATTGCGAGCACGCGGCAGCTCGTCGAAAGCGTCGCCGGCGGGAGCTTCTCACTGCCACTTCTTGTCCGGTAGGCCCTGCTGTTGAGGAAGCTGTACTCCAGTCTGTCCTTCGTTCGAGACCGCTTGTGATCCCACTTTGACGGGTGACCTCTTTCTGACAACCGCCGACTGTCTGCCGGGTCTGACGTGCCGGGTGTTTCTGTGCGGGTAGTTCTGCCTGGGGCGACCAGGCCTTCCGGATTCGCGAACGGGGGCCAACATGCGGGTAACTGCGCACCCTGATCTGGACATAGCGAACGCGGAACGATCATCCTCTCGCCGCGCGGTCATCCGCGGGTTGCCAGCGCTCGTGCCGATGGTGACCGTGCTGGCTGACCGGCAGGACGTGCGGGCTGGCAATCGCAAGAAAAAGAAGCGGCGCTGCTGCAACAACGGGACGCAACGCTGCCAGGGCGAATGCCGCGATCTGCGAACCGACAACGCCAATTGCGGAACGTGCGGCAACGCGTGCGCAGCCGGGGATACGTGCTTCGGTGGTTTGTGCCTCACGGGTGCTGGCACGTGCGCGCCCACGTCATGTAGCGGGGCCGTCACCGCCTGCAACGGCGTGCCCTTCTGTTATTGCCGCGCCTCCATCTCCGGAGGTACGCGTTGCGGCATGGCGCCACCTGATGGCGCGATCACCTGCGGCACCTGCAGATCGGACGGAGAGTGCATTGCCCGCTACGGGCACGGGGCGTTCTGTTCCGACTGTTGCGGCGGTAGAGGCGGATGCGCCGTGCCCTGCCCAGGCTAGCCATTGCTGATCACGCTCCCGGACCGGGTTCGGCAGAATTCCGTCCAGGAACGGAAAGCCCCGCCAGGTTCCCGAGGGAATCTGGCGGGGCAGGTGCGCATGAGAAGTAACGGGGACCACGACGCTAGACGGGCAAGAGCCCCTCGACCTTGAACAGCTCCGCGTTCAGGATGGAGGCGCCGGCGGCGCCCCGAATCGTGTTGTGGCCAAGGAGCACGAATTTCGTGCCCAGCAGCGGGCACTCGCGCACGCGGCCAACGGTGGTGGCCATGCCTTTCTCGGCGTCGCGGTCCAGGTTCGGCTGCGGCCGGTTGCGCTCGCTGCGCACGATGATCGGGCGAGCCGGCGCCGAGGGGAGATCGAGTTCCTGGGGCCGAGCCCGGAAGTTCGCCATTGCTGCGGCCGCCTGATCCGGCGAGGCCGATTCCCTGAAGCGGATCGACACGCACTCGGTGTGGCCATCGCGCACCGGCACGCGGTTGCAGTGCGCCGTCATCACGAGGTCGGCGGGCTGGAACGCGCCGTCGAAGCCGCCGAGGAGTTTCTTCGTCTCCTCAGTCATCTTTTCTTCTTCCGTGCTGATGAAGGGCACCACGTTGTCGATCATGTCCAACGAGGGCACGCCGGGGTAGCCCGCGCCAGAGACGGCCTGCATGGTGGTGACCGCCAACGCGTCGATCCCGAACGCGTCGTGGAGTGGCTTGAGGGCCAGCACCAGGTGAATCGCCGAGCAGTTCGGGTTGGTGACGATGAAGCCGCTCCAGCCCCGGTTTTGCTGCTGCACCTTGATCGCGGCGGCGTGCTCCGGGTTCACCTCCGGGATGAGCAGTGGTACATCCGGCGTCATGCGGTGGAAGGAGGTATTCGAGAAAAGCGCGCGCCCTTCGCGGGCCATGCGCTGCTCGATCTCCTCGGCGACCTCGCCCGGCAGCGCCGAGAAGACGACCGGGCTGGAGAGCTTCGCCCCGTAATCCTTGACCTCCAGCTTGCCAGCGGCAGCCGGCATGTCCGCGCTCAACCGCCAGTCGGCGGCCTCGGCGTACGTCTGGCCGGCGGAGCGGTCCGACGCCACCACCTCCGACAACTCGAACCAGGGATGATCCGCCAGCAGTTGCACGAACCGCTGGCCGACACTGCCCGTTGCCCCAAGGACGGCAACCGGAATGCGATTGCTGAAAGACACGAAATCCCTCCCTCAAGCCGCCGGATGCGGCGGCTCAATCGTTCAATCCTGATAGATCCTGATCCGTTTGTGGACTACCCGACCCGCAGGCTCTCGGAGAGCATGTTGGTCCGGCGCGGCCGCTTGCCGCGCGAGCTGGCCACCTGTGGCTTGATGAAGGCATCATGCAGCGCCTGCACGGCGCGGGCGGCATCCTTGGCGAACACGGCCGCCGTCATGGCGACGTTGGTCACCTGCTGGCTGGTGGCCAGCACCGGGATACCCGCCTTGCCCAGGACCGAGAGCAACTGGGACAGGGCTTGCGGGATCGCCGCTGCCCCGGCCCCGACCGCCGCGACGAGCGCAACATCGTCGTCGCAGGCCACTTCGGCATCGACCTGCGCCACATCGAGCGCGGTCGCCATGCGCTGCTGCACACGCCGGCAGCCACCCTGTCCGGTGGCATCCACCAGGTAGGTCATGCGGCGGCGGGATGACGCCTGCGACGCGGCGACAACCTCGATGCGGTCGTCATGCAGCGCGCCGAAGACGGCAGCCGACGCCGCCGCGAGATCCTCCAGTTCCGGGACATCGACCGTCAGCAGCATCAGGTTTCCGAGGGCGGTGACCGCCTTGATGCTTTCGCCGGGGGTTTCGCGCGTAACCAGCGTGCCGGGCTCCGTGGGCGCGAAGGTGGAAAGAATGCGCACCGGGATGCCAAGCGAAACGGCGGGGCGGATGGTGCGCGGGTGCAGGACCTTGGCGCCAAAATGGGCCAACTCCTGCGCTTCGTCGTAGGAGATGCCGGGCACCACGCGCGCTTCGGAGACCTGGCGTGGATCGGCAGACAGCACACCGGGGACGTCGGTCCAGATCTGGACCTCGTCGGCATCGAGCGCTGCACCGAGTAACGTGGCGCTGTAGTCGGAGCCACCCCGGCCCAGCGTGGTGGTGCTGCCATCGGGTGCGTGACCGATGAAGCCGGTGAAGACGACCGTCTGGCCCGCATCCAGCAGGGGCCGCACCCGGGCGTCCGCCATCTCGCGTGTGCGCTCGCGCTGCGGGCGGGCGCTGCCGTAGCGATCGTCGGTCGCGATGACGGAGTCCGCCCAGACGTGAGCAGCGGCGGTGCCGCGTGAGCGCAGGATGGCGGAGAGCAGCAGGCTCATGGCCTTTTCGCCCGTGGCCACGATGCGGTCAGAATCGCGAGCGGAGAGATCGCCCGCACGCGCGACGTGAGCCAGCGCGTCATCGAGGGCGGCGTGAAGCTGATCGAGCGCGGCCAGGGTGGCAACGCGCTCGGTCTCATCGGTGATCGATTCGGCAATGGCCTCGTGGCGAGCGCGGACATCTGCCACGAGGCGGGAACTGAATTCCTCGCCATCAGCGGCTGCCGCGCGTGCGGCATCGAGCAACAGGTTGGTGACGCCAGTTGCTGCAGACACCACGGCCGCCCGGGGAAGGGGCTGGGCCTCGATGATGGCGGCAACCTGGTGAACGCGGACGGCGTCCCCAACGGAGGTGCCCCCAAATTTCATGACGATCATTGTGCCAGCCCTCAGTATCCGACGAATTTCTACGCACGAAAAAGCGGGAGCGTTGCCGCTCCCGCCTGCCGATCCGTTTCAGTGGTCCGCGACCGTCAGTCGCGCCCCTCCGGACCGGCAGGCAAGGTAGTCTTAATAATCTCGATAATCGAGATCATGGACATGCCGCTGGTCTGCTTGAGGCGCATCAGGTCGCTCATGGCGCGCATCATACGGCAGGTTCGCGCAACGTGCAAGTCAAGGCTGGCGCCTGGGAGCGGGAGGGCTCTGCTGGCGCGAGAAGGATGCGCGGATACTTCGGCATTGCCGCAGCGAGACGGGAGCGAAGGACTCGGCAAATGGCTATCTACGATGCGCCGCTCGAGCGCATTGCGGACGAACGCAGCGACACAACGGAAGGCCCGCTCTGGCACGAGGATCTGCAGGCCCTCTTCTGGCTCGATATCCCGGCCGGTCGTCTGTACCGCTACGACCCGGTGGCCGGCACGCACGCCCAGGTCTACCAGGGCGACGGTCCAATCGGCGGCTTCACCATCCAGGCAGGAGGCGAACTGCTGCTGTTCGGAGCAAGCGGGCGCATCTGGACGTGGGACCCGCGCACGGCTGCCGAACGCATGGTGATCGACGAAATCCCGGCTGAGCATGGCACGCGCTTCAACGACGTGATTGCGGACCCGGGGGGGCGCGTATTCGCGGGCACAATGCCGGATGGCGAGCGCAGCGGGCACCTCTATCGGTTGGACCCGGACGGCTCCCTCACGCTGGTGCTGGACGACGCGGGTGTTTCCAACGGGATGGACTTTACGCCGGACTTGACCGGCATGTATCACACGAACTCAATCGCCCGCACCGTTTCCCGCTATCACTATGACCTCGCCAGCGGCGAGATTGCCCTTAACGCCGTTATCGTCCAGGTCCCGGCGGGCGAGGGCGTTCCCGACGGCATGACCCTCGATTCGTCTGGCAATATCTGGTCGGCGCGCTGGGACGGCGGCGCGCTCTTTTACTATGCGCCGAACGGCGACTTGCTCGGCAGCAAGACCTTTCCAGCCCGCAAGGTCTCCAGCATCACGTTCGGCGGGCCGAACTGGACCGATGCCTACGTTACCCTTGCCGGCGGCACAGACCGCGCTGCCGAAGGGGAAGGCGCGGGGTCGCTGTACCACACCACGCTTGGCGTGGCTGGTCGGCCACCATTCCGCTCCCGCATTCGGTAGCGCACCTTCGCCCTATGGGAAGTACCGCCGCATGCGAGAGGCCCCCGGCCCGGCGTGTACCCCGACGTTCGGGGGACAGGTTGGGCCGGGGGCGAGATTGCTACTTGAAGCGGTTGATCTCTGGATCGTCCATCTCGTACGGGATGACCGCGATCTCGTCCCAGAGCGCCTCCGGGATATCGGTGGTGAGGTACCGGAGCGTGTCGTCAATGCGAGATGGACGACTCATCCCGACGATCGTGGCTGTCGTGCGCGGGTCACGCGAAGAGAACTGCAGCGCCACCGCCGCGAGCGGCACGCCGTAGCGCTCGGCAATGGCCTGGTACTGGCGGACACGGTCCACCATCTGCTGGGACGCCTCCTGGTAGGCGTAGCGTGGATAGGCGTCTGGCCCCTTCACCAGCATGCCGCTGCCATAGGGCGCCGCATTGAGGATGGCCATACCGCGCTCGTGGGCCGCCTGGATCAGCGGCTCCGCCGAGCGATTCAGCAGCGTGTATCGGTTGTGGTGGATGAGCGCGTCAAAGAGCCCCGTTTCCACGAAGCGCATCTGATGCGGCACCGGCCCCCCGGCGATGCCGAGATAGTCCACGACGCCCTGCTCCTGGAAGGAGCGCAGCACCTCAACCGGGCCGCCTGGGGACATGGCGTTCTCGAACGTCGTCCACTCATGATCGTGCAGATAGACGACATCGACGTGATCCACGCCAAGCAGCTTGAGTGAGCGCTCCATGCGCCACTTCACCGTTTCCCCGGAGTAATCGTTGTGCTGGAGCTCGCGCCCTTCCTTGGTCTGGAGCACTGCGCCCTGGGGCAGCCCGCCCGCTTCCTTCAGGGCCAGTCCGACGCGGCGCTCGCTCTCGCCGTCGCCGTAGTGGGCGGCGGTATCGATGTACGGGATCGGGCTCTCCAGCGCGCGCAGGATCGTGGCGATGGCGTCCTCTTCGGACACGTCATACCCAAACGTATCTCCCATGTTGCCGATCGGTGCGCACCCGACGGCGATGGGGGGCACCATGAGCGGCGTCTTGCCAAACTGGCGTCGCGCCAGGGGATCAGCGGTGGACACGTGGTACCTCCTTGTGCGGAATGGTCAACCGCCGGATGCTATCCGAGGATGCGCCGCCCGGCAAACGCGCACGTGGCTCCGGGCCGCTACACTTGACGGCGCCCCTCGCCGGGGTGGCGAAATGGCAGACGCGCCAGCCTTAGGAGCTGGTGGCCGCAAGGCCGTGCGGGTTCGAGTCCCGCTCCCGGCACCCTTCCTTCAATGCAACGGAACGCGCCACGAACGGGTCGCGATGCTCTCGGCGACCCGGCCTCAATGGCGCCTGACTGAATTCCCATATCGAGTACGGGCGCGTTTCACCAGTGTCCGCGACAAACTGCGCCAATAAGGGACTCGCCGGACGAGTGGATTCGGCAGCAGGGATGCGGGGTAGGCCATGACTTGGCATCAGTCGGACGGGGTCAGGTGGCTGGGATGGACGCTGCTATTCGCAGCCCTCCTGACGCTCGCGCTCGGCATTCTGGTGCATGACATGCCAGGTTGGCTGTCTGCACTCGCTGCGCTTGCCGCCCTCTCGACGTTCGTTTTTCCCCTCCTGATCGGCATTGTCTTTCCCGAAGACAACTGGTTATGGGGTCCTTGTTTGGGGATGGTGATTGCACTGATCGTCCTCCTGGTGTTCCCAGAAACAGGCAAGGCAGAGCAGACGGGAATCGGGCTCGTCACCAAGAAGGACCAGTTCATCTTCATCCTGTTCTGGGGCGGGTGGTTGTTCTTTCCCGCACTTTCGCTCCTGTACGTGGGGTTGGCGGCATTGGGTATTCGGATCGGCAGAAACCGGCTGGAGAAGCAGCGCTGGGACAGCGATGAGGATTTCCGGAACATGTTTGCCAGTGACCGCCGAGAATGCCACGACGTCCGGTGACGTGCCGTCACGTACAGGACGACACGCGTTCTGGAGATAGCAGCAATGTCACGTTATCGCTCCTTTCGGGGAACATTCAAATTGCGACAACTGCCGGGCGATGTCCGGAGGCATACCGCTGACCTGAACCGGGCTCAGCTCCAACTCGACGATGCTGGCGATGGCTTCCCCTGGAGCGTCGCGGCCCTTTGCGGAGCGGTCATCCTGGGCATCGTGCTGCTTGCGGTCGTCGTCGAACTCCTGGGTGGCTGATCTCCATTCAGTGGCCCCTGTCGCCGCCTGTGACAAACCGCTGGACGTGGATCTGGGAGGGAAGGCTGCCGTCACGGTATACATCCAGGCGAAACCGTGTTTTCAATTGGGGGAAGCCATGCAACGGCATGAGGGAGAGCAGACCACCGGGCGCGCAGTGATCAGTCGCCGTCGCCTGCTGCAGGGGGCCGCAGTTGGCGCTTCGATCGCGGCGCTTCCGTGGCAGTGGCGGTCAGCCCTGGCGCAAGCCACGCCGGTGGCGACGACCAGTGACGCCGCCTGGTATGACCTGGCGAACCGCCTCGATGGCCGGCTCCTGCGGGATGGTGACCCCATGTATGCGGCGGCCACGGAGATCAACGCGGCGCGCTTCACGGCGGTGCGACCGGCAGGCATTGCCGTATGCGCCACCCCGCGCGATGCGGCAACGTGCGTTTCATGGGCGAAGGAGACGGGAACGCCGTTCGCTGTACGCTCGGGCGGGCATTCATACGCCGGATTTTCCACGTCGCCCGGCCTGGTCATCAATGTCCGCAGCATGCAGGGCGCGCAGGTGAATCCTGCCGACGGTACGGTCACCGTGGCGGCCGGCGTAAACAACGCAGACTTCGGCGACGCTGTGGACCCGTACGGCGTCTATGTGCCCGGTGGCCGCTGCCCCACCGTCGGGCTCTCCGGCCTGACGCTTGGCGGCGGGTGGGGGTTCAGTTGCCGCCATCTCGGCATGACCTGCGACTCACTGGTGTCCACGGATATCGCGCTGGCCTCCGGGGAACTCGTGACCGCCTCGGAGACCGAGAACGCGGATTTGTTCTGGGCGCTGCGGGGGGCCGCCGGCGGCAACTTCGGCGTGAACACGTCTTTCACCTACCGCTTCGTCCCCACGCGGGACGTCACCTTTTTCGAGGGCACCTGGACTGGCGGCGACACGGCGGCTGTGGTCGCCGCGCTGATGCGCATGCAGCAGGATGCCCCCACCGAGCTGGGTTTGCGGCTGGCCGTGCGCTCGCAGGCCCGCATGCCGCGTTCGACGCCAGCACCCTTCGTGGTGGATGTCATCGGCCTGCACTGGGGTGAGCCGGAAGTGGTGCGGGAACTGGTGGACCGGGTGCAAGAGGAACAGTCGGCGGACACGTTCACCATCGAAAAGATGGCGTTCCCGTCCGCGCGCGGAAAGCTCGCCGCCACGACGCCCACCGGCACGTACCAGATCAAGACGGGCTTTGTGCGCGGCACGCTGTCGTCGGAGGCATTGGTCACCCTGCTGGAGGGTATGGCCGCCATGCCCGGCGTTCCCTCCCGCGCGCAGGAGAGCACGGTCGGTATCTACTGCTGGGGCGGCAAGGTGAATGAGGTCGCGCCAGACGCCACGGCCTTCGTGCACCGTGAGGCCGACTTTCTCTTCAAGTCCGAAGTGCTGTGGGAAGCGACCGACGATACGGACCTGATCGTCGAGAACCTGGACTGGATCGAGGCGTTTCACGCGTCGATGCAGCCGTATCTCTCGGGTGGGGCCTACCAGAACTTCATTGACCGCAGCCAGGAGAACTGGGCGGAGGCGTACTACGGCGAAAACCTGCCGCGCCTCATGGAACTGAAGCGGAAGTGGGACCCCGACAATCTGTTCCGTTTCCAGCAGAGCATTCCGCTGGCAGTGAACTGACGGCCCTACGGTTCAGGCGGCAATTCGGTGTAGGCGGCAAGTGCGTCGGGCCTGAGCACCACCACGCGCTCGCCGTCGCGCGCGATGATGTCGAGGTCGATGAAGCCGTTGATGGCGCGGTTCAGGGTCGAGCGCGTGGTGCCAAGTTCCGCGGCAAGTTCGCTCTGGCTGCGGTTCAGCGCCAGTTCGAGGTGGCCCGAGGCGTCGTCGAGCGGGCGGGCGCGATCCAGGAGCCAGGCCGCCAGGCGACCCGGCACGTCCAGGCCGACCGCCGCCAGATGCCGCTCATTGCCGGCACGGACCATGGCCGCAAGGGTATGCAGTAGCCCTTCGACGGCGGCGGGCTCGTGGCGCAGCAGCGCGAGGAACGCGCTGCGAGGGATGAAGCGCACGCGAACCGGCCGCTGCGCGATCACGGCGGCGCTGCGCGGCTCGCCGTCCAGGAGCGCCAGTTCGCCCAGGGCTGCCGGCGCGTCATTGACGGCGAGGACGACCTCCACGCCGCCGCCCGTTGTGCGGGTGACGCGAATCTGCCCTTCCTCCACCACGAGCAGCGCGTCTCCGGGGTCGCCTTCGCTCCAGATTACCTGGCCGGCCGGGTAGGTTCGCGTCCGTGACGCGCTGGCCAGTTCCTCCAGCGCAGCCGGGGGCAGACGCGCGAAGAGCGGCACGTCCGCAAGGCGGTGGGGAGCGCCTGAGCCAGCGCCGGCAGTCATGGCAATGGTCTCCAGCGGGTCGCGGTCAGGTCCGAAAATACAGAAGCGAGGGTTCCCGCCACGCGGATACCCTCGCATCATGGTCGCCGAACGGCCTACGTCCTGTCGAGCTCCGTCAGGAGTTCACGCAGGTCAAGACGGCGCGTGTACATGGTCTGGTTGCCATTTTCATCTACGGGCCACTCGCTGCGCGGCCGGTCACGGTAGATTTCGATGCCGTTGCCATCCGGGTCATGCAGATAGATCGCCTCACTCACGCCGTGATCGGAGGCACCGTCGATCGGCACCCCGTGGTCGATCAGGCGCTTCAGCGCGCGCGCTAGTTCCGTACGGTTCGGATAGAGAATGGCGAAGTGGTACAGCCCCGTGCTGCCCGCCTGCGGGGGAGCACCGCCGAAGCTCTCCCAGGTGTTCAGGCCGAGGTGGTGGTGGTAGCCACCCGCCGACAGGAACGCCGCCTGCGAGCCGTAGCGAGATGTGACATCGAAGCCGAAGTTGTCATGGTAGAAGGCGATGGAGCGGTCCAGGTCCGAGACCTTGAGGTGGACGTGGCCAATAACCGTTTCAGGGTGGATGGACGGCTCCGCCGGTGTGGTGAGGTTCTGTTCGCTCACGCTCATGGATTTCTCCTTGTTTGATTCTTTGCTAACGGCCAACGGGCGCCGGCACGCGCAGGGGCGGCAGGTTGGCGGCAATGCTTTCGCGCTCAGTTTCCAGCCACGGCGGGAGTTGCAGCGTATGGCCCAGCGTCTCGGGCGTTTCGTCGTAGGTCCAGCCGGGGCCGGCGGTCGCCAGTTCAACCACGTGCCCGTCCGGGTCGTGCAGGTAAATGCTCTTGAAGTAGACGCGGTCCTTGACGTCGGTTGTCGGAACGCGCATGTCGTTCAGGGCGTCCCGCCAGGCGACAAGCGCGTCTTCGTCGGGTACCTGCAGCGCGAAGTGGTGGGTCATGCCAGCGCCGAGGCGGAAAGGCCGCATCTTGCCGTGCGGGTACGCGAAGTAGGTGATGATGGTGCCCGGCGCGGCATCGCTGGCGGCGAAGTAGAGGTGCGGCGAGTCCGGGTTATCGAAGTTCACGGTCCGCTTCACCGTGCGCAATCCCAGCGCGCCGGTGAAGAAGGCTTCGGTCCGGCTGGCGTCTGACCCGATGGCCGTGATGTGGTGCATCCGGCGCAGGCGCATTTCTGGCGTCGGTTGGGCAACCGGCTCAGGCCAGGTATCCGCCGCAATCGCCGCCTCATCGCGGTGATGCGCGGTCGTTTCGACCGGAGGCAGCTTCACGGCCAGCCCGAGATCCGCCTCCGCTTCGTCCACGGTCCAGCCAGGGCCATTGGTGGCGATCTCGATGATCAGCCCGTCCGGGTCCGTGAAGTAGATGCTCTCGAAGTAAACGCGGTCGTACGGGCCCGTCACGGGGACGCCATTGTCGGTCAGATAGCGTTTCCACTGACGCAGCGTTTCGCGGTTCTCTGTGGCGTAGGCCAGGTGGTGGGTGCCACCGATCCCGTAGTTGCCGCGTGGCGCGCCCGGCCAGGCAAAGAACGTGATGGCGCCCGGTCCATGCTCTTCGTCCGCAAAGTAGAGATGATGCGATGCCGGGTCATCAAAATTGATGGTCTGCTTGACCAGACGCTGCCCAAGCAGGGTCGAGTAAAAATCAATCGTCCGCTGCGCATCGGCGGAAATCGCCGTGAGATGATGAATACCTTCGATAGGGGCAAGTGTCGCCATACGGCGAAGATCCTTTCAACACCAGGAGCAACCAGGCCGCCACGACGCGGCAAGGAGACGTAGCCGGATGGGTATCTCGATGTCCGACCCACACGGACAAGCCCAACTCTATGCGGCCGGCGCCGCGTTGGACGAAGCCAGCAGCGCCATCATTGCCATACACGGCCGGGGCGCGGACGCCGCCGATATCATCAACCTCGCGGGAGAAGTGGCCCCGCCGGGTGTGGTCATCCTGGCGCCAAACGCGGTGGGCCAGACCTGGTACCCGTACCGATTCATCGAACCAATCGAGCGGAACGAGCCGTATCTCACGTCGGCACTGAGCCTGCTCGACCGGCTCTTCGCGCGGTTGGCCGAATCGGACATTCCGGCCGACCGCGTGGCGCTGCTCGGGTTCTCGCAGGGAGCCTGCCTGGCTCTGGAGTACGCCGCGCGGAACGCGCAGCGCTTCGGTGCGGTTGTCGGGTACAGCGGCGGGTTGATCGGTCCCATGGGCGCGACCTTCGCGTATCCGGGCTCAATGGACGGTACGCCAGTCTTCATCGGTTGCAGCGACGTTGACGCGCATATTCCGGTCGCCCGGGTAGAAGAAACGGCCAGGGTCATGACTGAGCTGGGCGCAGCGGTCGATCTGCGCATCTATCCGGGCATGGGCCACACCGTGAACCAGGACGAAATTCAGGCGGGGCGGGCGCTTCTGGCGCCGCTCGGCGAGGCCAGCTAGGTCATACGCCGGGGTGGGCATGCCCACCCCGGCAGTCAGGACCTACGCCTGGCGGACGGCCTCAATGGCCAGTTCGATCTTGATGTCATCGCCCACCAGGAAGCCGCCGGCCTCCAGTGGAGCATTCCAGTTGAGATCGAAATCCTTGCGGTTGATCTCGGTATGCGCTGTCCAGGACGCAACCTCGGTGCCGAACGGGGTCTTGCCGCCACCCTCGTACTCGGCGGTCAGCGTGACCGGGCGGGTGATGCCGCGAATGGTGAGATTGCCGTTGACGAGGAAGTCGTTGCCACTGCGCGGGGTGATCGACGTCGAAACAAAGGTCAGCGTCGGGTTCTCATCCGAACCAAAGAAGTCGTTGGTGCGCAGGTGCCCGTCGCGCTGCGGGTCATTCGTGTCAACCGAGTCGGCCTCGATCTGAACGTTGACGGAGCCGTTCGTGAAGCTGTCACCCTCGGTCACGATCTCGCCGGTGAAGCGGGCGAAGCGGCCACGCATCTTGGTGAACATGTGGCGCACGGTGAAGGTGACGCTCGAGTGCGAGGTGTCGATTTGCCAAACTGCGGTTGCGGTTGCGGTCATCTGGGTTGCGATTCCTTCCTGGAAGCGTATCGGCTGGAGTCCGGTAGTCCGTCCCATCGGGCCGGTCTCCGCCGCTGATGTCGCTTACGTTAGCACCGTTGATTACTGATGTCAAGTGTGTTACAAATGGTAAGTACCGAGTCGCCGAGGTAGGACATGCCACGATGAAGCAATTGTCAGACGAACCCGTTGCCGTGCCGGCCTTCTGCCCGGCGTATCACCACGCCATCGAGCTGATCGGCCGTCGCTGGAGCGGGGTCATCATCCGCGCCATGATTCACGGCGCCACGCGCTTCAGCGATATCAGCGCGGCCATTCCGGGCATCAGCGACCGGCTGATCTCCGAGCGGTTGAAGGAACTTGAGGCGGAGGGCGTGGTCGTGCGCACGGTCGTGCCCAGCACCCCGGTGCGCGTGGACTACGCGCTCACTGAAAAGGGACGCGCCCTGGGCGATGTCGTTGCGGCGGTCGCAGCCTGGGCCGAGACCTGGCGCGCGCCTGCCGCCGCAGATGAAGGCTGCGACGGTTGACCGTTGGGTCTGCAGGTCCGTGCTGGCACTCTCTGTGCGTTGGCGTGAGTGGTTCGAGAACGATGCGTCCCGGTGTGAGGTGGATCAGGCCGCTAGCAGGCGGAACAGGCTGAAAATGCGGCGGTGTCTGGTCCGCGACATGCTGCCGTACGTACAGTGAAACCCGCTGTTACACTAGAGGTCCGTCGGATCGGCCGGCGCGGGGACGGGAGGTTGCGCATGGACGTAAACAGCAGTTTCGGGATTATCTCCTGGATCGTCTTCGGGGCCCTCGCAGGCTGGGTTGCCAGCATGATCTCCGGGGATAACGGCCGTCAGGGTTGGCTTGGCAACATCATCGTTGGCATCATCGGCGCCTTCATCGGCGGTCTCGTTTTTGGCTTCCTGTTCGGCGGCGGCCAGTTCACCATGGGCTGGAACATCGGTAGCTTTATTGCTGCGGTGATTGGCGCCATCATCCTGCTGGCGATTCTCCGCATGTTCGGAGCGCGCTAGCCAGACGTTTCGACGCAACAATCAAAGCGCCCGGCCGGGAAACCGGCCGGGCGCTTTGTCTTGCTGATCAGGGGAGGCTGTCGATCAGAGCCCGCAGGCCGCCAGCCCGCCGTTGTACCCCGCCCAGTAGGCAATGACACGATCAGCCTGGTTGCCGTGCTCGTTCGGCTCGCCCGGGGCCATCCACCACACGTCTCCCGCCATCTGCGTGAGTTGCATGGCTTCCGCGCCGACCTCCGGGCTGATCCAGTCGGAGTCAACCGCATACCGGATGAAGGCTCCGCCAAAGCAATCCGCCTGTAGTTCGGACTCCAGGACGCTCCCAACGCCAGTGTCGGTGATGTTCTGGATGTGATGCCCGAACTCATGTCCCAGGATCGTCAGGACGCCGGGAATGTAGTTGGGATCAAGAAACTGCGACGAGAGCGAGAGGGTGTTGCTCGTTGAGCAGTAGCCGCCGATAACGTCGTAGGCGTCCAGGAACCCACACATCTCCTGGCCATAGTAATCGACGAACGTGAACCGCGGTGACGAGTAGGGGATGCCCCGCTCTGCCAGTTGCTGCGACCAGTACGTCTCCAGGTCCGCGAAAATCAGGTCCGCACTGGATTGCGCACGCACCATGTTCGGTGCGAGCAGGACTGCCAGAAGCGCCAGCGCAATGGCCAGCCTCTTGAACATGCGATGCCCTCCCTTTCCTGAAGCGATGCCTTCCCTTGGCATCGGGTCAAGTTTACGGGGCATCCGCAGCCTTGAACAGACCCGTCGGTGCCGCAACTCGCACCTGGAAAGCCAGCGCAGTGGTTCGTCAAACGTATACTCACCTATTGATTGACGCAAGGAGCCATCAGCGAACATGACCTCAGCCGTGTCCAACCGCCCCGCCTATCTCGATCTTGTACGCGAGCGCGTTGTCATCTTTGACGGCGCCATGGGCACCTCAGTGCAGCGCTACAACCTGGATACCGCCGGATACGGCGGCCTGGAGGGGAGCAACGAGAATCTCGTCTTCCACAATCCGGGCATCATCTCCGAGATCCACGCCTCGTTCATGGAGGCAGGCGTGGACGTGCTGGAGACGGACACCTTCGGCGGGAGCCTCATCAAGCTGGAGGAATACGGGCTCGGCGAGCGAACCTACGAGCAGAACCGTACCGCTGCCGAGTTGGCCCGCCGCGTGGCGGGCGAGTACACGACCGCCAGCCATCCGCGCTACGTCGCCGGCTCCATCGGGCCGACCGGGCTGCTGCCAGCCTCGGAAGATCCGATGCTGGGCAACCAACGTTTCTCCGAGGTGGTCGAGCTCTTCGTTGACCAGGTCAAGGGCCTCGCGGGTGGCGGTGTCGATCTCTTCATCATCGAAACCACCCAGGACATCCTTGAACTGAAGGCAGCGGTCCACGCGATCCTGCGTCTGCGCCAGGAGAGCGGGCTGTTCATCCCTATCCAGGCGCAGGTGACGCTGGACACCAGCGGCCGCATGTTGCTCGGAACCGATATCGCCGCGGCGCTCGCCGTCCTGGAATCGCTGCCGGTCGATGTGGTCGGTCTCAATTGCTCGACCGGGCCAGAGCACATGCGAGAACCGGCGCGCTACCTGGGCGAGCACTCGACCCGGCCAGTCGCGATCATCCCCAATGCCGGGTTGCCGCAAAACGTCAACGGGCAGGCGGTCTACCCGCTGGAGCCCGACCAGATGGCGCATGACCTGCGCGAGATGGTGACGGAGTTCGGGGTGGATATTGTCGGCGGCTGCTGCGGCACGACGCCGGAGCACCTGACCGAGTTGGTCCGCGCGATCGGGACGCGGGGCGCGAGCACGCGGCCGTCAAGGCCGTTGCCTTTGATCGCCTCCATGGTGCGCGCGGTCGATCTGCGGCAGAACCCGGCGCCGCTCATTGTGGGCGAGCGGGTGAACACCCTTGGGTCCCGCAAGGTGAAGCGGTTTGCCCTGGCCGACGACTACGACGGCATGGTCACCGTTGCCCGCGAGCAGATGGAAGTGGGCGCGCACGCACTCGATGTCTGCATGGCGATGACCGAGCGTACCGATGAGCGCGAGATGCTGCGCAAGCTTGTCAAGAAGCTGGCGCTGAACGTCGAAGCGCCCCTTGTGCTCGACTCCACCGAAGCCGATGTGCTCCAGGCATCGCTGGAGCAGTTCCCGGGCCGCGCCATCATCAATTCCGTGAACATGGAGAATGGCCGGACGCGTATCGACGCCGTGCTGCCGCTGGCGCTCGCCCACGGTGCGGCAGTGGTTGCCATGACCATTGACGACCAGGGGATGGCCAAGACCGCCGAGCGCAAACTGGAGGCCGCGCGCAAGATCTACGACATCGTCGTCACCGAGTACGGGCTGGCCCCCGAAGCGCTGATTTACGACCCGCTGACCTTCCCACTCTCAACTGGCGACGAGGAGTTCACGACCTCGGCCCTGGAGACGCTGGAGGGGATCCGGCGCATCGAGGCGGAGCTGCCAGGGGTGATGACCATCCTGGGCATCTCCAATGTCTCCTTCGGCCTCAACCCGGTCGCGCGCAAGATCGTCAACGCGGTCTTCCTCTATCACGCCGTCGAGGCGGGCCTCGACCTGGCCATCGTGCATCCCTCTCACGTCGTGCCCTTCGCGGAAATCCCCGACGATGAGCGCGAGCTGGCCGAGGATCTGGTGCTCGCACGCCGGCCAGACGCCCTGCAGCGGCTCATCGAGCACTTCGAGGGGCGTGAGGAGACGAAGGAGACCGGGCCCGATCCCACCATCGGCATGACACCGGAGGAGAAGCTGCACTACCAGATCGTGCACCGGCGCAAGGAGGGGATTGAGGAGCAGATCGACCTTGCCGTGGCGAAGCGAGACCCGGTGGACGTGCTCAACAACGTCCTGCTGCCGGCCATGAAGGAGGTCGGCGACAAGTTCGGCGCGGGTGAACTGATCTTGCCCTTCGTGCTGCAATCCGCTGAGGCGATGAAGCGAGCTGTGGCGCAACTGGAGAACTACCTGGAGCGGCAGGAAGGGACCTCCAAGGGGACCGTGGTGCTGGCCACGGTCTACGGCGATGTCCATGATATCGGCAAGAATCTTGTCAACACCATCCTGAGCAACAACGGTTACACGGTGCACGACCTGGGCAAGCAGGTGCCGGTGAACCGCATCATCGACAAGGCGGTCGAGGTCAACGCAACGGCCATCGGGCTCTCGGCGTTGCTCGTTTCAACCAGCAAGCAGATGCCGCTCTGCGTCCAGGAGCTGCACCGGGCCGGGCACCGCTACCCGGTCATCATCGGCGGCGCGGCTATCAACCGGGGGTACGCGCAGCGCACGCTCTTCGTGGACGAGGCGACGCCCTACGAGCCGGGGGTCTTCTACGCCAAGGATGCCTTCGAGGGTCTGGCGCTGATGGACCGCATCATCGACCCCTCGGCACGCGGAGAACTGGTGGCCAGCACAATCGACACCGCGCGGGAAGCACTGGACAAGCCAGGCCGGCGCGTCTTCAGCGTGCCGCAGGAAGCGGCGGTCGTCGCGCAATCCACGGTGAGCGAGGCGGAGCCGATCACGCCGCCCTTCTGGGGGGCACGAGAACTGACGGATTTCACGCTCGAGGATGTCTGGCCGCACCTGGACCTGAAGACGCTTTTCCGCCTGCACTGGGGCGGGAAGGGCCTGAAGGACGACGCGTGGGAAGCGCTGCTTCGCGATGAGTTCGAGCCGCGCCTGGCCCGCATGCAGCAGGACGCCATCGCCAGCGGCTGGCTCCAGCCTCGCGTGCGTTACGGCTACTTCCCGGCGAATCGTGATGGCAACGACCTTGTCGTGTTCAGTCCGGAGCAGCCCGCGCAGGAGATTGCGCGCTTCACGTTCCCACGCCAGCCGCGTCGCGACCGCCTCTGCCTGGCCGACTACTACCTGCCCCTGGAATCGGGCAAGCGCGATGTCGCGGTTTTCCAGATCGTGACCGTAGGGTCCGAGGCCTCACGGCGCACGGAACGGTTGCAAGCGAGCGGGGAGTACAGCGAGAGCTTTTTCACGCACGGCCTGAGCGTGCAATCCGCCGAAGGTCTGGCGGACTATGTACACGACCGCATCCGGGCGGAAGCTGGCGCGGTGAAGGACCAGGGGAAGCGCTATTCCTGGGGCTATCCGGCCTGCCCCGACCTTAGCCAGCATGCGCTGGTGGACAAGTTGCTCGATACCGCGTCAATCGGCGTGACCGTGACGGATGGCTTCCAGTTCGAGCCGGAGCAGACAACCGCTGCGCTGGTGGTGCTGCACCCGGAGGCGCGGTACTACGCGCTGGCCCTGAGCGGGAACGACGAGTAGGCGTACGTCTCCCAGGCAACTCCACCCCAGGTTGCCCCGGGTGAAGACGGGCGACGGCGTGGGGTAACTGGCACAGTCCGTCTGCGATGCCAGCTCTGCCAGCCCGGCTACATCTCCGGCACCAGGTCGGGTGGTGACGCCGGCAGCTCGGGCAGGTCCGGTCCCGCGCCCGGCACGACCAGGTTGGTGAACAACGCGTTCACGAGTGGCAGTTCCGCATTGAAGGCCTCGACCGGCACCTGCCAGGTCAACTCGAGCATGGCGCCATCGGGCAACTGCCGGCACTCTACGTACTCGACGCCGCGGTAGACGGCCCCATCTTCAAGCGTTGCGGCAATGCCGAAGAGCCGGCGCGCGCCCTCGGTGAAGCCAGTCTCGGGCAGCGGACGATGCTCGAGCGGAACAACCTCCGTCACGAAGTCGCGCCCCGCGATCTCGGCGTTCGCGTCTTCCAGGCAGGAGGTCGGATCGGAGGGGAAGCCCTCGTATGCCTCCAGGAAAACCGACGCCGCGGGAGTGCCAAGGCGGAGGCCGTCGTAGCCGCGCTCGATCTGCTCGGATTCAACGGCCCACGTCTCAGGGTCCCAGGTGATGCCGACGCCGAAGCTGGGGCCGAGCCAGGTGTTGCCGGTGATCCCGGTGCCGGGTCCGCGCGTTTCCGATTGCGGAGCTGGCGTAGCGATGGCCACCGGTGGCGGGGAGGGCTTGGGTTCCTGAGATTGGGCAAGGCTGCCCGCCTGACCAGTCAACAGGATGCTGCCCGCGATCAAACCGATGGTGACAAGAATTGGCCCAAAACGGTTCTGGTGAAAACGCATGTTGCCTCCGGTGCGATACGCCGGGGCTCCATCGTAGCAGGGTTGTCGTTGACGGGTTGTGAGGCCGGTTACGCCGCGTTACGCCGTCGCAGCGACCGTGGCGACCCACGCCAGAGCGCGCTTGCGCTCGTCACCGGCGGCTCGCTGGTCACCGGTGGCTTCTGCCACCAGGCGGCGCACCTGTCCGGCAAACGGGCCCGGATCGGCGAACGACCAGCGGCGTACGTCTTCCAGTGCGTCAGCGGTTTTCCAGCCGCGAGCGAGAATCCAGCGGCCGTCCTCGTGTTGACCGAGCAGAACGATGCCGTGCCCCCGCCACATGAAGAGGCTATCGACGGTAGCAGTAGTCTGCTGGACGGTGAACTGTCGGGTGGCGTCGCTCATGGTGGGCCCCGGGTGCAGCCGCACGCGTTGCGGCAAGGATGGAATGGAGTGACTCACCTTCCATCCTACGAGGCTTTGTGGCGGTGCGGTTTGGGCGCACCGCACCAGTCGAGCGGCTCAGGCTTGGCGTGTGGCGACGTCCGAGGCGACCTGAGCCACGATATCGACGCCATCGGCCTGCCACGGCAGGGCCGCGCGCACGAAGTGCTCCGAGATGAGCCGGCGCTCCAGTGTTGCCGGCGCTGCGCCGCTGAGCGGGCCGCCTTCTCCTGTCTGGGAGTGGTGCGCGCGAAAAGCGTCCTGCTTCTGCCGCGCCCAGCGCGTGACGTCGATGGATGTGGTGATTTGCGAGCGCGGTGTGCCCAGGTTGGCGCGGGCGCGCTCCGAAATGGATGCGAGGGGGCTGCGGGGGCGGGCCAGCAACTCCTCGAGGTCCTCGCGGGGCGCGGTGGCGAAGTACAGGTACGGTGTTCGCCAGGGCGTGGGTGACGATGCGTTGCTCAGATGGTCCTCACCGGCATCGAGCACGGCCTGTTTCACCACGTGGTGCAGGTGGATGTGGTCCGGGTGCCCGTATACGCCGTCCTCACCGAACGTCACGATGGTATCGGGGCGGATATCGCGAATCATCGGCGCCAGTCGTGCGGCGGCGTCCGCAACCGGGGCTTGCACGAACGCGTGCGGGTTCTGCGCTTCCGCCGACCCTTCCATGCCGGAATCGCGGTACCCCAGGAATCGTACATCGCCCACATTGAGCGCCCGCATGGCGGCGCGCAGTTCCGCTTCGCGGGCCTGCCCCAGGGCCTCCGGGGTGTCGTGGTTGGGATCGCCGCTCTCGCCTGCCTCGCCGCGCGTCGCGCAGATGAGGATGACGTTGTCCCCGAGGTCACGGGCGGCGGCCATGATGCCCCCGGCGGAGAAGGTTTCATCGTCCGGATGCGGAAAGATGGCCAGAAGTGTGGCGGTCATGCGAAGGCTCCCCATGCAGCGAGTAAGGTTTCCAGTGATTCCTGTTTCTGGCGAGCTTGCTGGTAGGCCGGGAAATCTGCCGGCTCTGGTTCGTAGATGGCGCTGGCAGATTGACCGGTGTGATCCCATTCGGCAAACGTGCTGATGCCGCTCTCCGCGGCGGCGATCATGGCTGCGCCTCGGGCCGTGATTTCGCTGCTGGGCTCGCCGGGAATCAGCGAGTGACCCAGCACGTCCGCGATAATCTGTAGCCAGGACGGCGAATCAACGACCGCGCCACCGTTGACGAGAATCTGGAATTCGGCGTCCGCGAGTGGCGCCAGGTGATCGTAGATGGCAGCCAGGCGGTACGCGACCGCCTCCATACCGGCCCGCAGGAGATCGGCGGGCGTGGTGGCCTGGGTCAGCCCGAACAGGACGGCGGTGGCGTTGTCATGCCACGACGGCGAGCGCTCGCCGGCCAGGAAGGGGAGCATGGTCACCCCGGAGGCGGCTGCCGGGAGCGCCGCCGCTGCGGCCAACGCTTCGCCGTCGAGCGGTGAATTCGTCGTCTCGCGTAGCCAGCGCAGGAAATTGCCACCGTTCGAAAGCGCCCCGCCCAGGACGGCTGACTCAGCATCGAGGCGGTAGGCCCACAGCCCGTGCGGCACCTCCCATTCCGTCCCGCGTGCCCGGGGCAGGATCATGCGCATGGCGGCGGAGGTGCCGACAGTCAGGGCCATACGGCTCGGCCCGATGGCGTTGCACCCGACGTTGGCGCACGCGCCATCTCCGAGGGCCGGGTACCACCGGGCGCCACGCAACGCGGGCCAGCGCCGCGCGTACTGGGGGAGCAGTGCCCCCGGCGGCCCCAGGTTGGTCAGCGGCGACAGATTCTCCGGTTCCAGGCCGAAAAGCTGCAGGAGTTCGTGGTCCCACTGCAGGCTGTGGACATCGAGCATCCCGGTGCCCGAGGCCATGCAGAGCGTGACCGCGGCGGCGGCTGGCTCGCAGAGGCGGCCCAGGGCGTACTCAGGGAACGAAACCCACTGCGCGACCCGCTCTACCATCGCTGGCTCGGATCGCTGCAGCCAGCGCAGCTTGGCTGGCCAGTAGGAGGGGTGCAGGCGGCACCCGGTGCGCTGCCAGATCGCGTGTGCGTCCAGTTCTTCTCGCAGTGCGAACGCATCCTGGGCGGAGCGAGTGTCGGCCCAGTAGTAGACCGGCGTGCAGGGCGTTCCGTCTCGGTTCACGCCGAGCAGGCTGTGCCAGAACGACGTCACGCCGACTGCCGCCACCTGGGCCAGCACACGCACGGACGCCTCTGCGAGCCGGTCGATGGTCTTGATGGTGAGTTCAAGCAGGACGTCCGCGTCGTAGGTTGCGCCGCCGTCAGGCGTCGTGTCGATGCGATAGGTCAACTGTTCCTCAGCGCCATCAACCGCGTTGCCGCACTGGTCGAAGACGAGCGCCCGCACCGAGGAGGTGCCGGCATCGATCGCCAGGACGAAGGGTGCGCGCGCTTCAGTTGCGGAAACGACCGGCATGCAATCTCCCCGGGCGGTTGGCGGCTTTGCCTCTGGTGGCGAGTATATCCACGGTCGTTGACTGGAATGGGCCGTCAAGCGGTGAGTAGAATCCCGGAATCATTCAGCCGTCGCGGAAAGGCATGGCGTGGAACTCAGGTCGGATGTGCGGGCGTTTCTGGACGAACCGCGTTTTGGCGTGCTCGCGACAATCAACGGTGATGGCAGCCCGCAGCAAACGGTAATGTGGTACCAGTTCCGCGGCGATACCGTGATGATGAATACCGCCCGCGGCCGCAAGAAGGACCGCAATCTCCTGCGCGATGGCCGGGCCTCCCTGTGTATCGAGGAGGGGTATCGCTACGTCACGCTCGCTGGCGACATCACCCTGTACGAGGATCAGGTGATCGCACAGGCGGACATCGCCGCGCTCGCCCGGCGCTACCACGATCCGGAGGAAGCGGAGCGGATGATCCAGACGGCCTTCCAGTCGCAGGAGCGGGTCTCGCTCATCCTCAACATCTCGCGCGTCGAGATGCATGGCTTCGACGGCGAGGAATGATCGCGTGATCGTTGTTCTCGCGGGTGGAGTGGGCGGCGCCAGGATGGCGCACGGCCTGCAGCAGGCGCTGCTGCCTGGTCAGCTTACGGCCGTGGTGAACACCGCCGATGACTTCACCCACTATGGCCTGCACATATCACCCGACCTCGATACGGTCATGTACACGCTGGGCGGCATCGCCGATCCGGTCAATGGCTGGGGAGTGGCCGGGGATACCCGGCGGACGCTCGATGCCATTTCCCGGTATGGCCGCGATCCTTGGTTCCTGCTCGGGGATCAGGACTTCGCCACGCACATCCTGCGCACCGAGCGGCTGCGCCAGGGCGCATCATTGACCGAGGTGACCGGTGAGCTGGCAACCGCGCTCGGCATCCCGACGCCAATCCTGCCCGCCAGCAATGACCCGGTGGCCACGCAGATCCTGTCCCAGGACGGTTGGCTCGATTTTCAGGATTACTTCGTGGGGCGGCGGCAGGCAGACGACGTGTTGGAGGTCCGGTTTGCCGGTATCGAGCGCGCAGTGGCGAGCCCGGCCGTGCTCCGGGCCATTGCAGACGCCACCTGCATCGTGATTGCCCCGTCCAACCCGATTGTGAGTATTGGCCCGATCCTGCAAACGCCCGGCCTGCTTGACGCACTGGCCAGCGCCGTTGCTCCGGTGGTGGCCGTGAGCCCGATCATCGGCGGACAGGCCCTGAAGGGGCCGGCTGCGAGCATGTTGCGCACCCTCGGGCACGAGGTCTCGGCGCTCGGTGTGGCCCGCATTTACGGTGACATCATCGACGGGTTGGTCATCGACAACGCAGACGCGGCACTCGCGCCGCGGATCGAGGCGGCCGGTCCGCGCGTGCTGGTGACGAACGCGATCATGGGAGACGCTGCCGACCGGGCGCGATTCGCCGCCGAGGTTCTCGGCTTTGCCGGATCGCTGTCCCTGGAGCAGGCGGCCATGCGGTGAGCGAACTGATTGTCGGTGTCGTCCCCATTCGCTCCTTCCGCGAGGGCAAGACGCGCCTGGCCTCCGTTCTCACAGGGGATCAGCGCGCCACGTTACTCCGCAAGACCGCGAGCCGCGTCGTCTGTACGCTGGCGGCCTCGCGAATTGTGGACACGGTGCTGGTCGTCAGCCCGGAGCGGGACGTGCTGGAGTGGGCGCGCGAGATGGGCAAGCGCATTTTGCCGTTGCCGCAGCCTGAGGATCATGTGGGCCTGAACGGCGCGCTCGACGCTGCCCGAACCTGGGCACTGGAGCGGGATGCCGACGGGCTGCTCTCCCTGTTTGCGGATTTGCCGTTGCTGTCGACGCTCGATGTCCGGGCGCTGGTGCGCGAGCAAGCGCCCATTGTCCTGGGCGCGGACCGGCGTGGCGAGGGCACGAACGCCATGCTCCTGCGGCTCTCCGGGGCGGGCGAGGAGTTTCGGTTCGCGTTCGGCACGAAGAGTCTGGAGCGGCACCTGGCCGAGGCCGAACGCCTGGGCATCGCCTCCGAGATCGTGACAGCTCCGGGCGTTGGCTTTGACCTGGACACCCCGGCGGACTGGGATGAGTATCTGCGCACCGAACAGACCCCTGGGTGGCTGCGCGACTTCTGGGCGATACCCGCCCTGCACTGCGGAGTAGCAACTCAGTGAATGACGGCGAACTGCGCGTAATCGGTATCGCCGGCATCCCTGAGGTGCAGGCGGGCGACAACCTTGCAGCGCTCATCGGCGACGCCATTGCGGCTGGCCCAGGGCTGGAACCGGGCGATGTCGTCGTGGTTACGCACAAGATTGTTTCCAAGGCCGAGGGCCAGGTCGTAGATCTGCGGGAAATCGAACCGTCAGCACTGGCGCAGAGGATCGGTGAACGCTGGGAGAAGGATCCGCGCAAGACGGAAGTCGTCCTGCGCGAAGCGAAGCGCATCGTGCGCATGCACAATGGCCTGATCATCGCGGAGACGGAGCATGGGTTCGTGTGCGCCAACGCGGGCGTGGACGCCTCGAACGTCTCGCTCGACCACGTGGTGCTGCTGCCGCGAGATCCCGACGCCTCAGCCGCTGTGCTTCACGGTGCGCTGGCGCAACGCTTCGGCATGGGCCCGGATGATCCGCTCGGGCTGATCATCAGCGATTCGTTTGGCCGGCCCTGGCGTTACGGCATCGTCAACGTGGCCATCGGCGTCAGCGGCATGTCGCCGCTGGCTGACTACCGCGGGCTCCAAGATTCCGGAGGCTACGAGTTGTCCGCGTCCGTGCTGGCTGTGGCGGATGAGCTGGCGGCTGCCGCGGAGTTGGTGATGCACAAGCTGGCCGCGCGGCCGGTGGCGATTATCCGGGGCTACGAGCCGCCGCTGGTGGCCGCGCCGGGAACTGGCAGCGATCTGATCATGGGTCCGGAGCGGGACCTGTTTCGGTAGATTCAGGCGCGATGCGCCGGGAGTTTGGGACGATGGGTGGTCTGGGATACGCGGCGTCGATGGAGCAATTTTCGCCGAGCGCGCTGCTGGGGTATTGCCAGGAGGCCGAGGCCCAGGGCTTCACCTCCATCATGGCCTCCGACCACTTCAACCCCTGGGTGCCTTCGCAGGGCCAGTCCGGCTTCGTCTGGGCGTTCATGGGTGCGCTCGGGTCGGTGACGAACCTGACCTTTGGACCGGGCGTCACCCCGCCTGGCTTCCGCTATCACCCGGCCATCATCGCCCAGGCCGCCGCCACCCTAGAGGAAATGTATCCGGGCCGCTTCTACCTGGGCCTGGGCGCGGGTGAGGCGCTGAACGAGCACATCGTGGGCGACTACTGGCCGGAAGCACCGATCCGGCTCGAGCGGCTGATGGAGTCGATCGAGATCATCAACAAGCTTTTCTCGGGCAAGAAGATCAAGCACCGGGGCGAGCACTTCAAGATGGAGGGCGCAAAGCTCTACACGCTGCCCGAGAAGGCCCCGCCGATCTACATTGCCACCAGCGGCCCGATCATGGCGTATCGCACTGGCAAGTTCACCGACGGCCTGATTACGGTTGGTGCGGCCGATGAGAAATTGAAGATGCTGGTCGAGCGATTTGAAACGGGCGCCCGCGACGCCGGGAAGGACCCGAGCACCATGCCGAAGCTGCTCCAGGTGAAGGTTTCCTACGCGGAGACCGTGGAAGCAGCCACCGAGGCGGCCGTGCGTGACTGGCCGAACGGCGGCATGGCCTTCCCGAAGGGCGATATTCGTGAGCCAGAGGACTTCGAGGCGATGGCCAAGCTGGTCCGCCCCGAAAACTACAAGAACCGGGTCTTGATCAGCCCCGACCCGAATGAGCACGTCGCCTACCTGCAGCACTTCGTCGATCTTGGCTTCGACGAAATCTACGTCCACAATGTCGGCCGCGAGCAGGCCCCGTTCCTCAAAATCTACGGGGAGAAGGTGGTTCCGGCGCTGAAGTGGCCGGAGCGTTCCAATACTGCCCAAATCGGAGCAAGAACTGCGAATTGACGCTGCGGCGACCGGCAGCGTATGCTCTTGCACGCATAGCCTTCGGGGTTGTGGTGAGATCGACGAGCTATGTCGATCAAGTCCTGACCGGCGGTACAGCCCGCGAGCGAGCGCACGACGTGGCGCGAGCATGATCCGGTGAAACTCCGGAGCCGACGGTAAAGTCCGGATGGGAGAGGGCGAGCGTGCGGTCGTGGACGGCGATGTCCACCGCTGTCTGCTTCGCGCTACCTGAAATTCCTTTACGCCCGGGGGTGAGCCTCCGGGCGTTTTTGTGCCCGGCGATGGTTGACGATCCGGGCGCATCATGGCGAGTTTCATCCTCAATCGCATCCTGCACGCCGTCGCGGTGCTCTTCGGGGTCGTGTCGCTGACGTTTCTGCTCCTGCACCTGGGGGGCGACCCGCTGGCCGGGCTGGTACCCCCCGGCGCCTCGCCTGAGGTGGAGGCGCAGTTGCGCCACGCGTACGGGCTGGACCGCTCGCTGCCGGAGCAGTACGTGGCCTTCGTTGGCCGTGCCATGGTCGGGGATTTCGGGGAATCCTGGCGGCAGGGTCGGCCAGCGCTGACCGCCGTCCTGGAGCGATTGCCAGCCACCATCAAGCTGACGCTGGCGGCGACGGCCCTCAGTACGGTGGTGGGCTGCACCCTCGGCGTGCTCGCCGCCGGGCACGAGGGGTCTGGCTGGGACTGGCTCGCCAGGACGCTGGCCATTCTTGGTCAGGCGATTCCGGCATTCTGGCTAGGCACCATGCTCATCCTCGTGTTCGCCGTGCGGCTGCACTGGCTGCCCGCCTCTGGCATGACGGGTCCGGCCGGGGTGCTCCTCCCGGCGCTGGCGCTGGCCGCGTACCCCGCCGCCACGCTGACCCGGCTGGTGCGCGCCTCCATGATCGACAATCTTCAGGCGGACTACGTGCGTACGGCGCGCGCCAAGGGCCTGCCCGAGCGCATCGTGATGCGTGATCATGCGCTGCGGAACGCGGCGTTGCCGGCGCTGGCCTACACCGGGCTTCAGGCAGGTTTCCTGTTGGGCGGGGCCGTGATCGTGGAGGGCGTCTTCGCCTATCCCGGCATCGGCAGCCTCGCCCTGGACGCGGTTTTCACGCGGGATGTGCCCCTGGTCGAGGCCTTTGTCTGGACTGTCGCCATCCTGATCCTGGCCGTCAATACCGGCACCGCCTTGATCGCCGCCACCATCGATCCCCGGCTGACGCTGGCTGCCGACGCACGGGGAACAGCGTCCTGATGGCCGTGGCGCACTCCATGCCGCGTGTGGCAGTTGCCCGGCGCGCCGAGCGGGCCCAGGTGGCATCACGGACATGGTCGTCCGTGGCTGCGCCGCGCATCACGCCCAGTGGAGCCTTGGGCGTGGTCATCCTCATGCTCCTCGTCCTCGGCGCGGGCTTCGGGCCACTGCTGTGGCAGGTCGATCCGCAGGCTCAGGACCTGGTCAACCGTCTGGCGCCGCCAATGGGCTTCGGGGGTACTCGCGCCCACCCCCTGGGCACCGACACCCTAGGGCGGGACACGCTCGCGCTGCTGATTGCGGGCGCGCGGGTCTCGCTGCCGCTGGCGGCCGGGGCAACAGCCGCCGCCGGCGTACTCGGTGTGGTGCTGGGGATGCTGGCAGGGTTCCGGGGCGGCTGGGCGAACCGGGTCGTCAGTTGGCTGGCCGACGTGCAACTGGCGATCCCCTTCGTAGTCTTCGCCATCGTGATCACGGTCATGATCGGCAACTCGGTCGGTAACGTGCTGGCGACGCTGGTCGTGACCGGTTGGGTCGCCTACGCCCAGGTAGTCGGGCTCCAGGCGCGCACCTTGCGCTCGGCGGATTGGGTCGAGTCGGCGCGGGCCGTTGGCGCATCGCCCGCACGGGTGATGGTCCGCCATGTCCTGCCCAATGTTGCTGGCACGGCGATTGTTCTGGCGACCCAGCAGGCCGGGGCGATGATCCTCTATGAGGCGTCGTTGAGTTTCCTCGGGCTCGGCGTCGGCGGCAACACCGTCACCTGGGGCGGCATGGCGGCGCTGGGGCGGGATGCCATTTTCAAGGCGCCCTGGGTGGCGGCGCTGCCCGGCCTGGCTATCGCACTCGCGATTCTGGGATGCAACCTGACTGGTGATTGGCTCGCGACGCGGCAGCGCATCGGGCGCTGACGGCTGGCGAACAAGGTCGATTGAATTCAGGGGAGAGGCACCTCGATGCAAAACGTTCCACACCTGGTTTCCCGGCGCACCTTGCTTGGCGGCAGCGCCGCGACGTTGGCAGCACTGGCGATTACCCGATTGCCGCTCGCCGGGCGAGATGCCGCTGCACAGGAGGCGCTGCCGCCATCGCTGGCGGTTGACCTTACCGCTGAGCCCGCCACGCTCGATCCCGCGCTGACCTACGACATCGACGGCTGGTCAGTGGTGCACTCCATCTACGACGCTCCGGTGCAGCTTGGCCCGGGTGGGGTGCTGCAAATGGTGGCCGCCGAGTCCCTGGAGCAGGTTGATCCGCTCACCTGGGAAATGAAGCTCAAGTCGGGCATCGCATTCCACAACGGCGAGCCACTCACATCCGCCTCGGTGACCTTCTCCATCGCGCACATCCAGAACCCCGACACGGCCTCGCAAATCGCCGGGAACTTCGCCGTCATCGAGTCAGTCGAGGAGGTCGATGAACTGACCACGCGGTTGCACCTCTCTGCGCCCGCACCGTGGCTGCCGTCCCAACTCGCACCGTGGCTGGCGCTGTTGCCTCCGGCCTACGCGGCTGACCCGGCCAATGACTTGGCACGTAACCCGGTCGGCACCGGCCCCTACGTCTTCAAGGGCTGGGAGCGCGGCGCCAGCATCGGGCTGGAGCGCAATCCGGCATACGTCGGCGGCGACGCCAAGGGCGCGCCGATTGCGGAGACGGTGACCTTCCGCTTCGTGCAGGATGGCACGACCCGCGTGGCGGACCTGATCTCGGGCACGAGCCAGATCATCGCTCTGGTGCCGTTCGATCAGGTGCCGCAGGTGGAGTCGTCCGCCACCATGCAGGCGGTGCCCATTGCCGGATGCGCGTTTGTGCGCGTGCCGAACGATGTCGAGCCGTTCACCGACCCGCGCGTGCGCAAGGCACTCAACCACGCGGTGGACGTGGAGGGGATTGTCGCCAGCCTGCTGGGCGGCTATGGGCAGCGCCTCGCCAACTTCTATGTACCAGACGGAATGGGCTTCAACCCTGACCTGGCGCCCCACGCTTATGACCCCGACCTGGCAAAGAGCCTGCTGGCAGAAGCTGGGTACCCGGATGGATTCCAGACCTCCATGGCGATCAGCACGCTGGATCGCATGGACCTGGGCCAGGCGATTGCCGGCCAGTTGGCGGCCGTGGGCATCCAGACCGATCTGCAAACCGTGGAGATTGCCACGTTCAACGGGCAGTGGAAGGACCCGGAGGCCGCACCGTTGCGCCTCGTCAGTTGGCGGCCCGTGATCGATCCCTACACGCTCCTCTCACTCCTGGTCTCCAGCAGCGGTTACCTTTCTCGCTTCAACGATCCGGACGCGCAGAAGCTGATCGACGCGGCGGCGATAGAGCCGGACACGGCAAAACGTGAGGCGCTCTACAGGCAACTCGGAGACGTGCTGTTCGAGTCTCCGGCTGGCATCTACCTCTGGAGCCGTACGGCGTTCTATGGTTCAGCGGCAGACGCGCCCGCCTGGACGCCGCGCCCGGACGAGTGGCTGCTTCCACTGCATGCCGAGGTCGCTGAAAGCTAACGTCATTCATGCCGAGCACGTTGAAAACTGATCCCGAAGCGCCCGTCGTGGCTGGCGCAGCCGCAGCCCCCGGCGATCTCGCCTTTGTGCGAGACCGCCGGGTCGGACACCTGGCGACGGCAGATGCGGCCGGCACGCCGTCGGTCGTGCCGGTGTGCTACGCGATGTTGGCGGTCAGCGACTCACCCAGCATCGTCATCGCCATCGATGAGAAGCCGAAGGGCGACCCGCGCGCGCTGCAACGGGTCCGCAACATCGTGGCGCGACCTGAGGTCTCGCTGGTGGTCGACGACTACAGCGAGGACTGGGGACGTCTCGCGTGGGTTTTGTTGCGCGGCCGCGCGCGGATGGTTGAGCCCGGGGAACCTGGGCACGCCCCGGCAGTGGCCGCCGTGCGCGCGAAGTACCAGCAGTACACACACATGCGCCTGGAGCACCTTCCGGTCATCCTGATCGAGAACCTGACGACCACATCCTGGCTGGGTAGTGGCGCGCAGGAGGGCATTGCCGAGGCGCGACCGGGCCGCGACGAGTTCGCTGAGCTGGTGCGTGGCCGTCGCTCGGTGCGGGCATTTTCCAGCCGTCCAGTTGCGCGGTCGATCATCGAGGAGGCGATTACCGCCGCTGGCTGGGCGCCCTCACCGCACGGAAGGCAGCCGTGGCGCTTTGTGGTCGTGGAGTCGCCGGAGCGCCGGCTGGCGCTGGCGGACGCGATGGCTGCGACGTGGCAGGAGCAACTGAGCCTCGATGGTCAGGATGCCGCCATCATCGCCTCGCGGCTGGCCAGGAGCCGCGACCGGCTGATCCGTGCGCCGGTCCTGATCATTCCCTGCCTCTACCTGGCGGACATCGACGACTACCCGGATGCCAGCCGCCAGGCGGCCGAGGAACTGATGGCCATCCAGAGCATCGGCGCGGCGATCCAGAATCTGCTCCTGTCGATCTATTCCGCCGGGGCGGATGCCGGTTGGATGTGCGCACCGCTCTTTTGCCCCGAGATCGTACAGGAGACCCTGGGCCTGGACGTGGCTCTGCAGCCGCATGCACTCATCCCGGTCGGGTACCCCCCCGCCGATCCCGTGCGGCGGCCGCGCCGCCCACTGGACGACCTGATCGTGGACTGGCAGTAAGGGTTGAGGCGGGGAGGATGGATTGCCGTCCTCCCCGCCTCCTCGCCATGCTACGCGCTGGTTTCGCGGTACATATCCGAGAAATTGTAGGAACTCAGGTAAATCGGGTTCGGGACAAAACCCTTGATGTCGCTGCGGAGGACGGTGTACCAGAGGACCGATCCGTAGTAGATCGCCGGCGGGTCCTGCTCGGTGAGAATGTTCTGGATCTCCTTCATCCAGTCGTTCAATTCGTCCTCGGTCTGGAAGTTCTGGGAGAGGTCCATCAGCTCCGAGAAGCGCTCATTGACCCACCAGCCGCCGTTGGAGACACCCGCGCCGTCCTTCGGGGAGAAGTTCGGGTCAAGCTGGTTCCAGGGGTCGTTGTAGTCCGGCCACCAACCCCAGCCGCCAAAGAACATGGGCCGTTCCTCAGCCGGGGAATCTCCGTAGACCGCATCGACCAGGGCCGAACGGTCCACCTCCAGCAGTTCGAGGTTGAACCCCATCGCCTGCACGTTCGCCTGGAAGAGTTGCGCGATGACGCGCTCCACCGCGTCGCCGGACTGGAACATGTAGTCGAAGCTGTCGCCCTCGTTGAAGCCGGCCGAGAGGATCAGCTCCTTCCCCTTGTCCAGGTCGGTCTGGTACAGGAACACATCCGGGTCATACCCGATGACCGTGGACGGCAGCGGTCCCGAACGTTCCAGGAGACCGCGGTAGGCGCTGTCGATGACGTCGTCGTAGGGGAACGCGTAGGAAAATCCTTGCCTCGCCGCCGGCGTAAGCAGGCGGGGGGCGTTCATGATCACCCAGTAGGCCGCGGTTGAGGGATAGGTCTCGATCACGATGTCCGGGTTCGACTTCATCGCGTCCACGTCATCTGGCGTCAGGTTCTGCGCCAGGCCGTCCGCGTTTCCGTTTTCCAGGAGTTGCCGCCGCGTGGCGACTTCCTCCACGATGCGGACGTTGATGGCGCTGAAGTGCGGACGGTCCCAGCCACCGTGGTAATCCTCGAACTTTTGCAGCACCACGAGTTCGCTTGGCGAGTTCTCGGCCAGAAAGTAGGGGCCGGTGCCCGAGGCGTTGATGAGGAACCACTCGTGCGCCCAGGGGTCCTCCTCCGTCTTGTTCTCCTCGACCATGCGCGGATTGATGACGAGCGGGCCATATTCGGAGGCCATTGCCGGCAGGAAGAGCGGGGAGGGGCGGTCGAGCGTGAAGCTGACTGTCGTGGGGTCCACCACGGCCATCTGCTCCGGGGTGGACATGAAGCGTTTGAGCACCATGACCGGGCCCATGTCGAGCAGCAGGAAGCGGGTGAAGGAGTCTACGACCGCCTGGGCGTCGCATGGCGAGCCGTCATGAAACAGCACGCCTTCGGGGATCTTGAACGTGACTGTAAGGCCGTCCTCGCTGGTCTCCCAGGATTCCGCCAGCATCGGGGCAATCTCGTCGGTCGCGCTTCCCTTGTACTTGACCAGCATCTCGTACAGGCCCATGAAGAGAGATGACGACAAGTTGTCGTAGGCCGTGTGCGGATCGATGTCCGGCGCGCTGCCATCGCGCACGATGTTGAAGGTCCCGGTATCCAGGTTCTGCATGGCGCGCGGCTGCGGAGCAACCAGGCGATCACTGGCGCTGGGCGCGGCCGAGGAGGGCGCGGCCAGCCACAACCCGGTGAGGACGGGCGTTGCGACACCAAGCGCCAGCCCTCGCGAGAGGACCGCCCGCCGGCTCATCCTGCCCTGCTGCACGTCGTTGAAGTACCGGGTAAGGCGTGATGCTTGCACGGTGCACCTCCTGAACGCTGGCTGCTAGCTCGTGCGAACTCTCGAGTTGTCGTGATCGTCACGAACTATAAAACGTCGAGGAGGTGCATGTGGTCTGGTGCTTGCGCCTATTTGACGCCGCACCAGTTGAGCATGAACGCCCCAAGCACCTTGGCCGTTGGCGCAAGCGACGTGATATCCAGCCACTCATCCGCACCGTGTGCGTTCATGCCAACGGTGCCGTAGCAGGCGCTGGGGATGCCCCGGAAGTTGTAATACCGCATGTCGTTGATGCCAGTACTGCCGACCGGCTCAAGCGGCGCGCCGGTGAGGTGCGTATGCCAGCCGTCCAGCATCCGCACCACTGGCGCATCCATCGAGATTTCGGACCCGGCGCTCTGGAAGCCATCCCAGGTGATGACCGGCGGGTGCTCCTCGAACCAGGGGTCGCCCGCGACTGCGCCAGCCACTGCCGCCTCGATCGCGCGCCGCGTTTCGGCGACCGTCTGGCCGGGGTAGCAACTGAGGCGGCAGTGCAGCTCACACGCGCCCGGCACCGTGCTTGGCCAGTCTCCGCCGTGGATCACGCCGATGTTCAGGTTGATCGGGTGGTTCAGCCCTGCGAACGCCGGGTGTGTCTGCTCGTTGAGGCGGGTATCAAGGTCCTGTAGGGCCTGCATGATGGGGATCGACTTCGTGATGGCGTTCACGCCCTGCCACGCCTGCATGGCATGCCAGGATTTGCCGGTGATCGCGATGCGAAACCAGAGCACCCCGACGTGGGCGTTCGTGAGGCGGCCACCGGTCGGCTCGGTAATGATGCAGGCGTCGGCGTTGTCCCGCAGGGAGGCCGCGAGCGCGCCGTTTCCGGTGCATTCCTCCTCGATCACGCTGTGAATGAAGAGGTCCCCCTGCAGTTCGATGCCGGCGTCGCGGAGCAGGCGCGGCAGCATCAGGTTGAGCGCGTCACCGCTCTTCATATCGTGCGCACCGCGGCCATACATGCGGCCCTCGACTATCGTGGCCTTCCACGGGTCATACGACCAGGCCTCGACCGGCTCGGGGGAGACGACATCGACATGGCCGTTGAAGATGAGCGACTTGCCGCCGCCACCCGCGCCGGCCAGCCGGGCCGTCACATTTGGCCTCCCGGCGAAGGGCACACCGCTGTCGCCCGCATTGGGCAGGTCCCGGATCGAATCCGCCAGGTCCCAGACATCGACCTCCAACCCGGACTGGCGCAGGTGGTCCGCGACATAGCCCTGGACCGCCGCTTCCTCACCGAGCGGGCTGGGATGCTCCACCAGGTCGGCGACGGTCTGGATGATCCGGTCTTCCTGGCGGTCGATTTCCGCCCAGAGCCGCTCGATGGCTGGGGTAACGGTGACGCTCATCAATGCCTCTCCACGTAGCGCGATGGCCGACTTCCGGGCGTCATACTACCGCCACTTCGCCGGACGCCGGAAGAGCGTGATGGCAGCAAACGATCGCGTGCCATTGCCGGGTCGCGCTGAATGGCATTGCGTTTGGGTTTGCCGTTGATCGGGCGGTTCAGTCAGGGGAAACAGCAATCTATGCCGGTGCCGGCCGCCCAACTCGCGCAATTCCAGCAAGAGGCCGCGGCCATCGGGCCGTTACAGGTTGACCAGGTTGCGATTCCGGGCACTGCGGCAAGCTACGAGATGACGCGACCGGCAGACTTCGATGCCCTGCTGGATTCTGCTGCTGACGATCCCCAGCAGAACCTGCCGTACTGGGCTGAGCTCTGGCCGAGCGGCATCGCGCTGGCTGCAGCATTGATAACCGCGCCGGAACCCCAGGCGGGGCTGCGTGCGCTGGAGCTCGGGTGCGGGCTGGGTGTCACGGCCATCGCGGCATTGCAGCGCGGCATGTCGCTGCTCGCCACAGACTATTCGCACGAAGCGCTCGCGCTGTGCGCCCTGAACACGGCTCGCAACGCCGGGCGGACGCCGATGGCGCGCCAGGTAAACTGGCGTGAGCCAGACCAGGCATTTCTCCAGATTGCCGGTGAGGGATTTCCGCTCGTTCTGGCGGCAGACGTGCTCTACGAAGCGCGAGACGTTGAGCCCTTGCGCGAGCTGGTCGATCACATCGTTGCGCTGGACGGTGCCCTCTGGCTGGCGGAGCCGGGCCGAGCGCCCGCCCGGCGATTCGTGGAAGAGATGGTCTCGTCCGGCTGGCGGGACACCGTGTCCACGTGCGCCGGGCAGTGGCCCGATCCGGAGGACAACGCGAAGGGTGTCGTCGTGCAGGTGCATTGCCTGACGCGGGGCTGACGGCCCGAGCCGCCAGCCCCGCATTTGCTCACTGGCTACTCGCCAGTCTCGTCAACGATCACGTCGTCCCTATCGACCACCACAGTCTGGCTCTGCTCGCGCATGAATTGCTGCACGTAGTAGGGGCCGAGGCCGCCTTTGCCCGTGCTGCCGGAGGCCTTCCAGCCGGCGAAGGACTGGCAGCCCGGCCACGCGCCGGTGGTGGAGCCGCCCTTGCGGTTGGCGTAGACCACGCCAGCCTCGATGTTGTCGAAGAAGGTCTCGATCTCGCCCTTGTCCTCGCTGAAGATGCCGGCGGTCAGGCCGTACTCGGTGTCGTTCGCGTGCTGGAGCGCTTCGTCGAGGTCCTTGACCGGCCCGACGACGACCAGCGGCAGAAACAGCTCCTTCTTGAACAACTCGTGGTCGAGCGGCAGCCCATCGATGACCGTCGGGGCCACGTAGGGGCCGCCGTCGTAGATGCCGCCGCTCAACCGCTCGCCGCCCGCGCGCACATTGCCGCCCCGCGCCGATGCGACGGCGGAATCGAAGCGCTGCACCGCTTTCTCGTCGATAACCGGGCCCAGGTAGGCGTCGCGGTCCGTCGGGTCTCCCACCACGAGTTCGCCGGCTCGCCTGGCCAGCCTGGTCACGAACTCGTCGTAGACCGGCTCCTCGACGTAGACGCGGGAGCAGGCACTGCACTTCTGACCGGCGAAGCCGAACGCGGAGCGCGCCACCCCCTCCACCGCCTTGTCCAGGTCGGCCTTCGCGGTGACGATCGTCGGGTTCTTGCCGCCAAGCTCCGTGATGCAGGGTTTCGGGAAATCGGTCGAGAACTCCTTGTAGAGGTCCCAGCCGACGGCCTTCGAACCGGTAAAGATGACACCATCGACATCCGGGTGGTGCGTGAGCGGGCTGCCGACCGCTTCCCCGGAGCCGGTCACGAAGTTGACGACACCGGCCGGCATGCCGGCGTCCGTGTAGATGCGGGCAATCTCGTAGCCAGAGAGTGGCGTGGCCGACGCGGGCTTGTAAACGACGGTGTTGCCCGCCAGCAATGCGCCGGACGACATGCCGATGCTGAGCGCGTGCGGGAAGTTGAAGGGCGCGAGCACAGCCCAGACGCCGAAGGGCTTGAGGACTGAGTGGTTGCGCTCGCCGGGGTCAATCGTGCCCAGGCGACGCACGAAGCCGGCGTGCTGTTCCATCTGCCGGGTGTATTCGTCCAGCATGTCGGCGGCCTCTTCGACCTCGCCGATGGCCTCGACGCGGTTCTTGCCCGCCTCCATGATCAGGATTGCCGCGAGGTCGAACTTGCGCTCGCGGATCAGCTCGGCTGCGCGGCGGATGATCGCCACGCGCTCCTGCCACGGCATCTTCGACCAGCCGGGGTAGGCCGCCTTTGCCGCCGCGACGGCGTCGTTGACATCATCCTCGGTCCCGGCCACGAACCGGCCGACGACGATGTCGCGGTCGATGGGAGAGCGCACCTCGAACGTTTCCGCGCCGGCCCGTTCCTGGCCGTTGATGAGGATGGGGTGCGTCTTCCCCAGGTTCGCCTTTACGCGCACCAGTGCCTCGTCAAAGGCGCCGTGCATGGCCGCGACCTGCTCCGGGGTGGAGGTATAGGTGATCTTTTCGACGACTGCCATGAAACTCCTCCTGTGGGTCTAGGTGTACTGACCGAGAATCTCGACGAGTTCGACGAGGTTGCCAAAGGGATCGCGCACGAAAAGACGCGGCCGGTTGCCGATCACCTCGGGGTTGCGCGTCTCATACCCTCGCTCATGGAGCCGGTTGCGGAAGCCCTCCAGGTCATCCACCTCCAGGCAGAGGTGCTGCTCCGCTGAGTTGGGCCCCATGTTCTGCTCCTGGAAGACATGGACTTCATCGCCGGCATCGTTCGCCGCGAACCAGACCACGGTCAGGTGCTTGAGGCCGGTTGGCTTCGGGATTTCCGGCATCCCCAGGGCCTCGCCGTAGAAGGCACGGGCCTGGTCGTCGCCACCTGGCGGCATCGGGACACTGGTGTGCTGCAAGCGCTTGACGGAAGGCATGCGTGATTCTCCTGTCCGAGATCGCGTGATTCACCCTGCTGGCCCGTATTTCCGCACAGAGTGCGGGCTGTGTCGAGTTGTACCCGGCCACATGGCAGAATGGCGCGTGTTCCGCAATGCTGCGGCCCAGCCTGAATGATGTTCTGTCCAGTTGAGGAGGCACCCGACTTGGCGACCCACCATGCGTTTCCGAACCTGCAGGTCAGCGCGCACCCGCTGGTTCGTCACAAGATTCGCCTCCTGGCAGACAGGCACACGGAGCCAAAGCTGTTCCGCGAGTTGACCAGGGAACTGACCGCGTTGCTGGTCTACGAGGCGACCCGTGACCTGCCTACGCGCGAGGTGACGTTCGAGACACCGCTCGAGGAAACTGTTGGGCTGGAGGTAACGAGCCGCGTGGGGCTGGTGCCCATTCTCCGCGCGGGTCTCGGCATGACCGACGCAGCGCTCGTCATCTTGCCCGGCGCCGATGTCTGGCACCTCGGGCTGCGCCGCGACGAAGAGACTCACAAGCCGGAGAGCTATTACAACCGACTGCCGGAGATCTGCCCGGACGACCTCGTGATCGTGCTCGATCCGATGCTGGCGACCGGCGGCTCCGCAACCGCTGCCATCTCAACGCTCAAGGGCTGGGGTGCACCGCAGGTCATTTTCGTCGGGCTGATCGCCGCGCCAGAAGGCGTGCAGCGGCTCCTGCAGGACCACCCCGACGTTCCGGTCCACGTCGCCCTGCTTGACCGGCAACTGGACGAAAATGCCTACATCCGGCCCGGCCTTGGCGACGCAGGAGACCGCATGTTCGGCACGGAGCCGTCCAGTTGGGGTTAGCGCCTCCACTTTTCATGTGTTCTTTGCCGTCATGACCAAGCGGCCAGACTGCAATTTTCCGCGCTGACTGCTACTCGTCGTGCGGTCTCACGTCGTCGGTTGGAACGTTCCGCCTATTCTAGGAGGCGCTCTTCACGACCTGGAACTCCTGCAAACGTTGATTCCCTTCGTCAGCGACATAGAGCGATCCATCTGAGCCAAACGCCATGTAAATTGGCTTGGGAAATTGCCCAGGCTCGGTCCCGGGAGCACTGAAGACTGCAAGAGACGTCCCATCCGGCGCGAAGGCCTGAATGCGATCCGAGCCGTATTCAGCGACGTAAAGAATGTTCTCGGAGTCGACCGCGATCCCCCGGGGTCCATGAAGTTTGCCCGCTGCGTCACCGATGCTGCCAAAACTGACCGCGACGGTGCCATCGGGGCGAAATCCCACTACGCGCTGCAATATGTCGTCTGTGACCCACACGGTGCCGTCCACGCCGATAGCCACGTCAGTGGGGCCGGCCAGCGGAGTCCCTCCGCCTTTCGTGCCATCCCATTCAGCTAGGAACGTGCCACTCTCGTCAAAGACTTGCACCCGGTGATTCGTATAGTCAGCGACATAAACAACGCCCTTCTGGTCAATTGCGATCCCAAACGGATCCAGAAATTGACCGGCCTCACTGCCAAGTCCGCCCCACGTGCGGAGCAATGAGCCGGCGGAGGTGAATTCCTGGATCTCATTTCTTGCCGGATCCACCACGACAATGTTTCCGTCTGGAGCTATGGCTAAATCACCCCAACCTGCGACGCTAAACAGCAACTTCCCGGGTCCGTCGCCTGTCCCGCCCCACGTGGCGATTGGTTCGCCTTCAGCATCGAACACGCGAATACTGTCGTTGGCCACGTCTACGACGAAGAGCCGCCCATCTTCGGCTACGGCCATGCCGGCTGGCTGAACAAGCGGAACCTCTCCGCCGGTGATTTCGCGCTTGAAAGCGAGAGAGGGCTCGACCGAGAGTTCGAGTGCTGGCAGCACAAGTCCGGCGTGTTCTGGCGCCTGGAGCTGGAATGCGCGTCCCGCCCAAACCACTACGCCAGCCAGCATGAGTAGAACCAGTGCAACCAGCGCCCCACGCCATGGCCAATGGGATTGTTCAGTTGGCATCCGTGATCGTGGCACCGAGTTCCGTGGCACGGGTCCCGCAGCGACCGGCAGACGAAGGATGTTCTGTCCGCTTTCAGAAAGAGCTGACACGTGGCTGGTCATCAACTGCTTCTCCAGGAGACGGACGAATGACGGATCGGGTGCGTGTGTGTCATCGAGACTGTGGAGATCGCGGACGGTTGCCTGGATGTGGGGATCGAGGTTCTGGGGAGGAAGTTCTGTCGCGTCACGATTGTGTGCATTCCAGAACTCGTCGAGCGCGTTGATCTGGTTTCGCTCATACGTCGTCATGCCGTTGCGTCCTTTGCGCGAGGCACGTGGGTGCCGGCGACTGCGCGGAGGCGGGCAATGGCGCGGTACTGGCTGGTGCGCACCGCGCCGTGGCTCCGGCCGAGCACGTGCGCGATCTCGATGTCGCTCAGGCCCGACAGCCGCAATTCCAGCAGTTCGCGCTGATCCGGAGGCAGGTGCGCGAGCAGGCTGCGCAAGGTGTAGGCGTCATCGGCCGCGAGCGCCTGTATCTCCGGGGAGCACTGTGGCGCCGGGTCCGGTACGGCTTCGGCGGCCAGGAGTGGCTCCCACGGTTGCCGTTCCCGGCGCACATCCACAATCACGTTGTGCGCGATGCTGAACAGCCACGACCGAAAATGGCCATCGTGGCAGGTGGCGAGCGCTGCCAGCGCCTTGGTGAAAATAAGGCTGGTAGCGTCTTCGGCTGTGTGTCGATTGCCAAGGCACCGGTAGCAATAGCGATAGATGGGATCGACGTAGCGCTGATAGAGCGGCGCAAATGCGGCCCGCTCACGTTTGGCGGCCAGCACCAGGGTCGCGTCTCCAGGCCCCACATCGGGCGCAGGCGGGCGCTCGGCAGTGGAGCGGACGGTGAGCGTGTGCGCCATCGGCAGCCTCCGCTGGGGAACGTGGACGAATCGGCATCGACGGAGATGGCCCAATCATCAAGGTAGACGCTGGGTGGCAAAAAGTGTCACGGTGAGTGGCATGAGAATCGCGCGGCGTGCGAAGTGGGGTCGCCGGGCGAGGCCACGCCACTTTGGCGGTTGCGCTGCGTCAGTGGGGCTGGAGCGTTCGAGAGGGGCGGAAAGGGGATCGGAAGCGAGCGTCAGCGCCGGCGCTTCTGCCAGGTCATGCGCAGGTGCGGGATACCGCGCACGTCGTAGAGCGGCCCGGCGGGTGTGAAGCCCAGCCGGAGGTAAAACGATTCGGCGTGAGCCTGCGCGGCGAGTACCACTTGCTGCGTTCCAGCCTTCTCGGCCTCGTGGAGCAGGAACTCCATCACCTCATGAGCGACCCCGTGGCCGCGCCACTCAGGAAGCGTGGCGACCCAGGCGACGAGCGCGGGACCCCCAGTGAGCGGTGAGAGCGTGAGGCGCCCGGTACTGACTGGAACCAGGCCGTCGTCCGTCATGACGCGGGCGAGGGCGATGATGCTGCGCGAGTCGTCCGGGTCAGAAACGCGCAGGTCCGCCACGCGCTGCTCCACGGCGAAGACGCGCCGCCGGATGTCCAGCGCCGCGTCAAGATCGGCCGGTGTGCGCGTGCGCGCCACCCGGATATCGAGGTCCGTCTGCCAATCGCTAGCGGAGGATGCGGTCTGCCAGAGAGCCATGATCGCTTATGAGGCTGGAGCGGCCATCATGGTCTCGCGCAGGTCAGCCCGGGCGTTCACCTCAGCCCGGGAGGCGCCGAGCCAGGCGCGGACGCCCTGGAGTTGCTCCGCTGTGCGGTTCGGAGCCACCCCACCAGCCACGTCGCGGGACCGCAAGCTTTCCATGGCCGTCAGTGGTGGCCGCTCCGCCGCGAAAACGGGGTGGACCGCTGCCCACTCGGCGTCGCTAAGGTCGCTGAACGTTTTTCCGGCCGCGATGCAATCTGCCACCAGTTTGCCAGTGATCGCGTGGGCCTCGCGGAACGGCACACCGCGCCGCGCCAGCAGGTCCGCCGCGTCGGTGGCGAGCGAGAAGTCGGCGATAGCCGCATCCGCCATGCGTTGCGCCTGCCAGGTTCCGGTGCGGATCATCGGCGGCAGTACGTCCAGAGTCGCCAGGACGGTGTCTACAGAGTCGAAGAGCACCTCCTTGTCCTCCTGGAAGTCCTTGTTGAAGGTCATGGGTGTGCCCTTCATCGTGGTCAGCAGGGCGACGAGGTTCCCGTAGACGCGGCCCGTCTTGCCGCGCGCCAGTTCCGCGATATCGGCGTTCTTCTTCTGAGGCATGATCGAGCTGCCAGTTGAGAAGGCGTCGGAGAGGATGAGGAAGCGGAACTCGGCGGATGTCCAGAGGATGATTTCCTCGGAGAGCCGCGAGATATGCATTGCGATCATGGCGCAGGCGTAGAGCGTGTCGAGAATGAAGTCCCGGTCGCCGACCGCGTCCATGCTGTTCGCCGAGACGCTGTCGAACCCGAGGTC